>CAZRRH010000001.1:0-144040 GCA_964602665.1 uncultured Candidatus Saccharibacteria bacterium
GCCCATTATACCAAAATTAGTTGACTATTTTAATTCAGTTAACTGGGCAAGACCCTATATAAATAACTCCCCCCTTGATCTCCAATTATAACATCTAATTTCCCATTATTATTTACATCAGCGAAGCTTTGAGAGTACCAACCTAGTTGACCATATGAGGTTTTTCCATCAATTCTCAGGTTATATACAGTTTGGCTGTTCCAATCAACAGTATTTCCTGCTAGTTCAAACTGTTCAAGGCGTTCACCAAAAATTACATAAGCAGTGCCTGAGTATGTATCTCCAAAACTTGCATTTTTATTTCCAAAAATTATATCTGTTTTTCCATCTCCGTCAAGATCAGAAACTATAGGAACGAAAGTTCCTCGTAGAGGGGCATTAGTTATTTTAAAGCTAAAATCCGTATCCAGACCTAAATTTAAAGTGCCTCCAGGAGAAGATACGCCTTTAAGGATCGAGTCACGAATAATTACGAGATCTGATGTTGAGCCAGAACTCGTAATAATTTGCTCAAACACTAAATCATCTGCTCCGTTATTATCTAAATCACCTGCTCCAACATAATATAGTGCATAGAGATTTGGGATTATCTTAATTGAATAAACATTAGCATTTGTTATATTAACAGTTTTTGCCGACATGTGCTGGTTTAAAAGGCTGTTTTCTATTATGTAAAGAATAGAAACATTTGTCTCATTTCTATTATTCGAAAATAAATCAATTTTGCCATCACCATTATAGTCAAACAATCCTAAGCTAAAAGCAGCAACATATGGTGCTGTAATTTTTAAGCTATAATTATTTTGGTTTGCAAGATCGATATTCTTAACACCACTTTCAATTAAATCTTCAACCAGTGAATCAAGAATTATATAAATACCCGCTGAGGCATTAGCTGTCGTCTCATAGGCAATTATGTCTTCTTTTCCATTATTATCTATATCAGCAAGCTCCAGGGCATGACTAGTTAATTTTAAGCTTGCATTTGCGCCATCAAACCTAAGTGTATAATTATCGGAATTGCTCAAATCTATACTTGTTGCAGCATAACTTTTCTGTGATCCTAATACAAAAAAGACTAGAATGACAGCCAATATACCGAATTTCTTAAACATCGCTAATTTCATGAATTTATCTTATGATTATATTAACAAAACAATAAAAATATGTCAACACACATTGGATTATGAGCAATTTTCATCATGATTTTTGTTATACGAGGATGAGAAGCAATAATTATTAAAATACAGTCTCTCCGAGAAAAGAAATCCGCAACATATTATGCAGACAGTCAATATTTATTTTCTTCTTAAGAGAAAGAGCCCCAAGATTATCAATACAATCGTTACTCCTGCAAATATTGCCATCAAATAAAAAGCATTTGAATCTTGTTGTTTATCATCATTAATGACATCTTCTGTACTATCCTCAAAAACATCATTTTTTGAGATCTTTTCAATACTTTCAAATGAATGCCAAGTACCCCATTCATCCCCAGACATAGAAATAACTCCACTAATTATTGCTCCTTCTGAGTATTCTTCTTCAATATGGAGTGTGATTTCTTCTCCTTTAACATACTGTTCTGTACAGTAATTTTCATTAGCAAAAGAGCTGTCCACAACGGGCTCTTCATCTGTCTCCAGAATTCTTATTATTGTCCATCCTGGAGTTGACTTTGCAATTCCTTGTTCTTTCGCCAACTGGGTATAAGGGTTATAATCTATATTGTTTTCAATAACCTCTGCCTTTATTTTACACTCTGGCATTGGTGGCATTGGAGAAGCAAAAGTAGGGCTAGACATTAACAAGGCAAATGAGATCGCAGATATAATTAAGATAAAGTTTTTTCTCATGTTAATTTAGATTAGATTTTTAATTATTATAAATGTTTCTAAAGCGATCCCTCGAGTAATTTTTCTGATTTGCAAACTACTTATTTAAAGTTTATCAAATTCAACCAAAAAACACAAGCACATTGTCTAGACCCATCAACATTATTTCCCCTCTAATAATGAAATTTTGTTTTGTTTCCTTATTCTTTTAAGCGAAGCGGGAAACCTCCTAAAAAGATAAAAATGTATGTCGGACAATGAGCTGCGACTCATCCGAAGTTTACCAAAAAACCGAAGGTTTTGCAAGTAAATTTTGGATAGTCGCTGTTAGACGATGTCGCTTTGCGACGAGGATAACGGCGATATAGTCGCAGCTCATTAGCCAAAGAAGCGAAACGATTTTGGCTAACGTTCACGCATATCTGATGTTTTGCTCCATCCTTATTCTATCATTTTAATAGTTGAAGCAAAATATGGGTGAGCCCCGAGCCGTGGGGCGAACCAGATATACTGTGTTATACGAGGGTGAGCGACTGAAAGGAGCGAAAACGCAGCGTCACCTTGCGTATGACGCAGGGACACTTTTCATTAAGCATATTCAAGAATTAATGAAATCTAGTAAGACGTTATTATAGTCAGTCGATAAATAATCAACATACTTAAAATGACTACAATTTAATAAGACAAACTTGTGGTTTTTGTAATTAGCCCTAATCCTAGAAATTGATCTCTTGTTTACTATGTAGTCATTTTTGCTGTTAATGATAAGAGTGTTTGTCTTATTTTCAAATTTAGGATTTTCATACCAAATTATCTCATTCCATCTTTTTTGGATACAATTTAATTGACAATCACTATAATCAGAAAAATCAAAAATATTAAGCTTTGTTAAAAGTGTGGCATAAGACTTTCTGATTATTTTCGAAAATTTTGGAGGTAGAAATATTACAGTTAAAAACAACTTACTAAAAATATTAAAGAAATTTCCGCCTCCTACTAAAACAATCTTTTTTACGTCAAGAGAATTGGATATATTAATTGCCAAGTTAGCACCGTAAGATTCTCCAATCAAAATAAAATTTTTTATTTTTTTAGTTTCAATAAAATCAATAATTCTTTTTGAAATTTGATCCATATTACACGAACTACAGGATGATTTGTTGGTTCCAGGCAAGTCAATAACTATTACGAAAAAGGATTTAGATAATAATTTCCCCAATTTTTGAAAATGATTTGAGTTTCCTACACCAGGAGGTAATAAAACTATTATTTGATTTTTCTGGTTTCCATAACTATTGAACGAGATAGAATAATTATCTTTTTTAAATAATTCCATAGAAAATATTGTAAATTATGGCTTAATAAATCTTCTGTTTAAAAAGTGCCCCGAGTAATATGTCGTATAATGAGCTGCGATTCATCCGAAGTTTACCAAAAAACCGAAGGTTTTGCAAGTAAATTTTGGATAGTCGCTGTTAGACGATGTCGCTTTGCGACGAGGATAACGGCGATATAGTCGCAGCTCATTAGCCAAAGAAGCGAAACGATTTTGGCTAACGTTTCAGTATATGCAAAGTTTACTTGAAGCGAAGCGAAAAGTAAATTTGGGTGAAAGAAAAAGTGCAACCGGTGAAAATTATTAACGCGCTTTTTCTTGAGCCTCATACGCGCTGTTGTGCGATGTTTAAAAATATTTCTCATAAATCCTTATTCGGATAAATAATCAAGCAAATCTTCTACTATTTCAGGCGTAGGTTTAGTTGCGTTTATTCTATGATCAACCAGTCTTTTTTTAAAGATGCGATCTTGATATATAACCATGCCTTCCAACCACTGGCTCATATCATCGTACCCTTCATTTTCTATACGGTATCTATTTCGCTTTTCGAGATCATTTAGCTTCAAATAGAGTTGAACGATAGTAAACCCAAGTTTTTTAGCGTTAGTTAACTGTTGATCAGAGAAATAGTCAGTATTAGTGAAGAAGAGTATGTTTGGTAATGATAAGATTTGCTTGATTACTTTGGGTGCCAATACATCATGTTTCTTTTTAGCATCCTTCGGAAATTTACCGCCATTAATTTCTGTTAATTCTTCATCCATTTCGCTTACGTTAAGGTCGTAATTTTCTCGGAGATGTCTTACAACAGTTGTTTTCCCTGAAAGTGACGAGCCAATTATTATAGCTTTCATCTATTTATAGTTTTATGAAAAATATTTTTAAATTTCGTATAATGAGCTGCGATTCATCCGAAGTTTACCAAAAAACCGAAGGTTTTGCAAGTAAATTTTGGATAGTCGCTGTTAGACGATGTCGCTTTGCGACGAGGATAACGGCGATATAGTCGCAGCTCATTAGCCAAAGAAGCGAAACGATTTTGGCTAACGTTTCAGTATATGCAAAGTTTACTTGAAGCGAAGCGAAAAGTAAATTTGGGTGAGGAGGTTTAAAAAGCCTCCGAACTGCATATACTGTGTTATATGCCGTTGACCTTTTACTCCAGAATTTCATTTCCGATTTGTCCTATTGAATATTGAACAGTTGCTTCTGCTAAGATTTCAACAGTGTCAAAAACTTCGATGTCGACATCTTCTTTCTTGAGTAATATTGGTAAGTCTGTACATGCTAAAACTATTGCTTCGGCTCCCTTTTCCTTGAGGTGCTCAATAATTTCTTTAAGAGTGTTTTTATCTGTGTCTAATTTTCGTCCTGCCAATATATTCATGATGATTTTAGTAAGTTTCTCTTGTTCGCCTTGTTCCGGCAAAATCAGTTCTATGTCATTTTTTTCGAAATCCTTATCGTAACTTTTATATTTTATTGTTGTTTCCGTCGCTAAAAATCCAACTTTTTTATATCCATTCGATTTGATTTTTTTAGCTGTGGCTAAAAATATGCAGATGAAAGGAATTGTTATTGATTTTGCCATTCCTGGGTAGAAATAGTGAGCTGTGTTGCAGGGCATTACCATGAAATCTACTCCGATTGAGTTGATCTTTTGAGCACCTTTTATAAGCATGGCGAGTGTATCATCAGGTCTATTTAAACCTTCGACTACATCTGGAATCGGCAGGTTATATATGAAAATTTCTGGATAATCTTCATCATATTGTGCTCCGTACTGTTTTTGACACTGTTGAATAACGGCATGGTAAAAAATTGCTGTAGATTCTGGACCCATTCCTCCAAGTACTCCAATTATTTTTTTGTTCATAGTTTAAAGGTCAATGGCATATAATGAGCTGCGATTCATCCGAAGTTTACCAAAAAACCGAAGGTTTTGCAAGTAAATTTTGGATAGTCGCTGTTAGACGATGTCGCTTTGCGACGAGGATAACGGCGATATAGTCGCAGCTCATTAGCCAAAGAAGCGAAGCGATTTTGGCTAACGTTTGCGTGTATGCGATGTTGCGTTAGCAGTATGGGCGAAGGTTTTTGTAAAAAACCGAAGCCGCATACACGCTGTTAGCTGATGTAAATAAATTCGCGAGCGGAACCGAGCATTATTCTGGCAAATTTTTATAATCCCATTATTAACCGAGTCCTCTTTTGAATTTCTAATTCTACCGTTTGTTTTCTTCCTTCGTCGCTTGATCTAAACTCGCCTCGATATGATTCGGCACCTTCACTAATAATTTCATCTCGGATTTTGTTAAATGCTTCTCGCATAGCGGGCGACGAATCTAAAATTTGCTTGTAGGCGGCTCGGTCTGATTCCTGGTTTATACTCCAAAAGGAAACAACAGACCACAAAAATTGTTCGACTGATTTACCCAGTGGAATATTATTTAGTTGTTCCCGCGGCAGTCCGAGAATAACATCAACCGTTTCTTTTGGAAGCGGTAGTTTTTCCCGAGCCACCTTCTCCACCAAACCTTGCTCATCAATGCCGTCTGTTTTAACTGCCCCTGCAAATCTTTTCAGACTTTCTACTTCAGAAAAAATTCTGCCCATTGATGTTGTGTTAGCCGACACCATACGGCTTAATCCAAATTCTTCGATAAGATTTGCTGGGACTGCAAGGCCTTTCCGTTCCAAAAGCTCGGCGACTTTTGGTGCAGCCCTACAATTGTCAGACCAAGCAGAATAAAGTCCCGCTATACTTTGTTGATCAACCTTTTCCAAAGGCGTAAGAGTGGTAAAGGTATCTTTTAACTCCGCAAAATTTCTTGAAGACATAGACGCATATAAGAAATTTTGCGGATCTACACCTTTTTGTCGCGCAAGCTCTATGCAAATCGTTGCAAAATCTCGTGCGTCGGTTGCCATCTTTAAGATTTCACCATCCTCGGTATAAGTTAAAAGTTCTGGCTCTACACTTCCTATGCCGCGACCCTCGATAATATAGGCAGCCACTTCATCTCTAAAATGACGAAACGCCTTTGTTTGCTCTGGCGAAGATTCGGCAACCTCTCTCAAATAATCACCTCTCCTCTGTAAGAAATTCCAAATAAAGTGATGAAATTCGTGGCGAACAGACCTGTTTCCTTTCGCCTGTCCGTTATCTTCGGCCATGCTTTTTTCTAACGAAAGACGTTGAATCATCAAAAAACTCGGTTCACCGCGATTATCGCTACCGAAATTTACGGCATGGCCTTCAGCGTGGACAATGCCGTGTTCTTTTAGAAGCCTGAAAAAATCTTTTTCGGCTTGAATAATGGCAACTCCAGGCGATGGTTCGATAAACTTAGCTTTATCAATCTGCTGAAAAATTTGTTCCATTTTTTCAGGGCTTCTACCTTCTGACGCCATAACTGCACCTAGCAAGTAACGGACTTCATCGCCTCGATGTTGTTCGAGTAGAGTGTGATTTTCTGTTAGTTCTTCTTGAAATCTGCCAAGCCCTTCTCCGTAAAGTTTCTTCATTGGTCCGGGCAGCCCTTCAATTAGTGCACCTGTTTGTTCTTGTTGCTCCTCGGGAGTCTTAACTTCTAAGTAGAAATCTATCAGTAAGTTATAAAACTTACCTGTCTCTGCGGCAATTTTTCTTTTCGCTTCCACCGAAGAATCCACAGCTTTTTCTGGTTCTAGTTTTGGCGGTTCGGATTTCACCTGTTTCTGCATTTCTAGTTGTCTTTCATAATTTTCCATAGTGTTTTGTGTAAAAAAATTTGCCAGAATAATTTTTCTGCGTTAGCAGAAAAGAATTTATTTATTTCAGCTAATGAGCTGCGACTCATCCGAAGTTTACTAAAAAACCGAAGGTTTTGCAAGTAAATTTCGGATAGTCGCTGTTAGACGATGTCGCTTTGCGACGAGGATAACGGCGATATAGTCGCAGCTCATTAGCCAAAGAAGCGAAGCGATTTTGGCTAACGTTTCGGTATATGGGAAGTTTTGGAAACTTCCTTTTGAATTATAACAGTGTTTCCAAAATTTGGGAGAGATGATTTTTGCAGTCCTTTGAAATCTAATTGAGCAAAAATCATTGAACCCCATATACCGTGTTATCGGATGTAATTTAATAATTTTCGGTCGGTGTTAGTAATTCGTTTATTTTATTTTTTACTTCTTCAAAATTTATATTTTTCTGATGCTTAACGTGAAGACTTTTTATTCCTGCTGATTCTAAAGCCATATTTACAAAATCATCTCTTTCTTGCCTATCGCTTCTATTGTGTGTCTTTCCATCATATTCAATAGCAATAACTGGTTTTAGATATTGTTTTTCAAAAATAACAAAATCAATTGTTTTTCTATTTATCTTATTTTGGTAAGTCCAAAACTCTTTTCTTGAAGAAGTGACTTGGATAATATTACTCAATACAATCTGTGGAAAAACAATATATTCAGCAGGAATGATTTGTTTTAATCCCTCAAAAAACTGTCTTTCTGGTATGTTTAATAAAAAGTCTTTTCTTTTGAATGGTAATACTTTTTCTTCTGGTTGGAGAAAAATAGAAATTTTATTTTTTAAAAAATAAAATAAAATTCCAAGAATTACGACGATGATTATTAGTAGAATTTCCATAGTTGATTAGAAAATTATTAAATTATTTCCGATAACGTTTCGGCATATCTGATGTTTGCCGAAGTGTAGAGGAGGCAAATATGGGTGGAGGCTTTGTATAAAAGCTGTAACCAGATATACCGTGTTATGTGATGTAAATTTCGCCATTATTTAACAACTCAAGATATCTCCTCTTAAAATCTTCACTGATGTCCTCAGGTGCAGGTAAATCAGTAAAATCATATTTTTGATTTTTTATGAATTTTTCGTATTCGATGGAAATATTTTCATATCCAGTTTTATTAAAAATTTCGATAATCTTTTTAATTTTTTGAGTTTCAGTTTGTTCCAAAATTTCTTCGGGATCATATAGAGTGCCTAAAATATCGTCAATATTGTTCTGCATTCTCCTTTCAAGAAATGTTTTTCGCCATTTTGATCCAAACATGAGAAAAGACAAAGTAATACATATTAGTAATGAAAAAATTAGCGAAATTATCTCATTAAAATGGGCTATTTCAATAAATATTATTCCAGCGATATAAAAAATCAAAACAACGAAGCCTGCTTGTAGTCCAGCTTTAAAATTAATCTTCTTTTTATTCATAATATGATAATAGGCGAAATTTATTTCACATAACGTTTCCCGATGAAGCGAAGTTTCACTTCAGTTTTCCATTGGACAATCTATTAGCTTTACTGCTTGATTGTCATCACCAGATGAACGTTCATTGAACATCACAGAAAACTGGAGTGAAATTTGGGTCGGAAGAAATTTCCTTATTATTATTTCTCTGTAGCGAAGCGTAAGAGAAAAGTTGAATTAAGAAAGATTTCTGTAGCCGCTTATCGCGGTGTTATCGGATGTAAATTAAAAACCCTTCGCCAGGAGAATTTTTGATTTTTTCGCCGCGATCTTGCTGTTGATATTATGCCATGGGATTTTTTCTATGTCGCTGAATTTGATCCATTTGCTTTCAATGTGTTCATTGCTGATTTTCACATCTTGCTTGCCAACTAATTTACATAGAAAAAATACCGAGTACTTCGCGGGGTTCTCAATGCCCCATCTGGCAACGTGCACAGGGGAAATGACTTTGATTTTTAAGCCCGTCTCCTCTAGCACCTCACGTTGCAAGCCGAACTCAGGCTGGTCGTCAGCATTGAGCCTGCCACCGGGGAACATCCACATCTCTTTTGTAAATTCTTTGTTTAGTGGCAGTCTTAAAATCAAAAATTCTCCTCGTTGATTTACGATAACGCCATATTCACCGACATTGCATTTTAATCTCTTCATACTTGGTAGGTTTTTAATTTATTTCCGATAACTCTCTCTTATACGAACTGTATTCACTTAATAAACTTAAAATTGCATGCAATGCGAACAAGTGTTATAATACAAACTAATAACTCACACTATGAATAATATCAAAACCAAACAAAAAATACAAGAAGAAATCGCAACTACAGTAATGGAATTAAAAATAAGGAATTTTAGTTCAAAAACAATAAAAGCTTACACATACGCCTTACGACAATACTTTACATATAAAAAGATCGACCTCAATAAACTAGAACAAAACAACATTCGTCAATACCTATACCAGTGCGAAAAGAAAAACATATCACCACAAACACGTAATATATATTTATCTGCAATCAAGTTTTATTACTATAAAACAGTCAAAATACAGACCAAAATTCAAATACCAAATGCTAAAAAACCTCACAAACTACCAACCGTTCTTTCACGAAAAGAAATAAAGCAAATACTCGATGTGACAAAAAACACCAAGCACAAATTAATCCTCGCTCTTACATACGGAGCCGGATTACGAGTAAGCGAAGTCGTATCACTAAAAGTACAAGATTGTGATTTAGATGAGTTAATACTTCATATAAGACAGTCAAAAGGACAAAAAGACCGCATAACAGTAATCCCAGAGAAATTAATCTTGGATTTACAAAATCATATAGCTGGCAAAAACAGTACAGATCCTCTATTCTCAAGTGAACGCGGAGGTAAACTAACAACAAGAACACTACAAAAAACCTTTGCCCGTTCATTGAAAAAATCACAGATAAAAAAATCTGCAACATTTCACTCATTGAGACATTCCTTTGCTACACACCTACTTGAAAACGGAACAGATATACGGTACGTACAAGAGCTCCTAGGACATCAAAACATACGAACAACACAACTTTATACTCACGTTACAAACCCTAAATTAAAAAACATCAAAAGCCCGTTATAATTTTTATAAAAGAATTTATACAAAAACAGCTCTGAGTCGCTAAAGCTCGTGAAGCAATATATAAACGGCGGTTTTGATGATATAATATGCTCATGAGACTATGGTCAATAAATCCTAAATATCTTGATTCAAAAGGACTTGTTGCACTATGGCGGGAATCACTACTTGCCAAAGCCGTCCTTACAGGTCAAACCAAAGGCTATAAACATCATCCACAACTTAATCGGTTTTATGATTCATCTGATCCAATATATGCTATTAATTTTTATTTACAGTTTATCTATTACGAGGCACAAAAAAGGCACTATACTTTTTCATCAGACAAATTTTTGCACCAAGAAGATATCCCAAAATTCACTTTAGAGATAACAAACGGGCAATTAGAATATGAAAAATCACACTTGATAAAAAAGTTGATGATTCGAGACCCCAGCAGAATCGAGCTGATTCATAAATTTAAGCTCCCAGATCCTCACCCGCTCTTTACAGTCATCAAAGGAGAAATCGCCCCATGGGAAAACATGCAACATAAGGATAAACAATTTTGAATGCTAAATTTTAATTTTTAAATCCTGAATTATGGAGGTCACGCAACATTTCTAATCTCTAATCTCTAATCTCTAATTTTCCCCCCAGTATCTTAACCAACTGTCTTACCATAGAAACCACAACCGGCTCAGCCATAAAGCTTGAATATTTAACTCCATTTACATCAAAATTAAAGTCTCTTCCCTTGCTAACAACTTTGCCGTCAACAAAATTATGCTCAAATTCCTTTGTCATTTCGTAATCATCGCAGTACTGATCAATTTTGCTTGCCTCAATTGCATTATAAAGCTCTATTTTAGGAATTCCATACATATTTCTTGCCATTTCCATAAGATCCAAATCGTCTTCAATTCTTTTTTCGATCAAACCAATTCCTTTTTCATCTCCCTCCTTTTTTTCAAGAATTGTATGATTGCCTTTGCACTGTTGGCTATCGCAAATTAGCATAAACTCTTTTGTATCAGCATCAAACTCTACTATCGATGTTGGCCTTAAGCTCAAGTTACAAGAGTTACGACAAACAGGGCAAGTTCTTCGACCCCTGATTCGCGCATCAATAACCTCAAGTGGTATATTTATAAAAAGGAAAAGGTCAGGATCATCCCTGTGATTTATCAAATCACGAAAGTATAAAGAATAAGTCACTTGATCTGTCGTTCTGGGAAACCCGTCGATAAAAACAGATTTACCTTCAAGTTGATCAATCTCATATTTCATAAGAGTCAACATAAGCTCCGTTGGAACTGAAACTTTATCACTTGTACGATTAACAAGTGCGTCAAAAGCCTTATCTAACTCCATCATTCCACGATAATATTTTGCCGCATATTTGTAATATTTTGATTCTTTGCCGTTTTTGGCAAAATCTTCATCAACTTTTCGCACGACATCACCTGCGCTGATATTCTCAAAATAGCCCTCTCCTATTATATCTTTGAGCGCATTCGTATAAGTTCCTTTGCCTGCCATCTTTGGCGCTACAAGATATGCTACAAAAGTGTTATTTTTTAAATACTCTTTTAAAAACTCTATCTCTTCTCCAATTTTATAGTTAAAATAAAGACGCTTACTCGCAGGATCTACTAAATCAAATTTCTTGTACTCGCCTGGCATTTTTGTGCCGACGACACTATAGTCAACCGTGTATTTGTAATCTGAGAGCTTCATCTTTTAATAATTTTATTAAAAATTAATGACCCTAATTTTACCATACGAGATAATATTTGTCATTTATTTCTTTTTTCTGTTATAATTGTGGAGTATGCAAAAAACAGGAATTATATGTACAATCGGTCCTGCTAGCTGGGACCAGAAGATTATCAGCTCAATGATTGATAAAGGTATGGTCTGCGCCAGAGTAAACGGCGCTTTTGCTGACCCTAATGAGCTAGATAAGGTTAGAATGCTGGTAAGAGCTAAATCCAACAAAGTACAGCTCATGCTTGATGTAAAAGGTCCAGAAGTTAGGCTCAATAAATTTACAACGCCAATAGATGTTAGACCTGGGGAATATGTCATAATCGGGAATAACCGCACCAATGAAATTTACCCTTCAAATTATAATAATTTATATACACACTTAAAACCAGGACAGAGAATAATAGTCGGAGATGGCGAAGTCGAACTTATCCTTCGCAAGGTAGTAAAAGATCGTATGCACTGTGAGGTCATCGTTGGCAATCAAATAAAGCCAGGCAAAGCCCTTAGTCTCCCATCTGCTACATATGCAACTAATGTTTTGACAGCTAAAGATGAAGAAAATTTGTATCATGGAATTAAAACAGGCTGGGATAGTGTTAGTGCTTCATTTATACAAAACGCAAATTGCGCAAATCAAGTAAGAGATTTTATAAATAGAAATCAAGGCAAAGTAAAATTAATAGCAAAAATAGAAGATCAACAAGGAGTAGATAATATCGATGAAATACTTCCTGTCGTTGATGGAATAATGATTGCACGAGGAGGACTTGGTGTTGAAGTAGGCCTTGAAAAGGTTCCAATGATTGAAAGATTCCTTATTAACAAAGCTCATGAGTACAATAAACCCGAAATCACTGCTACTCAGATGCTTGAATCAATGACTGAGAATCCACGGCCAACTCGAGCAGAAGTTAATGATGTCGCCACAGCTGTACTTCTTGGCTCAGATTTTGTTATGCTATCAGGAGAAAGCGCATCAGGATCATATCCTGTACTGGCAGTCGAATGGATGGCCAAAGTTATCGCTGAGACACAGAAATGGATGGATCAAGGTTTTTATGAATCGTTTCATGTGCCAGATAAATCATCACTGCTATAAAACAGCCAAAAGCTGCTATTCCCTGGTGTAATGTTATCAAAAAATGATCAAATCCTCCGAAAACAATTACCCATACAATTAAAATTCCAAATAAAACACGATTTTTTCTTTTAGAAAAACATTTCTTTTGCGCTTGGAAAATCAGTATTAATAAAGCTATAATAGAAATCAAACCGATAATAAGGCCGTTTTCAGATAGAAACAGTAAAAAAATGTTGTGTACAGGCTCGAAAAGTCCTCTACCCTCACTTATTATTATATCCTGATTTTGCCCCATATGGCTTACAAATCTTCCATATCCGACGCCTAAAACTGGTTGCCCCATAATATAATTTATTGCTCTTTTTGTTAGTTCAATTCGTTCTCGCACAGTTGTACTCATCGTATTAAAAATCTCTCCGACTCTTTCAACCAAAATAAACGACGAGATTTTAACTTCTCTGTGGCGATAAAAATACTGTACAATTTTCACAGCAAAAAACGCACCTAACACAAAAATCGCCATTCTTGAAAAAGTTAGAAAAATAGCTATCGTACCAAAACATAAAACCAATGCTTTTTTCCACGAATTCAATTTTGCAAGCTCAATTAGCATTATTATGGCAAAAACAATATATGCACCTGCAATATTTGGATGTGCAAATGTACCGTATCCTCTTAGATAAATATTGCCATTATGTACAATTGAGCTACTGCCATAGTAGCCAGCAATAAGCTCTGATTCGCCTAAGAAATTTAAATCTATGCTACTACCAGTAGCCACCTGTATTATCATAATGATGCATTGCACAACTAAATTCACTATTAAAATATTTGTTATTACTACCCATATTTGACTTTTGACATTATTTATCCCTTCGACAAAAGATATTGCAGTAAGAATATAAGCATAAAACTGTACTTGTTTTACTAATATAACAATATCTTTATATATCAACAAATTTAATAATATTGAGAAAAATGGCAAAAGAAAGTACAGCCATCTTTTATACTTTCTGTAAAAAGCAACAATAGAAGGTAACATAAATAAAACCACTAAATCAAGTGCCGAAAAAACAATTCTATAATAATTACTTGGAACGCCATATTTAAAAGAATCGTAAATACTTAGCCCAAAAACTATTTGTGGTAAAACAAAACAAATATTAAAAGGTAAAATCGCTGAAAAAATAATCAAGCAAGCACTACTAGCAGGCGTTTTTCTTAGCCAAAAATAAATCCTAGAAAATATTATAATTGTTATCGAAATTAGCTTTATTATTTTGCTTGATTAATAAAAGCATTAACTCTCTTCTTCCTCGCTCTCGGGATTGTTTGTGCTATCACCAACACCTATCTCTTCGTCGCTTTTTGCAGTTATAACAACATGTCTATCTCTCCCTTCGCCCTCGCTACTAGTTACAATATCATCAAATTTGCCAAGTACAGTATGCACAATTCGCCTTTCAAATGAGTTCATTGGATGAAGATGAACTGGTTCACCCATAATCCTACAATCATCTGCTTTTGTCATTGCAATACTCTCAATTCTTTTTGTTTTCTCATCAAGATAGCCCCCTGCGTCGAGCAAAATGTTTACAGAACGCTCATCACCAAGCTCCCTGTTAACCATCATAGATATAACAAACTGCAAAGACTCAATATGTTGACCATGATATCCGATAAGAAATCCAACATCCTCACCTTTTATTGTTATCTTTACAGTTGGGAGCTCACCATCTTTTAACTCTTCATAATCAACTTCGACAATCTTGGCTATATCCATAAGCTCAAGCAAGCTAGTCGTTTTATCCTTGACGACAGATAATATCTTCTTATTAGACATATTACTTTTTCTTAAAATTTAATTTCTCTTTAAAAAATTTGACGGTTTTTTCTCTCTCTAGTATGAAATATTGGACGATCATCATTAAAGACTGCGCAAGCCAATATACGCCGAGTACCGCCGGAGATGTCATTGTAAAGAACAGCGTCATTATAGGAAAAAGCTTGTTCATAGACTGCATGCTTTTCATTTGAATCTCCTCAGGACCTAATTCTTCTGTTTTCTTACCTTTTTTCTTTGCCTTAGATTGGCTTTCATTAACATTACCTTGGAAATACTGCATCAACATTGTTGTAAAATACTGGGTCAATGCAACTAAAATCGATATTATCAAATAAGGAAAAGCGGATGGCACAAAAAACGCACCAAATATAAAAGCTAAAATGTTGTAAGGGATATTAAAAAGTACATCTTTAAGAGGGATTGCTCCTGAAGCTGAAACTAGCGCCATATAATTATTATTTAGCTCGACACCAAGAAATCTCATGTTTATACTATCTATACTACCAACCCAGTTTTTAACAAAAGGATAGATTCCAGCAAGCTCCTTTGTAAAATCCTCTTTGGTTATAAGATTTATTACATTGATAATAACGATAAGGATTGCAAGCTGTATAAATGTGCTACCAAAGCATCCAATAGGATTGTAACCAACCTCTTTCCACAATTTAACTTGCTCTTGTGATAATTTTTCTTGATTGCCTTTGTATTTCTTTTGTAAAGCATCAAGTCGAGGCTTCATTATACGCATCTTCTCACTCATCTCGTTTTGCTTTTTTGTTACAGGAATTAGCAAAATACGACTTATTATTGCAACTGCTATAACAGCCAATCCCATATTTGAGCCAAGAAGTATGTATAGCACAAATACAAGATTAAGAAACGGATAAAACATCACCGTATTCCAAATTGTTTTTATAATTTCTCCCATAGATGCACTATTATACCAAATTTAAAAGAAAATTAGAATGGCATATCTATTTTAACGGATCGTAGCCCGAGCTTCCCCATGGATTACAGCTTACGATCCTTTTTAAAGCCTTCCATCCGCCTTTTATTACGCCGTATTTATCAATTGCTTCATATGAGTACTGCGAACAGCTTGGGATATGACGACAAACTCGCTTTGTACTTATTTTACCTGCAATTCCATGGTCCAAAGAAAATGTCCTTTGATAAATTCTAATTAGCAATAGAAGCACTTTTTTCATTGTAATTTATCAGTTTTATTATTTGTTTTCTGAACTCTTCTCTAATTTCTGTATAATCAAGCTCTGCACTTGGATATACAATGTAAGAAATCATTATTTCATTATTTCCTATTTTATCGGTATATTCACGAATTATTTCCCATGCAGCAGCCCTTAATTCTCGTTTTATTTTATTTCTTATATAAGCTTTACCTACTTTTTTACCTAAAATAAAGCCAAATCTAAAGTTAGGAGTATCTGAAGGACGAAATATTGCGACAGCTTTACCAAAATGAGAGCTGTTTTGCACACCCTGCTTTCGTATATAAGCAAAATCACTACTCTTTGATATGCGATTACTTTTAGGAAGCATTAAATAAAGCTACTTAGCCTTTCTAAGTAATTTAAATTCCTCCGTAGCAGTTAATCTGGCTCTGCCTTTTAACCTGCGGGATTTTAATACTCTTCTCCCGTCGCTTGAGCTATTTCTTGCTCTAAATCCAAATTTGCGGATTCTTTTACCTTTTTTTGGTTGAAATGTCCTTTTCATCTATCTTTTATTATACCATATTCTATCTTTCTTGTCCAGAGTTAGAAATTTATTGCGGAACTACTTTACTTCTTCTTACAATGGCAACTATTACAACAACAAACAAAACAGGTTTCAGATCTTCTCAACACCGATCTTTCCTTCTGCTCGCTGTTTTTCGCGCTCTCGTTTGTCGTACTTTTTCCTTCCTTTACCAAGGCCAAGCTCGACCTTAATCTTTCCCGCCTTAACATAGAAAGATAGAGGTAATAAAGTAAGTTTCTCTTTGCTAATTCTCTCGGACAATCTACTAATTTGCGACGCATGAAGCAAAAGCTTGCGCGGTCGATATGGATCATACTCTTTTAATCCAGAAGCGTATTTATACAAAGAGATATTTACATTATAAAGCCAGAGTTCTCCGTGTTCCTCTCGCGCGAAACTATCAGCTAAACTTATACTACCATTTAAAACCGATTTGACCTCGTGTCCTTGTAAAACAATTCCTGCCTCAATCTTATCGGAAATATCGTAATCGTAAAATGCTTTGCGGTTTTTAACTAACATGGTTACTCTTTTTTAAGGTTAACAAGCCATACGTTATCGCCATCAAGCACATACACATAAGAATCTTGCTGATCAACAACAAGGTTTTTAACATCATCAAAAACCGTATCTACGCCTCCTCTATAAACAAACTGTTTCTGCAATACCATCATTCCATTGTCGTCGGGTTTTGTAAAAAGCATAATTCTATTTTCCTCGGTTTGAATAACACTATTTTGCGTCCCTTCATCATACACATATACAAACGCATGTTTATCTGAGCTAAATCCATAAAGCATATTTGTAGGTTGTGGATATACACCCTCCAAAACCAAGTTCTCATCAGTCCAACTATTTTTATTGCGGTCCAGTTTAAACCTTTTTATCGTCTGTTGACCAGTAAATACTCCATATACATTAATCTCATCAGCAAATATATCATTGCCATAAGTCACAAAATCGCCCTCAAACCTCGTCGTTGCTTGTCCGTACATACCTTTTGAGACAGAGTACATGTACATTTTGCCATCCTTTGGGACAAGTGAGAACATCCTCTCCTGTGACCATACTTCAAAATCCTTAATGTCGCTTGCGCTGATTTTATTAGCCTCCAAACCACTTACTCTCGTTATGTCACCACTATTACCTTGTTCGTCTACCGTTGCCCTTAATACTCCCTCTTGACCATCTAATATATAAACGCCTAAGCTATTAGTAGTAAGGCTTATTGGTGCCTTTAACAATGTCGCTGGATCAGCAACCTTGGTTATCGATTTGTTTTTTAACGATATTTTATAAAGAGTTTTTGTTCCTGAATCAAGTAAAAACAGATTCTCGGATCCATTTGTTGATTTATGATATGCTATGTCTGCCAAAATTGTATTCTCTTGAAAGTTTACCTTTGCGTTAACAAAAAGCTCAATGTTTTTTTTGTCTTCATTTAAAAGCTGCTTTCTACTTACTTTGTCATCAGCAGAAATAAGTTTTTCTTTCATCTGGTCAATTTGAGGCTTTATCTCATCTGGAATAAGTGTGAGGTTATTAATTTTAGAGTAACTTAGCTGCGCTTGCGCAATTTTAGCTTGAGAATTAGTGGAGTCAGACATAACAGTTCTTTCTGCCTCAATTATTAGCGCCTCAGTCTCAAGTAAAATTGTACTGATTTCCTCTTTTGCTTCTTTTATTTGAGCCTGTTTTTGAGTCCATTTATATCCCCAATAAACGAGCCCTATTACAGCTAAAACAACTACTATATAGCCCACAAGCTTTTTTCTTTTATTAACTGTTTGATATCCGTCAATTTTAGTTCCCTTAATGCTCTTATTATTGAAGCGATAAGTTATATTTGACCACAACTGTCTTAATCTCCTAAACCACAGCTCTTTACCAAACTGTTTATCGAGCAGATATTTAATCTTATCTCTGAAAAAGGAAAATATCTTACCTATTAATCCGCCAATTTTACAAAATACATTATTAAAAAAGGCCTTAATTATAGGAGTCTTTTCTTTGATAAAAGAGGCTGCTTTGTTTTTTGCAATTGATAATTTTATGTTTTCTGGCTTCTTTATATTTTTAGGTGCAATAACAACATTGCTTTCTTCTTTGATTTCTTCAGGAGTATCAACAATCTCTTCTTTTTCTTCCTCTTTTGTTATTTCAGCACTTATTTGTGGCTCCTCTATGATTTCCTCTTGTTTTAACCGGCTTTCATCAACAGTTTCCTCCTTGACCGGTTCTATTATTTGCCCTTGCTCAATTTGGCCAATTTCCTCCTCTTTCTGATCGCTAAAAAACACAACACCGCCATCATCTTTATCAACAATTTCAACCCCGATATCACATACCGCAGATAAGCTCAACTCACTTTTTCTTAAAATTCTTGATGCTTCTTTTGGCGTACCAATAAGGATTTTATCAGTTGAATACAAATATGTGCTCAGAATATTGCTTCCTTTTTTTCTTATAATTTCTGATAAATCAAGTCTTTTACCATCTCTAACCATCACAACCATACTATTTCCAAACACAGAAACATAAATCTTATTTTCAGAAAAAAGTATAAGTACATAATTTAGATCAACACCTTTTTTACTAAAAAGCTTATCTTTTTTAATTATCTCTCTAAGAGTATGCTCACCAAATTTGAGCGCAAGTTTAAGCCCATCAGATGGCTTCATCCTCTCGTTTTTCTTGTACTCTTCTAAGATCCCATCCCAAACTAATTTTGCAAGTCTTACAGAATCTGACGCGTTATGAGTTGATAAATCAATAAATCCGTAAAGTTCTCTCTTTGGCACAAAAACCCTGTCAGGATCTGTAATGTACCTAAAAAAAGAGATATTTTTAGCTAAAAACTCTTTGCTCTCCATAAATTATGCAACTAAAATAAGTAGGATAGAAATAGCTCCTCCTATTAAAACCATTATAACATGAAGCGTTGACAAAAATCTCATTGTCCCATTAAATGGCGTTTTGACACTATCAGCAAGTATTCGAACCCTCAAAGAAAGGAGAATGGAATAAATAAAGTATCCTATCAAAATAACTGCGCCAACTAATTTTAGCATTAATCCAATTGTTAATGTCATATCTCTCCTCCGTGCTTCATATCAATTAAATCATAAATTGTATCTTGAATATCTCTAGCTCTTGGGACATTTTTCATTATTATACCCATTTTTGTACCTGCAGTTTGCACATAAACATCTCCAAAATCAAATATTGAGCTCCAAAATCCCGCTGGTTTATGTGTTACATCCTCTATTTTATCAAGCCTTGCTTCTGTATATACATGTTTTATAACATCTTGGAAATCAAGATCTATAATTCTTGTCGTTGTAACAATATTTACCGTATAAAACCACTTTAAAAAAGCTGAAAATATCGATGTCAGTATAAATAGTGTTAAAATTATCAAAAATGCAATAATTCCTGCAACACTTTTACTTCCAAGTAAACCATAATTAGCAAGCACGGACGAGATAACAAATCCTATAAATAAAACAAGCACGGAAGTGACAATACCAGGTAACAAAACGATCGGATGTTGTCTAATAATAAGAACAATCTCCTCTCCTCTGTCCTGTCCACTAAAAAAAGTCTCCTTTGGAAATGCATTAAATGAGGAAATTGATGGAGAATTTACTGCATCCGCAATTTTGCCTATGAAGGAGCGATTTATAAACGGGTCATTTGGAGTTACAGGCTTTCTATAATTTGAGGGCAAAATAACTGTTTTTATTTCTCCTTCGCCAGTTTTGACATTTTTTGTCGGCATACTAAGATTTTACTATTTTAACAAGATTATGTCAACAATACACAACAACTCGTGCAGGCCTAATAACCACATCTCCGAGTCTATATCCAAGCTGTATCACATCTGCAATCGTTCCCGATCTCTGCTTGTCGTCAGATGGTATTATAGACAAAGCTTCGTGATATGCGCTGTCAAATTTATGTCCTTTTACTACTTCAATCTTAGTTATACCCAATTCTACAAGTGTTGTCTCAATTTTGCTTAGTGAGCTTATTATTCCATCCGCCCACGCTTTCTGTTTATCTTCAAACTTTATATCTGTATAAGCCTGCTTTGCCATATGCATGTCATCGAGTAGCGTAATTAATCCTCTTGCAATTTTTGCGCTCTGCTGAGTTAAGGCGATGTCAAGACGGTTATCAATGGTCTTTTCTAAGTTTATATAATCCGCCAGAACCCTTTTGAGTTGATTAGTTATTTTCTCGTTTTCTTCATGTAGCCTTTTGATTTCATCAATTTTTGCTTTTTTCATATCGGTATCTGCTCAAAATTTATAATCTTATTAAGCCCAACCCGTAAGAGATTCCTCTATAGCTTTTCTTATACTCTTTATCAGGTTAAGCATTTTAGCATAGTCAACTCGCCTTGGTCCAATAACTCCAAAATATGCATTATCACCAATTAAACCAACTGTTGTGTAAGCTAAAGAACAGTCAGCTAGGTCATCAATTCCTAGCTCTTGACCAATAATTAGCCCGACATCGTTTGTATTGTATTTAGAAAGAATAGTTTTAAGAAGTATCTGATCTTCAAGCAAATCCATAAGTCGCTCCATTATATACACCTCTCTTAACTCCTGATATCGCATCAATCTTGACAAACCGTAATATCGCAATTGACTGCCTTTTATAAGAAAACTCGCTCCTACAATATTATCAGATAACACGGAAAGAACCTCGTCAACAAGGCCTTGCTCGTCAAATCTTTTTTTGAAAATTTCATTGCGAACAGCAGGGTCTTCTACGCCGTTTCTTTTTACAACATCTTGGACATACATTCTAAATGCCAAATCAGTAGGGATTCTGCCTGATGAAAAATGGCTTTTTGCAAGATATCCTTTCTCCATTAGTGCAGCCATTTCATTACGGATTGTAGCAGAGCTAATATCGTAATTGTATCTTTTTATTAGTTGATTAGAACTTACTTCTTGTGCTGTGAGGATGTATTCTTCAATTATACTTTTCAATATGTCTATTTGTCTTTGGGTAAGATCGCTAATCATATATTTGGCAATTAATTTTATGCTCTGCTAAAAATTTTACAATGTTTTTGATATATTGTCAATCAATACTTATGCAATTTATGCATTTTACAGCGTTTTACCGACGGGAGTTTACAAATTTGAGGCTAAGTTCCGATGGGATGCCAAATTTTAATCTAAATTCTTCAGCAGGAAATTCTTCTGTATCACCTTTATTAATCCACAACAAAATTTTATTTCTGGCTTTTTCTAATGTCTTTTCATAAACCTCGTTGTGATCAACTATTATTTTTAATACTTTTGCCTTTTTATCATTCAAATATGGATATCTATCAGAATAATAAGAGCATACTTCATCAAGAGTCTCACTAATCACCTTAATATCTAGCTCATTAATTTTTAATATCGTTAAAACCTTTCTTATTAACCTTCTGATTATCCTTGCTCTTCCGTTATTACCAGGATTTGGAGCGCCGTCAGCAAGAAGAAACATCAGAGCAGTAACATGATCGGTAAAGATTCTTAAATCAACATCATTCATTTTTACTTTTTTCGCAATTAATTTCGGTAAATTATTTTCAAATACACTTTTCAAACCATTTTTTGACATAATTAATCTCTCAATTCCAAAGACAGTCTCAAAAGCCTGATTTTGCAATTTAATAATTTTATTTTGTGTCGTTATACCGCTTGTGATGAAAAGATTGTTCGATATTTCAATAAATCTTCCGCATTTACAAAACGGATTACAATTAGTATTTTTACATCCCTTTTTCTCAGTATCATAAAAAATTTCTGTTGTAACACCACACAACCGTAATTCAGAAATAATTTTATCAGAAGGCCCTTGCACCCATATATTATCTTTGATTTTACCAAAATGAACATTTCTCTCTCCAAGAAGTTTCAACCAACCGTAATATGAGTCTTTGTCTTTCATAAATTTATGCCTCATATATACACCACCGCCAAAAACTGTTGCATGAATTTTTTCTTTTTTAAAACCAAGATTTACAAGAAGATCAAAAAGCTTTTTAATCTCATCTTCCTTTGAGTAATCCCCAACAATAAAAGCTCCGGCCATTTCAAAAAAGCTTAAATGAGTATCGTCACCGATTAAATCAATATCAAAATGCCTGAAGCATTTCTGTATCACAGAAATTTTTCGGTTTATTTTATGAGGCAATTTAATTAATGGGTCAAGCTGTACCATTCCTGCAGACATATTAAAAGACATCGGAAACATCTCATGAACAAGAGAAGCAGATGGCTGATTCTCATAATCATATCTATTAAAGTATTTAATAAATTCTATCGCTAAATTATTAGCTTCCATATGACTAAATTATACCATGTCGTCCCCAATATTACAACCTTATATCAACAAATCAACAATTGCATAATCCTGCTAAATATGGTAAAATAACGCCAATAAGTTTAAAAGAAAAGCAAAATGTCAGACAGTACAAACGAATTAAAGCTAAAAAAGCGAACAGAACTTGGCAAAAAGTGTAAAAATTTAAAAAGCAAGGGAATAACAACCGCTGTAATATACAATCATAAAACAGAATCAATTCCACTACAAGTAGAAAGCAACACATTATTAAAACATCTTGCAAATCTTTCTCTTACTACAATATTTGATCTTGATATAGACGGTAAAAAAGTCAAGGCGCTTGTTAAAGAGGTCCAAAGGCACCCAATAACTGATCAGATCACGCATATTTCATTCCAAGAAATCGAGCCAACAAGAAGAATGAGATTTAATGTACCAATAGAAATAACCGGTGTCTCACCAGCAGTTAAAAACAATCTTGGTACGCTTATTGTCGTTAAGGACTCAGTTGAGGTCAAGTGTACACTCAACGATCTACCACACAATATCACAGTAGATATTTCAGGGCTTGAGAATGTTGGTAACACAATACAGATTAAGGGTATTGCGCTTCCAAAAGGACTAGAGCTTGTTCGAAAGGAAGATGAGGAGCTTACAGCAATAACCATATCTGAACTTGAGAAAGAAATCGTTATTGAGGAAACTGTGGCCAGTACTGAGGCAACAGAAGAAGGAGCAGCAGTTGAAGGCGAGCCAGCAATTGAAGCTAAAGATGGCACTACAGAAGTTAAAGCTGAGTAATCTTATAAGTTACATCGCAATATATGATTTCTATAATAATTTCCTCTTATAAAGAGCCTAAGACAATAGGCAAGGCTATTATTTCTGCTCTGAATTTTTCCAAATCAGATATACACGATAAAATTGAAATCATACAAGTAAGCCCCGATGAAGAAACTTTACAAGCAGGATTAAGTGCATCAAAAAAGGCAAGTCTTTCTTCTGATAGTTTTATACAAATCAGAGATCCTCAAAAAGGCAAACCTCACGCTTTAAACTTAGCTTTTAAAAAAGCTTCTGGGGACATCATAATCTTAACTGATGGAGATGTTTTTTTTAGCCCAAATGCAATCAACCAACTTATAAAAGCGCTTGAAAGAGAAAGTATTGGCGGTGTATCAGGCAGGCCTTTATCTTTTTTCCCGCCAAGAAACACAAAATGGGGGTTTTATTCAAATTTGCTTGCCGATGCAGCACATTATAAAAGGCAAAAAGCATCTGACAAGGCACAGTTTTTCCCTATGAGCGGATATATTATGGCTGTTAAAAAAGATGCTATTAAAAATCTTATTTTGCCAGACGATGTTTTGTCAGATGATGCTTATATTTCTTATTTTATAGCCAATAAAGGATATGAGATAGGGTATGCTCCAAATGCAATTGCCAATATAAAATATCCTGATAATATAAAGGACTATTATAAGCAAAAAGTCCGCTCTCTCGGCGGATATACTCAACTTAAAAAGTACAATATTTTAAATAATATCCCACGCACAAGGACATTTTTTGATGAAGCAAAACTTGCATGGTTTCCAATTTCTTATGCTAAGACTTTCAAGGAGTTTTTCTGGGCTTTGCAATTATACTTTATCCGCTTATCTACTTGGACAAAGATTTTTTATACCCAGAAGATTAGAAAAAGAGATTTTTCTAAAATCTGGACTAGAGTTGAAAGTACAAAGTAAATTTTATACACCATTTCTCTTACTTTTGAGAAATATCGCACCTGAAATGGCAAAAATATTAATATCAGGGCTCCTGTGATGTAATAGATTGTTTTATTAGAAGTATTTTCCTCTGCCTCTGCTTGTTTAAAAAGTCTTACAAAAGCTTATATCTGTTGTCAAATAAAAAAACGGCTCTTTATAGAGCCGTTATCAAAATTCAAAATATAATTTTTACCATTTAAAATGAGCAAATGCCTTATTGGCTTCTGCCATCTTCTCCATATTAGCCTTCTTATTGAAAGCCTCGCCCTGCTCATTGTATGCATCCATAAGCTCTTTTTTAAGAAGAACATCAAAATTCGCACCACTCTTAGCCCTTGCGCTATCAACTATCCATCTAATAGCAAGTGTTTCCTGTCTTACAGGAGTCACTGGCATAGGGATAGAATAATTAGCACCACCGATTCTTCTTGGTCTAACTTCTAGTGATGGTCTAACTTTATCAACAACAACATTTACAAAATCAACAGGCTCCAATTTTAGCTCTTTTGAGGCGGATTCAACTGCGCTATAAACTAATCTCTCCGCAACAGTTTTCCTTCCTCCTTGCATGACTTTGTTTATAAGCCTAGCAATAAGCTTATTGTTATACTTAACATCTAGTGATACTTCTCTCTTTTTAGCTTGTTTACCTCGCATCTTTGTCTATCGATCTAAAATTTAAAATTACTCAGCACTCTTTGTTTGTTTTTTAGCTCCATACTTTGATCTGGCTTTCTTCCTGTTTTCAACTCCTGCACAGTCATATTTGCCTCTTACAATTATGTATTTAACTCCTGGTAAGTCTCTTTTCCTCCCGCCCTTAACCAAGACAACTGAGTGCTCTTGCAAATTATGCCCTTCACCAGGGATATAAGCCGTAACTTCACTCCCATTTGACAATCTGACTCTTGCGACTTTTCGCAATGCAGAGTTTGGTTTTTTAGGAGTCATCGTCTTAACTTGGAGACAAACACCTCTTTTAAAAGGGTTGCTTGCCAATTTATATCTATTTTTTACAGAATTAAAGTTTTTTGCCAAAGCGACTCTTTTGAGCCTTTTGGACTTGTCTTTTCTTGGTTTTCTGACTAACTGATTTATTGTAGGCATATATAATATTATACTACGAATTTATTTTTTTTTCAACAATTTCATATATTTCATCTATGCTGTCAATCCTTGCTTCTTCTCCAGAAGGAATTCTTTTGCCAAGCATGACATTTTCCTTCATTCCTCTTAGATAGTCGATTTTGCCTAGTAAAGCGCCTTCTGTTAGGACCCTTACATGCTCCTGAAACGACATTGCTGATAAGAAGCTATCAGTATTTAATGAAACCATTTTTATACCCATCAATCTTGGTGTGTAATAAATGATGTTTTTACCCTCTTCTCTTAACAGTTCATTATGTTTTCGCGCGAGCTGAGTTGCGATAATGCCTCCTGCGACATGCTCAGTATCTCCTGGATTATTTATCCTTGCAAGAGAAGACATTTGTTTGACGATTATCTCAAAATGAATATCAGCCAATGCAACTCCCTGCTCATTAAACACTCTTTGACATTGATCTACTATATACTTTTGAGCGGTCAAAATACTTGTCGCGACTGCTAATCTCTGAGGATCGACAGCTCCAGAGGTTATTAAATCGCCAGCCTTTATATTCTGCCCATCTTTTATTATTAACTCCTCATTTGGAAGTACAGTTATAGTTTCTTGCGCTTTAACAGTAGCTTTTAATGTCATTACACCATTGTCAATAAGCACTTTACCCGTGTATGGTGACTGCTTCTCACTCTCGTCATGGGCAATATATAAGACATCACCTACTTTAACTTCAGCTTCATTTTCAACAACAACTTTCTTCGCATCATATACAGGATAAATTGTCTCGATGTATTTGCTCCCCTCAATGGTTACAACATAGCTATCATCTTCTAGCTTTTGCACATGAGCAACACCGTCGATGGTAGCTATCTCTGCTTCTGCTTTTGGCTTGCGAGCTTCTAAAAGCTCCTCAACCCTAGGAAGACCTTGTGTGATATCAGTTTTTTCAACTCCTCCCTTGTGGAAGGTTTTCATAGTTAGCTGAGTACCAGGTTCCCCGATTGATTGAGCTGCAATTACACCAACGGCCTTACCCATTTCAACCATCTCGTTTGTTTCATAATCAAATCCATAGCAATGTTTGCACATTCCGATGGGAGATTTACATGTAAGAGGTGTCCTTACAAATACGCTCTCAACCCCTGCTTTATCAATTTTTATTGCTAATTCTCTATCAATTGGTGTGTTTTTTTCTACTAATAACTTGCCCTTTGAATCTTTTACATCCTGCGCTAGTACTCTTCCAAAGATTCTATCTTCATAAGAAAGTCTTCTTACATCATCTTTTCTTACTTCTATACCATCTCCATCATAACCACAATCATCTTCTCTTATTATCACAGGGTGAGAAACATCTACAAGTCTTCTTGTCAAATATCCTGAGAAAGGTGTTCTTAATGACTGGTCAGCCTGCCCTTTTCTTCCTCCATTTGCAGCGACAAAATACTCAAATGAGTTTAGTCCGTCACGATAATTACCTTTAATAGGCAATGGAACCCAGTTTCCAGACGAGTCTCTTACCATACCGATAACAGTAGCAACCTGTCTTACCTGGATCTTACTACCGTTTGCCTTGGATTCTACCATCTCATATACAGAGTTATTCTTTTCCAATTTTGACCATGCTTCTTCTGATAACTTATCGGCAAAGTCATTCCACATGTTGACTGATAGAGTGTTTTTTTCTTTTGAAACGATTAATCCTTGCAAAAAGTTCTCTTCTAAAGCCTCATCTTTTTTTTCTATTTCACCTATATTTCCTTGAATATCTATCTTGACATTACAATCACTCATCGCAAAAGAAAATCCGGAATCTGTTGCATATTTAAATCCAAGCTGCTTTAAATTATCAAGCAAATCTATAAGTACTTCTTTACTGTAACGGATTTTTATATCTTCAATAATGTCATAAGCTTTACCGCCACCAATTCTCTCGTTAATAAAAGGGTAATCATCTGGCAGTATCTTGTTAAATATTATTCTTCCAACGCTAGTTTTATAGACTTGTCCTTTACCTGAAGAATATATCATCTCATTTAATCCTATCTTGCCATTTTGAAAAGCCCTGATTGCCGAGCCGAAATCTCCTATTACTTTTGGCTTCTTCTCCTCGTTGATATCAGTTAAGATAAAAAACCCTAAAAGCATATCGTTTGTTGGATAGGCTAAAACTTTACCACTTGCAAAACTTGTGATATTCTTTGATGCCATTACTTTTTCTTTTACCTCTTCAACAGCCTCATCTGTTAATAATACATGCACAGACATTTGGTCTCCGTCAAAGTCAGCGTTAAATGCTTTACAAACAAGAGGGTGCAAATGAATTGCATCTCCTTCTACAAGTATAGGATAAAACGCTTGGATACTGTATTTATGTAATGTAGGAGCACGGTTAAGTAACACAGGTCTTTTTGATATTATACTCTCAAGATAATCCCATACGACAACATTTTTTTCATCAATTAAGTCTTTTGCCACTTTGACATTTGTCGCATGACCATTCTCTAAAAGCGCGTGCATCACAAATGGCTTATAAATCTCAAGCGCTATTGATTTTGGCAATCCACATTGATCAATTTTAAGTGTAGCATCTCCAACAATGACTGCACGACCAGAGTAATCGACTCTTTTGCCAAGAAGATTCTTTCGAAATATACCTTTTTTACCTCTTATCTGATCTGTCAATGAATTGTAAGGCAATCTCTTATTGCTCATCATTGGTCGACCTGGTCTATGGCTATTATCAATAAGAGCATCAACTGCTTCTTGCAACATTCTCTTTTCATTTCGCATAATAATATCAGGAGCACCTATCTGCAAAAGCTTTTTGAGTCTATTATTTCTATTTATTATTCTGCGATACAAATCATTTAAATCATGAGTCGCAAACTTACCTCCTGCTAGAGGAATGATTGGACGCAAATCTGGAGGTATTACTGGCAATGTTTTTAATATTATCCAATCAGGCTTTATATCGTTTTTTTTCATGCCTTGCAAAATCTTTAACCTTTGGATGTTTTTGGCACGATCTTGCTTTTTACTACCAAGTTCAGCCTGAGTTCTCTCGATTTCTTTGTCTATATCAAAGTTCTGCAATAAATCACTTATCGCTTCAGCACCAATTTTAGCCTCAAAAAAGATTAGTTCATTATCCGCAAAAGATACATACTCATCTTCTGTAAGTATTGTCCCAACAGTAATTGTATTGCTTAGCTCGATTAGCCTGTTATATATATCACTCTCTGTCTCAATCATACCAGCATAATCATGTCTTAGTCTTGCAATACTTTGATTCTTTTTATGAAGAAGCTTATCTGCTTCAAAAGCCTTTTTATCTTTTTTAAGTTTTCCCGCCTCTAATTCTTTTATCTTTTTATTATACTTGTTTTCAATATTTGCTATTTCATCTTCAAGCTCTTTCTGCAAATCTTTTTCCAACTGCTGAAGAATTTTATCGATTTTAAGAAGTGTCTCCTCTCTTTTATCTTCATTTACCCCGACGATCATATATCTTGAATAGTAAAGTACAGATAATAATTTCTTATGTGGCATATTTAAGATCATTGAGAGCTTGTTTGGCACTCCATATGCAAACCACACATGAGATACTGGGACGGCCAAATCAATATGGCCCATTCGCTCTCGTCTGACATCCGATGTTGTAATTTCTACACCGCATTTGTCACAAACAATACCTCGGTATTTTATTTTCTTATATTTACCGCAGTAACACTCGAAGTTTTTTATTGGACCAAATATTTTCTCGCAAAAAAGTCCATCAGGTTCTGGTTTATATGTGCGATAGTTTATTGTCTCTGCCTTTGTGACTTCTCCTGAGGACCAGCTACTAATCTGCTCCGGAGATGCCAGCATTACTTTTAATGCAAAAAAATCGTTAATCTGCTGGTTGAATTTTCTCTTGATCATCTTCGTTATTTGGTTTAGAAATTAAATCGATGTTTAGACAAAGTGCGTTTAATTCTCTTATAAGAACTTTAAACGACTCAGGAATGTTTACAGGAGGAATTTTCTCTCCCTGTATTATAGCCTTATAAGCATTGGCTCTTCCCTTTACATCGTCTGATTTTATTGTCAACATCTCTTGCAAAGCATAAGGTGTCCCGTGTGCTTGCAATGCCCATACTTCCATTTCTCCAAATCTCTGTCCTCCCATCTGCGCTTTACCACCAAGTGGCTGCTGAGTAACAAGAGTATAAGGTCCAGTTGACCTAGCATGTAATTTCTCGTCAGCGATATGGTGCAGTTTAAGCATGTATTTATATCCAACGGTAACTTTTCTTGGAAATTTTTCACCTGTTCTGCCATCGTATAAATCCTCTTTCTCCTCCATAGCAAATCCTTTTTTCTCAAGCTCTGATTTGACCCACTCCATTCCGATCTTTTCAAAAATTGGAACACCAAAATTTACTCCAAGTTTATCAGCAAAATTGCCTAAATGAATTTCAGCAATCTGACCCATATTCATTCTTTTAATAAACATTGGCGTTAATATAATATCAATTGGTTTACCATCTGCAGTAAAAGGCATGTCTTCCATCGGCCTTATTTCCGCAATAGTTGCCTTATCTCCATGTCTTCCCGTTAATTTATCTCCGTAATCAATTTTCTTGGTTTGGGCAAGCCATACTTTGACTTTTTTAAGAACTCCAGGAGGTAATTTCTCTCCATCACTTGAGTCTAGTACCTGAGTCTTTATAACCACACCTTTCTCACCATTTGGTACGCGAAGCGAGTTGTCTTTTACATCTTTTGATGATTCACCGAAAATGGCTTTTAACAATCGCTCTTCTGCTGTTAGCTCTCTTTCTCCTCTAGGAGCAACCACTCCAGCAAGAATGTCGCCCTCAACAACCCTTTGTCCTACTCTAATTACTCCATCTGCATTTAGCTTCTGCAATACAGTCTCGTTTACAAAAGGGATATCACAAGTAAGCATCTCATCCCCAAGATCTGTCGCCATTATACTTGTTGTGTACTCTTTTATGTGAATTGATGTGAGAACATCTTCTTTTATTAGTCTGTCTGAAATTACTGTTGAGTCCTCATAGTTATATCCCTCAAAAAACATTAGTGCGACCCTAAGATTTGTACCAATAGATAATTCTCCTTCGACAATTGTTGGTCCATCAATTATTAAATCGCCTTTTTTGACTTTTTGCCCAGGAACAACTCTTACTGTCTGAGATAAGCAAGTGTCGTCATTTGATCTATCAAATTTTATTACTTCATAATCTTTTACTTTGCTTTTTCCATATCTTAGGCTGACTTTATTTGCATCAGCATATTCAACAACACCATCATCTTCTGCAAGAATAGTCCATTTTGACTGTCTACCAATAATCTCTTCAAATCCCGTACCAACTTTAGGAGCTTCTTGCTTTATAAGAGGAACTCCCTGTCTTTGATGGTTGGAACCCATGAGCGTTCGTCTTGAGTGATCATTTGAGCCGTAAGGAATTAGTGCCAAACCAAGTCCTGCAACTTGAGAAGGATGAACATCAACATAATCAATCTTAGATTTATCACGAAGAACAAAATTTCCTCTGGTTTTTATTGGAACTAAAGTCGCCGTTATATTTCCATACTCATCCTGCTCGACATTTGAGAAACTGATATTTACAGCATCTTCCTCCATAGCATCGATATAATCTATCTGATCAGTAATATAAGGATAAACTTCTATTTCAGCGTCTTTTACCTGCTCTTGTATTTTTTTAGCTGTCTGACTATCAATAACATCGCCTTTAGATGCAATTTTTTTGTTTTTATTATCAAAAATGTCATTTGCAACGATTCTATTTATAAGCGTTTTCCCATCATTCTTAGCAGTTTTTAATACCTTTTTATAAGGAGCCTCCAAAAATCCGTATTCATTAATCTTAGCAAGAGAAGCTATCTGAGTAACAACACCTACAGAATTACTCTCTGGAGTTGTTACAGGACAAATTCTAGAATATTGTGACTGGTGAACCTCTCTTAATGAAAACGGCGCTCTTTCTTTTGTGACGCCGCCTGGTCCTGCACTTGTTATTTTTCTCTTATTTTCAAGTTCTGACAGAATATTTGTCTGATCCATAAAAGAAGAAAGCTGATTCTGGCCAAAAAATGATTGCACTGCAATTGATAATGTTTTTGACCCAACTAATGTTGATGGAGTCAATTTTGCATCTTCTCCATATGTGCTCATCTTGTCTTTTATCATTTTCTCGAGCCTTCGCATTGCGGGAGTCAATTGATCTATAATTGTCTCGCCAATACTTCTTATTCTCCTGTTCTGAAGATGATCTACATCATCAGATGGAATTTCTCCGTTATTAACTTTTATAAGTCTTTTAACTACTCTTATAACATCATCAACATAAAGTTTTGCTTCTTTATCAATATCATATTTAGTATCAAGCTTCCTATTAAGCTGATATCTTCCTACTTTCCCAAGTGAAAACTTCCTATCATTAAAGAAAAGAGACTTTATGTATTTTTCTGCACTTTCTAAAGTTGCAGTCTCCTCTGATCGAAGCTTTGAATAAACATTAATCACTGCTTCCTGCTTGTTTGTAGAAAAGTCTCTAGCCAGTGTTGCATCAATGTATTTCCTATCTGGATTAGTATCAACATCTGCAAAAAGTTTTTTAATATCTTCATTTGACTCATAGCCAAGTACTCTCAAAATTTCTGTTATAAGTACCCTGCCAGTGTTTTTACCAAATTTTACAGTTATAACATCTGATTTGCTAACCTCAAATGAGTACCATGTACCTCTTGCAGGCATCAATACCGCCTTGTATAGTTTCCTATCAGGCAAAGTTTCGTTCTCATCAAAAAGTACTCCTTCTGCTCTAACCATCTGGTGCATGACGACTCTTTTAACTCCGTTAATAACAAAATACCCTTCATCTGTCATCATAGGGAAATCTGTGAGAAAAACCTCTTGCTCTTTAATTTCACCTGTTTTGTTGTTTAGCAATTGAACTTTTGTTGTAATTGGGACATCATAAGACAAACCCTTGTCTATGGCTTCTCTTATGGTCCTGTTGGGCTCCCCCCACTTAAACCCCTTAAACTCCATCGTCCATAATTTCTCCATGGAGTCTTTAACAGGATTAATATCAGCAAAGAGTTCATCAAATCCATGCTGTTTAAACCAGTCAAACGAGTTTAACTGAGTCTCTATAAAATTTATGTAAGGCAACTGAAAAAATGTCTGCCCAAGAATGATTCTTGAAGCCTTGTTACGATGAGGTTCTCGTAATTTCATATATTTAATTTTATAAAAGTTAACTTTAATTTTGGGAAATCTTAGGAATTATACCATTAATTTTGAAATGTTGCAAGCCTTTTCCAATTTCTTATTCGCATTTTCTCGCTTTCAAATTTGTTTGTCAAATATAATATTATCTGTTATAATTTTGGTTAATGGGAAGGAAGAAAAAGAAAGACTTAAAAGACATAAACATTAAAAGCAACGAAACCAAGGTTACCGTAGGCCTTATTATGTTCATTATTTCTATTGCATTAATAATAACTCCCTTCTTTACAGAGGTGATTTTTACTATAATTGCATCTTCATTAGGATATAGCTCAATATTATGGGGAGTTACGACTTTTTATATAAGCGGCTGGATGTTAACCAAATTTAAATTTTTTCATTCATCTAAGAGATTACTCGCATTAGTCCTAATGTCTTTAAATACATCACTTTTTCTGTCTTTCATAATTCCAAGACAAATGATGCTACCAACCGTTATTCCGCCAGATTTATCAATATATGGAGGACAGCTTGGATACTCATTGCATATTTCGCTTTATACTTTTATTGGGCCATTATTAGAATTTATCCTTATCGCAATAACATATATAACAGGGGCGTTTATGCTTTTTGGAATCAAATTAGAGAGCCTAATGTCCTTACTTGAGAAAAAGTTTGAAATAAAAGAAGAAAACAAAGAGATAAGCCTAATAAAATCAGAGGACTCAACGAATTCAATGTCACAAGATCATGAGGTTGAGATTAAAAAGCCTCCAATCGAATGGCCAAGCTTATTTAATCGCAAAAGAGATTTTCCTCAACACACAGACGACATAATCGACGAAGAGGATGACGACACAGATGAGGGTTATTTTAATGATAAAAACACTGAAAAAGAATTGCTCCAAAATGTTCCTGAGATAATAACTAAAGAATCTGATGGGTGCGAGCTAGATGTTTATGAGCCGAAATATTCTCACTGGGCATTCCCAAGTATCAAACTCCTAAAAGATGTCATAAAAAGACCACAAGACGAGCAAATTCTCAAACAAAAAGCAAAGGTGATAGAAGAAACGCTTACTAGCTTTGGAATTCAATCAAGAGTTATCGAGATTGTAATCGGCCCAACCGTAGTACAATTTGCTCTAAAGATCAATATTGGAACAAAAGTTGCAAAAATCAAAAACCTTAGCAATGATTTAGCCCTTGCGCTAGCAACATCTGCCAACTCAATAAGGCTAGAAGCCCCAATTCCTGGCACATCCCTCATCGGCATAGAGATGCCTAACCCAACACCAAACTTTGTGTTCGTAAAAGAAATGGTGGCAAATTTACAAGCCAAAAAAGATGATTTCGAATTACCAATTATTCTTGGAAAAAGCGTTTCAGGAGAAATCATGATCAAAGATTTAACTAATCTTCCTCACATACTTGTTGCAGGAGCTACTGGCACTGGTAAATCTGTCGGCATAAATGCAATGCTAATAGGATTACTTATGACAAAAACACCTGATGAGCTCAAATTAATTCTTGTAGATCCTAAAATGGTTGAGATGTCGCCTTACAACGGTATTCCCCACTTACTCACACCCGTTGTCACCGAAATGGAGCTTGTTATAAACGCTTTGCAATGGGCAGTTGAGGAGATGCATAAAAGATACAGGATGCTCAAGGGTGCTGGAGTCCGCAAAATAACCGAGTATAATGAAAAACTTGGATTTGTTGGCATGCCATACATTATAATTGTGATTGACGAGATGGCCGATTTGATGCTATCAACGGGAGTTGACGTTGAATCAAAGATTGTGCGATTGGCACAAATGTCCAGGGCGGTAGGAATTCATCTCATATTAGCGACTCAGAGACCGTCTGTAGATGTTATAACAGGCCTTATCAAAGCGAATATCCCTGGAAGAGTTTCTTTTGCAGTTACTACGGCAATAGATTCTAGAGTCATTATTGATCAATCGGGCGCAGAGAATCTTATCGGAAAAGGAGATATGCTTTTTAAATCGCCTGAGCTTGCTAAACCAATAAGAATTCAGGGAGCATACACAGATATTAAAGATATTGAGAGCATAATTGGAGCAATAAAAGCCCAAGTAGATGGTGAAGTTGAATATTTCAACGAGATATTAGAAAATCGTGATGAATCAAAGAAATGTCAAGAGCCACAATCAGGCGAACGAGATGAGCTATTTGCACAATCGCTTGAAGCCGTAATAAATATGCAAAAGGCATCTGCTTCATATCTTCAAAGAAAATTTAGGATAGGTTATAATAGAGCTGCAAGGATAATAGATGAATTAGAAGAGGCGGGCGCAATTAGTGCTCCTGATGGAAGTAATCCTCGTAAAGTACTAGTATCGTCCCCAGAGCAAATATTGGGACAAGATAATTTTAGTGAAGAATAAATATGAACGATATGCTAACACCTGGTAAAATCTTAAAGTATTATAGAATTAAAAAGGGTTTTTCATTATCAGATATTGCTTCAGCAACACGCATCCCTATTGACCAACTAACACAAATTGAGGCTGATCAGTATACAGATCCTGATGCAGAAGTTTTTTATAAAGGCTTTATAAAAAATTACTCGGATCATCTAAATCTTGACACGGAAAAGATCTTAGCAATCTTTCGCAGAACTGTTGCAGCAAAACCGGCTACTACACCAGTAATAAAAGAAGATAAAAAGCAGATCGTCATAGACAAAGTCAACAGCAGCGAAATTATAAAAAGCGGAACCGGGCCAAAAACAACCACAACAGCTACTTCCATTATTACCAAGGTAAAAAGTTATATTAAAAACCTTCAATTAACGCCATCTTTTATCGCAACATTAATAGCAGCAATAGTCTTAATCGCCGTAGCAACATATCTTATTATCCAATTTAATAATTATAGAAAAGCCCCACAGGTCACCATCTCTTCACCAGATGATAATTACATTACAAATGAAAGTTTTGTAACAATCGTTGGTTCTACTACGCCAAAAACAATCATAGAAATAAATGACCAGATCGTACAAATAGACACAGAAGGAAATTTCACTTATGAAATCCAGCTAACAGAGGGTGTTAATCAAGTAAATGTAAAGGCCAAAAGGAATGAAAAAGATGAGGGGACAATAATAACAAGAACTGTTGTTTACGAAAAGCCATTTGTACCAGTTGAAGATGACGAAGAGGAAGAAGAAACAGCCCCCCAAACTCCTGTTATCACAGAGCATGATTTATCAATCTCGATGACCGAAGATGTATGGATAAAACTAACGATAGATTCTAACTCACCTATCAACACTCTCCTCAAAGCAGGTGACACTAAAGAATACACTTGGAAAGATAGTTTTACGGTAAGTATTGGCAAGCCAAAAACAACAAAGATTACTGTAGACGGGGAAGAAAAAGAAATTATCGCAAATATGCAAACTGGTGTTGGACGAGTATCTTGTACTTCTGACAACGGCACAGTAAGTTGCAAATAAATCACTATGCCCGATAATAATAGAGACAATATAGAGCAAATTAAAGAGAGAATCGATATTGTCGAGTACATAGGAAGATATCTACATCTTAAAAGAGCGGGTAGGAATTTCGTTACAGTTTGCCCTTTTCACAAAGAAAAAACACCGTCTTTTTCAATAAGTCCTGATCTTCAAATTTATAAATGCTTTGGCTGTGGCAAAAGTGGCGATATATTTTCGTTTCTTATGGATTATGAGAACTTAGATTTTCCCGAGATTTTAGAACGACTCGCAAAAGAGACTGGCGTAAAACTTGAGAAAAGTTCATTTAAGAATGGTACCAACTCTAACATACCTCTTAAAATCACTTTAATGATTAATACTCTAGCCACTAATTTTTTCATACAGCAGCTAGCTCAAGATAAAATGATTCTAGAGTACTATCACAAAAGAGGATTTACCGATGAAACGATTAAAAAATTTAAGCTTGGCTATGCACCCAAAAACAGATCTGCTCTACTTCAACACGTTTTATCGCAAGCGAAGTTTACTCAAAAACAGCTTATTGATAGTGGACTTTTTGTAGAAAAATACGGGAGATTAACAGATAAATTTTTTGACCGTGCAATTTTTCCAATAACAAATCAAAAAGGTGAAATAATTGGTTTTACAGGAAGAGTCATAAATAAGGATGATCAAAGACCCAAATATCTAAACTCACCCGAGACAACTGCTTTTAAAAAAGCGTATAATGTGTATGGAATTTACCATGCCAGACAGGAGATACGCAAAAAAGATCTATGTATAATTTGCGAAGGTTCTACCGATGTAATGTCCGTACATCAAGCAGGCTATTCTAATATCGTTGCGCCACTCGGGACAGCTCTTACAGACGGTCAAGTTTCACTTATCAAAAAGTATACAAATAATATCCTTGTGATATTTGACAATGACGAGGCAGGACAAAAAGCCGTAGAAAGAGCCTTTTTCTTGACAACTAAGGCAGGCATAAATTGTTATGCTAATAATACCGGCGAATATAAAGATCTCGATGAGCTAGTTCAAAAAAATCCGACGGCGCTTAGCAAGCTTATAAAAGATAAAATTGACACTTTTACATATTTACTTTTGGCAAAACTTAGTAAATTAGATTTAACAAGAATGGCAGATTACAATGTTGCCACATCATATATAAAACAGCTTTTACTTGCCACCGACGATCCTATTAAAAGGAATTATTTCATTAAAAAAGCCGCTAAGATAACAGGTATAAAGGATGAGATATTTACACCTCAAAGAGAGCTTACCGAAAAAATAGGCAAGACACAGTATTCAAACAAAAAAGACATTGATAAAGTTGATTTTGAACGCCTTATATTAGCTTATGTCATTCATAAAAAGCTTCCAAACGATGTGAAACTAAATAAAAAATTCTTCACAATCGAGGCTGCAAATGATATAATTACAACTGGAAAATGTTCTGACGAGAGAATTCTTCTGCCATCTCCAAGATTTCAGACAGAAATTTCCGATATGGAAGATGAGGATTTCAAAAATTTATATGCAAGGCTAAAAAAGGACTATTATAAAAAAAGGTTAAGGCATAAAAAACAGCTACTCTCTATCGAAGAAGAAAAACCTTCACCCGATAAATCAACAATAAATAAGCTTATGAAAGAAATAATGACATTAAGTAAAAAGATATGAGCAATACTTCTTGTGAAAACGAAATATTAATTCCGATCAACATTGACGCACTCCGACCTGAAGGCAAAATTGACGGTTACCCTACTAATTTCCCAAAAAGAATAAGAAAATTTCTGGAAATAATCCCTGGACTTATAACCTGGTTTATGATTCTTTCCCCTATTACATTTACACTCATTGGTATCCCGCAAATTTTAGTGTACTATGTCTCTTTTCTTGTGATCTTCTGGACGATGCGTGGTGTACAGTTTGCTCTTGGGCTATTTATAGGCTATCTTAGAGGTAAAAAAGAGATGGATACTGATTGGCTAAAGTTAATAAATGATGACCCCCAACTAAAAAAGCAGTTTGATGATCTAAAATACCTTTATATATGTCCAGTATACAAAGAGCCTCTTGATGCCTTTGAGAAATCAATTGATTCATACGCAACTCAAGATATTGATCCTAAAAAAATCAGCGTTATTTTCGCATATGAGGAAAAAGCTTTTGATTTACAAAAAGATAATTTTGAATATTTAAAAAATAAATACGGAGAGAAATTTGGATATTTTGGATATTTTGTGCATCCAACCGGCATACCGGACGAGGTCACAGGAGTAAAAGGCGCAAATATAAACTGGGCATGCCGTAATTTCGTGAAAAAGCTTGAAAAAGACGGCGAAGATTTATCGAAATATCTACTTACGACATCAGATTGCGACCAAGCCATTCACCCAAAATATCTTAGTGCAATAACATATAAATACCTCATAAATGAAAAACCTCTGAGAACCTTTTTCTCATCTGCTATACATACATTTAATAACAATGTTTATCGGGTCCCTTTGTTCTGCCGAATACATAGCATAATGCTCACATTGGCAATATTTCAAGACTGGATTTGGCACAAAAAAAGAAGAGAAACATTTTCTTCATATGTGGTTAATTTAAAGACAGTGCACGATGTCGGATACTGGCCACCAGATGTTGGAATTGACGATACAACTTTTTACTGGAATGCTCTTGTCTATTTTAACGGGGACTTTAGAGGAGAAGAAGTTTACATCCCAACTTATAATGACGCCGTAGAAAATGAGACTACAACAAAAACTTATCAGTCCCTTTATAAACAGCAACACCGCTGGGGTTGGGGCATTATTATCTTCCCAACAACAATTGCAAATGTATTAAAAAGCAAATGCATGACTATATGGACAAAGCTTAAGATTATATCAATGCTACTTTTTAGCCCTAATATGCTCCTTTTTACCACAATCTATCTGATCACTTTTACTCTACCAATATTAAATTTAATCAGCCCTCAATACAATTATAGCTCTTACTCTTACAATCTTCCAAAGGTAATAAGCTACATTCTTACTGGTCTAATGACTATAAATTTCAGCACAATAATAATAAGGCACAAAATATCACCAATTCCACGAGAATGGAGTCTTTGGCGTAGATTTAGAGATATTATAGAAAATCTGCTTATCACCGTTGGTTATCTTTTCTTTGGTTTTACTCCCTATGTACAAGCCCAAACAGAGATGATGCTTGGCAAAGGACTTAGGAAAAATTACTACGCCACAGAAAAACAAAAAATGACCAGGTAAAAAGCCTAAATCAAGATAATCGCAAACCACAAGATTGCTAAAGCAATACAAACTCCCGATTTTAAAATCACAGTAATAAAAAAAGCTATTAAAGCACCCGAACCTGACTTCACGGCTTCCATAAATTCCTTCTTTTTTATAACAATCTCAAATAGAACAACACCTAAGAAAGGACCAACTATAAGCCCAATCGGCCCTGCAATAAACAATCCCACTACCGCGCCAATTAACGCCCCAACGACACCCCATATTGATGCACCTGTCTTCTTGCTACTAATTGCAAGCACAAAATTATCAATTAGCGTGCTCAATACAGTTATTATGAGTACAACAATAACTAATAGCACCGAAATCTGATAAAAGTTAAGAGTAATTGCAGATATTAAATATGCAAGAAATATAAACCAAATGCCTGGAAGATTTATCACTGTCAGAATTATTCCCGCGACAATAAATATTCCGCAAAGTACAAGTATTATTGTTACTAAGATTGGAGACATAGTAAACATAATATTATCATATTAGAGCTTAATAAGCAATTGACGTTTTTATTGCTTTATGGTATAATTAAGTTAGTAAGTTCATTAAAAAACAAGGGGACGCAAGGCTTTCGACAGGGATTGTCTTCTTTATATTACAAGCAGGGTTTGACTCACCTTTATAATAGAGTCGGCAAAATAACTGCCAAAACAAATATTGCAACTTGGATAAGCGAGAAAGCACAGAATTTGTTTGCCTCACTAAGGCCAGCATTTCAGTACCAACTCCTTGCCTAGTTTATCTCTAAGGAGATACGCTTTTAATCACTCCTCCCAAATCGAGGGGTTATAGGCGGCTAAGAGGTTTGGGTGTAGCAAGATGGCTTCTCTTGGCCAAGCTATCTTGTCAAATTTATGTGCCAGGCGTGTTATCTTTTTTGCTCACTTAAGATGATAGCATGTATAACAAGTGAGATAAGCTTGTATAATAGTATGAGGAAGGATTTCTGGATATGGGTTCAATTCCCGTCGTCTCCAATTGGGAATATTTGAGTTAGACCAGCACAGGTTTCAATTATTCTATAAAAATCTCCTAGACTAATACCTATTGTTCTATTATATGTATCCCATCTTTTTGGTATAGCCATTGTGAATCCACGATCATCTAGCATCAATCCTAAATCGTCATATCCATAAGTTGTTCTTTTTCTATGAAAAGGCCCGTCTTTTTTTCTTTCATATTCCCCTCTTATCAACATCATTAGTGCGGGAGTTCTTATCATATAAGCATCAGGAGAAAATAAATGCTGTTGAACAGAGAGAGATCTCACATATGGAGTATGTCCGTTATTTTTGTTTCTTCCAAGTTTTAGTACGGCAAGCGAAATAGTAGGAATCCATCTGTTATCAATTCTTATTCTAGGCAATAAGAAAGCACATGCATTACTATAAGGATCAATAAACCCATGAAATCTTGGATTAATTTCATTTAATCAAGTATCTGCAAGGATCCCAAGCATTGAATCTTGATTAGCTGGTACCATTTCAACAGGATTTGTTGTGTTTTCATCTATGCAGACAGAGATACTTCTAACCGGAGAATGCCAATTTAGCACCTTTCCGGACCAAGCTTCAGTGGCTTCTTGGCAACCATCCGCAAATGTCATTCCTAAAAATCCCCACCTTTCTGGTAGAACTGTCTTTTGAAGCAATGGATGAACAACCTCTTTGCTTACACTTGCACCTTCTCTAGCAAACCCGGGCGTTTGCCCGTTTTCATCACCAAACATCATATTTGCAAGTGTTAAATTGCCGTTATTTTCCATAAGCAGTTGAAAAATATTTAATCTATATAAATTATACTATATATTGCCGCAAAAGTCAATGCCGTAGACTGTTTATAAGTTTCATAAAAATTTCAGTACTTATTCATAATTATTTCTTAAAATATGCTCATATGAGGATATTAAGGAAAATTTACGCTATATCAGCAGGTATTGCCCTGTTATTTTCTCCATCTTTTACATTTGCACAAGAGCAATCTCAAATAGCCATAACAGAGGATAGTTATGCACAATCAGGTTATCCAACAGCATCGGCTTGGGATAATCGCAATTTTTACATAGGATACGATTTTATTTATGACAAAGGTATTACAAGAGCATATCTTAAATACGACTTTGCGAGTCTTTTCACACTTGTTCCAGACAAGGATAACCTTCTACAGGCAAATTTGTCGATATATGATTATATAGACAACGGATTTAGTAATCGTGACATACAGATATATAGAATTGCTTCTCCGTGGCAAGAATCAACATTAAATTGGAATAACCAACCAGATGTTGAATATGAAAGTTCTTTTCTACTAAAAGCTCCGCTTGGGCAAAAAAACATCGATATAACCAACATTGTTAAGCGAGATATAGAAGAGAAAAACAGCTATGGATTAGCAATTTTCTACGAAAACGAATTTGATCCTGGCACAATCTTTTGGTCTACAAGCTGTTTTATTGCTCCAACATCGCCTAGATGCCAAGAGGGTCAACAGCCAATTATTATAATTTCATATGAGGCAATACCGACAAATCTTCCGCCATCAAAATCATCCCTTATTTCACCACAAAGCAGTTTTTCAACAAATAGCAATAATATTAATTTTTCTTGGGAAGAAAGCCTTGATCCTGAACAAGATCCTGTTTTTTATCAGCTTAGAATTTCAAAAGATCCCCAATATGATCAACAAATATACAGCAGTCAGTGGATATCTCAAAACGATTTAGAAATAGACACTAGCAATTTTACTGATGCGCAATACTTTTGGACTGTTATATCAACAGATAACACCGAAGATTCTAATAAGTATGTTATTTCTGATAGCCTTATTTTTACAGTCGATAGAATCGCTCCTTCTATCCCTGTCTTTGAACCGTTACCTCCATATAACTCTGAGGATTTTATCGCGCTTAAATGGAGTGGGCAAATTATTGAAGACAGCTGTTTTGAAATCTCACATGTGAATACAAATGTAATATACAATACATCTGATAACTTTTTAAAAATAGAAAACCTTGATGAGAACGAACATTGCTTCTTAATACGCGCAACAGATATAACAGGCAATGTTTCTGATTGGTCTTTACCCTCTTGCATAAAGCAAGATTACTCCTTCCCTGTATTAAAAGGATTTGATGTTGACAATCAATATTTATCACCTTACAGCTCCAAAGATATTGCTGATTTTGCAAAAATTTCCTATAACTTTATTGAAGAGAATATCAAAGAAGCAAAGATAGTTGTTATCGACCAGTGGCACAATGACTTTTACTCGTATAATATTAACGATAAAAATGGCAATGTTATATTCCCACCTGCTGATCAAACAATAATTGATGGCAAGTACTTTGCCTATTTAATAATTTTTGACAATACTGATAAATATTCCAAGAGCAATATTATAGAAATATATGTCGATAATTATCCTCCTCTTACGCCTAAAATTGATATTATGAGTTTCAAAGCAGTTTTTAACAAGACAGAAATCCCTATAAAAATAATTACTGATTATGAAACAGAGAACAGCCTTTTAATAAATAATATCCCCATTTTTAACTGGAGTAATAATTCGATATTAGATTACACTCTCTCGACAAATTTTATACAAGGACAAAACATCATCAAAGTAATATCAAAAAACAAGTTTGGGAACAGCGCCATCGGTCAAAATTTATTTGTATTTGATTCAATACCACCACAAAAGCCATCCCTTGAGCTAATAACCTCAACAAATATGCTTCACGGCAACATTAAAGGTTCTGATTACTCTCGTGCATATATTTATAATTTAGCTGGTTTGCATAAAATAATCAATTTTACAACATCAAATTTCGTTTTAGAAACAGCTCTTATTGGTGATACAAACTACTCATATACTGTAAAATTAGAAGATAAAGCCGGGAATTTAAGTCCGCAGAGTGATCCTGCGAGTTATTATCATTCAGTCATAAACCCAAACACAAATTCTTTGCCAAGCAATCAGTCCAAGATAGAGGCAAAAAATAGCATATGTGAAATAAAAGTTAATTATGAGAAGAAAAATGCTCAAGTGGTTAATTGCACGCTAGAATCACCAATTATAAATAAGATACTACACGACAAATCTTCACAGGAGTACCAAATGTCAATTGATCTATCATTTAATAAAGAAATTAAGCTCATAATAAACGAATATGACTGCACACCCAAAAGCTTATGGAATCCTAAAACTTGGTTTGGATGCCTCGAAAGATTTATAAAATCAGAAACAATTTATGTGAAAAGTACTGGATGTTTTGAGGCTCAGATTGACAACAACAAGCAACAAATTGCTCAGCAAACAAGTAACCCTAACAATTTGTATAATATAAATCTTCTCACTCCGACAGATTATACTGGTAAAAAAGTAAAAGTAGCGTCAACTGTATATTTTTCTTACAACTTAAAAAACGGATTATCTATCAATTATAGCGGCAAAAGCAAATATTCTGCATTAGCCACAGTACCAAAAGCGATTACTAATACAACAAACGGGACAAATAAGCCGTTTAGGTTTCCATTTAATAAGCATGTTGGAGTAACACAATGGTATGGCAATACAAAATATCAATCTCCTCATCGAGGAATAGATTTTGGAGCCAAACAAGAAGCTCTTTATGCAATGGCTGATGGCTATATAGAGAAAATGGGCTGGGAAACAACTAAAAACAAATGCCTTAGTGGAGGCAACATTATGCTCATAAGACACGACAACGGCTACTACACACTATTTGCACACATGGAGAATTTCCAAAAAGCAAATGGAAAATCTTGGAAGGTTGGTGATAGAGTCCTAAGAGGAGATAAAGTCGGTTTGAGTGGCAATACAGGATTATACAACTGCAAAGCCCTAGGATATCACCTACACTTAGAAACGCGTACAAAATCAGCCTGGAAATCAGATGTTAATCCTATTGGCCTAATAGATGTTGATTGGAATTTAATCCCAACACTTGGATACAAACAAAATCCGGGACGATTAACCGGCGAAAACCCTCATCCTTCATTCTAATTAATTTTAATTTATTTTTTATGAAAAAGAACAAAATAAGATTTTTTCTAGTTATTCTTTTTATTGCTTTTCTAATCTCTGCGATTTTACTTCTATTTAAATCAAAGCTTTTACCAGCAAAACAAACTATTCGCGATGTTAAAAGCACGATTTTATTTAGCACAGCAGATATTAAAAACCCAAGTTATCTTTTTTGGCAAAATAATGATTCCTTACTTGTAGTAACTGATCAAGGAGAGATCTATCAAATAAGCGATTCGGTCTCTTTGGTATCATCTATTGATAAAATTTCTCTTCTTGGAATAAGAGGTAACGAGCTGATTACCTGCGAGACAAAAAATTATGAGATTTCATCTCCAGAACAGATTGCGAGTAAGATAATAGTTAAAAATCTAAGCAATCAAGAAATTATTACACAAGTAGAAACAACAGAAAGTATTATTCCACTTAACTGTGCCTTACCAACCTTTTATGCAATGCCTGCATATTATTTCTTAGAAGAACAATTTTTCATTGTTAATGCCGATTCAATTCCCACTTCAATAGAACAAATTAGCACTATTCCAAGTAAAGAGTATAATTACACAGATAATGGCATTCTTTTTACAGATGATTATATTGGCAAATCTGCGACTCTAATCACCGATGACAGCTTTGATTTAAAAGATTTTGCTATCTCAGATGATGAACACAAAATTGCACTTATCCTAAAAGATGGTGGAGTAATAATTTTTAGACTTTAATAATTCCCTTAGCTTTTAAATATGCCTCTTTTTCTTTCCTAAAACTATTAATTGCCATGTTCTGTTTTATCTGTTCAATAATTTGCAATAAGACAGTAAAAACAAGATAAAAATATGTTTTTTGGGCTGCCTTTTCTGCATTAACTTCATCTTCTATTATCAAAAAGAATGGAACCATTATAAGCTGTATTAAAGCAACAATGCCAATAAATCTACTATCAATTCCATAAATCATGAAAACCGCAAACAAGGAAGCCCATATTGCTAAAGTTACTCCCCAAAAATAGTATATACATACAAAAACGGCAGAAATTATTAACATGGATAAGGGTTTTCTAGCAATCTTTCTTAATGAAATTATAATTTCTCGGAATATACTATATTCAAATTCTTCTTCGTTGAAACCTGAGTATTTATCAATAAGTTCTTTTCTGATATAAAGACAAAAAGGTTTGCTTTCAGAAATGTTTTGTGGTACAACAAAGCCGTTATTCTCCTCTATCTCTCCCTCAGATTCATAAATTGGTTTTGCTTCATCCATATTCAAGAATACATTGCAAGTTTTATTTTTATCTGAATAAGCAAGATATTCCAGAAAATTAAAAAAAACTCCTGGGTAGAGGTCTAAAAACTCCGTAGAGTTAAAAATTACGACATCATCATTAATATGCTTAAACGCTTTATTTACTGACTTTATAAATCCAAGCCTCTTTCTGTTACGAATCAGTACTACATTATGTAATTTTATCTTCTTCTCTTTTGAGGCATCATCAACGACTATTAATCGATATTTTCCAGCATAGATACTATCTATCTTGCCTATAAAGTTTTCTACTAGTGCGAAGTTATTTCTTGCAACAACAATTACATTTATCATACGATTTAGTCACTTACCACTGTACCACCCCACTCAAACATAAAGAAGCCTTCTCTATTAACCTTCTCTATCTTAGGACTATCAATTTGTATCGGATTATCAACGCCCTTAAACAACATTAAGTATCTTTTGTAGGAGTCAACCTTAGGTTCTATACTTATAGGAGCAAGATAATCAAGGAATTTCTCATCCCTATAAGAAATCAAAACATAAGGAGAATCCATTTCCGCGACTTTAGCAACCCAGTACTCCTTAAATTGACCGCTTTCTTTTTGATTAAAGCCCATACCTGGCAATGTTCTTGATAAGAACTCCTCTATTTCACCCTTTTTTATACACCAACCTGTTGAAAAATCCTCAACATTAATCTCGCTCATCCCATCCCAAAAAAGATAATCATATTTATTTCCATCATTATCAGTAAGTATGGAACCTGAAGAAGCTTTAACTTCCCATCTTCCATTATATTTTGGAATAGTTCTTCTTAACTCTCCTTTAAAATCAATCCTCACAACAACATCGGTTGCTTTTGGAGGATAGAGATAAATCACTGGCTTTGCAATTCCGCCTTCATATACAAAATCTTGGTTTGTCATTCTAACCCATCTTCCCATAAAATCTTTCCAGTAAGCAACTGGAGCATATTTATAGCTTTGTTCATAAGTAAATGGTGTAACATCATCTTCTGTCATCAAGTTGTATTTATAATGTGCAAAATTGTTGTTAAGATAATCTTCTGTATAAATCTTTTTGGCATACTCATCTTTATTCATATCTTTATATCGATATAATTTCTCACCACTTGTATGTACAGCAAATAATTCAAGATCACTTTCGTTTAACTCGACAACATCAATCGAATTAAGGATGTATTGCCCCTTAATATCCATACTAAACCAAGGTTGATATGAGTCCAAAGAGCTGTCAACCCAAACAAGCTTCTCTTTACCGTCAGAGCCGTGATTTATTGGATTAACAAGATAATTTTGCGAATAAAAATCATCAAAAATGTTAATGTACAAAATCCTGTTATCAGAATCCTCTTCGTCTGAATATATTGCATATTTTGTGCCTTCAAATTCGTACTCTTTTTTTAATTCAACAGAATTTTCATCTAATAAGACAATAGATTCAAAGAATATCTTTTCATTATATGTAGAGTCTATTGGTATATTTGCAAGGCTTTTTGATAAATTAAGCTCTGAATCTATAACCACATTACTATTTGGTACAAAAAAACTAGAGCCTTCCCCCTCATCAACATTATAAAATCTTTTTCCTCCAAGAGTATATTTACCATCTTTTTCTAAAATCTCAATTTCAACAGGGGTCCTACTGTCATAAGAAGTTAGAAATATCCCGTAAAAATAATTTTGATATTCTTCAAGATCATTAGTCAAAACCCCAAGAATAATTCTACTGCCAGAGAAATCACCGTCTGTAATCTCTCCTACTTCATAATATTGATAATATTTATCAGGATCAAGCCCTGCATAATTTGTCGTAAAAAGATTAATATCAGAAACGGTTTTTTTGCTCTGATTTATTGCAAGTTCTGATTTCGGTGCGCTATCAAGATATCCTCCTTTAAAAACAGCGGGTGTTGTTGGATTATCATCTATATCAACTGGATCTTCTATATTTGGCCGTGGATCAACATCCACTATTGTTGATCGCTTAACTAAAACAGCTATCAAAACAGCTGTTACGACAGATCCTATAACACATAAGCTCAGCAAGCCAACAATCAAAATTGTAATATGTTTTTTTTCCATGATTAATTAATTAAAATTTAATTGTTTTTAGAAATAATCACTCTCTCATTTGCTTTAATTCCATTAATCTCGTCCGCACCAAGAATATAGTATGTACTGGTTCCTCCGTCAAAATCTCCCAAACTTTTTGCTCTGACAAGATAATTAAATCCATTGTAATTAGAAGAATAATACGGCGAGATTGTTGTAACGCCATAATTATAAGTATATGTGCTATTAAAGCCCCAGTATTTATAATATTTACTGCGAACTTCGGATGGAATACTAAAAAATCCTCCGTCAAAGACATCAAGTCCTGATGGCACTTCATCTTTGACGACAACCTCATTTTTATTTTTGCTGTCCTCAATATTTATTTTTACGACATAATATTTACCTTCTTTAAGATCTTTTGCTAAAACCTGCTTATTAGTATCTAAATCATAATACTCTCTAACTATATTTCCACCAGAATCACCTTGAGCTTCATCCTGTTTTACAATTTTTATTAGTACAAAAAGCTCTCCTAAATTATCAGATTTTAGTTTGATTTCATTTGAGCCGTTCTTAAGTTTACTCGGATCAATTGAATATATACAGCCCTTCTCTTTTACTTGAGCATCAGCCAATTTCTCGTTATTAACAAATATCTCCATTGTTCCTGATTTAACAATAGAATTAATTCTTCCCTCTTCAGCCAAGGCAAGGACATACGATATCCTCTTATAATCCTGCCTACTGTTAACAAACTGCATATTTCGATCCAAAAGCCACGATCTTACTTTATACTTTAACTGCCATTGATCGAGTGGTGCAAGTGCAAGATATACATTGCTTGTGACAATATCTGATACGGCAATATTCTTATAAAGTGAATCAACATCCTCCCAATATGCATATCTATCTCCTGACTTTACTGTCTGTAAAAGATATTTTACGAGTTCTTGAGCGTTCCCTGTGCTACCTATATTGTTATATGTAAGCATCAAAGAAGAAATAGCCACAGGAGAATTAACAAGTTCAGATGTTTCAAAACTCTCTCTCACAACCAGCATATATTGTATAACAACCGCTTTATCCAAATATGACAAACCGTATAAAGCAACAATTTTTTGTTCCAAAGTATATTTCTCATCTCCAAGGATAAAAATGAAGTACGCTTTTAATCTTTCTATTCTACTATAATCAACAGATATGCCGTTTTTTTGCATACTATCTAGTGCCTGCGCCGCAAAAACAGATGATTCAATGTTCTCTGCATCATAGTCAAACCAACCAAACCCTCCAATTTCTGTCTGATTTTGGATTAACATTTCATAATAATCTTGTATTTTCTTATACAAATCGGCCTTCTGATAATCTGTAATTTCTAAGCTATCGTAATTTTTATACATATAGCTGTAGAAAAGGATAGAATTCGCAAGGTCATTTGTTGATTTAAGCTGTGCAGAAGAAATAGATATAAAATCAGTTACAGGAAAAGATGGCGAAAGACAGACATCAACACTCGTAAACTCCTCTGAAATCTCGCCCAAATTGGCATCAATTGTAACTTCTCCTACATTGCTATCAAGTAAACCAGAAATACTTTCATTTTTCGTCTTACCTGAATTATAAATTGGAATCATTACTGGTGTTTGTTCTGTTTTTTTATCGCCTATTTTAATGTACGGATAAATCTTGAGCTTATTATTAGAACCTGTTTCTAGAATTTCTATAGGTACATTTATAACTTTTACTTCTTGCTTATCAACGATTATTTCCTCTTTCCAATCTTTTGTTACGCAACCAGTACATTCAAATCCTACTTCTGCTTCAAATTTATCAGAGTAATTCTTAACTATTAATGAAATTTCTGTCTTATCTGAACTTCTTACATACTCAGGAGTATTAACATCTACGAATTTATCAAGACGACTAACAATCTCGACTGAGTTTTGACCATATAAATCTTGAGGATTTGTTGCAGTAGCAGTAATTACCCATTTCGTAAGATTATTTGGCATCTTAAATCTTATTGTTCCATTTCCGCTTTGATCAGTATACACAGCTCCGAGATTAATAAAGTTACGGCTGTTTTTTGAAATCGATCCCGTTTTATTTATTTCATCTGTAAAACCAACATCATCGCCATAATAATCTGGGCCAACATTATCAAAAATCGGTGTAGATCCAAAATATTTACTCCAATAACCACTATCAAAATCATAAAAAGGATTATTGATAGAATTTGTAGTATAGCCAAAAGATAGATCTGCAACTCTTTTATCAACAACATATAAATTAATTAGTGCAGGAGTGCCCTGACCATCTTTTTTACTCTTTATATTCAAAATCACCTCTTCATCTGGCTTGTACTCTGTTTTTTGAGTTTTCATATCAATATCTAAAACAGTACTTGGTCCATCAAATGACACATATGTACATTGCATAATAAACATTTTCTTGTTTGGATTCTTGCTGGCGACCTCTTTATCATAAAAATTTGAAGGCGATAAACCTACTGAGTAAGCACAAAGCCCAACAGAGCCTCTTGCATCATTAGGAATCTTTATTTTTCCTGTTGTACTTTTATCAAAAGTTACTGTGCTCCAATCACCTATTTTATCTGTCTGTACAAATATTGTAGCATTTTTATAAACATCGCTTTTTACAGTATATTCAATTTCCTGTCCTGGTTTTACTTCTGCATCATTATTTGCAGATATTGACAGTAACTCTTTATAGTCACCCCCACCGCTTCCAAATGATGTGACATAAACAGCTCCCAAATATTGCTTTACTAGGTCAGAATTCTTAGCATAAATAACGATATCATAGCTACCTCCGATAAGCTCATCAAATTGCCAAACTGCTTGACCTTTATCATCGGTTATAAACTCTTTTTCTGCAATGACTTTTTTATTAACTACATATGAGCCAGGATATATCATGGATTTCGTCTCATCATCATAATAAGGCTCTCCTGTAACATACTCTCTTACATTTTTTATAAGCTTTGCGCTAAACTCAACGCCGTTTAGAGGCTTGCCACTCCATATTTGATCAGCTAAAAATACGATTTCCACAGGTTTATTCTCTTGATAAAAAGATGCTATTCCATTTTCTGCAAACCTTATGTTAACAGTATAATTTGAAACCAACAACAATTTTTGAGCGACGATACTGTCTTGAGCATTTCTTACTTGTAAAATAAGCGTCTTAAATGGACTACTGTTATCGTTTAATTTTACTTGATAATCAGTGCTCCATTTTCCGTTTTTATCAAGAGTTATTTTCTCGTCATATATTGATACTGCTTCTCCATCGCCATAACCATAAAAAACTGAGTTAAGATCATATATAAAATCATCATAATTCCTCCCAGAGGTTTCAAGCCATGAATATTGGAAATCACCTTCATAAACAACCACTCGCATTTCTTGTGATATAAGAGGCATTCCTGCGTAGTCTTCACCACTAAAATCTATCTTGACTTTTTCATTGGCAACAAGTTTCTGTTTATCGATTTGTAAATCATAAATATAATCAGACTGTGTATTAGGCTCTACCATAATAAACTCCCTGCCAATAATCAGCCCTTGGTATTCAACAACAATTTCATATGACTTACTTTGAGTATTTGCCAGCAAATCAAAATTATCCTCTATATAACCAAACTGATTGTCCAAAACATAATCTTTTCTCTTTAAAACCGCTGTACCCTCTTTTATATAAACAGTCATTTGCTCACCTTCTAATTCCTCACTCTGAATATTACCCTCTAATTTTTTTACAAATATGCTGTAATTAACTGTGTCTCCAGGCGCATAAATCATCTTATCAGTATCAACAAGAGCAGCGTTTGTTCTAACCGTTGTTTGTTCGTAAAAGCTGACATTCGCTCGATTACTTACAACTATCGTACCAACGGGGCTAGTTACTTTCAAAATATCACAGTTATCCATCTTAAAATAGCCTTTTTTATTTGTACTTGCTGTACAATCAGCTATCTTTTCATTATTGCTACCGTATGTAAACTTTGTTTTTCTACTGTTATAACCAACTATTTGAGCATCGCCTATTAGCTGTTCTTTGTCCATATTCCAAACCCAACCCTCAAGTTTTCCATCCAAGTAGCTTGAGAAAACAGCCCCCTGTGAATATGAATAAACAATTAACTTCTGTCTAGAATTCTTGCTGTTTTTATACTGCAAAATGTATTGTCCATCTTGAACCGGTTTATACTCAAAATCAAAATTACCAAAGCCATAAGGGTAATCTTTTGTGTACACTATTTTGGCAGAATCAGGAATAGCTTTTAAAATTCCATCTGTATACAAAATATTTTCAATCAAATCGTCTGCCTCAATAGAATAAATATTTATAGTAAAAACTGTATCAGAAGGAAACCCAGAGTAATAAAACCTCTCAAATATCTTATCATTAATACTCATATGAGTACTATCAAGATAATTTGTACCAATAAATTGTTTATCATCCAAAATTTTACCTGCCCTATCTTGATCAGTCGTGCGGAAAGTAAATTTACTGTCGTAATCAATTGTTTCACCATCTAAAGTCGCAATTCCTTTTTTTACAACAACTGAGTAATCTGTGTTTATCAAAAACGGAGTTTCTGGCATAAACAAAACTTTTGTTCCATACTGTGTAAATTTACCGCTGATCTGAGGATAAACATCTATATAATCAGTAAGCTTATTGATATCAACATTTTTTTTGTTAAACTCAAACTCTATCGTGCTATCATAAGGAACATTTGTTGTATTATTTCTTGGAGTAGTGGCAAGAAGAGCAAATTTAGGATTAACTGTGTATTTCCAAACAAGATCATTCTCCAAAACAGCATCATTACTAAACTTTGTCCCGGCAGGGATAATAATGCTGTACTCTTGTCCCTCGATTAAACTTGACTCGGGCTTAATCAATATTTGCTGATTACCCGCTGAATCTTTTGTTGCCTCAAATACAATTTCTGTTTCAGGCTCAATACGAACTATTTTATTAATATTGCCTTTTATTTCGCCATTAATTTCTAATGTAAAAGTACTATCCTGTGTTAGATATCCTGACTGAGTAAATTGCTGTGGCTCTATACTCATAGCAGGAGCAGCAGGTAAAATTTTATAATCAGAAATACTCTTATCTTGCTGTCTAAACACACCAACCAGATACAAGATACCAAATAAAAAAATAAAACTCGTTAAGAGTGCAAGAGAGCCAAATACAAATTTTTTACCGCCTTTACTCTCTGCAAAAGCACCTTTTTCTATTTTCTTTGCGATCACGAGATTAGAAGATTTTTCAGATTCGCTCACACCTAAACTAGACAGCTTCTGTGCTAATTTTGCGTCAAGGGTGGCAAAATCTTTGCTTTCTTCCACTTTCTTAATTTTTTTTATCAAACTTTTTATGTCCATAAGTTTATGGATTTAAATTACTTATTTGATTTAATTCTCTTAATCGCTCTATAATATCTCATTTTAACAGACCCCTCTTCTTCGTTTAAAATCTTTGCTATTTGTATAAATTTAAGATCATCAAATAATTTTAATGTTATGACCTCTCTGTCTTTTGGATCTAACTTTTCCAAGATTTCTTTCACTTTATCTCTTTCTTCCTGCGCAATAATTTCATAAAGTGTGTTATCTTCCGCTACCGCCAATAAGTCAAAGATATCATCATCTTGCGCAGAGCTTATCTTTTGCACATTATTCTCTTTTTTGCGGTACGAATCAATTACCATGTTCCTTGCCACAAAATAAAGCCACGCCTGTACTCTCTTTTTATCTTTATTATATAAAATATCTTCATTCTCAAGCAATTTTATAAATACATCGCTTGCAATATCCTCTGCAATTTCATTAGTTGAGACTTTTTTCCTTATGTACCAGTAGATTCTATCTCTATGTAAGTAATATGTCTTTGTAAAAATCTCGTCTCTTCTCATATATTTATACGATTTTCTACGCAAAAAGTAACTAAAATAGCGACGCTTGTTTATGTTGCCCTTTTGTTAGATCAACATTTGCATAACCTTTGCTCCAATCAATCTTTGTCTCCTTTAAGAACCCATCTAAATCATAATATTTTATATTACCATATTTGAGCCCATATTCATAAAGCTCCATCGTCAATAGCACATCCTGATCACAATATTTTTTAAGTTTATCTAAGTCCCCTTCCTCATAATACTTAACAGCATCAAGCCCACTGCCGATTTTCCCCTTACCAAGAGTTGCTTTGCATAAAATATCAAGTTTAATTCTAAAGCCTTCTGTTTTTTGGAAAGCAACCATCAAGTCGAGCATAGGAAGAGAATTGCAGTCCTGACCAAGATAATTTGCAATAATTGGCATATCAAAAGACAAAATATTATATCCCACAACCAAATCCGCATTAAAAAGAAGCTTCCTTAGTTTTTCATAATCCTCTTTTTTATCCCAAATACTTATAACATTTTTTGTATCATAGTCAATACAACCACAATACGAAATTTCCATCTTCCTAAATGCTTCTGGAGAATTATCTGTGACCGCAGATTTTGTTTCTATATCAAGAAAAATCATTTGTCAAGCTTTATCATATCATCAAATAAATCATCCTCAAATTTCTCTTTTGATAAAATAATTACCGTTTTATCAACAAGAAATTTTCCCATAGCCAAAAGAATATCTCGACGGTTTTTAGGGTCAACAAAAACAAAAGGTTCATCCATTATGTAAATATCTGCTTTTTTATACAACATCCTAGCAATAGCAATTCGTTGCCAATGAGCAGGTGATAAATCCATCCCTCCATTAAAAAACTTGCCCAACATTTGCTTGTCATTAATTTTTAGTTTAGCCATCAAAGAATCAATCTTCAAAATTTTCTTAACCTCTTCATATCGCTCATTGTTAATTTTATTTGGATTTAAAACAATATTTTCTTTAATCGTGAAATGATAACGATTAAAATCCTGATCTATTATAGACAATCTTTTTTTTAGCTCACCTCGGGCAAGCTCCCGGATAGAATGACCATTAACAGTATAATCACCCGCTGTAATCTCATAAAAACCACAGAGAACACGCATAAGCGTTGTCTTACCACTACTATCCCCACCTACAAAAAGAACCTTACTTCCCGGCTCAATAGTAAAACTAAGATTCTCAAGTGATTTTGTATCTTTATTATGATATTTAAAATCAAGAGAATGAAATTGCAACCTTGGCACCCCTTTTTCTATAATTGTTTCTCCACTTGAGAGATCTCCAAATCCATCATAATTTATGAATTCATAATATTTATCAATATATATACTGTTTTTCTGCATCCAAAAAAGCTTATTAAAAATATTAAAAGCAGCACTGTATGCCGTTTTTATATAATTAAACAAAGCCTGGAAGTCACCAATGCTCATTTTGCGTATAATCGCAATCGCAATAAGAAATATTGAGTAAAAACGAAAGACTGTTTGATCTAAAACGCCAAAAAATGTCTTATCTGTCCAATAATGCCAATCATATTTATCAAGCCCTCTGTCTTGTATGGAAAGCTTCTTGGCAAACATCTTCTTTAGATTACGAAAAGTTCTGCTAATCTTGAGCTCAGAAAAATTGTTATAATCTGTCAAAAGAGATAGAAGATAATTTATAAGTTTAACACGATAAACATTTTTTTCTATATATTTGGCAATTTGTTTCTGACGATAAAGTTCAGAGATACATTCTGGAAGAACAAAAACAAATACAAGCAGAGAATAGAGTCCCATAACACTAAACACAAAACCGATAACAGAAAAAAATCTGATAATCTGTCTTACAAACTCCGTAAAATTCTCATAAGCGGCAAAAATGTTTGTAACAGAATAACCCTGAACATATGCCAGCAAATCTTGAAACTTCTGATCTTCAAACTCTTGGAGATTTTGTGTACTTATCTTTTGTAAAACATTACCTTGAATCTGACGATAATAAGCTCTATAAATCTTATCTCGTAAAAAAGATCGCATATTTTGAGTTAAAAGTAGAATAATCCACAAAAAAAGATCGAGCGCAAAATACCAAAACGCTCTAGAATAAAAAAAACTATCAAGAGAAAAACTATCCCATGTCCCCAGTATTGTAACTGTCTCATCCAGGAAACTACCCGCAACGGCTATACCAAGCATTTCAACAATTATCCCGACAACAAAAAGGAGATCACTAATAATTGCGAGTCCTGGCGCCGTTTTATATATTAAAAGGATGGCCTCAGGAAGATTACTTTTCTGCTTCATATGAGATTATTCTACCATCTTTTAGACAAGTTTGATATATAAGCACAAAAATCACTCACAAAGAGCAAATCCTTTGCCTTTTATTGTATAGATTATATCCTTATTTATTCCTTCTTCTTTTAGCCTTGTTCTTATTCTCTCTACAAGCTTTGTAATTGCATAAAGTGAAAATTTTTCATCAGAAAACTTACCCCAAATCACATCTGCTATTTCATCGTATGTTACGATCTTGTTACGATTCTCGATCAGTAATTTCAATATGCTATACTGATAACTTCTTATTTTTATAACATTTTCTCCTGCATAGATATTGTCCCCATAGATATTTAGAACAGATTTAATAGGATAACCTATCTGTTTAAAATATTTAATCGACTCAATAGCCAGCTTGCCATTTTGATTGTTTTTTATACCATCAATCGTCGGAATATATCCTGTAAAAATATCAGCTAATTTAGTTTCCAACAGTATAAAATCAACAACTCCTTCCTTAATCATCCAATCGCCCTTAAACAACGAAAGTCTCTTAATTCGTTCAGAAATTATCATCTCAAATAAATTAGCTAAGCTAGCATCTTTTCTTATAAATATCTTAACAATAGAGCTATCCACAAGAAAACTAGAATATTCGCTTGATATAGAGCCGTACGGAGTTGGATAAACCTCTACTCTTTTAATTCCTTTAAATAGTTTTGGCATATATTCAAGAAATAAGGACCATATCAAAGATGCTTTTTCCTCATACTCTTTTTTTAAAATGGAGAAATTAAAGTCATCATACTCTAAATTATCGGCCAGTTTCTTTACAGTAGAATCTAGATTGTCATTAACTTTAGAGTAATATTTTTTAGGAATACTATCCCAAAAAGAGGACTCAAATAAGCATTTTAACGACGGGATATGTATAGTTGCAGAATTTTTACTTTGTAATTTTTTAGTGATTAGCATGTTATGGCTTTGAGTGAGCCCTTTTTTAATCTGATCACACTCAAAGAGTATTTTAACAGAATCAGTTATAGGCGTGTGCATCCAAACAGACTCCGGGACGTTATTCATAATAATATTATACTATAAACGATTAAAACTGTCAATGTGCATCTTTATGTATTTATACCAATAATTAGTAGCCATTTATGCTATAATAGAGATCATGAATAAAAACTATCTTGGAAAAAATTACGATAGAAATTTTATTAAAAAAGTAAAAAAGAGAAGCGGCGAAAAATACTTTACTAAGGAGGATATTTTTATATCAAGAATGTCTAGTATCTTACGTATGCCGCACAAAGTCACTAAAGAGCTATTTTCTCAAAGGGCTATCTCTGCTATCCGTCTAAACTCTTTAGCCGCAGACATTGACCAAATTAAAGCAAAGCTTATACATAAAGGTATTAATTTAGAAAAAGTTCCCTGGACACCCGATGGATATATTGCATCCGAGATTGATAAATCAGATCTTGGTAAAATTTTTGAGTATAAAAACGGGCTTTTTTACATACAAAATCTTTCAAGTATGATTCCCGCCCTTTCCCTTTCCTGGGGCAAAAAACCGCAAAAAATTCTTGATATGTGTGCCTCGCCTGGAGGGAAAACACTACAAATAGCCTCTTTGACTGCAGAAAAGTCCGAAATAATCGCAAACGAAGTGGATTTTTATAGATACAAAAAAATGCTTGATGTCTTCAGGATTTTCCATGGCGAAAAAATCAGCACAACTAATCTTGATGGCGAACTTTTCGGCCAAAAAAGATCAACTTTTTACGATATTGTCTTTCTTGACGCTCCGTGCTCTAGTGAAGGTCAGATTTATCTTAAAGGCATAAAACCTCTTCGAACCTGGAATCTTAAGAAGGTTAAGTTTATGAGCGCACTTCAAAAAAAGCTCATTAAATCTGCCTTTATCGCATTAAAAAAAGGTGGAACTTTAATATACTCTACTTGCACCTTAGAGCCAGAAGAGAACGAAGGCACTGTTTCTTATCTCAAATCGATTTTTAAAGAAAACGCCGTTATAGAGCCAATAGAACTTATAAGTTCAAACTCTTTTGAACAGTATCGAAAGTATACCTCTCGCGGAATTATCTCTTGGAACGGCAAAGAGTACCATCCTGATACTGTAAATTGCGTAAGAATTATCCCCAGCTCACAAATGATGGGGTTTTTTATTTGCAAAATTAAAAAGATTTAATTCTACAAAACGCTTTTAATGTATAACCTGATTTCTTGTGAATAATTAACAGATCCATCGTCTAATATTGCGACCTCTAGCTCTGTATCTTTTATTATGTTTATATTGACAACATAATAATTTCCATCTTCGTAAAGAACAAATTCTTCGTCGCCTTTTATTAAAATTATCTTGCTGTTTGCGTAATCACCACTTCTATCCAACCACACATTTAAAATATCTGGATACCTGGCAGATTTAATCTCCATTCTGTTTTTATAAATTCCTAAGTCTCTTTTATTGGCGATTAACTTATAAAGTACAGTATTCTCTGATATGTTATTGCTATTAGAAGACATGAATATTTTGTCAGCCTCAATAGATTTTACAGAAAGTCCGGAATTAACACCAAGAACTTGCTCTCCTTCGCTTTGGCGTCCTCGATATATTGTTGACAAATTTCCAACTGTATAAACAGCAAACGCGGGCATCATAAGACCTATTAACAGGAATACCATACTAAAAAATGTTTTGATTATCTGGTTAATTTTTGGCATAACAAACTGTATAGAAATTCTTTAATAAGTTCTCGATTTTCTCATGCAAGACAACTATTATTGAGAATGCAAATGCTCCAACTATTGCAACGACACTGAATTTATCAGGTCCTTGATAATCTTTTATCAGCACATAACTTGAAAGAAAAAAGTACATAAACCAAATAAAGAGTTGTAATACACCGTCGTTACCTTGTAATAACCACTCTTGGGCAGTCTTTTTTTTCAAATTGCATGCGACACTTTTCTTTGGTGCAATATAATATTTATAATAAATCATTATTGATATTATCCCAATAGCAAGTAATATTGTCATGCTAATGTTTGAAATCCTATTTATAAATAAGACGTTATCGTAATCAGCTACATATAATTGCACCATATATTTACCTCCTAAATCGTTACCAATCTCGACTGTTGTATCAAGCATATTTGCGGCAATTATAACGCCAACAAGCTTACCAGTTATCATGACTGAGAACGGCAAAAAAGAGTACTGCAATATTTTTGTGAGTATTTTTGTCATAAATCTACTCTTATATTAACTTATAAGGGACTGTTTGTCAATAAAAAAAGTGGCCGTCTTAACTGGCGGCCACTAATAAAGCATAATTCGTTTATCAAAGATTTACTTTACAACCTCTCCCTCTTGAGCATTATCTTCTTTATCATCTTTTTTCTGCTCAGATGAATCTGGTTTTTTATCTTCTGACTGAGTTTTCTGTGCTTGAGAAGCGGCTTCTTCATACATTTTCTTGCTTATTTCTTGAACTATTTTCTCAAGTTCTTCCTGCTTTGTCTTAACTTCATCAGCTTTAAAATCCTCCTTAGCTATAAGATCTTTAAGCTCTTTGGTTAATTCTTCTGCTTTTTTCTTTTTATCTTCGTCTATTTTATCGCCCGATTCTTTTATTAACTTCTCTGTATTAAAGACTAATGAGTCGGCATTATTTCTTACTTCAGCTTTTTCTTTTTTCTCCTTATCTTCTTTGGCGTGCAACGCAGCTTCCTGCACCATTTTTTCGACCTCTTCATCGGCAAGATCTGTCGAAGCAGTAATTGTTATCGCTTGCTCTTTGCCTGTAGCCTTATCTTGAGCTTTTACATTGAGTATACCGTTGGCATCTATCGCAAACGAGACTTCAATTTGAGGAACACCTCTTGGTGCTGGAGGAATTCCCGATAACTGAAATCTACCAAGTGTTTTATTGTCACTTGCCATTTCTCGCTCCCCCTGCAATATATGTATATCAACTGCGGGTTGATTATCCGCTGCTGTAGAGAATATTTGTTTTTTCTCTGTCGGAATTGTCGTATTTCTCTCAATTATTTTTGTCATTATTCCTCCCATAGTTTCAACCCCAAGTGAAAGAGGTGTTACGTCAAGTAAGGTTATGTCGTTTACATCTCCGCCTAAGACTCCTGCTTCAATAGCCGCTCCAAGTCCAACTGCTTCATCAGGATTTACTGACTTATTAGGCTCCTTACCAAATATATCTTTAACTTTCTTTATAACTGCAGGCATTCTGGTCATACCTCCTACGAGTATAACTTCATCAATATCTTTGACATCCATCTTTGCATCTTTTATTGCCTTAACAGTTGGCTCCTCGCATTTATTTATTAAATCAGCTGTCCATTTTTCTATTTCTGATCTTGTGATTTCCCTCTTAAAGTGTTTAGGACCTTTTGCATCAGCGGTTATGTAAGGAAGGTTTATTTCTGTTGTTTCCTTTGATGAAAGCTCTATTTTGGCTTTCTCTGCGGCTTCTCTAAGTCTTTGAAGTGCAGTTCTATCGTCATTTAGATCGATTCCTTGCTCCTTTTTAAATTCGTCTATTAGCTCTTGCATTATTACTCTATCCCAGTCATCACCACCTAAGTGAGTATCACCATTGGTTGATAAGACCTCATAAACCCCGTCTCCAATATCAAGAATCGATATATCAAATGTGCCTCCTCCAAGGTCAAATACTGCGACTGTTTGCTCTTTCTCTTTATCGAGACCATAAGCTAAAGCCGCTGCGGTTGGCTCGTTTAGAACTCTTTTGACGTCAAACCCAGCTATTTTACCCGCATCTTTTGTAGCTTTTCTCTGTGAGTCATCAAAATATGCAGGGACAGTAATAACAGCTTCTTTTACTTCTTCACCCAAAAATCTCTCTGCGTCAGCTTTAATTTTTGCAAGAATTTTTGCAGAGACTTCCTGTGGTGTATACCATTTGTCTCCCATTTTGACTTCAATTCCACCTGAAGATGATTTCTGCATTTTAAAAGGTAAATTCTTTTTGTCTTGCTCTATTGCAGGATCATCCCAAGTTCGACCAATCAGCCTCTTTACCGAATAAATTGTGTTCTCAGGATTTACTACAGCCTGATTTCTTGCTTGTCTTCCGACAATTAGCTGTTTTTTATCATCAACAGCAACAACAGAAGGCAGGAGATTTTCACCTTCAGCTGTTGGTATCACAGTTGATTTACCAGCCGCCATATATGCGATAACTGAATTTGTTGTTCCCAAATCAATTCCTATTATTTTTGCCATACTTTTTACAATTAAAATTTAATTAGCAATTAAGCACAACGAGTGCTAAATGTATCTTACCAAAAATGAGGGTTTTTTGTCAAGAGCAAAAGAGTTAAATACTCTTTTTTGCTGATAATATTACATCCTGACCGATGGTATCTATCTTGTCGAGCGCGTAGCCTATCTCTGAACCTGCTTTTATCTCAATTACAATTTGGTCAGAATTTGATTTCAAATTAAGAATTGGCATATTATTACTAAGACCAACCAGATTGTCTACAGGCGAAATAGCAAAAGCGTTGACAATTTTATCCTCAGAACTTGCAAGCAAGCACGACAATCCCTCAACACACGAAACCGAGGAAATATCTCCAGAAATAACATTAATTTTTAAATCATAGCCTAAGAGAGTATCATTGTTAGCATTTTTATAAAAGAGTGCATATCCTTCATCTACTGGCTTTAGCTCAAATTCCCCTTTTACACTTATTCTCTCACCTAAAACAGCGGGGCTTGGTTTCTGGCTCAAATTATCTATCAGTGCGTCTTTTTGCTCAATCTTGTACTGAATAAAAGGAACCATAAATCCAAGTACAAATCCAAACAAAGCAACAGATAAAAATACTAAGCTTTTTGATAGTTTTTCTGTTTTAACCATAAAATTTTAAGCTAAACTTATTTGCCATTATTATAACATATAAGCTACTCAATAACAAAGTCAGCATTTTTAGTTGGCAAATATTTCTCCAAAGCTATACGAATTTCTTTTGACAACTTTTCGCTGATTTGTTCTTCGACTCCTCGCATCGCTATTCTTACAGTTTCCTGCCTTAAATCTTTCTTTTTCAATTCATCATTGCTGTAGATATCGACAGGCTCAAGCTCAAAATGAATTGGATATTTGCTTAAAATCTTTTCTATACCTTCAATAAGCTCTCTATGAGTCATTTTATTTTCGACTATATAACAAATATCTTGTACCATCTTAGGGAATTTAGTAGGAACATCCTCCGTCTTCTTACTATCAACAATGTTCATTAGTTCTTCAATGTTGATCTCAAATCCTGCTGTATGCTCTGGTATCTTCATCTTTTCAATCAGCTTGTAAGAAATTTGCCCCAATACGCCTAAATAAAATCTTTGCCCATTTAATTTATATATTAGGATACCGCTTTGATTATGGTCATACACATCTTTCATGTTTTCTAACCAAACAGGAAGATCAACACAGCTATCCCATGACACAATATCTATTTTAGGACATCTAAGGAAATTAGATAGCTCCGTTAAATATTTTTTTGCACTATAATATCCTGTCCCTACTCCTTGCAAATCAGTATAAACAAGAGCGAGTGATCTAAACTCATAAGGAAGCCCTTCATTATTTAAAATATTTTTTACATGGAATTTATTAACTTCAAATAAAACGAACTTTTTATACCCATTAGATATATTTAATGGCACTTTTGATATTACAGATGGCATTAATAACGATCTCATATACTCTAATTCAGGAGATATAGAGTTAGTAAGTCTAAACGAAGAGGTTTTAAGCGTAGGATTAATTTGATCATACAAATCTCTATTAATAAAACTGTAAGTAATTATCTCGTTACCTCCCATTGCAATAAGTCCATTTCTTACCCGACTTTCGAGCTCAAGTACTTTATTTCTTTTAACAGGCTTAACTTTCCTGCTTGGTAATTTTAATGGAATATTATTAAAGCCAGAAATTCTTGCGATCTCTTCATAAATATCTTCTTTGATAGATAAATCCTGCCTATATGTCGGAACAGAAACAACTAATACTTCTTCCTCATCATCAAGAGGACTATCATATCCATCTTTGACAACAAGCTCTGTCTCTTTTTGAGGAGTTAACTTCTCTTTTACAACAAGCTCTGCGTTTGACAGGGTAGAAATGACTTCTTTTTTTGTAAATGTCTTACCAATTATTTTATTAAGTCCATTAATGCTAAAAGCAACTTCTTTTTCGGATCTAGGAAATTGAAAGTCGTCGCAGATCTCACTAGCTAAATTACCATTTGCATGACTTTGTAGCATTTCAAGAGTTTTATGCAAAACAACCTCACACATGGCAGGATCTTGATTTCTTGAGTATCTAGTTGTCGCTTCGCTACTGATTCCAACTTTATTACTTGTCTTACGAATATTATACATATCAAAGTTAGCCGACTCCAATATTATTGTTTTACTTTTAACATCTATTTCTGTATCAAGACCTCCCATAACGCCGGCAATTCCTATAGGATCTTCTCCATCAGTTATTACGACTATGGAACTATCTAACTTAATTTTATCTCCGTTGATCACAGTTATCGTTTCGCCGTCTTTTGCCGTTCTAACAACAATACTTGCATCACAATCGCTACTGTTCTTAAGACATTTTGTTGATCTGTTAACAACTTTATCGTAATCAAAAGCATGCAGTGGCTGTCCCGTCAACAACATCATATAATTTGTTATGTCTACTACATTGTTTATTGGCCTTATGCCCGCTTTCGCTAATTCTATTTGCATCCAGATAGGAGATTGCTTTATTTCGATATTCTCGATTACGGCTCCCATATATCGAGGACATAGACTCCCTGCTTCATTCTTAACCTGTAAGTTATACTTATTTGAACTGTTAATCTTTATCTCTAGCAACTTGTGACCCGACCAATAATTAAACCAATCTGGCGTTTTGTACTCTAATCCTTGTATTGCACTAATCTCCCTTGCTATTCCGATTAAGCCAAAACACTCAGGACGATTTACCAAAGCTTTATTCTCGACCTCATATATGTAATCATCTAAGCCGTAAAGAGAAGCAAAAGATTGCCCTGGCAAAGCATCATCGCCTATTTTATCATTTAATCTCATAACTTGTTCATGATTTCCTGATATATCAAGCTCTTTTGACGATGCCATCATTCCATTAGACTCAACTCCTCGTAGTTTTACAGCTCTAATAATGCCATCAAAATCATCAGGATGCATATTATGTGGCACTCTCGTATTTGGCGGAATATAAGCAACTTTATCACCGACAGCAAGAGTCTTATCTCCTGCAACTACCTGTATAAGCTCCTCTTGCCCAATATCTATCTTATACACATTTAACTTATCTGCATCAGGATGAGAGGCCACTTCCTTGATTTGAGCGACAATTATTCCTTTGTATTTCTCACTTAAATTCTCAATACTTTCAACCTCTCCAATTCTTGTAGCGATAAGCTCAGCAAGTATTATTGGATCAACAACTACCTGAGTAAGCTTTTTTACACTATTTAATGAAATTCTCATAAAATAATTTATAAATCAAATTAAAATTGTTTTAAGAAATCTAAATTTCCTCCTCTTATGTCACGAATATTCTTAATGCCTGCTCTTATCATGACAAGTCTATCAAGTCCAAATCCCCAGGCAAATCCAGAATATATATTTGGATCAATCCCCGCCAGTGATAAAACATTAGGATGAATAACACCACAACCTACAAGCTCAATCCAACCATGATGCCCACAAGTACTACATCCTGTTTTTTTACAGAAAGGACAAGACATACACAACTCAAGTCCCGGCTCAACAAACGGAAAATGTGATGGCTGTAATTTTACTTCTAACTTTGTCTGATAATACTCCTCCAAAAAGCTATGCATCACAGCTTCCATATTACTTAAACTAATCCCCTTATCTACATAGATTCCTTCTAAATGCGCTAAAGTATGTTCATGCCTATCATCTGTTGCTTCATTTCTATAACAAGTACCTGGAACTATAAATCTAATAGGAGGTTTATTGCTTTTTAATATACGATTTTGCATAGTAGAAGTATGGGTTGTCGGAATAAGCCCTTCTTCTGTATGGAAAGTATCCCACATATCTCTCGCAGGATGGCCATCAGGGAAATTTAGCGCTGTAAACATATTGTAATCGCTATCAAGCTGTCTTGCGTCTTGCACAGAAAACCCCATGGATAAAAATATCTTAGAAATCTCCTCTAGCTCTGCACTTAACGGGTTCTTATGCCCTCTATCAGGAATCAATTGAGGTCTATCCTTTTGCTCACTATTGACTCCAAAAGGAGCTGTTAAATCAATCTTATAAGATTTCTTAGCTGTCTTCTCAGCTTCTAACAACTGTTTCCATTTTTCTTGTGCAGACATTTTTAATATATTAACTTTCTTACCATATTCTGCCCTCTCTTCACCTGATTTGTTCTTTATCTCTTGCAGAAGATTTGTTATTAGACCGTTTTTACCAAGATATTTGTCCTCAAATTGTTTTGCTGTTAGACTCTGGCTATCCATCTCTTTAATTATATCAGAAAATTCTATTGAACTAGCATTGTCAACAATCTCATATCTAATTCTCACATTATCACTGCCTTCCTTTTTTATCTTAACAATTTTTAGTCCCGCTAATTTACTTGTATTATCGGCATGCGTACCCCCACATAAATCTTCAACATCATCTCCAATATGCAAAACACTTTTATGTTCATCAATGCAAACTACTTTCATATTTAAAGCCAATTTTATTATCTTATCAACCTCTTTCTGAAGATCATCAGTATTACGAGGCTCCCCTTGATACTGAACATAAGCAGCCTCTTTATAATGATAGCCCTTAATTGGCTTATAATCCCAAGCCAAATTTCTCACCGCCAAGTCAATAATGTGACCAGCGCTATGATAAATGCTATTAATAGATCTGACATCTTTATCTATGGAAACTTTTACGGTATCACCTTTATTAAAGTATCCCTGTTTTATTGTCCCTAGATGAAGTATTTTATCAGCTTCTTTATCTTTATATACTTTCTCGACTTGAAAAAGAGCGCTACCTTTTACTATTGTACCGATATCTGATGGCTGTCCCCCTCCCTGTGGATAAAAAGGCGTTTTATCAAGCAATATTGCCGTATGAGTAATTCCATCAATCGTCTCCTCCTCTAATTCGATTATTTTGGCCTCAACCGTCATTAATTGTGGATTATGCTTATAAATCAGCTCTGTTTTCATCTTTTTTGTTTGTATTAATTTAATTAAACGCCCCCGCCATTAGGAATTTTGCTTTGTAACAGACATAACTACATCTGTCCTCAATACCAAAATTCCTAATGGCGGGGGCGTATCTATTTCTTACGCGGTACCACCCTACCTTTGATCTCTTTTCTAGTATTTATACGGTTTTATTCCGTCGGATTCTACTCTCCTGTCTATACACAACAAAATTTCTTTCCGCCCCATCCTCAGATGAACAATTCTGAGTCTATCGGGTTTATTTAGCCTGATTTACTATTTTTGAAAATAATTCAGGACTGTCTTGCAAAATCTCTGATAATACTTTTCTGTTTAACTGAATCTTTGCTTTTTTTAAACCGAAGATTAGCTCTTTATATTTGAGCCCGTTTTGCAATGCGCCTGCATTTAATCTTGTTATCCAAACCCTGCGCATTTGACTTGCTCTCCTGCGTCTGTGGATATAAGAATATTGTCCTGCATGTAAATATGCCTCGTGAGCAACTTTGTACAGCTTACTTTTTGTCATTCTATAACCTTTATTTGCATTAAGGACTTTTTTATGTCTTCTTCTTGTTACAACACCACCTTTTACTCTCATTTCTTTATGTTGGTTATTTTATTTCTTATTTTTGCAACAGCAACTTCTGTATGTGTTTTACTTGGTAATTTCCTTCTTTTGCTTCTTGCTGATCTCTTGGTCTGAAGATGATGTTTACGAGTTGGATTGTAAAGCCCTTTTATTTTGGATTTATCTTTAGGGTTTGTGAATTTCACTCGTTTTTTTGCTGTTTTATTTGTCTTTATTTTAGGCATGTCTTTTATTATACCATGTTGGTCGTCATTTGTCAATCTAGGGAGAAACTGTTATCCTCAGCACTGGCCCCATTGCAACAGAATCTTTATCTCCTGAAACTTTTAAATTTATGCTTGTCATCTCATGCTCTTCACCATCTAGAGGACAAAAACGGGCAACAACAGAACCTTCGGCTCTGTTTTCTTTAAGCACTCCTTCTGGTGCTCTCTCAAGGATCATTGCGCTACGATATGATCCTTCTTGATTATCGGTGGCTCTTGCATCGATAACAGCATCTTCAAAACAAGCTTGATTTGTATTCCCAAAAGCAATTCCATAAGGAGAAGGGCTCACACCTGCATTCATGCGGTATTCAAGCTCAACTGGATCAAAAATCATTGGTACAACCATAGTTGGGGACCCGGCAACTACGGACCTGGGTTGCCAAAAAGATGTCCTTAAAGATCTCATTGCATCAAGAATTTTTTCACCGTTATTAACAAGATGTTGAAAATGCTTCAACCTTGCAGAAAATCTTGGAGCAACAACTTCCATCCCTTTGAAAACTCGCTCGTGCGATCTTCGCCAAACAATGGTTTCCTCTTCATTAGGTATTTGCGTAACAGTTCTTTCAGATGTGGGTCTGTTATAAAATGTCATGTGTGTTTTTTTACAATTTAAATATTTTTTACAATCTCTTCAATCTTTATAAAAAGAGATTCTGCATAATCCTCTGTCATCTCTCCACTCTCTATCATCTTTAACACTTTATCCGTGATAGATAATATCAGCCTTTTTAGTTTCTCTTCTTTTAAGCTTTTCTCCATATCAAAACTATTTCCTCTTCTTGTAAGTAATCATCATCCTCCTTCCTTCTTCTTTGCTATCACCTTCGATACTGTCATAATCCATAAAAAGTTCTTTGAGCGAAGCCATAATAATCAAAGCTTGCTCTCTAGGCTGCCGGCCTCGCCTTTCTACTGTTATCCTCACATTATGGCCTTTATCCAAAAACTCTTTTGCTCTTTTGACTTTTATATCAATATCGTGCTGCTCGATCACGGGACTAAACTTAAATTCTTTCATTTCACGAGCTTTTGTACGGCTTTTTTTCTTTTTCTTATTTTGCTCGTAGAGGTATTTGGAGTAGTCCATAATTTTACAAACAGGAGGATTTGCCTCTGGACTTATTTCTATCAAATCAAGCTCTGCTTCCCACGCAATCTTTCTGGCTTCATCCGTTTTCAAAACGCCTAAATTGTTTCCTTCGTTGTCAATTACTCTTACTTCTGGTGCTTTTATATACATATTCCTGTTAGGCCCAGCGAAATAATTTCTGTTTACAGCTGGTGCTCTATTCTTATTGTAAAATTTTGGCATATCTCCTATTAAAAATTTAACTGTTCTGTCCCAAGCTTGTTTCTCCTTTGCTTTTTATCTCCTTGACAAGCTGTTCTATAAATCGATCTTTTTGTATCATACCGATATTTTGACCTCCCTTTGGCCTTACTGATACCGTGCCAAGCTCCATTTCCTTATCACCGACAACAACAATGTAATTTATTCTGTCTAATTCAGCTTTTCTTATCTTTGCCTGCATTTTTTCCTCGCTCGCGTCGACAGAGCTTCTTATGCCAATATCAAGTAAATCATCATTAAGTTTGTTTAGATATTCTGTATGCTTCTGGTTAGACACAGGGATTAATCTAACCTGATTAGGCGCCAGCCAGAGAGGAAAGTTACCACCATAATACTCTATCAGAAAGGCAAAAAACCTCTCAAAAGAGCCTATCAATGCTCTGTGTATAACAAATGGTCGTTTCTTCTGCCCATCACTATCAACATAAGATATATCAAATCGTTCTGGCAGATTAAAATCTACCTGTATTGTTGATATAGAGTCTTCTTTGCCAAAGACATTTATTGCTTGTACATCAAGCTTAGGTCCATAAAAAGCCGCTTCTCCCGGCGCCTCATAAAAATCAACTTTGTTTTTAACTAAAACATCACGGAGAGTTTGCTCTGCCACCTCCCAATCCTCCGCTGTCCCACAGAATTTAAACTTCTCGGCGGTTTTATCAGACAAAGAGAGCCTATATTTATAATTAGTAAATCCTAAGTCTTTGTAAAATTTCTGTAGCATCTCCATAACCTCCATAAATTGTGTCTCAAGTTGTGATGGCGTACAGAAAATATGAGCGTCATTTTGCGTAAATCCTCTTACTCTTTGCAAGCCATGCAGCTCTCCAGATTTCTCAAATCTATAAACAGTACCAAATTCACCTATTTTAAAAGGCAAATCTCGATAACTTTTTGTGTTCATTTTATAAATCATCATCGTGGCAGGACAATTCATTGGCTTAAGATAATATTTGTCATTCTCTATTTTTATCGGGGAGTACATCGAGTCTTTATAAAAATCAAGATGCCCAGATGTTTTGAAAAGATCTTCTTTATTTATATGAGGGGTAAGACAGTGAACATAGCCTGCTCTTCGCTCCATTTTAAGCATATAGTCTTCAAGAGTCCTGCGGATTACATAGCCATTTGGCAACCAAACAGGAAGCCCCTGACCTATTTCGTTAAATATGGCAAAAAGCTCCATTTCTTTGCCGATTTTGCGATGATTTCTCTCTTCTGCCAATTTAAGATTGTCAAGATAATGTTTTAACTGCTCTTTAGTTGCAAACGCCGTCCCATAAATCCTAGTGAGCATCTTTTTTTTCTCATCTCCTCTCCAATAAGCTCCTGCAATACTAAGTAATTTGATCTTACCAACCTTACCTGTATCAGAAACATGGGGCCCTCTACAAAGGTCTGTGAATTCTCCATTTCCAAGAGCATAAAAACTAAGTTTTTGGTCCTCAATCTCTTTTAACAGGTCAAGTTTATAAGGCTGATCCCAACTTTTGTAAAACTGTGTAGCATCACTTCGATCCTTGAAATACTGATTGACAGGCATCTTTGCTTTGATAATTCTTTGCATTTCCTTCTCAATCTTTGGAAGATCTTCCTCAGTCACAGGCTCGCTAAATTCGAAGTCGTAGTAAAATCCATTGTCGATTGCTGGACCAATACCAAGTTTAGTATCAGGATAAAGTCGGAGTACTGCAAGTGCCAAAACATGAGATGCAGTATGCCTCATTTGTTCAAGTGCCTTTTGCTCTATTTCACTCATAAGATTACTTAACGGTGATTTTTTTCATTATTCTAGATTTCTTGCGGTCGGCAGTGCCTTTTTTGAGATACTTAACTTTTACTGCCTTATCTAGTACTTTTTGAAGATTAGGAAGCGTCTTCTTTGCTCCTTCAATATCTCCTTTGGCTATTTTAGAAAGAATTCCTTTTTCATTTCTTTTAATTCTGCTTTTTAGGCTGTCATTTTTCTGAGTTCTTCTCTTGATCCTGCGAATATCTTTCTGTGATGATTTTAAGTTTGCCATAAATATTTTAATATATTATCTATCTATAATTATACCTCATTTTAGCTCATTTGTAAATAGCAAAAAAATTTGTTATCATATTACCATGCAAAAGCAAATAATTGGCAAATTCCTTCTTGTTTTTTTAGCCGTTATTGCGGTATTAATCCTAACTTTTCTATTTAAAAAAGAACCTCCAGCCCAAGAAATCAAGCAAGAAGAGAGCGTTGCTAAAATCTATAATATAGATTTTATAAATGTGCCAAGTGAATCAGCGCAAAAAGGCGTACCTTATTATTATCCAATTAAAACCGTAATTTCTGATGAAGGCGGAATGGAGATTGAAGCTGTACCACAATTAAAACTTATAGAAGCTCCGACATGGCTTAATTTAAATTTAGACACTTCTATTTTAGAAGGTATACCGCCAGCAATTTCTGGCGAAGCTACCTACAAAGTAGTTTTAGAGGCTGAATATGACGGATCAAAAGCAACAAAAACTTTTTACATTTTCCTTAGATAAGGTAATTATAGCAATCTTTATCTTGACAATACTTAGTTGTACCGTTTGGCTGTTTTTTCTAACACAAAGAAGTAAAAAGCTAAATGAACTGCAAATAGAAGCCTGCATACCTTACAATATTGATGTACAAAACAGTTCTGCTGGCGAAGCAATCATAAGCTGGCACACAAAAGGCGATTGCCTAAACTATGTGGAGTACGGAACTCATACAGGCAATATGCCTTATCAGATCACTCCCGACGATTTAAATCCAAGGAAAGATCACTCCGTTAATTTAATAGGCGATCCGGGCAAATCATATTTCTTCGTTGTTTTATCGGAAGGGATTGCCTATGGGCAAGATGGTGTACCGATCTTGATTAATTTATGATCTGTAAACCACTCCACTTACACCTCTAAGTATAAAACCATCCATAAAACTTGTAAAATCTTGAAAAGAAGTCTCTTCAATATCTTTAAAAAAATCTGCAAAAACAACCTCTGAATCTAAGCTTATCATTGATAAAATTCCAACAACAAGAGGATCAACAACAAAATCTCCCGACTCAAGCTTTTGACTTAACCTTGTTATCAATATTTTTTTTGCTCTTACAAATTCGTCAGGAGTAAAAAAGGGTTTCATCATAATGTTTTGCAGGAGATTCTCGAGCTTCTCTTTCTTTGCCCAATCGAAGTCAAGTCTTAATCCAATCGACAAGAAATCTGCAAATTGTGAGCTGTAAAAATCAAAACTCTTCGTATAACTTTCTTTGTAAAGCAACTCTTGCGCCAATTTACTAAAAGATCCATCTTGCATTGCAGTATCATATATCATTGCGCAAATGATTTCTTTTTCATCTTTGGGAAGCTTTGCACAAATTTCATATAAATATATTGGCGCATCGATGTTTTTTATCTGAGTAAAATGCTTGTAGTCGCTCTTTATTGCCCATTTTGCTTTGTCGCTATTAGAGCCAACAATTTCGTTCTTCTCGATTTCCTCATCAATCCAATCCAGCTCTTTATTCCCATAGGTCAGTAATATTGCATTTGAATAGCTGTAGTATTGCTTATGAAAAGACTCTAAATCAGCTTTCTGCAGTTTTGTTATAGCTTCTTTGTCTCCGATGGTCTCGTGAGAATAACCTGTCCCCTTATAAAGCCATTTCTGCATTTTTTCATTAATCTCAAAATACGGTTTATCTTTAATCATCCTAAGCTCCTCAAGTATAATTCCTCGCTCCTTTTCAATATCTTTGGGACGAAGCAATGGGGCAAAAACTCGATCATGTAAAATATCAAAAGCCTGCTTGCTATTTTCCGGTGTAGAAGTTATGTAATAAACAGTGTTGCTACACCATGTCCAAGCGTTTTCTTGTAATCCAAGTTTTTCTCTTAATTTACCAAGCTCTTCCCGGTCAGGATATTTAACAGAACCGTTAAAAAGCATATGCTCCAGAAAGTGAGCTAGCCCATGTACTTTCTCATCACTTGAACCTGCATTTAACAAAAATGCTTGAGTTACATTCTGGGCAAATGGTACTTTAAAATGAACATGCTTAAGCCCGTTTTTGTATTTCTTTACTAACATTTCCATAAACAAAATTTACACCTTCTAGCTTAAATACTTCTTTGTAGTACTGTATTATCTGCTCCTTTGAGATGCCTTGAATGCTTTTTATACACTCATCAATATTTTTAATTCTTGGATAATTATGTACACAGAAAGAGAATAAAGATTCTGAATTTCCTTTTATTTCAAGAAAAACTGTTTTTGCAGATTCTTTAGCCTCTTCAATTTCAAATTCCCCTTTTAAAATCTGTCTTCTAACTTTATCCGTTATTTCAATAACTTTATTAACATTAGCTTCATTTACGCCGCAGCAAAAGTAAAAAAGGCCTTCGTCTAGCCAACATTTATGGGATACAAAAGCAAAATAAGCCAAAGATCTTTTTTCTCTCACTTCTTGCATATAGATTCCTCCCAAAGCACTATTTGATAAAACGCTTGTAGCTATAACCTGCTTCACAGGATCAAAGCTCTCCTTGCCTCCTGTCTTATGTCCTATTAGAACGATTTTTTGATCGACTTTGGCAGGAATAAAAACTGTTTTATTTTCTGTTTTTGCCACTTTTTTATATTTAAATGCCTTGCCAATTTTTTTTATTTTTAGATTTGACGCTGTATTTGTATAATAAATGGCCTTGTTGCTGTTCATCTTTTTTATTAAACTATTTACTTCATCAAGCGTAATTTTTTTTACATCTTTTATTACTCCATAAGGACTATTTTGACCTAAGACAAGATTTACAAATTTATTTCTAGCATCTGCTCTCGGATCATTGCTTTCCGCTTTGATTTGTAAAACGACTTGCTCTTTTGCCCTTTTTAATATTTTTTCACTAACATAATCTAATTTATCAGACAAATTATATTTATTACCAGAAATAGTCTTAAAAATTTGATAAACCCTATCTCTTCCTAGAGAAAATTCTGATAAAACCCCTTTTCTTTCAAGTTCTAAACCACTTTTTCTTGTCGCCTGTGATATTTCCAGTGCAGCAACAGTTACTGCTAAAAGGCCTGATTTGTAATCCGGGTCATCTCTTGTCCCAATAAAATACTCTATTAGTTTGTAATCCATTAAAAAATCTTTCATATTTTTTCAAGCACTTTTTTTAAATTCGCGAAATCATTTATTAAGGTTTGTCTCATACTTCCATTGTATAGTGCAACGGCTGGATGATAAGATGCAAAAACGATTTTATCCTTTATTATTGGGTCATCAACTTCACATTTAAAAAATCTCCCATGTGCTTGAGAAATTTGCACTCCGGGAACAAGTTTACCAAGCGCATGTTTGCCAAGTGGAACAAATATCTTAGGCGCTATTATCTGAATTTGCTTATCAAGCCAATATTTGCAAGTCTCCTTCTCTGTTTCCGACGGCTCTCGATTCTGCGGGGGACGACATTTAATCATATTGGCAATATAAATTTCATCTCTTGATAATCCAATACTCTCAAGCATCACATTTAGAAATTTACCAGCAGCGCCAACAAATGGCTCGCCTAATTGATCTTCTTTAGCTCCAGGAGCTTCTCCAATAAACATGACTTTGCTTTTTATATTACCTTTACCGGGAACTACTTGAACTGCACCTTTGCGCAAAGCACATTTCGTACACGCTTTACACTGATTATAAAATTGATCGTATTTCTGACTTTCCATTTTATGATAATGGTCCCTGATCAGGGAGTACAAATTCCCTTATATTCTCCTGCGAAATTACAAGTGGTTTAGCTGCTCCCTCTAAAATCTTTCTTGCTGCCTTGCGTACCATAGTTGTAAGGTTTCTCTCAAGCTGACGAAGTCCCGCATCAAATCCAACAGGTCGTATAAGGACAGGCCAAACATCATCGTTTAAGACAATATCACCTTTTTTAAGTCCGGCATTCTCGATAATTTTAGGAAACGCATATTGCTTTGCGATAACTTCCTTCTCCTCGTCAGAGTAGCTTACAAATCTGATTACCTCTAGCCTATCCATTAAAGCCGCAGAAAGTGTCCCTAAGTTATTTGCAGTGCAGATAAAAAACACTTTGGAAAGATTAACGGGATAATCTATATATTGATCGACAAAATGATGATTTTGTTCAGGATCTAATATTTCGAGTAGCGTTGCCATAATATCACTTAGCAGTCCTTGATTTCCGCTGGCTTTGTCTATCTCGTCTAGTAACATCACAGGATTAAAAGTTTTTGCTCTTATTAACCCCTTTATTATATATCCTGGCTCTGCATTTGGGACATTTTTAAGCTGACCTCGTAGTGCAGATGCACTTCCTATTGCTCCAAGCGGAACTCGCACAAACTCTCTACCCATAGCATCTGCAATAGATTTAGCAATGCTTGTTTTACCCACGCCCTGCAATCCGACAAAAAGCATAACAGGAGCATTTGCAGATGATCCTCTAAGATTTGCTATTACAGGTTCTGATGGAGTAATCTCAGGCTGTTGGTTCAGTTTCTTAAGATTCATAATTGCAAGGTAATCAAGGATCAGCTCTTTTACTGTATCCATACCAAAATGCGTACTATCCATTATATTCCTGGCGTTTTTGATGTCCAGATTATCCTGCGTAACTACCCCCCACGGTATTTGTGTTATCCATTCAATATATTTGGAAATCGTTTCGTAATCATTTGAATAGCTTCCCATTTTTGCCATTCTTCTTAGTCTGTCGACATTTCTTTCGGCATAGTCTTTGAGATCTGATGGAACAGCAGATTGAGCAACTTTTGTTGATAATTGTTCTATTTCTTCTATATAATCAGGGCTGTTTTGCATTGCAATTTTATTTAAATTATGGTATAATTTAGTGTTACCTCCATTATATCATATATGAAGAAAAAAACGGTCAAACCATCGCTTAAAAAAACTCTTAGCAATGTCGCTTGGGTATATAAGCAGTTTTATTCTATTAACAAGTTAGATACGGTTCTTATTACGCTGCTTCCTTTCCTAATGGCGCTAATCCCAATTATAAACTCATATCTTTGGGCAAAAGTCATTGACGGATTAATAAATCTTACAAAATTAGACATTGGCACTTTTGAACAATTTCTAAAAGAGACAGATATTGCATATGTAATTATTTTTTATTCTTTAATTTCATTTGTAGGTGGACTTTTTTATAGGATCGATAGCTATGTTGATAGACGATTTTACGACATTCATCTAGATGTTTTTCGAATGAACTTGACCAAGAAATTGGCAACCTTAGATGTCGCATCTACAGAGAATCAGAAAATTTATAAATTAATCCTTAAAGGGCGAGATAATTTATATAAAATTAATAGTTATATTGACAATTTCTCTGATATTTTTATCAATATAATCCAGTTAATTACTAACTCTGTTATTATAATAGCATTTTCACCTCTCCTCTATATTGTATTTTTTGTTTTAATAATTCCAGAAAGCCTATTTCAAAGAAAATATACACAAAAAAAATGGGACTTTTACAACACAAACGCAGAGTTAAATGGAAAGATTTATTGGTTGGAGGGTAGTTTACAAAGTATTTATAACCGATCTGAACATGTAATAAACTCAGCCACAAATTTTCTTTATAAAATGTATAAAAATATGCGTCTTGATTATCTCAAACGAGAATTTGCAATTGAGAAATGGATTTACAACAAAAGAGCATTATTGGATATCACCTCTTTGTTTAAAGATATGTTTTCAATTTACTTTTTTATAAACAAACTTTTACAAAAGGCTATAACAATTGGAGATTTAACATTTTTATCTGGCAGAATCAGTCAATTCTCTGGTAATTTAACGCGAATAAGTAGCAATATAATAAAACTTACAGACGCAAATATCGAAATTGACACTTTAAGAGATATTTATGCTTTAGAACCAATCATTAAATCAGGTAATTTGCCTCTTATTCAGAAAGACCCTCCAAAAATTGAATTTAAAAATGTTTGGTTTAAATATCCCGATTCAGAAAAGTATGTTTTAAAGGATATAAATCTTACGATTAACCATCTTGATGAAATTGCCTTTGTGGGTGAAAATGGTGCAGGCAAAACCACACTTATAAAACTGCTTTTAAGAACTTATGACCCTACAAAAGGAGAAATATTGTTAAATGGCGTAAATATAAAAGAGTTTATTCTCGAACAGTATTTATCTCTATTTGGTGTCCTGTTACAAAGATTTAATGCTTATAGTGAGCTCGATGTTAAAACAAATATTGCAATTAGCAGACCAAACGATAGGCTTGATATGGAAAAAGTCATCGAAGCGTCAAAGAAAGCAGATGCATACGATTTTATTCAGAAACTTGATAATAAATTTAATCAGATTTTAGCAAAACAGCTCGAAAACGGAACAGAACTATCGGGTGGACAATGGCAGAAAATTGCCTTTGCAAGGCTGTTTTATCGCAATGCACCTATTATGATTATGGATGAAGCCACAAGCGCTATTGATGCAGAAGCTGAAGAAAGAATTTTTACTAAACTGTACGAAACTGTCAACGACAAAATCGTCATTTTAATTTCTCATCGTTTTGCAACTGTTCGCCATGCTAAAAGGATTTTTGTGATAGAAGACGGTAAAATTTCAGAACAAGGGTCACATAAGCAACTGCTTGATTTAGAAGGTAAATACGCAAGGATGTTTAAATCTCAAGCAAAGGGCTATGTTAATGAGTAGTTACATGAAATTTCTATTCGATATTTACTATTATCCCATCCTCCCCTTCAAACCGAATAAATTGGTGCATATAATCTATTATTAAATCAGAAAGAATTTTTCCTCCATGATTTGTAACATGGACACCATCAGAAGACTTCACATAAGCAACATTGCCATCGTCATCGGCTAGTGTTGGAGAGTACTTTCCATCGACAGCAAATCTTTCCCAACTATTTACATAATACACATTTGCATACTCCTGTGAAACTTCATCGTAAATCTTGTTCATCCGCAAGAATTTGTTGTGAAAATTCTCAGTTCTAGGAATTGGGTGACCTATCCAATAAATCTGTTTAAATTTCGGAGAAAATTCTTCGAGATAATTTTTTACTCTCTCTCTATATACAACATCCCAAGAATCACTATTTAACAAAACAGCGTTGCCATTTGAATCTCTTATCCCTTGCCCGTCATTTGCTCCCACCATTATTACCAAGACATCAGGGCTATGTGAATTTATAAGCTCCCGAGTTTTTGCATACCAATCAAAATAATCAATACGGTTAAGGCCTGTAGAATATTTGCCAAATCGTACAGTTGTAAATCCTTCATAAGATTTTAACCGATTCTCAAATTGAGGACCAAAGCCTTCTAGTATCATTGAATCACCGATAATTAAAATTTTTATCGGAGCAGAAAGGAGTGGATCTTCTTCGATCTTTTCTTGCTGGGCTTCTACTTCCTTTACCTCTTCGGTTATTTCGACATTATCTCGTTCGGTTACCAACTGATTGTAGCTCTCACAAAAAGATAAAGAAGTCTGTTTTGAATCATCCGCAGAAGAATTGCCTTTTATTTTCCTCCAAGCACTATCTTCAAAAGACAGAATTTTTATAAGTGAGTTATCCTGCTTTTCACAAGTAGATTGTTTATAGTTTTCTATAAGTTCAAAAAACTTCTCGTGCTCTAATATAAAAACGGGAATAAAGACAAGCATAACGATAACAATTATTTCAAAATCTTTTTTAATTTCCATAATTTAAAAACTAAAATAAATAAATGGCGGCACAGTATCTGGTCCAAATTTCAATATTAAATAAAATAGCACAAAAATTATTATACTCGTAACAACAATTGATTTCTCGTTTAAAATTTTTTGTAAACTTTCTTTTAATTTTGTTTCAAAAAAGTTTAATAAAATCACTATTATTATAAGTAAAATCACGACAAAAGGAACAGTATTAATATTCGTCTTATTAAAATTCAATATATTGTTAATAAAAATTTTTGCAGTATCAAAATCTTTGCTGTTAAAAAATATCCAAGAAAATGTCACTGAGAGAAAAGTCATTATAATGCCAACAGGAACAAATATCTTGGTGACTTTAGTCGACAATGGATGCTTTTTTGTAATATCTTCAATAATATTTGAGATTACCGAACCAATCGTATGTATAAACCCCCAAATAATAAAATTTAGCGTCAGTCCATGCCAAAGTCCACTTATGCTCATTGTTATAAGTATATTTACATATTTTCTTAGTTGACCTTCTTTATTGCCACCAAGTGGTATATAAACATATGTTTTAAACCAATCCGACAAAGATATATGCCATCTTCTCCAAAAATCTTTAAATCCTAAAGCCTGATACGGCATGTTGAAATTAGCTGGAGCAGGAAAACCTAAAAGCTTCGCCAAAGCAATTGAGATATCACTATATCCACTAAAATCAGCATAAAGCATTGCAGAATATCCAAAAGCGCCAAAAAGCAAATCTATCCATGAAAAATTTGCCGGTGCAGAAAAAGCCCCATAAACAAAATCATACAAAAGACTAGCTATTAAAAATTTTTTGAAAAATCCAAACAAAATTCCTGTAAATATCTCACCTCTTGAATACATACAAGAATTATCCTGAGGAACTACTTTTTCATAAGAATTCTCTATGGCTTGACCTTCTTGTCCTGTAGAAAAATATTCTCCCGCCTTAACAATTGGCCCAGAGATGATTTGAGGGAAAAACATCACATAATTTATATAATCTATAAACCTTGGCAAATAAAGCTTTTTATTATACAAATCTATTGCGAGAGAAAGAAGGCGAAATGTGTAAAATGACACTCCAATCGGGGCCAATATTTCAAAATTTATTGGAATTGAATTTTTAAAAAACTCTATTTTTAAAAGCGACGCAATTATGTTTGACGAATATTTAAAAAAAACAAGAAATACTATATTGAAAATTATTGTAAAGCTAAGCACTGCTTTCTTCTCTCGCTTTATTCGCGCCTCTGAAAGAATTGTTTCGCTTTTTATTATTTTTTTTAATATTCTCGTACCTTTTGACTCAAGAAGTTTGAGTAAAAGATAATTGATTATTAAAGAAATCAATAGAATTAGCAGATTTTTAAATCCAAATAATGAGTAAAAGAATATGTTTGCTATTAAGATTAGGATTTTGTAATTCTTCTTTTCTGATTTAAACTGTATCGCAAAAAAGAATATTAAAACAAAAAAGAGGAAGAATTGTGTTGTTAAAAAATCCATCCTCTTAATTTTACACTTTATTCATGCACAAAGCAATGATTGATAACTTTGCAATAAGGTTATGATTTTATTCCAGAACAATTATCCACTCCTTTTTCTTATAAAAACGGCTACTATTATTGTGAGAAATATCGCGGTCCTACAATATAGAGTCTTATAAGGTGTTTTACCACATTTCTAATGCGCTATTTTTATCTTTTTCTCTGAGCTTATCATAAAAATGCTTGATATTCCGACCCAAACCAAAAGCATAAAAACGCCAAATAATTCTGTATAAATTATCCTAAAATTACCGCCGAGAATAAATATAACCATCTGTCCTAGAATGCTTGTCAAACAGACAGAAATCATTGATAAAAAAATCTTTCTTCTTTGCCTTTTATAAGCTAAAACACATACTAATATCATAACGGCGGGAAAACCAAACAAAAAAATCAGCGCGAATGTCCAATGAATAACTCTTTCCCAAGTCCACAAAGAGCTATTAGGCAAATTAAAAATTCCTACAAAAGAAACGCTTGCAGAGGTTATAATACCTAAAACTTTTAATATTCGCATTCCAATAAAGCGCTTAAGTATACCCCAATTGAACAAAGAAAAACCTATGCCTGAGATAAAAAGCATTGCATTAAAAAGCTCACTACTACTCATATCATCTCTCCCATAGTCGCTCAATGTGTCAATGTTATATGAAGAGGCTTCAAATGGAGGGTATTTTATAAAAAGGAATATAATTATTACTAAAAAGAAAGCTGTAACTAATAATCCTAAGAGAATATATGCCAAATTTCTTTTTCCCATCTCACACAGCTTTTATATGTATTTAACTTCCCTTATAGTCTTAATCTTTCGTTACCTTTTTCTCGAAGTACTTTTTAGGGTCAGTTGCTTTTAATTTAGCAAGCTCGGCATTGTTTGCAACAGAAGCCAAAGCCATAAACAAAGGTGTTTTTGCATATTTATCAAGGTATCCACCTCTATAAAGCAACATCAATACACCGATAATCATAAATAACACCCCGACAAGCACTCTTCCCATAACTGTATCAAAAATCCCAGTACCAGGAGTAAGACAAGTCTGATCAACCCTAAACACAAATTGAGTCCTAAGAGTATTAGGATCTGTTGGCATATTTGGAATTTGAACAACGACTTCATTTTGATTTTGTCCGCTCAGCGATTGAGGTCCTGCCAAAACACCTATTGTGATAATAATATTTTTGCCATTTTCAACGCCTGGTAAACTGCTCATATTCCACACAAGTTCCTGGGTACTACCAACGGTATTTATTGTAGGCTCCTTGCCCGTCGTAATAGGCACTCCATTTATACTCATTGTGCTACTGTTTGCGATATAAGTAAAGCCCAGTGGCAGTTTATCTGTAATACTTGTAATTAACTCTCTTGTTGTCCCTGTGTTGTTTAATGTTATAGTGAAGTTAGCTCTATTTCTTGGTGAAACACGAGTTACACAACTTGTTCCCGTTTTCGAGACTGCTATATTTGTACTTGATGGCGTTACACCTCCTGCTCCCGTTATAGTTATTGTTCTATTTCCATCACTCCTTCCTGTACAGCTTACAGTCTCACCATTTGCAATCATCTGTAAAGCCACATTATATGTCTGACTTGTTTGTCCTGCCGGCAATATGATTGTCAAAGGTAAATTATCCGCAAATCTACTTCCTGATAAAGATAAAGTGTATGGATTTGAGCTTATATCCGCGATGGGAATATTTATTGTGTTTTTATTTGAGATACCTGCTTCAGGGACATTGAAACTAAAAGTCACATCTCCTGTTATTAAATCCTTGTTTGTAATTGTAATAGTTGCGCTATCAACTGTTACTGTATTTACTCCTGACAGAGGAGAGACAGCGTCTAAAACGCAAGAAAACTCTGGATCGCCGGTTCCTCCATCGTCATCGTCATCATCATCATCAGAGGCATAAACCGTAATACTTTTTGAGCCACAACTTGCATACTGGCCATCTTCACCTAAATATTCAACTGTAAATGTATAAGTATGCTCTTCTTCGCCATCAGGAACGACAAAAGGAGTTATTAAAGGATTGACATTTGAACTTTCATATAGGTAAAGTTTATCCAATGTAAAGTCATAAAAATCCTGAGATTTAGATGTGCTTGTCAAATCTTCTGTTATCGCAGGCTCTTGCCCACTTACCGTCATTCTCAATTTTGCCTCATCGAGAACAACATTTTTGATTGTTGCAGATACGCTATCAAGCTCCATTGTACCAGAAGAGTATGATGCAGGAGTTACAATATTTGCTAAACATTCAGGCTGTTTGACTTCATAACTTCTCGTGCAGTAACTCGAATCTGCCAATTTAGTATCAGTGCTGTCATATAACTCTACTTCCACATCAAACCCGGAGTAGTCCTTTGGTATAACCTCTGCAAAAGAAATAGTACAAAGCTCTCCTGTAGCACAAGTATCAAGAAGTACTTCTCCTATATTCTCCCCACCTATTTTTAGTTTAGCCTTGGTCACGCTGGTGTCTTTTCTGATTTGTGCTTTTACATAAACAGGAATATTTCGATCTAATGGATATGAGAGAATTTCCTCTTCATCTATTGAAGAGGTACTCCCTAAGAAGATATTTTCACAGTAAGCTGGATTAAATGTTGTAATATTAATTGCTTGCCATGAAGCCTCTTGACAAGAGATTGTTCCATCAATTTTAGAACTACAACTTTGAGGCTCCTTGCCAAGAGATTCTATCGAAGGGCAAGTTGCACCAGTTTCTTTTTTTGAATAAACAGAATCTTGCAAAGTTGCACCCGTCACATCTTCGGGTGCCCAGTAACAACCATAGTAATCACTTGCAGAAGAGTATTGGGGAGTGACATCTCTTATGTTTTGATACCAGTAAGCTATACCAAGCCCTGATAATCCTAAAATTCCGGCCATAACAAAGACGGCAATGATACCTATTTTGTTCTTTTTTTTCATACTTGTTTCTATATTAACATTCTTTGGGGAATTTTACAATATACCTAGCAACATGGTCAATGCTATTTTCGTATCAATTTTGCCCTGCTTTGATTTCCAATCAATAAAGTTTATCTTGCTATATATTTTTTTTAGCATGGTCCAATTATAATTATCAATATTTGCCTTGATTTTTGAGAGAACAAAGGGATGAATTCTTGTTTTTTCAATAATTTCTTGCGCCGATTTCCTATTATCTAGTAATTCCTTTATCATTATTAATTGGTCTAAATTTCTTGAGATACTATTAAGGATCATGTAATCATCATATCCGCTATTGCTAACATTTTCATAAACTTTTAGAGCTAATTTCCTGTTACGGTCATTTATAGCATCAGTTAAGTCCCAAATCTGATTCTCATATGTATTTGCAACAACCTTTTGTATAAGTATCGGATTTATTTCCTCTCCTGTTTTGCATATCAAAGACAGCTTAGAAATTTCGTTGTCAATTTTTTCTGTATTGTAGTTTGTTCTACTAAGCAATAGATTAGTTGACTCTTCTGTTAATTTTAATCCCTTATCGTTAAGCAATGACTTGATCCAAGCGCCAAGCTCCCTTTTATTCATAACATCAAAACAACTGCTGTTTTGAATGTTTTTGATATAGCGACTATTTGATTTAATTTTCTCATCTTCCCATAAAATAATTTCTACTTTATTTTTAATTGCTTGCACGCGGTTAAAGAACTTCTCGATTTCATCGTTAAAACCCTTTACCTTTGAAAGTCTTTTTATAAAAATCACCTTACCAGATGAAAACAAACTCAGAGATTCTATCTTATACAAAACATCAGGCAATTCCATCCCTTGTGCATTTATGACCTGCGCTTGATAAGAGGGGTTTGCCAAAATAATCTCTTGATATTTAGCTTTTGCCTTGCTCAAACTAAGGTACTTATCGTTGCCATGATATAAATACACTGTTTTTTAGATTACAAGTTATGCCTTCGCTTTTTTGAGTCTAATTTTGCCCTCTCTATCTACTTCGGATACAACTACGCTCATTATTTGACCAACTTTAACAAATTTGCTTACATCTTTGACAAACTCTCCGTTGCCAAGCTCTGATACATGAAGCAAGCCGGTCAATCCTCTAGATAACTCAACAAAAGCCCCATAATTTTCCACTCTTGTAACTTTGCCTGTGTACTCTTTACCCACTTCTGCAACCGCACCATAGCTCTCTACTTCAGCAAGCGCGTCTTGCAAGCCTTTGTCTGAAACAGAGTATATCGAAACAATACCAGCGTCATCGATATTAATATCTGCTCCTGTGCGCAGTATCAGGTCCTTTATATTTTTACCACCAGGTCCGATTAAATCGCCTATTTTATCAGTAGGAATCTTTGTGCTAACAAATTTAGGTGCATATTGAGACAAATCTTTTGGCTTTGAGATTGTATTCTCAATTGCTTCAAGTATTTTTAACCTCGCCTCTTTACTTTTTACAAAGGCGTTCTTAAAAATTTCAAGAGGTAATCCTCCAGCTTTTTCATCCATCTGAATTGCTGTTACACCATCTTTGGTTCCTCCAACTTTAAAATCCATAAACCCATAAAAGTCCTCAACATCTCTCATATCAACAAGCAGTTTATAATCATCAAAATCTAGCTGAGCATTATCTTTTTCGTTTATCATAACACCAAGTGCAATACCAGCAACAGGCTTTTTTATTGGCACACCTGCGTCTAATAGTGCTAAAGTAGACCCACAAATCGATGCCATAGAACTTGATCCGTTTTCAGACATGATTTCACTTATAAGCATAATCATATAAGGAAACTCCTCTTCACTTGGAAGGACAGGAACAAGCGCTTTCTCCGCTAATGCACCGTGGCCAATCGCTCTTCTCCCTGGCACAAATTTTATTCTATCTACAACTCCATAGCTATAAGGGGCTTCTTCATAATAGTGCAAATATCGCCTCGAAACTTCACCACCTACATCTTGAACTAATTGTGCGTTCTTTAGACTATCAAGAACTGCAATTGTAAGAACTTGTGTCATTCCTCTTGTGAAAAGCCCACTTCCATGAGATCTTGGTAATATACCGGTTTCTATTGACAGCTCTCTTATTTCATCAAATTCTCTGCCATCAAGCCTTTTGTTTGTACTCCATATAATTTCTCTTGTCGTCTTTTTACGAAGTTTCTCATAAGCGAGGCTGATTTGTTGCTTTGAATACTTACCTTCAAATGACTTATCTGCATAAATAGTTTTTAAAACTTGCCCATCTTTGTTGTCGATATTCAAAAGCTCTTTTTTGATTTCCTCTTTGTAATCCTTCTCTAATTTTGAATACAAATCTTGATCAACGGCAAAAGACTCATAGGTAATTGTATCTTTTTTTGCTCCGTCTAATGCTGCTGTTACAAATCTTTTTTGAATCTCTTCCCATTCTGCAATTTTTTTCATGCCAAATTCCATCGCCTGTACTACAGTATCCTCAGGAATTTCTTGCATATCGGCATCGATATTTACAATTCTTTTGCTGTCTCCAGCGATTACAAGATTCATTTTGGTTTCTTTATCAGAGTTAAAGACATCGTTGTAATTCATATAAAAATCACCTTTTTCATCTTGGCTTACTCTCGCGATTGATATTGGACCATCAAAAGGCAACCCCATTATCATAAAGCCGGCAGAAACGGCATTTGTAGCAATTATTACAGGATCATTTTGTTCATCATAAGAAAGAACTTTTATTATAACCTGTACTTCGTCTCGATAATCTTTGGCAAATCTAGACCTTACAGATCGATCAATAATTCTTCCCTTAAGAATTGCTTCGTCAGAGGGAAATCTCTCTCTCTTAACAAATCTTGATGAAGAGATAAGGCCTGCAGAATAAAGCTTCTCTATATACTCAACAGAAAGAGGAAAATAATCCATCTCTTGTGAAGCAGGAGCTGCATTAATCGTAACTAAAACATTTGTATCACCCATGGTAGCGTAAATAGCAACCTGTGATCTTCTAGCAATTTTACCAACAGCAAAGGAACAAACTTTGCCATCAATTTCAAACTGCTCTTTTTTTTCATTGAATAGCATAAAAATAAATAGTAAATAATATTAAATCAAATGAGAACTTCTTAAAAAATTATAGGCCAAGTTTTTTAGCGAGGCCGTTATATCTTTTCTCATCGGTTCGTTTCAAATAATCAATTAGTCTTCTTCTTCTTCCAACCATTTTAACAAGACCAACTCTAGAATGATTATCCTTTTTATTCTCGTTTAAATGAGCTGTCAGTTTTTTTATACGCTCAGTGAGAATAGCAATTTGAACCTCTGGAGAGCCTGTATCTTTTTTACTTACTGAAAATTCTTTTATAAGCTCCTGTTTTTTATCTTTGTTTAATGACATATATTATATTATAACACAATTTTACTTTTTATGTCAATTATACATTTCTTTTATTAAATTTGCAATTATTTCAGGGGCTTGTTCTGCGCTCATTTTATCCATTAAAATGGTAGCACAACAACTGTTTCCGCTCCCTCCAATAATATTAATTACTTTTTTAAGATTAAATCTTGATTTATAAGCAGATTCCATTTTTACAATACTCTTATCCATGCCTGTGACTGCGAGAATATTTAATATTGTCTCGCTTGAGGTCATATATGGGATTTTAAATTTAAAAAAATCGTTTATTCTGACAGGATTTTTTATAAGCTTATTAAAAAACTTAGCAAGTTTTGTTTCAGTTTCTTCAACATTAAATATTGTTAAAAAAATCTCTTTATTTTGGCTGTATTCCTGATAGAAAGGGGCTTTACTTATTAAACGATTATAAGCGTTTATTGATTCTGGAGATTTTAGACGATCAAGGTTTTTTATGCTATTATAAAGTGCTATTGGGGTTTGACACATTTTAACAAGACTATCTAATGTCTTTGTATTATCCTTAGTTTTTTCATATCCATCAACAAAATTTTTACTATATACAAATTCATCCAATAGAATACTTGCCAAGTTTTTTGATAAACTTTCTTTCACTAGCTTTGATATGTCAAAATCCTCTTTTCTAAGAAATAATTTTGGTAATTTTTTAAGCATTTTCTTGTCTTTTGCACCGATATTTGCAATCTCCTCTCCTTCTTGCCCCTCATAGAAGATTGCGCCATCAAAATCTGCGCTAGCGTTTTCATAGCTTATGTTTTTGAAATCAAAAAAGCCATCTTCCGGATAAATATGGAAAAGTATCTGAGAATTTTTTTCATCAATATCATAGCTAATTTTATCTATTTTTTTATCACCATAATTTACAGCAATAATATACGAATCGAAATTTATTTTATGATTAATTTTAATTTCATGTTTTTTAAAAAGGGCAAGAGCGGGCATTTTTACAAGACCTGTTATTACAAGTTCTGATCGTTTTTTTATCTCTTTTAGCTTTTTTGATAAAAATATTATATTTGAGGCATCAGTATGGGATTGGACAGGTTTTGTAATTATAATAACCTTATTTTTTTTATCTAAGAAGTTATTTAATTTTCGCATATAGTTTACTTATACTATATCTTAGTCTGTTCTGCAATATCAAGTTTTGTCATTTCGATATGCTATCATATTCCACAAACATTAACCTTTGTTCTATATACCCATGCTTCTTTATGTAATATTATTTCATTATTATGAAAAAAGATATTAATGGTCTTATTGGCAATAAAATCAGGTACTATAGAAATAGTCGTAACTATACACAGCAAAGACTTGCTGATAAAGTTGGTGTCTCTTGGGAGATGATCTCAAGATATGAAAGAGGAAGTAGTTCAGTATTTAATAATCTTGATAAAATATGTGACGCGTTAAATGTCTCTTTATCTGAACTTCTTATTGATCAAAACAGTTTCAATAATCGAATTCCTCTTTTTGAAACAGCTTCTTTTCTTCCGCAACCAGACCAAAATCTTAGCTTACTAACATATCATTGCCCAGACTGGCTTTTGATGATGGACAAAAATGCCTTAGCACTTCTTCTTTCAAAAAATGTTAAGATAAATATTGCCGGCATTGAGATAAATAACATTATTTATCTCTCAAAAGAACAAAAACCAACAGATTTAAGCCTCGTTTTCTTTTTTATCGATAAAGGATATGTAATTGATACTTATTCGCAATTCAAGAAGAAAAGTAGCGCTCAATTTATTGGCGTTATCGTCGGTCTTGAAAAAAGATTTGTTTAAGATTGTTAAATGGCGACAACTTTGTAGCAGAAGATCGTATCGCCAGCTTGTACATTCTCAATAGAAGGATCGATAATTGCACCAAAATCCGTACCCTTTGACGCTGATTTAATCTCATCTTTAACATGCCTTAAAGAAACAATTCGACCTTTGCCAATAATATCATCACCTCTGAGTATATAGCATCTTTCATTGCTTTTTATCACCCCGTTTGTTACAAGACCACCAACAACATTTTTCCCATTTGATAATGTTACAATTCCTTTTACTTCTGCAGTACCAATTTCCTCTTCAATTTCATCATTACCTGCAAGCATTTCAAGACTCGCTTCAACTTCTTCTGTTAACTCATAAATTATGTTATATGTTCTTACAAGAACTTTTTTTAACTCATTGTACTGCCTGGCCACAGGCATTACGTCAACTTGGAATCCAAGAATTATCGCTTTTGTATTAAATGCCATATCAATATCTTTCTGACTTACTGATCCGACCGATGCGTCAACAATATTAACAGATACATTTTGCTCTCTGTATTTACTATCAAGTCTTGTAAGAACTTTTCTTATGGCTTCAAGTGAGCCCTCAGATGGAGATTTTATTATCACATTTAGCGACTTAATTTTGACAACATTACTCTTATCGGCAAAGACATTATTCCAGAACTCATCAGCCTGTGCCTTCTTTTCTTCTTCTACGACAACTTGCTCTTCTTCGATTTTCTTTGTCAGACCTATGTATTCGTTGTATATCTTCTCTGCATCTTTTTTCATCTCTTTTGGGACGCATAAAACAGTTGACCCTAGTTCCAAAATTTCACCTACACCCATAACTTTACCACCCTGTCCATCTTCTAATTCTGTTATGTTCTTGCAGTCATCCGTTATAAATCCCCTTATATTTGTTGCTAAAACACCGTTTTTACTCTTAAAGACAATTAACTCTCGCGATACAAATTTCCCCGCCGTATTTACAATCGAAGAGAGACAACCTGTACAATCGTCTTTTACAGACTCCAATACCGTTCCCATTCCTAAAATTTTTCCTTCCATGCTTTTTGGAATAGAGTCTCTTTTTATCCCTTCTATTTCAAGGACTAAGTTTATCGTTTCCAAAAGATCCTCTATGCCCTGGCCTGTTTTTCCTGATACCTGTACGACTGGAATGTTTCCGCCCATACCTTCGAGAAGTAACCCTTCATTCGTTATATCTCTTTTGACTTTTTCAATGTCAATATTTGGCAGATCGCATTTATTAATAACGACAAGAGGAGAAGCGTGAGACTTTTTAATTATTTCAATGGACTCTTTAGTTTGTGGCTTCACACTATCATCTGCTGCGACAATAAGTAAAACAATATCAGCAATCGAACCACCTCTTACTCTCATAAGGTCAAAGGCTTCATGGCCCGGCGTATCAATGAAAGATATTCTTGCAGAAGGATTTTCCGGCTGTGGACAAACGGTAAATGCTGATATTTTTTGCGTTATACCCCCATATTCACAAGCTTGTACATTGGTTTTTCTTATTTGGTCAAGTATCGTTGTTTTGCCATGATCGACATGACCCAAGATGGCAACTATTCCTATTCTGTTTTTTTTCTCTTCTGCTTTTTTAGCCATTAAGTCTCCAATATTTAATATTACTTCTCAATGTCTATTTTCATACCGACAAGCTTATATGCTAATCTGACATTTTGCCCATCTCGCCCAATTGCAAGTGATAATTGATCCTCAGGAACTTGTACTTTTGCGACTCTTATTTTTTTACCCTCATCATCTTTTTCTTCGACAATTTTTACGCTATCGACTTTTGCAGGACTCAGAGACTTTTTAATAAACTCTTGTGCGTTATCATCCCATTCGATTATATCAACTTTTTCCATGCCCAGTTCGTCCATTATTGCGGTTATTCTTACTCCTTTTTGACCGACACAAGATCCTATAGGATCAATGCCTTCCTGGTTTGATTTAACAGCAACTTTACTTCTTGATCCAGCTTCTCTCGCAATAGCTTTTATTTCTATAACACCCGATTCTATTTCTGGAACTTCCATTATAAAGAGAGCCTTTAAGAAATCCGCTGAAGCTCTATCTACAACAAGATATTTGCCCTGATCACTATCTTCAATTGTTTTTAACAATACTTTATACCTATCGCCAGCTTTATAAAACTCTGTTGGAACCTGATTTTCTTTTGGCATATATGCTGTAGCTTTGCCTATCTCAAAAACAGCTCTATCTTTTTGCATTCTTTGCATAAGAGCAGAGAATATTTGGCCAACTTTGTCGGTATACTCCTTAAGAATTGCTTCCTTCTCTTTCTCCCTTACTCCCTGCATCAAAACCTGTTTAGCAACTTGTGCTGCAATCCTACCAAATTTCTCAAAAGGAATTTCTGTTTCAATTATATCTCCTTTTTTAACATTGGCAGCTATTTTTTTAGCCTCTTTTAGTGATATTTCAGTGTCATTATCAGACGCTTTTGTCTGCACTGTCTTGCGCACAAGCATCCTAATTTGGCCGGTTTCTCTCTCTATTTGCACCGATACATTATCTGCTTCTTCTTTTTCAATTTCAAAAAGATACGCCTTAAGCATACCTTGTTCCAAAGCAACAAAAACTTCTTCCTTATCAATGCCTCTCTCTGCACATATTTGATTAATAGCTGCAATTATTTCTGTTGTAACTGCCATTTTTTTAACACTAAAAATTTAAAAAACGAGGGCGATTCTCACCACCCTCTTAAAATCGCCAATTTCACATCAATATTTATATTATACACTATTTTGAGATTTTTTGCAACTGTTGCCAAAGAGACTTTTGCTCTCGATTTGCCTTACTTGGAATTTCGACAATTATTCTCACAAAATGATCTCCTCGATTATCCTTACCCAATGAATATGAGCCCTCTCCTTTAACCTTAAAAATACTGCCCGATTGAGTTCCAGCGGGGATTTTTAACTTAACAGAGCCAAGCACAGTATCTATTTCTTTTACCCCGCCTAAAACTGCCGTGTAAATATCAATTTTTTCCTCAGAATAAATATCGTCCCCTTGTCTTTGGAAATTCGTATGCTCTTTAACATTTAGCTGAATATATAAATCACCAGGATCCTTAACACCTTTTACATGATTTCCTCCGCCACCAAACCTTAGCACCATGCCATCATAAGATCCTTTTGGAATAGTTATTTTTATCTTCTTTTTACTATTAATTACTCCTGTTCCCGAACACTTTTCACATTTATGCTCAGGAATTTCTCCACTCCCATCACATTCTGGACAAATAGACACAACAGACATTTGCCCAAAAAAAGAGTTCCTAACTTGTCTAACTTGACCAACACCTCCACAAGTTGAACATTTCTTGCTTTTTTTATCCTTTGCACCAGTACCGTCACAAGCAGAACAGGTGACATCGCGAGTTATTTCAACCTCAAAATCGCCCCCTTTGATTGCAGATATAAAATCAAGATCTATTGAGTATCTAATATCTGTTCCCTTATCACTTTTTCTTTTTTGCTTATTTGATCCACCCCCAAAAAACGACGAAAACATATCTGAATCAGAAAATCCCGAATTTCGGAAAAACTGTCCGAAAATATCGCCCATATCATAATACTCAGAGCCATTAAAACCCTGCCCATCACTGTAACCATAAGGAGATCCTGAGTACCCACCAGAACCAAATCCACTTACGCCTGCATGGCCGTACTGATCGTAAGCTTTTCGCTTATTTGCATCAGAAAGTACCTCATAAGCTTCCGACACTTCTTTAAATTTTGTTTCCGCATCAGAGTCCTTGTTGTTGTCAGGATGATATTTTCTAGCCAATTGACGATACGCTTTTTTTATTTCTTTTTCTGTAGCGCTCTTTGATACGCCTAAGACCTCATAATAATCTCTTTTTTCCATACTAGGGTATTTTAGCAGATTTACACCTTATTTGCCAATAGCTATAATTATTTTTCTATTTATTTTTTATAGTATTCTCTTAATAAAAGCCTCATTAACAGCCTTTATTATATTTCGAGCTCGGATATTTAGCGTTTCTCCACCCCAGGGTCGCCATTATCTACGAAAAGTATACACATCTAATAATTTTATCCTGACGGCGATCATTTGATTATTTCAAGATTTCAATTGACAAGTTATCCACAATTTGAGATTATCATCGATATGTAGATTAAGCGAAAGTTTATAATTATGAACAAGCTTTTACAACAAAAAACAGAAGACATTATACCACAAGAAAACTCTGTAATATGGAAATCTGTCAAAGAACAACTTCGCATTTTCTTAAACAAGAACAGCTACGAAACATGGTTTAGCGATGTTAATCTTGACAAGATTGAAGACTCAATTGCCTATATCAGCTGTGATACTGACTATAAAAGAAATTGGATCGAGCAAAATAGTCGTATAATAATAACTAAAATTTTGAGAGAAATAACGGGCAAAGAGTACAATCTTATTTTCACTGTCAAAAGCAGTATTAAAAAAAGTTCTTCTTCCCAACATGAAAAACAAGAAAAAGAACAGGCTTCTTATGAATATTTTATTCCAGATGGAAGTTTAAATACAAAACCTACAGAAAAATCAACAAGCAACCTTATTACTTTTACAGGAAGTGCAAACGAGCGAAAAGAGATTGCATACCTAAATAAAAGTTATACTATGGATAATTTTATCGTTGGAGCAAATAACAGACTGGCTTTTGCTGTCGCAGAGGCCGTTTGTGAATCGCCCGGAACGGCTTATAATCCAGTCTTTTTTTATGGAGGGACAGGCGTTGGCAAAACTCATCTTATGCAAGCGATAGGCAATAGAATTATAGATAAATATGCAGACAAATCAGTAATTTATGTTCCAACCGAGACTTTTTTAAATGAATTGATTTACTCTATTAAAACAAGAAAAAATGAAGAATTTAGAGCAAAATATAGAAAAATTGATCTACTTATTTTAGACGATATACAAGCTTTAGAAAATTATGATAAAACTCAAGAGGAAGTTTTCAATACATTTAATGCTCTCTATTTAGATAATAAGCAGATAATTATTGCCTCTGATAGGGTCCCAAAGGAAATAAAAAATCTTACCGATCGATTAAGATCAAGATTTGAGGGAGGCATGGTTATCGATATTCAGCCACCAGAAAAAGAGACTAGGATTGCTATAATACAACAGATTATGGAGGAAAAAAAAAGCGTATTACCAAACAATATTATTCAGATAATTGCAGAAAACATTGAACATAATGTACGTCAACTTGAAGGCGCTACTATAAAAATAATATCTATGCAAAATTTGCTCCGTAACAATCAAGATTCTTCATTATCTGAAGAAAAAGTAAGACAGCTTTTACTTATTGACACAGAAAGCAAAAGAAAGAGGATAAAACCTGACAGAATTATTGATTGTGTTTCTGAAGTGTTTGATGTCTCCGTTAAAGATATAAAAGGACAAAAAAGAACTGCTTATATTGCAACAGCAAGACAAGTTGCCATGTACCTAATGCGCTATACTTTAAATTATCCTTTAGAAAAGATCGCTTCTGAACTTAACAAAAGCGACCATACAACGGTTATACACGCATGCAATAAAATAGAGCTTTGTCTAAAAGAAAGAGGAGAGATAAAATCCAAAATAGACAGATGCCGTGTAATGCTTGAAGAATAATTTCACGCTTTTGTGGATAACTAGTGGATATCTACGGAATAACTTGTGAATAACTCGTCGCTTATCCACAGCTTTCTGTCGAGAATACTTTCTCTCATATTTTATCCAAAATTTTCCACCCATTTTTTCACATTTTCCTAATAATATATCCACACTTATCTTGACAGCTTTTTTATATTACAAACATTGCTTACAAGATATAATTTTTCTGTTTTGCTTTCTCATAGTTATCCACACTCTCTGTTCTCACAATTTCATATATATAATAATGATTTTTCATTTTCTAGTTACATATCCACATTCCCTACTATATCTACTACTATTTATATATATATTTTCTTTTTAGTATAGAATATGTTAAAATAAATGGCAGTTAATTTTAAATTATAAAAATCCATTTTAGTATGAAATTCTCTTGTAAAAAAGACTCTCTTGCAAATAAACTCAACATTGTAAATAGAATAATCCTTTCTAATCCGACAATTCCTATACTAAACAACATTCTTTTACAAGCAGAAAAAGGGAAATTACATATAAAAGCCACAAATCTAGAGATTGGAATAAATTGCTGGATTGGTGCAAAAGTTGATTCTGATGGAATAATTACTGTCCCCTCCTCTGTTTTTACCGAGTACATTAATGGTCTTCCCAACTCTACAATTGAGTCTGAACTTCTTGATAATGTTATTTCCTTCTCCACTCCAAATAATACTGCAAATTTTAATACAATGCCATCTGATGATTACCCTACATTTGGCGGAATGCCTGATAATAGTAAACCACTCATTACAATTTCACGCGAGAACCTTTTACAAGCTGTAAACAAAGTAAGCTTTGCTGTTGATACTGATGGTAAAAACAACATCTATACCGGTATTAAGATAGAAATTGCTGATGGTATGATGAATTTCGTCGCTACGGATACACTAAGATTATCTAGATATTCAATCAAAACAAGCAAGAAAATAAGTGGTTCATTGGAATTTATTGTTCCTGCAAAAGCATTTGATGAAGTTGCCCATATTGTAAGTAACACAGAAATTGATGAGGATAATGATTTTGTTCAGATATATTTAATTGAAGATAAAAACCAGATACTTTTTAGATATAACGAAATCGAGCTTGTTTCGAGATTAATAGATGGTGATTATCCAGATTATAAAGCAATTATCCCGACTTATCATAGCACTTGTGTCACATTTAATCGCGAGGAGTTAATAAATAATCTTCGTCTAAGCACAGTTCTTGTCAAGAAGTTAAAGGTCTCAAGAATAGATATGAAAATAGACGCAAAAAACGGTAAAGTAATTTTAAATAGTAACAATGTTGATTTAGGAACAAATGAAAGTCTTCTTGAAGCTACTGTTGAGGGTGAAGATTTAACTATTATGTTTAATTCGAGGCATATTATTGATGTACTTAGCAGAGTTGAAGATAAATCTGTTATCTTTGAGTTTACAAGCAACTCTACTCCTGTAATGTTTAAAGTTAAAGGCGATGATAATTTCTTCCACCTTATGATGCCGATTACTATTGAATAGATTTTTGCTCAAGTTTTGCAACTCTTCGTCCCCTAAAAAGTACTATTCCTTCAAGTGTAATTTGAGGATAGACCTTTTTTAACGCTTGTCCAAGAGAGTTTATTGTTGCAGATGTGCTTAGAACATCGTCGACTACTATTATTTTGGAGACTTTTGTAGGAAGGAAAGTCGGCATTACTTTAAAAATATCTTTTACATTGTTTAATCGATTTTTTCTTGATAATTTTGCTTGCTTTTTATTATTTATCACTCTTTTTGCTGTTTTTGTATTTATTTCGCCTCCCAGAATGTTTTGTACTGCTTGTGCAATAATCTCACTTTGATTAAATCCTCGGCCTAATTTCCGTGTCCAGAAAAGCGGAACTGGTATTATAACCTGATTGGTATCTTTTTCTAAATTGATATCTTTTAAACGCGATTCTACAAGTTTTGTCAGAAGCTCTCCTACTTGTTTTCCTTCTTGATATTTAAAAGCCAGTAGCATCTTTTTGCTTACTTGGGAATATTTCCATAAAACAGTCATTTTAACAAAAGGAGCATCATTATTTAAACAGGATGCATGGGTGCAGTAATCGTAATTCACTTTTCTGCACCCATAGCATTCGGGTATTGAAGGTTCTAAAAAATTTTGGCACTGTTTGCAAAGCCATGTCTTGTTTGGCTTGCCACAAACTAAACAGTAAGGTACAAATAAGAACCTGCTCAATACACACGCTAAGCCCATGAAGTTTATTATACTTACCAAAGATTAAAAAATATTTAATAAAAAATGAAATATTTTTTATACGAGAGATATTTTAAAATGGATTGTATTATTGCATCAAATTGTATTTATTAGTATAATAATAATAGTTTTTATGAAAGAGACACCTTTATTACAACAATATAACAGTTTTAAAAACAGGTATAAAGACAAGATCGTTCTTTTTCGCATGGGCGATTTTTTTGAAACATTTGGAGACGATGCCAAAATAACTTCCAAGACGCTAAACATCACTTTGACTCAAAGAAATAAAAACGATGATCCTACTCCACTTGCTGGATTTCCACATCATGCACTTGATCAATATCTTCCTAAATTAGTTCAAGCTAACTTATCTGTTGTAATAGTTGACCAAGTAGAAGACCCCAAATTAGCCAAAGGAATTGTTAAAAGAGCTGTAACAAAGATTGTAACGCCAGGGACAATTGATAGTAATGAAAATATATCAAGAGCTCATAATGTTTTATCTTTGGGGATCTCAAAAGGTAACATAGGAATTGCAATTTGCGATCTTTATAATGGTGAAGTTTTTATTTCCTCCGTAAAGGATGAAAGAGAGATCGGACAGATAATATCGACAAACGATATAGTAGAGATCTTGCTCCCAAATGATAAAAAAGTTGAAATTGACCTCTCTTTGCCTACCCAAATAGTAAGTATTGAAAAAAATGATCCTGTCCAAATAATAACAGACCATTTCAAAATAAATAGCGTTCATTCGATAGGGATAGAAAATAATCAAGAAATAATAAATGCTCTCGCACAATTAATCTATTTCTTTAATGAGACGCAGAAGGATACTCCAAGACAGATAAATAACGTAAAATGGTTAAACAATTTCAACTATATTAAATTAGATAGTGCAACAATAAGAAATCTAGAACTTGTTGATTCAATTTCCGGGCATTCGTTGTTCTCTGTTTTAGATAAATGTGAAACAAATATGGGTAAAAGGACTCTTAGAAACTGGATCCTAAACCCTCTTGCAAAAGTTGAAGACATAAAGAGAAGAGCAGATGCTGTGACTTTCTTTTTTAATAAACCTGACCTTCTCGAGAAAGTAAGCTTGTCTTTAGCCAAAATAAGTGACATCGAGAGAATTACTGGAAGAATCGGTTTAATGTCTGCAACAGCAAGGGATTTTAAAGCGCTATCTTTTTCTATAAGTAGCTCAGACGAAATAATATCTTATTTGGGAAAAAATATTGATAACTCATCTGAATTTATAAAAAAGATTGTTGAAGAAAGTCCTATTATCAATCTTAATGAACTTAAAAGTTTAATAGAGAAAACAATAAAGGATGAACCTGCAAATTCTATTACAGAGGGAAACATTATAAAAGAAGGCGTTGATCAAAAGCTTGATGAACTACGGAGCATTGCTCTAAACAGTAAAAGCTGGCTTGCAACATTTGAAAAAAAAGAAAGAGAAGAAACAGGCATTTCATCATTAAAAGTTAAATTTAATAAAGTTTTTGGATATTTTATAGAAATTACCAACACACATAAGGAAAAAGTTCCAAGCAATTATGTTCGCAAGCAAACAATGGTTAATTGCGAAAGATACATAACAGAAGAATTAAAAGAAAAGGAGGATATAATCCTTAATTCTCAAGAAAAAATAGCCTCTTTAGAATTTGAGATCTTTCAAAAATTTAGGGAGCAGACAGTTGAGTATATCGAAAAGCTTCAAAAATTAGCCGAGATACTCTCTGTTCTTGATGTGATTTGTAACTTCGCAAAAGTGGCTATACAAAATGATTACATAAGGCCAATTATTGCCGATGATAAGAAAGGGAAAATCGAGATAAAAAATGCAAGGCATCCCGTTGTAGAAAAAGCAATAAAAGAGCCTTTTATTCCAAATGACATCTTGCTTGACAATCAAAGTAATAATCTTGTAATAATTACAGGGCCAAATATGTCCGGTAAGTCAACATATATCCGTCAAGTAGCCATGCTCGTACTTATGGCTCATATTGGCTCGTATATTCCTGCTGCTGATGCCCATATAAGTATAGTTGACAAAATTTTCACAAGAATTGGAGCAAGCGATGACCTATCTGGAGGAAGGAGCACATTTATGGTTGAAATGGATGAGGTATCAAATATAACTAATAATGCAACAGCAAAATCGCTTGTTATTCTTGACGAAGTTGGTAGAGGTACAAGCACATATGATGGGATAAGTATTGCATGGGCAATTGCGAGCTTTTTATTAAATAAAGTAGGCGCAAAAACAGTATTTGCCACACATTATCACGAGTTAATGAAATTACAAGAAAAATATCCTCAAAAGGTTAAAAATTACAATGTCGCTGTAAGCGAGGACATTGAAAAAGATGAAGTGGTTTTTCTTAGGAAAATACGCGAAGGAGGCACAGATAAAAGTTACGGAATATATGTTGCAAAAATGGCTGGTTTGCAAGAGGAAATAATAAAAGAAGCCAAAAATACTCTTTTAAAATTAACAACTACAAACGGTGGTGTAAAAAACAGAAAAAGAAATCAGAAAGAAATAGACACAGGAGAGATAAAAGTTAGAAAATTGTTTTGAACTACCCCATTAGTTCACATCCCATACCATATCGCGTTTTTATTAACTTCCTACCACTTTGTGAATAAATCTTTTTTCTTAATCTACAAATAAGCACATTAAAATAGTTCTGTGTCATATTGTTAAGTCCCATTCTTTGAGCTAAAGAATCCATAAGATTTTCCTTGTCTGTTAGAAATCTCTTTTCTCCAAGATATTTAATAATAAGTGATTCTGCATATGACAACCGAATTTTAGTGCCATCAACTTGAAGTAAACAATTATTGAAATCAAGGAAAACACCTTCTGTAATTTTTGTGTAATCTTGACTTTTTCCACCATCCGCAAAATATATGTTAAGAAGGCGTTTTATCCTGCAACTAAGCTCTCTAAAATCAAAAGGTTTGTTAATAAATTCATCTGCACCTAACTCAAAAGCTCTTACTTTGACATCTATTTCTTCCTGGTTACCCAGAATCGCAATTTTGGTCTTTAAACCGTAAACTTTTTTAATAGAGGTAATTAGTTTAAAAAGCTCCTTTTTATCTCGTCGTGTATCAATAATAAACAGCGATATAGAAGGATTAACGCGCTTTGTGACTGTATAGCCTTTTTGAACTTTAAAAATAGCGTCCAACTCTTTTGCTAAATTTGAGGAAATGAGTTTCATAAACGAAAAATCCTTGCCTATTAGCACAATTTCTCTAGAAGGGGTCAAGTAATTCTTGGATTGCATGCTATATCATAGCACTGCATCTTTGAAATGTGTATAGAATAATATTACATATTTTAGCCTTTAAATAGGCAATAAAACCAAGCATGTCAAGTAACTATAACAGTTTCACTTGAAGATCTCATATCTTTTAAAATAAAAGTATTCATCTTCTGCTCGTCGGGACCAGCAATAGCAACAAAGTCAAACTGCTTTTTATTGGCATATTTAAGCTGTTTTCCAATTGCTTGATTTTCTTCTGTAAAAAGCTCTGTAAAATAGCCTTGTTCGCGAAGCTTTTGTGCAACTTTTTGGCTGTAAATATAACTGTTTTCGTCAAAAACAGAAATTAAAACGGTTTTCTTTGATTTGATGTCTGGTAAAAGATTCCATTCTTCTAAGAAAATTCTTGTCGTTTCGTCTCCTGGTGCCATTCCTACTGCTGGGAAATTGTTAGAACCAAAAATTCTAGCCAAGCCGTTATATCTTCCTCCTCCAAAAATTGATCTACCTCCTTTGAGGTTAAAAAACTCAAAAATAGTGCCATCATAATAGTCAAAACCTCTTATTATACTCGGACTGTATTTAATGAATTTACTATACCCCATCTTTTCAAGTGTATTTATAATTTTTTCAAGCTTTTTAAATCCTTCGGTTTCTGATATTTTTGGTAAAATATCTTTTATATCGTCAAGTTTTGTAAGCTCCATAATAGAAGCTATTTTATTTGCTGTTTGGGCGGATAATCCGCATCCAAGGAGTTGTTCAATAAATGATGCCTTATCATATTTATCTTTTCGATCCATAACTCTGACTGTTTTTGTAATAAGTTCTTTTGAATTAATATCCAATGATTTTAGTATAAAATCTATTAGTTCTCGGCTGTTTATTAAACAGGCAAAAGAGCCTTCTTTTGCACCAAAAGCAAGCATTATTTCTATGCCCATTTGGATTATTTCGATATCGGCACTTATTGAGTCAGTTCCAAATATATCAAAATTAAGTTGCCAGAACTCTCTATTACGACCTTTTTGAGGGTTCTGATTTCTGATAAAGTTGGCAATTGAGAAAAGCCTCAATGGTTTTGTCTCTTGCTCGTATATTCGAGAGACCAGCCGAGTGATTGAAGGTGTCATTTCAGGACGAATTGCAAGTTCCCTGCCTGCTCTGTCCGTGCAGGTCATAAGCTCTTGTCCGCCGACCTCTTCACCTGATTTAGCTCTATAAATATCTGCATCCTCAAGTAGAGGCGTTAAGTACTCTTTGTATCCAAATTTTTTGCAAACACTTCTCCACTTTTTAAAAATATATGATCTAATAGCATACTCTTTTGGTAGCCAATCAGCATATCCTTTAAGTGGTTGATTTGATATCTGTTTCATTTTTGTTTATTTTTAATTTATTTAATATATTTATCTTATAGTCAATTATATCAGAAAAAGGCGGTTATCTCACCGCCCTTGTAAAAACTTCAAATGAGTTTAAATTAAGCAGTGAGGTCCGCCTGTAAATGTGAATGGTTTAAACCTGCCTTTTTGGCTTTTTTTATTACAAATTTGTATCCACCTTTTCCTCTTTTAAGCCATTGATTAACTCTGGTTACTGTCGCTATGCTAACAGAAGTTTGTTCACTAACTTGTCTTTGAGAAGTTCCTTTGTCAAGGAGTTTTGCAACCTCTAATCGATTGGCAAATTCCTCGAGTTCACTCTCTGTTAGCAAATCGCGCAAAAAAGCAAGCATTTGTTTATCTGTTTTTATTGATAAAAATGCCTGTGCTAGTAATCGGACTTTATTTTGTTTTAATATGTCTTTTGTCATGATAATGTACTAATACACTATTATACCATTCTAGGCAATATTTGTCAACTGGACATTTTTATTGAAATCTAATATTATATAAATATGTCAATAATCAAAATAGATGATTTTAAAACGGTTGATGAAAATATTAAAACACTCCTAATTGATGGAGAAAAAATTATTAACAAATATGACCTGATATGTTTAGATACATTTCTTGCTAGCCGAGAATTAATACGAGTATATCTGACTAGCAGGCAAATCATGCTTGTTAATTCCTCAACGATAGAGACTCTCCCGTTTGACTCTTTTGATATAGAATATGTTGGGGATCAGCCAAAATTTAATAAGATAAGTGACTTTTTGACTGGAGTTATAGACATCTTTTTTACACCAGAAAAGCTTCAAAGCTATAATGAGAAAAAAGCTTTGGGGACATTTTCAATTACAAGAAAAAACAGAGTTCCGATGGATTATGTTTTGGTTAAATCAAGAAAAACGGCGGAAATTTATCAATCATGGGCTCTTTTTAGAATTATATATTTGTTAAAGAATGGTAGATATGGAGATGGCGAAGCATTAATATTAAATGAGATGATTACAGGAGATTTTGGTAAAATAGATATTAAATTTATAAGGAATTTTGGAATTGCATTTGTCACATATGTATTGGCGAGGGTTGTAATTATGAGCGTTACAGATCTCCTTTGGATATTTACAATACTTGACTTTATTGCTTACTTTGGGGTAGTATATCTTGCTTACTGGGTATACAAAATACAGAAATCTAATAACGAAAGATTTAGCAAATATTTTGAGTCAACAAAGTAGTTACTTTTTGCATAGTTTTTCGTAATAAATAATCATATGAAATACAAAATTAATTATTCCTCAAAAAACAAGTATAATAGCAGGATTTATAACAAAAGAAATCCTTTTTCTGCCAGAAGTTTTAAAGTTAACAATATGCTTAATAAAAAGACTAGGTATGGTCAGCGAAAAAAAGGTCGACTAGATAAAAGTAAATTTCGCAAAAAATTCTCAAAGTTTATTAGCACAGTGATAGGTATTGGATTTTTCCTGTTTGTTATTTTCTTAATATGGGTGGGATCTTTTTTGCAAGAAGTTAATAATTCTTTGCCAGAACCGGGTAAATTAATAGAAAGGCGACAGGTTGAGAGTAGCATTATATATGATAGAAACGGAGAAGAGCTTTACAAGATAAACGACGGAAAACAGAATCGTATATATACAAAACTTGAGGATTATCCCCCACATTTAGTAGTTGCTGTTTTAGCAGCTGAAGATAAAGATTTTTACGAGCACAAAGGACTCGACTGGTTTGGTATTATGAGATGCTCATATTTAAGCGCAAGATACTATGTGACCAAAAAAGGCTCTGTTTGTGGTGCTAGTACAATATCCCAGCAAATTGTAAGAAATACACTAATGTTTGATGCTTTTGGCGATAAGGCCTATGACAGGTCGACTTTTCTATCAACGGCGGAAAGAAAAGTAAGAGAAATGCTTATGACAATGCAGGTAGAAAAGACGCTCTCAAAAGAGGAGTTGTTAGAGATGTATATGAATGAGGTTAATCTAGGAGGTATGAATTACGGATTTGAGGCGGGATCACAGGCAATTTTTGGTAAAAGCGCAAAAGAGTTGACAATTGAAGAGTCAGCTTTACTTGCAGGTATAATTAGAAGTCCAAGTGCATATAATCCAATAATTGGTTCTACTCCAGAGATGGCAGTTGTAAATAAAGATAGAGTTTTAGACTTAATGCTAAAACATAAAGATAATTTTACTAAACATGTGGATCTTGGAGAATTAGAAATAACTTCTGAACTAATAGAAGAAGCTAAAACTAAAGAGATTGCATATAATCCTGGCAGAATGAACATAAAAGCACCTCATTTCGTTTTTTATGTCAAAGATGAACTGGTAAAAATGTACGATCTGGAGACAGTCGAAAGAGGCGGTCTTCGCATTTATACAACACTTGATTATGAAGCTCAAAAAATCGCAGAAGATACACTTAAACGAGGAATTGAGCAGAAAGGAAAAAGACACAATGTCAATAATGGGGCTATGGTGGCGATAAATCCACCAACAGGAGAGATTATAACTATGGTAGGATCTGTAGATTACTGGAATACAACAGACAAGAGGGTTGATGGTAATGTCAATGTTACAACAGCACTTAGACAGATGGGCTCTTCTTTTAAGCCATTTACTTACCTTACTGCGATAACGCAAGGCTATTCTACGGGAATGCCTGCTCACGATATCGAAGACTATAAATTTGGAGCTTATAGGCCAAGTAACTGGGATTACAGGTTTAATGGACCTATGCTTATGAGAGAAGCTCTTGTAAAATCAAGAAATATTTCAGCGGTATCGGCAATTCAGCTTGTAGGAATAGATCAAACAATACAGGTCGCAGAAAGACTTGGTATAACAACTCTCACAGATAAGAGTAAATATGGACTCAGTTTGACGCTAGGTGCCGCAGAAGAGAAACTGCTTGAGCATACTTATGCTTTTTCCGTATTTGCTATGGAAGGGAGAAAGGCTCCTCTTACATCAATTCTAAAAGTTGAGGATTCAAGAGGCAAAGTTATATATGAAAAACCCGCAGTTGAGGCAGACAGAGTTTTTGATGAGAAAGAGATTTACTTGCTTAACTGGATAATGTGTGATGCAGGAGGCTTTGGAGATCAACTTGGAAATAGTGTGTTTATTAATAAGGGTAAAAGATTTGCCTGTGGCAAGGGTGGTACGACAAATGGTCCAAAAGATTTAACTGGATTTATGTATCATAAAAATCTTGCTGTAGGTATTTGGGTAGGAAATAATAATAATGAGATTTTCCCTGGGGCTTTCTCTTCAACGGTTCCCCTTCCAATTGCAAGCGAATTTATGAAAAACTCAACAATTCTTGCTAAATACCCAAGTGCGCTTTTTAATCGTCCCGCGGGAGTGGTAACAGGTACAGCATGTAGAGATACTGGTCTTCTTGCTGCTCCAGAGAACCCATGTCCAAAAGATACAATTGTTTATATACAAGGAAAAGCGCCCGCTTATGATCCAAGAAAAGTCGTAACAGTTTGTAAATCAAATGGTTTAATTCCGACTAATCTTGAACTTGCTCGAAAATATGATCTGACTGTTGATAGACAAGTTTTTGAGAATTTTACATTTGTGAGTCCAAATCAAGACGGCGCATTTAAAAGCTATTTTTCGAGAGATCCTTACAATTATCTTTTTGCGATGCCAGGGGCTGGGGAATGCGCATTGCCAGAAGGAGTGAGTAATCTTATAATAGAAATAACAAAGCCTAGTAACGGATCAGCATATGATAGCGGTGGTAAGGTAAATTTTGAGTCATATGCACTTGCAACTGGTGGTGTAAATTATGTCGAATATAGATTTGGAGGAAGCGCAATAAGTAGCAGAATAAGTACGACTCCCTACTCTTTTGAATGGACAATTCCTGCCTCGTTATCAACGGGAACTTATACTGTAACAGCGAGAATGGTAAGTAATACCGGTGAACAGAAAGAAAGTACTGTATCACTTAACATTACAAATCCAACTCCGACTCCGGTTATAACAATAACAACACCTGCTAGTGGTACGTCTAAATCTATTGCAACAGGATTCCCTATAAATATAACGGCTAGTATGGCGCCTGCGTCGTCAACAATAACCGCTATGACATTTACAATAACTGGAACTGACCCTGCAAACAGTTCGTATACTAAGACGATTGTTGATAGTAATAGTGCTGATGGATGGTCTGTAAATTGGGCAAAAGATGTTTCAGTTGTTGTCGGCAATTACAGAATAAGAGCGACAGCTTCAACAGCTACTGAATCGTCAGTTAACATTATACTAACAGAGTAAATCAATGAAAAAAGTCCTCGTTTTGACAATGTTTCTTTTTGTTTTGTTAGTGGCCTTTTTTTTAATTGCAAGGTCTGATTATAATAACAACCTTGATCAAGAAAAAATATTTGTTAGTCAAGAGATTAAATTTGAAGTAGCAACAGGTGAAAGTTCAAAGTCAGTAATAAACAGCTTATTGGACAAGGGTGTTTTGTCAAAAAAACAGTATTATTATTTTCTCGCTTATCTTAAATTAAATGACTTAAGCTCTACGATTCAAGCGGGTAAATATAATATTAATGGTAGCTATTCTATCAAGTCTCTTTTAGCTTTACTTCAAAATGGCAAAGGAGAGCAGGTCTGGATAACGATAATGGAAGGACTGCGCAAAGATGAAATAGCTCAAACGCTAGCAGACCAACTTAAAGATACAAAAGTAAGTTTTTCAAAAGAGGCGTTCTTGGAAGCGACGAACGACGCCGATTTTATAGCAACTTTAAACTTAGAGAACGGTGTAAGCGATCTTGAGGGATTTCTTTTTCCTGATACTTACTTAATACCCGCAGACTGCGATGAGAAGTATATAATAAAACTTCTAATTGATACTTTTAAGAGCAAAGTCGGCACAATAACATACGAGGAGCTAATAATTGCGAGTATGGTTGAGAGAGAGGGAAATAATGAAACAGATAGGCCTATCATAGCTGGCATAATAAAAAAAAGATTAGCTGAAAATTGGTTTCTTAATATTGATGCAACGCTTTTATACGCTAAGAAAGACTGGAAGTATATCTTGATAAATAAAGATCTTGCGGAGAATAATGAATATAATACATATGCAAATAAAGGCCTTCCCCCTACTCCGATTTGTAATCCATCTCTCGAATCAATAAATAGTACTAGAGTTGACAAAGAAACAGAATACTACTATTATATCCACGGCAATGATGGTGTGGCGTATTATGCAAAAACGCTTACAGAGCATAACAATAATATAACGAAATATCTTAAGAAATGACAAAGGTGAAATTAACAAAAATAGGTGTTCTTGTATTTTCCTTTCTTATTACATTTTCATTAATATTTTTGTTTTTCTTTGTCTCCAATAAGATGAAAGCAATGGGCTTATCTGTATCTTTGCCAGAAATGGTTAAATTCACTATAGAGAACCGCAAAGCCTTGATAGGAGGGGAGGATTTACAAGAGAATGTTCCTGGACAAGAGCCAGAAGTAGAAAAAGTTAAAGAAATTCCACAGCTGAAAAAAGATAGTACGGGTAAGTATACCAACTTTCTTATTGTCGGCTTTGACACAAGAGGAGAAAATAGTGGTCTTAGAAATACAGACAGTATAATTGTCGCAAATTATAATCATGAAACAAACCACATTGTTTTAATTTCTATCCCAAGAGATGTTTATGGAGTGATAACTATCCCAAATAGTTCTTCTGTATATTACAATAAAATAAACGCAGCATATTCGTATGGAGAAAACAGGCAGGCAGGACTAGGTATGGAGACTCTAAAACTTACAGTAGAAAAGACAATTGGGCAAGAAATTCAGTATACTGTCTCTATAAACTATGTTGCTTTTGAGGAGATAATAAACTTACTTGGCGGAGTCGAAGTAAATGTTGAAAATTCTTTTGTAGATTATCATTATCCTGGACCAACAAGTTATATAACCGTAAGATTTGATCAGGGCTTACAGACTATGGATGGGGAAAAGGCGCTTCAATATGCAAGATCTCGTAAATCAATGCAAAATGGTGAAGGTTCTGACTTTGCAAGAGCAAGAAGACAGCAAAGACTTATCGAGGCAGTAAAAAACAAGGCCTTGCAAACAGATTTGTTTAATTCTCCGACTAAAATTGTGTCTTTACTTGATACGCTAAGTAAAAACATCTGGTTATCTGATTATACACTTGATGACTTAGAGGCGGCATTGGCATTGAAAGATAAAATTGCAGCGGCCGAAGTAAGTAACTTTGTACTTGATCCTACAATTGGAAACTACTCAATATTGACAACAGGTGTGGGCACAGGATATACAATAGGACCTAAAAAAGGAACCAAAAATTATTCTGATGTTCATGCGTTTGTTGCTAAAGCAATCCAGTATCCAGAGCTTTATAGTAATCCGCCTAAAATATATACTTATGATACTGGTATAGGAGTAACAGAAGCAAAAGCTACCACTGAAAGATTAAAAGCTGAATTCCCGTTTATTGATATAAGGTATTGGGGCTTATTACATGTAAATACTGATGGAATAGTTACTTTTAGAAATATCGAAGATTACAACGAAAACGCTTTTAATTATGTCGCAAAATTCCTTGGCGAAGATGTAGGGACAGTTCGTCCAGAAGGATTACCTGCTCTCAGAGGTGAACACATAGTTGTTTTAGTCGGTAAAAAAGCTGAAGTGGTACAGGAGACAAATTTAGAGAGTAGCACACAAAGCGATTAAATAATCTAATATTGATTCATTTAATCGCTTCCCTTTCTTTGAAAAGTCGATAAGGGTAGAATTTTTTGGAGGATTTTGGACTGATTTGTCTGCGATAATTTTTGTTGCATTAATATTTGCTTGATCAACTAACAAAACAGCAATGTCTGCGAATTCAATAAAGGGAGAGCTTTTTGGATTGTTGGAGGCGGTTATTTCTGTGTTTGCTTTGCCACCTCTTGTTACTGCGTCATAATCTGAACGAATAGTAACAGATTTATACCCTTGCTTTACAAAAAACTTGCCTAATTGTTTTCCAAGCCAAATAACCCCCTGCCCTCCTTTTCCGTATACTTTTATTTTCATTTGTAATCAATTATTAATTTAGGTGGATCAGCCTTCATTTTGACAAGCATTGTCGCAGGAGAAGGTTCGCCCTGTAACCTTCCATAATTAGTATGACAAATTGAATATATTTCAACAAAGGAAAATCCTTCGTGATCAAGAGATTTCTTTACAGCATTTCTCATGTGAGCGCTGTCGATTATTGCAGTACTGGCATAAAAGTATCGATTATTTCCTTGAAGCATAGAGTGGACATTTATTGGCTGTATTAGATTGCCATCTTGTGTAGTTTTAGTTATTGCTCCTAATGGCGTAGTTGGGGCAAGCTGTCCCCCTGTCATACCATAAGTTTTGTTATGATTACAAAACACATGAATCTGAGTATCGCGTCTAGCTGCGTGAATCAGATGTGAAACGCCAATTCCTAAAAGATCTCCGTCCCCTGAAATCACGACAACATTTAAACTTGGATTTGCAATTTTTATGCCTTGAGCAACCGGAATAGCTCTTCCGTGTGTTGTGTGTACTCCATCAAACTCAAAATATCCAGAAATTCTTCCTGTACACCCTATCCCTGATACTATCACAGTATTTTTGCGAGTCCAGCCTCTTGAGACAAATTCATCTTCAATGATCTTGTGTATCAAGTACAGTCCACATCCATCGCACCAGACTTTCTCCATTTTAAATGCGGTTTAAAATAAATTAAATTCAGCTTTCAAAAATTTTAATAGTTGTGACATCACTAATTGATATATATTTTACATCAATTAAAAACTTCTCTCTAAGAGCTTTGCAATACTGACCATCGCTCATTTCCAAGACTGTTACTTTCGAGTAATTTTTAAGAACAGTCCCTATCGATTTAGGAATCGGGAAAATCTGTTTGGGCCTAAGAAGGGCGTATTTTTCACTGTTCTTATCAATAAATTCGTATAATGCCCTAGAGACACAGCCGTAGCTTATCAAAAGCTCTTTTGCTGATTTGTTACCGTATAGTTCGTAGGAATCTTTTATTTCGACGTTGTTAAATTTGTTAATTTTTGCGTTTATCCATTTGTCATATACATCCCAATCTTTTGTTTTTGGCTCATTTGAGTCGCTTACAAGACCTGTAAATAATTTCTTATCACCGCTTGTTAGTGGTATAAAAGAGTTTAATATAGACGGTTTGACTGGTTTTATTTCTGTAAGCTCAATAAGGGAAGAAATAATTGCATCCATTAGAATAATTATTGGCGTTTTATATTTTTTTGCCAGTTCAAATGCTTGGATAGTTAACAAGTAGCACTCTTGTGAACTATTTGGGGCCAGTACGATTGATTTGTAGTCTCCATGAGTACCATATTGAGTCTGCAGAAGATCACCTTGCCCTGGCATTGTTGGCATCCCAGTCGAAGGACCTCTTCGTTGAGAATTTATCACTACAAGGGGAATTTCATATACAAAAGCCAATCCTAAACCCTCTTGCATTAGAGAAAATCCCGGGCCAGAAGTTGCTGTAAAAGCTAATTGTCCAGTTAATGCAGCGCCTATGCACATATGAATAGCAGTTATCTCATCTTCTGCTTGAACAAAATGAAGTTTTTTAGAGCTAGATTGATCTGCAAATAATGACCACTCTTCCATTATTTCAGAAGATGGAGTTATTGGGTATCCGGCAAAAAATGTTGCTTTGGCTTGTAAAGCTCCTTGAACAACAGCGCTGTTCCCGCTTATTAGCTTTTTTGACATAATTTGTTAATTAAATAGTTGAAGTAATTATAGGCTAGCGATCTTTTTTTTGCAAGGTTGTATGTATAACCGGAGAGGACAGGATTCGAACCTGTGGTCCCGCCATTAGGAGTTTTGCTCTGCAAAACTTTTAACGGCGGGACATCGCTTTTCGAGAGCGACGCATTTGACCACTCTGCCACCTCTCCATTTTTATCAATTTTAAATTCTAAATTTTAAATTCTAAATCAATAATAAATATCTTTTACTTTATTTTAAGAGAATTCAAAAGATAGAATTGATCTAATTATACCATAACTAAGCTGTAAATGAATATATTGCTATTTTCATTTGCAGTTGCTATACTTGGATTAAAATGATTTTGTTTAAAGACTTATTAAATAAAAACAAGCAGGGAAAAGACACAGAGGACACTAATTCGATTGCTTTAGACATTGGCACTGAATACCTAAAAGCCGTGCTGTTCTCAAATAAAAAAGATGAGCTTACTGTTAAAAAGTTATCTCGCATCCAGCAACAACAAAAAGCAATGAACAAAGGGATGATAATAAACCTCTCTACGGTCTTGGAAAACTGTAATTTGGCAATAAAAGAGCTTGTTGATGGCTTACCAGAAGACCAAATGCCAAAAAACATTGTAATGGGAATGGCGGGAGAATATATACAAGGCGCATCTGTTATTGTCAATTATGATCGTGAAAAAGAAGGCGCTGAAGCTATAACGGAGAAGGAACAAGAAAGAATTGTGACTCAGATAAGAGACCAGATAATTCAAACGGGTAAGCAAGACTTGTCAAAAAGGATTGGAGCAAGTGTAAATGATATTGAGGTATTGCATGTGACTATAACCGGAGTAGAAATAGGTGGTCTACAAGTAGATTCGCTTGTTGGTTTTACGGGTCATAGCGTCAAGCTATATTTTTACGCTTCATTTGCACCAAAAACTTTTGTCGATTCACTAAAAACGCTCGCCAATTCACTAAATTACAGTTTAAAAGCTGTGGTAGCACAGCCTTTTGCAGTTGCGAGGGCGTATATTGGCGCAAGAAACAAAGGTTTTTCAGGGATATTTATTGATGTGGGAGGAGGTACTACAGATATTGCTGTTGTAATAAACGGAAATGTTATTGACACATCGATGTTTGCTTTTGGTGGGCGCGTATGGACAAAAGAGATCGCTTTAAATATGAATTTAGATTATAGATATGCAGAAAACCGCAAAATTAAATACTCCGATAAGCTGCTTGATAGAGATTTGACACAAAAAGTCAAAAAAATAACATGGGGTATATCACAGTTATGGATGGAGTCACTCGCATCGGCATTAGAATTAACTGAGGATGTTGATCTTTTTCCCTCACAGATATACTTATGTGGAGGAGGAGCTCTTCTTCCTGACATAAAAAATATAATGCTTGAGTATCCTTGGACTAAATTGCTAAAATTTAACTCTGTGCCACAAATAAACTTGTTTTTGCCGAACAGACTAGAGGGAGTAATTGACCAAACAGGTGTTGCGACGAACTCTTTTGATATAACCCCTATCTCGCTTGCAAAATTCCTTGGAGACAAAGAGTTTAATCCATCAAACTATTTTAGTACAATATAATAATGGAAGACAAGATTTTAATAAAATCAGATGATGAATTGGTTGATCTCGTTAGGAAGATCTCTGAAACGAAGCAAGAAAGAGTTGTGTTAAAATTTCCTGAAGAATCAGATTTACTTATAAGCCCAATAAATTTCAAGGTCTTGTTAAAAGTTGCTGACAAATTAAACAAGATTCTTGTTGCGCAGATATTGCATAGCCAAACAGGAGTCGCAAACGCAGAAATTGTTGGTATGGTAACAACAACAGATAGCAACATTGATGAGGATTTGTGGCTTTTTGCTCTTGCTCAAACAGATGAACGAAAAAATCGGCAAAAAGATGCCCTAAAGGGAGTTATCAAAAAAGAAGATAAAGCACCAAAAACGGAAGAGATTACCCCCGCACAAGTAGAGGATAAACAGGAGGAATTAAAGGCTGAGCCAAAAACAGAACAAGAAGAAAAGCTGCAAGAGAAGGAAATCGACATAGAATCACTAATTGAAGGCGAAGGATTTGAGAAAAAAACTGGCGAAATTGGTACAAAATCAATAGAACAATCAGAATTTCAAAAAAGAGTTGATCAGACGCTGCAAGGATTAAAGCCTGTTAATAATAAATTGATTGAAGCAGAAGGGTTTGAGATTGCTTTGGACGATGACATTGAAAACTTTATCCCTCCTATAGAGAAATTTGAGGACTTTGAAATTAAAGAGGAAGAGGTTAAGCAGGAACCAGAAAAAAAAACAGAAGAAATTCCTGCAAAACAGCGCGAGATTAAGGTAAAGATGGATGAGCTAAAAGAGATCCCGGCCGTACAAGACAGGAATTCTCAGGAAGAGGATGTGTACTCTTCTTTTATATCAAAAGATTTTAAATCAGCTCCTAATATTAGAGATTTTAGAAGGAAACCTAAAATAACTATTCCAAAATTAAACTTTGCATCATTAAAAGTAAAAATAAATCAGCTAAAAGCCTCCGGTTTTAAAGGTGGTTCGAAAAGAATATTGCCAATTGCAGGAGGTTTTCTTGTTATCACAGCGATATTGTTTTACTTTATTTATACTATAGCCTCGCAGGCTGTAGTGACAGTTTATTATAAAAGCACGACTTTATCTATTGATAAAACATTTACGGGTAAATTAAATTCCGCATTTGACTTATCAGCCGGAACGGTAGCTGTTGTCTCTCATGAGGTATCAAAAGAATCTTCTGAGAGCACACTTGTGACAGGGACAGGTGAAAGAGGTAAAAAAGCAACAGGAAGTGTAACGCTTCGATGTTATAAAGATGGTGCCGTAAATTTAACTGCAGGAACTAAAATCAAAACGGCTGATAATAAAGAGTTTAAAATTGCATCAGCGCAAAATTTAACTTGTCCAACAACTTTATCAGGTGTTGTAATTGAGGCTCTAAACTTCGGAAGTGATTATAATATACAATCTGGGACTGTATTTTCAGTAGAGGGGTACCCTTCTACCGATCTTGTAGCACAAAACAGCACTGCTTTTACCGGTGGAACAAAAGAGACATACAAAATGGTCGCAAAAGAGGATATAGACAACATAGTAAAAGGCTTACAGGAGCCAATGGACATTGAGGCCCTAGAAGAATTGCAGAATTGGGGAGCAAGCGAAGGCTGGGTTATGATACCCAAGACAGTTGTAAATAAACTTGACGGCGATCCTGCTCCTGATGCGCCAGTAGGTACTGAGACAGATATTGTAAATGTGGTTGTTAAAACTAAGCATTCTGCATATTATTACAATAAAAAAGATTTAGATAATGCTGTAGGCCAAATAATTGAGCAGGAGAAAGGAGAGGAACTTCTAAATGCGCAGGCTGATCAAGGCAATACAACTGTCTCATATGAGCTTACTAAAGAGGATAGAACTGCGATAGAAGTTAAGATGACAATAGCATCTGTTTTAAAGCCCGAAATTGATAAAGATAAAATAATTGCAGATTTAACCGGCCTTGGTTGGAAGGATGGTGTTGAATATCTTGATGATTTAGATTTCCATGCAAAAGATCCTGAGCTCTCTTTCTCGCCGGAATGGGTGCCTAAATTCTTGTGGAAATTCCCCAAAGGGCATAACAAGATCATTTTACATGTAAGAGAGATAGAATAAGCTAATTTTGTCGCAATTTTATCATGAAAAAGGTTGAATTCTTTTCAAAAACATGTGAACCTGCATTTATGAAAATAGGAAACATTGATTTTGCGTCTTTAACTGAAGAAATTAATAAATTCCTCGAAAGAGATGGAAAAGATATTAAAGTTATTGATGTGCAATACCGTCTTACAGCGCCAGGTAGCCTTGCAATAGCAAGTGTTATGGTTTTTTATGAGGAGTTGTAATAACTCTATAAATTTGCGACACGCATATTGATTTCTTCCTTATGCCTTATGACCCAATTGATACTTTCTCTTATTATTTTAACTTTAGTTTTTTGATATTGTTGATCCTTTAATGAGTTAGCACATTTCATTGCTTTTAACCTCATTGTTAAAACCCTTTGTTGCTCACTTAAAAGAATGGATATAAAATCTTGGTAATTAATATCTGTTCCATACGCCTTAAGCATTGTCATTAAATTTTTAATCTGCAAGTCGTCAGGAATTATTAAATTATCACATCCTAAGTTAAGAAATGTCCAAATAGCATAAGTAATATCTGTAATTCTGTTGCCTGCGTAGACGCCATCAAAATCGATTATGCCAACAATCGATTTATCTTTAATTAAAATATTCCAGGGAGCATAATCTAAATGGCATATTGTTTCTTCTTCTTCTGTGAATTCGGAAAGAATATCATGAAATTCTCTCAAAATCTGCATAGCTTTTATTGATATTTTAAGTGGAATCGGGTCAAAAACAATAGGTTCTCCATCTATGTACGAAATTATTTCTCTATCTTTTTTATCAACTCCAAAAACTCTTGGTGAATATTTGAAACCTTTTTCTTCAAGAAAAGTTAATACACTATGCGAGAATTTATAATTATTGCTAACTGGTTTATATACTTTATTTCCTTTTTTTAAAACAGTTCGACCAGATTCTCCATGTTTAAATTTTACATCTTTCATTTTTGTTTTTGAGATTGATTTACTGGCCATACGACACACGGAGAGGACAGGATTTACTGCCACTACTACGCTTTGCTCCGTAGTAGCAGTACCTTGCTTCTCATCCCGACTCAATATATTTACAACAACTTGGAAATATATTCCAATTTGTTGTAAATACGGAGAGGACAGGATTCGAACCTGCGGCTCGTTTACACGAGCGAACGCTTTCCAAGCGTTTCCTTTCGACCACTCAGGCACCTCTCCTTTTAAGATCGTTTAGCTTATTATAGCATAAAAGCGCTTGCTGTGACAAAGGTATGATGATATGGTATACTTCGTTTCATATGAAACATTCCGTTAAGAAACCTCTTTTGAGAGATGTTTTTGATTATCTTTTAAGGCCGATTCCGAGATCAACATTTTTAAATGATAAAGATATTAAGTCTTGCCAAAGCGACCGTATTGAGAGAATTATTGCTTTTTTGAAAACAGCCCTAACGAAATTTGTACATGTTATTAGAATTTATGCGATATTGATAGTTATTGCAATATCTATAGCGTTGCTGTCGTCTATTTTTGTAGCTGGTAAGACAACTAATGAGTTGGATAATTATATTTCAAAAGAGAGTATCCTGTTTGTGCTTGTTTACGGAGGTATTTTTGCTCCTCTATTTGAAGAAATCGCATTTAGGATTCATCTGAAAATGTCTCCTGTACGATGGGCCATATTTGTTGTTGCTCAGTGTGCGTTTCTATTAATATCTTTTAGCGAAAAATTTGCTTGGATAGCTAATTTCTTCTCTTTTACAGATAATTTATATATTAATATTGGAATAAATTTGTTGTTATCAATAGTGATATTTTCTGTTTTATTTATTATATTTAAAAGAGTAAAGATTAATATTAGTGAAAAACTTTATGCCGTAATTTTTTATGCTTCTGCGATATACTTTGGCTTTATACATACGGCAAACTATTCAAATATTGCTGAAGTTTGGTATTTAGCGCTGCTTTTAGTGTTACCTCAGATAATAGCCGGAATATTTTTGGGATATGTCCGTATTCGATACGGCTTAATTTGGAGCATCGTTTTGCATTCAATATATAATGGATCTTTGATTTTTCCTGTTTTCCTTATGGCAAGTTTTATGTCAAATTTTGATATTGCATCTTCAAATATCCCCACATCATCGCAAGACATTGCAGTTCTGCTTTTTGTCGGAATTTATGCGATATTTCTTTTTCTTGTAATTTTTGGAGCATTAATATACAATATTGTGGAATTGTTACTACACAAAAATGAGGCAGTATAAAGAGCTTTTACAATATATTATGGAGAATGGAAGGACGAAACCTGACAGGTCAGGTTTTATGCTGCGTTCTGTTTTTGGGTGTAGTGCAAGATACAATTTACAAGAGGGATTTCCCCTTTTGACGACTAAAAAAATGCCCAAAAAAGTATGGATACACGAGCTTCTTTGGTTTTTATCCGGTAAAAGTGATAATATAAGAGAATTACAGGAGAAAGATGTGCATATTTGGGATGGATTTGCAGATGAAAACGGTGATTTGGGTCCAATGTACGGTTATCAATGGCGTAAATGGCCTGATTATAAAGGTGGATATATAGATCAAATCGCTAATGTGATAAAGAAATTGAGAACAGAGCCATATTCCAAGGCATTGATTGTTAGCGCTTGGAATACTGCTCAGCTTGACCAGATGAGATTACCTCCATGTCACACGTTTTTTCAGTTTTATGTCAGAAAAAACCAGCTTAGTTTGCAACTTTATCAAAGAAGTTGTGATGTATTTATTGGTGCTCCATTTAATATTGCACAATACTCACTTTTACTTATGATGATAGCACAAGTTACAGGTTATGAGCCTTATGAGTTTATTCATACAATTGGTGATGCACATGTTTATAAAAATCACAAAGAGGCTATATTGGAGCAGCTTTCTCGCAAGCCTTACCCTCTTGCTAAGATGTATATAAATCCAAATGTTAAGGATATTGATGCTTTTACAATAGATGATTTTAAGATAAAGGGTTATAAACATCATCCAAAATTAGTTCAAAAAGTCGTTATTGTTTAAATGATAAAAATTATTGCTTCAGTCGCAAAAAATGGTGTTATTGGTAGAAAGGGAGATTTGCCTTGGAAATTACCCGCAGATTTGAGTTATTTTTTAGAGAAAACTGCAAATCATTATCTTATAATGGGCAAAAACACTTATTACTCAATAAAATCCCGGTTTGATAAGAAATATCCAGGTAAAAACAAGTTTTTTGGCAAGGGAAGGAAGAGCATTGTTTTAACAAGTGAGCCAATTATGGGCCTCCCTGATGAGGTTTATACTGCCAGTTCAATTGAGCAGGCCTTGAAAATAGTTGGAGAAAACGACGTTTTTATCATTGGAGGGGCCTTTGTATATAATCAATTTATTGATATTGCAGACGAGTTATATGTTTCTGATATCGATGCTGAAATAGAAGATGCTGATGCGTTTTTTCCGCAGATTAATCTTGGAAAATGGGTTTTAGATAGCGAGAAATTTGTTGCAAAAGATGCTAAAAACGAGTATAATTTTAGCTGTAAAATATATAAAAAAGCAAAAAATATGGCAGAAAACAAAGAAGAGAAAATTTTAAAGAAAAACCTCGAGAAAATGGCTACTTCTGGCTATTTTAAAGAGGATATGCGCGTCGATGTTGGTAAATTCTCACTTGAGAATCTACTCAATGAAGAAGATGAGAAAAAGTAGGATTGGTATACTCATAACGCATATTTTTGCTCAAGAGTATTTAAAAGATAAGATAATCTTTGCTCCTATCCATTTGGCCGTGCAATTAGCTGACGGACTGGTTACGCACGACAATGATGTGTATTTTTTTACTCCCGGACAGATAAATACAAAGGCAAAAAATATTACGACAGATCTGTCTTTACTTAATTCAGAGCTCAAAAATGAAGGTTGTTCTTTGCCAGAGTTTGCGGTTAATAATCCTCTGGCTTTTGTTTCGGTAGCGCGTCAAATTCAAGCAGAAATAACTAAAAAAGCCTTTGAATATGCAAATAGTGGCAAAATAGACGCACTGATAGTGTACATGTGTGAAGATGAAATACCTCTCTACTTTTCAGGTTTCGTTAAAAAGCCAGTTTTTTTTGTTCATCATGATCCATTTAATTTTTATCGTAAATATAGAGTTAGATTCCCTAGATTGTCAAATCTAAATTACATTTCTCTTTCATACGCACAAAGAAAAACAGCTCCAAAAGGTCTAAATTTTGTAGCCAACATATACAACGGAATAGACATTGCAGAGTATAGATATAATCCTTGCGGTGGGGAGTATTTTGCATCTCTGGGTAGAATAATTCAAAACAAAGGTGTGCATACAGCAATCAATGTTTGCCGTGAAACAAATATAAAGCTAAAAATCGCAGGAAAACATTATTCTAATAATGATGATAAAGAGGAGTCTTATTGGGAGAAATATGTCAAGCCCTATATAGACGGAGTTAATATTGAATATATCGGGTTTTTGAAGCCTCCAATGCAAACTTCAGAGTTTTTAGGAAATGCGAAAGCGCTTCTTTTTCCTGTTACATGGGATGAGCCATTTGGGATGGTTATGATTGAATCTTTGGCCTGTGGGACGCCTGTTATTGCATTTAGCAACGGCGCTGTACCTGAGATAATTGAAGATGGAAAAAACGGATATATTGTAAAGAACGAGAAGGAAATGAAGCTGGCGATGCAAAAGATAGATAAGATTAATAGAAAATACTGTCGACAGTCAGTATTAGAGAAATTCACAATTGAAAGAATGGTTTTAGAATATGATAAACTAATTAAATCTTATCTGCGAGAATAGAATAACTTGACTCGTTTGAATAATCGTTGACATGTACGACTTTTTTTATTTTTGATTTTGCAATTACCCTTGCGCAGTAAGGACAAGGAAATTTGCTTACCCAAAGTGTCGTATCTTTAAGTGAAAAATTTGCATTTATTATTGTAGCCATCTCTGCATGAATAGTCTCTAGGAGTTCGATGTTTTTGCCTATTTCGCCATGCTCGCGCTCCTTTAGCGACCCGTGGTGCATCATAGCGCTTTGATAGGGCATTATTTCGTTAAATCCATATGAAATAACCTTCAAGTCACTATCTGTGAGAAGTGCACCTGTTTGACCTGTCCAATCCCATGATAATTTTGAAATGTCGAGTGTTAATTTCTTTAGCTCGTCTGCATTAAATCTTTGCCCAATTATTGAGTCAAAATTATCTTTAAATTGCAAACAGTAATTTTTTGCTTCGTCTTCCGATTTAAAAGGTGATAAAGATTGAAATTCTGCACCAACTTTGATGGCTTCCCAATAAAAAGAGTTAAAGTGCAAACAATCGCTCCAGGAACCGTTAAACCCTATTATCTTACTTGGCTTGAGCTCTCTGATGATATATTTTGTGTCATTGTAATAATAATCAAGAGAAAAAAGTCTTTCGCTATCAATCTTTGTTTCTCTTTTGACGACTTTAAAAGGTTTCGAGTCCTCAAGTTTGGGAATGTATTTATCTAGTAAGTTCCCAATAATAACAAGAAAATCTTTGCTAATATACTCTTTAATAAGCTTCTCAAACTGCTCTTGGTTTACATAAATCCCTCCAAGAATAAAAAGCTTTTTATTAAATGCTCGTACATATTCTTTTTGTTTTGCTGATAGATCTGCCCAAAGTAAGTTAACCATATTTTTCTTTGTATCTAGCCTTAATTTTATTTATCTCGTCTGGATTTTGCTTATAAAGTTTTGCTATTAATCTTGGAGGATATTTAATCTTCTGATAATTAAATTGTAATAAGGTTGGAATATAGGGTAGCAGATGTATATGTAAATGATGTACCGTTTTTTGCGAAGTCTGATCCAAGGCAGCACCTTCACGATACAGCATAAATAGCGTTTTATAGCCAAAAGCAAGTCTTAGGAACTTCTTTGCAATATAATGGAAATATTGGACAGATTCCCATTCCTCTTTAGTTAGCTGCTTAAGATGGTCAATGTGCCTTTTAGGTACAATCATAAGACTTCCATCGATATATGGATAGAGATTTGTTGTAAGAACCATGCCGTTTTTGCTGTCCAGTATATACTTTTCATTAAGATCGCAAAAAACGCATTTGCCAACAGAAGTCCATATTTTACCGTATTCAAAATCAGCAGAACTTCTTGCCCTCATTTGCTGTTTGTCTTGTTCTGTGAGCTTCATTTTTTGTTGTATCTTTCTTTAATTGGCTTTGCTTGGCATTCAATATATGGTTTAAAAAGCTCTGCAAATTCAGCGCCAACAACTCTTCTTGCGATTTGTGTGGCAGAGATAAAAAGAGATTGTCTGTCTACTATTTTAAAATCACCACCGTAATCTTGTACGGCTTTGTACTCTTTGGATTCTTTGTACCCTGATGCCCAATCCTCTATAACAGATACAAAAATATCAGGCTTAAGAAGCTCGATTGCCGCTTTGCAGCTTGGTGTGGGTAGTATTGTTATGTAGTCGACGCATTTAAGAAATGCAAGGCTTTCTGCTCTGATCCATTCATCTAGAATTGGCTTATTAGGTCCTTTGACCTCTCTAATTGCTTCGTTGCTTACTACACCAACTACAAGTATGTCGCCAAGCTTTTTTGCCTCTGTGAGATATCTCATCTGTCCAACATGTATCATATCCCAACTTCCTGCTGTGAAGACAACTTTTTTACCAGTTTTCTTTATTTCTTTATGGAAACTACTAAGATCATCTTGTGACAAATATCGTCCTTTTAACATTTCTCTTGGTTTCATAATAATATATCGTTAAAGTTAACTGCTCTATTATATAATATACTGCGTTTTTTTCAAATGAAGCAAGGTTCCTTGATAATGCTCATTTTGGCTCAAAGATTCATATGGATTGCACGATAAAAATTTCCATAAATCTCTTAGCCAGAAGTATTCTACAAGATTTTTATCACCTTTTCCAAAATAATAATCAATTTGTTCTTTTGTTTTATATTTGCAGTCAACAACTAAAAAAGCGTAAGTTCTTGCTCTGTCAAGTTGTGTATCACCGATAAGCATTTTTTCAAAATCCAGTATCCCTGTTATTTTATAGTTATTATCAAATAGAATATTTCCGCGGACAAAATCCATATGTACAAGCTGTTTGTTAGAAATCGGCCTGTTTATAATGTTTTTGTACAAAACTTCTATTTTTTCGATTTCAATTTTGATGCCAAGTTTTGTCTCTATCGTTGGAAGATTCTCCGCGTAATATTTGTGTAATTTTTTATAATCAATCGGAAGATAATCATTCCAGCTTGGAATATATCTTGTTCCTTTGTAATCGTGTAAAACGGCGTGCATTTTATTCATCGTTTCTGATAAAGAAGTAAGATGTCGTCGTGTATACGCCTCCCATGATAGGGTTTTGCCCTTAATAAAGTCGTAGATTCCTAAAAACCGTCCATCTACCTGTACTATTTGGTTGTTTGTCACTCTACAAGGGATAGAGTTACTTTTTAAAAAGAGACATATATCGTTAATTTCTTCTAAAAAGTTTTTTGCATAACTATTATTATAGCGGTTTTTATTATAGAAAATCGCTATATAATTTTTATCTCCAATGCATATTTTATAAACATTGTTCATAAATCCTTGCTCAATTGCAAAGACTGAAATTTGTTTTTGATCTTCAATAAGCTTTGGATAATACTTTTTTACGATTTGAGCAATATTTACTTTGGGCATTTTAATAAATCATACTGCTGCTTGAAGGTTTTTAGCATAAAAAGAAGCATGAAGCTAGCACCTAATTGCTCGCTCATTTCTTCAAATGTTATTAATGTGACATAGCTTTGATGATACAAAAAACATGTTGAATGTGAGCTTATAAGTTCTAATACAATAACAGATGAAAAGAAAAAGAACGATAAAAAGAGGAATAATCTATTGTTTCTAATCTCTTTAATCATAAAAATAAAAAATATTAAAGCTGCGATCATAATGGGGATGTAATATATCAGCCAAGGTGAAGAATCATATCCACTACTTTGTGCTACGCCAAAAAGGTTTTTAAGAACAGGAAGCATTTGATCAAGATGCTTCTGGATGTTGTCATGTATCTGTCCTAGCTCGTCAACAGCTAGAAACATAAATCCTAATAAAAATCCCAAGAAGACGATTGCTTTTCTCTTGGTTAATTTGCCTGAGAGTTTAATTAGGACTAATATATTAAAAGCTAGTGTTGCAACGGTGGAGAGTTTGATTCCTTGGTACATTGTTGGAAAGTTGCTTTCGTAATCCATGTTAAAAAAATCAAATTGTGGGAAGATTAAGAACAATCCTAGTACGACAAAATCTAGTAAAAAGGGCAAAAAGTAAATATAATTTCTATTAATTTTCATTTCTTTAATATCTCTTCTAGTTTAATATATTGACCATATACGACTTTATCTGTGAGAGAAGGTTTTTTAACATCTCTATACAAAACACGATCCTCAAGTAATTTAAAAATTGGCTTTATCTTATCTTCTGACACTATCAGCATAAGTTTTGGTGGAAATCTAAGCTTGGTCCTTATTACGAGCATATACTCATCATTTCGTTTATAAAAACAGAAGTCTTCCATGATGTACCATTCATATAGATGACTTATTGAAAGGATATCTTTATCCTCCTCAATGCTTATAGGTGTTTCAATTCCTCTTGTAGTTATGCGGTTTTTGATTTTAATTGGCTCATAAATTCCACTTACATAAATGAAAAAAAGAAGCGCAATTAACGCTCCCATAAGGCCATATTGCCCTAAAATTACTAGATAAACAACAAAAACAGCAGATAGCATTACAACAGCAAGGTATGTTTTTTTCTCAAAGGAGATTTTAAGTCTAATAGGTGCTTCCCAGTCGTATATCTTGATATTTTGAACGATTTTTTCTCCATCTGAGTTGCTAGAATCTAAATGAGCTTTCCCACTTTCTATGCTTTGATCTCGTTTTTTTTGTTTTACCTGCTCTCTTCTAACCTTTCTTTCCTGCTCTTTTTCGAGCTCTAGCTCTCCAGAGAGTGCTTTTGCAATAGATTGTAAATCAGCCATATTTTCATTTAATTAAAATTATTCCTAGTATTACTATTACAGCAATAACAGCACCCCATTGCCAACTTAGCAAGTGAGTAAAATTTAGGGCGACAAGGAGCAGGAATATTACTGATAATCCAATGCCCCACTTTGTAGCTGCTTTCTGATTTGAATCTTTTCTCTTTGCTATTTTTCTTATTATATAAATCAGAATCGCAACAGCACTTTGTATCGCAAAACATAGTAAAGCTAAGGTTACCAAGACATTATACCAGTTTATCTCACCTTTTGCATCTATAGGCAGAAAAAAACTGTTGCCTGTTAAATAGTACAGGAAAATTACACTCCACAGTAGGATTATAAGCTGTACTGACAGATATTTCATTTATATTGCATTATAGGGCTTATGTAAGTGACTGAATCTGTTATATAGTAAGTTTTAAATAATTTATTATATCATAACACAAATGAACAGCATAATAATAGAAAACAATAAAACTGTTAGCAGGATTATACAGATTGGGTTAAAGAGTTACGGTTATAGTTGCGATATAATGCCAAAAGGAGACTACTCAAAGATGGAATTTATGCAAAAAATTGAAAATTCTGTTAGCAAGAATCCTTATACCCTTGTCATTATTGATACAAGCAATCCGCTTTTGCAAGACAGTGTCACGATGAGAAAAATTGTCCGAGCAATAAGAGAAAAGTCTCCAGAAATTAATATTATCGGAGTCATACTCCTTGGTCAGTGGAAAATGAAAGTTGATTTTTTAAATGCGGGCGGAGATGACGCTTTATCATATCCGTTTATGATGCAGGAGCTACTTGCGAGGATACAGGCTTTGATAAGGCGACCTAAACAAAGCTATGGCACTGTTTTAAATTTATACGACATGCAAATTGATACAAGTAGTAAAACAGTTTATGAGAAAAAGTGCGAAGTTCCTCTTAAAAGGAAGGAGTATAACATAATCGAATATATGGCGATAAACAGAAATCGCCCTATAAGCAGAAGTGAGCTAATGGATCATGTATGGGATTACAAAAGGATTGTTTCCTCAAATACTGTTGATGTACATATAAATAAGCTTAGACGGAAGCTTCAAAATCCAGAAAGGTTACAGACAATCCATGGATTTGGATATATGCTTAAAGATTCTTCGCCTAAAAAAGACAATGAATCTATTAATAAAGGCTTGTAAAAGAGATATAAATATGGTATAATTATACTATATGTCCGCGACTTTGAGATCTAGAAAATCAGGATGTTCTGGTTGCTTTTTTTTTCTTGTTTTTATTCCTATAACGCTTTTTTTCCTAATAATATTATTAGGGATCGGTTTGGGAGTATATTTGCGCAAAGATTACATCTCTTGGCAAAACGATTTTGAAGGAAAAATAAGTAAATCAGAGTACATATATTATGATGGTGTGACTGTGTATGACGATGCTGATGGGACAAAGATAAGGTTATCAGCTGATATGCAAAGCGAATTAGAGAAAAAGCTTGCGGATTTTAATAGTACAACAGGCGAAAAAACCAGGACGCTTGAGCTAAATGTTGATCAATCACATCTTTTGTTGGGGCAAAGTATCCAAAAAGGTATGCCTGATACCCTTAGTTTATATAGGACATATCTTGATACTGATGATGGAAAATGGCTTTTCTATATACAATTTAAAGTACGAGCAGTTCAAATGCCGTGGATTATTTTAGGACTCCAAAAGGGTGAATATGAGAGCCCGATTTTTTCTGTGGAGTCTGTTAGAATTGGGAATTATGATCTCGATGATATTGGATTATATTTTGTACGAGAGCAGATAAATGGGAGTATTAAAAGTGCATATGATATTATTGCTCAGAACGAGTGGAGTAGTCTTGTTATTGAAAATATTGAACTAACAAAAGAAGGAACTGCTGTAAAAGGAGTAAACCAATTTTAAATTTTGAATTTAAAATTCAAAATTTAAATGGAGCTCTTGACAAAGGGTAGGATACTTTGCTAAAATATTTTAGCAGATTAGATGTGTAATTGCTAATTAATTATTATTTAACTTTATTTAACAATATAAATATGTCAGAGAGAAAAGTACAAATACAGCCTCTTGGCGAAAGAGTGCTAGTGTTACCCGACGCAAAAGAGGAAAAAACAAAGGGTGGTCTTATTATTCCTCAGACAGCAGAAGAGGAAAAAGCTTCTTGTGGTACAGTGGTTAAGCTTGGAACACCACGCAAAAAAGATTATAAATTTCATGTAAAAGAGGGAGACAGGGTTCTTTTTAAAAAATATTCACCAGAAGAGGTAAAAATTGACGAAGTAGAATATTTATTGATAGATGAGGCTGATATATTGGCCATAATCTAATAGGATTTTAATTATTTATTTAAGTTTTAAAAATTAAGAAATATGACAAAGTATGTAGTTTATGGAGATGAAGCAAGAAAACAGCTAAAGAAGGGTATTGATGCCGTTGCCGATGCTGTTAAAGTAACTCTTGGACCTAAAGGTCGAAATGTTGCATTGAGTAAGAAATTCGGATCACAAATTGTGACAAAGGACGGTGTTACTGTCGCAAAAGAAATCGAGTTAAAAGATCCTGTAGAGCAAGTTGGAGCTTCTATGATACAAGAAGCCGCAAGCAAATCTAATGATAAAGCTGGTGATGGTACAACAACAGCAACTGTGTTGGCACAGGCAATTGCCAATATGGGATTGAAAAATGTCACAGCCGGAGCTAATCCAATTGCTCTTAAAAGAGGTTTGGATAAAGCAGTCGAAATAGTTGTAGAAGATATAAAGAAAAATGCAAAGAAGATTGAAACAAAAGAGCAGATACAGCAAGTTGCTACTATTTCTGCAAACAATGATGAAGAATTAGGAAAGATGATTGCAGACATTTTTGACAAAGTCGGTAAGGATGGAGTGATCACTGTTGAAGAGGCGCAAGGATTTAGCAATGAGATAGTTTATACAGAGGGCATGGAGTTTGATCGAGGATATGTAAGTCCTTATTTTGTAACAAATGCTGAGACATTAGAGGCAGTTTTGGATAATCCTTATATATTTGTAACTGACAGAAAACTATCTTCTCTACAGGATATACAGGCAATTGCCGAAAAAGTTTTGCAGGCAGCTGACAGACCTTTGCTTATCATCGCAGATGAGGTAGAGAATCAAGCTTTGGCTACTCTAGTTGTTAATAAATTGCGAGGAACTCTTAATGTAGTTGCAGTAAAAGCACCAGGATTTGGTGATAGAAGAAAAGAGATGTTGCAAGATATTGCAATTCTTACTGGAGCCGAGTACATTTCTGAGGATACTGGGCGAACATTTGATAGTGTATCAATAACAGATTTAGGAACCGCAAAGAAGGTTATTATAGATAAAGATAGAACTGTTATCATCAATCAAGATAATGGGCAAAATAAAGATGCTGTTGGAAAAAGAATTGCAGAGATCAAAGCCCAAATTGATAAAACGACTTCTGATTATGATAAAGAAAAATTGCAAGAGAGACTTGCAAAATTATCTGGTGGAGTTGCCGTGCTCAAAGTCGGTGCAGCAACAGAGGTTGAGCTTAAAGAGAAAAAATATAGAGTTGAAGATGCAATCAATGCAACAAGGGCTGCTTTGGAAGAGGGTGTTGTCGTCGGAGGAGGACTTGCATTGTTTAATGCTGTTGATTCTCTAAGTAAGCTTAAATTGGAAGATGAAGATGAGAAAATCGGAGTTAAAATACTAGAAAGTATCCTCTCTGAGCCACTTAAGCAAATAGCACAAAATGCCGGTTTTGATGGCGCAGTTGTCGCATCAAATTGCAAGGGTAACAAAGGGTTTGACTCAAAAGAGTGCAAATATGTTGATATGTTTGAAGCGGGAATAATTGATCCTGCTAAAGTTGTAACAATGGCACTTCTTAATGGAGCATCTGTTGGTACTATGCTTATAACAACAGAGGCTGTTGTAGCAGACGAGCCTGAGAAGGAGGATGCTCATAGCCATGCTGGTGCAGGTGGTATGGGAGGCATGGATGGGATGATGTAGATTTTTTATCACCTGTGTTTATTAAGGGGGCTGTGATTTACAGCTCCCTTTTGTTTTGTTGGTTACTCGTATTGGCGATTATATTGACGGGCCAATCTTGTAGAATAAGATTTCTTCTTAAAAAATCTTACTAAGTTTGGATATCTTCTTTCTCTTCTTATAACATCAAGTTCAAGTGAGGCTGCTATCATCCAGACAATTTTCTCATTTCTTAACGGATCATTTCTGTCTACGCCCTCAATCGATCTTATTAGAAGATCGACTTCTTCTCTTCGTAATCTTATCCGCTTTAATCCTCCTGCATAGTCATTTAAATCTTCTAACACGGTTTGGCAAGTTGCTTGAACAAGGTCAAAGGTTTCTTTAGAGGTAGAAGATAATGAATTTTGCCGTTCTCTTAGGTTACCGTGACACGATATGGGGGTTACTCTTATCATTGGAAGAGCAAAGGGGTTGTTAGTGGCTTTCGCATGATAAGTTATTTGATACCATAAATCTGTATCCTCTCCTACATCCTTTGCAGAATTCCATCCCATGATTTCTCTATAAGCGCAAAGACGATAGGCGTAAGATCCGTTTATTGATACTGCGTTAACTGATTTCCTGCCTGTAGAATTAGTTTCAACATCAGTAAGCATTCCCCACAATCCGCTTCTTGTAAAATATAAGGTTTCGCTTCTTGCGTTTTCATCTGATAAGTTCTTAGTTATTTTTAATGCTAATATTAGGTCTGTTATTAAGTTAGCAGGCAGGGGAGGTCTGCCTAGCGCTTCTTCGATAAACCCTGCTGTCAAATTTAATTCACTTGTAAAGGATGGGAATTTTTGCTTTATTAAATTAACGATTTGTGATAATGCGTCAGGAACTATTAAAGAGAGAGCAACTTGCACCTCATCTGAGCCTAAAAAAGAGCAAAGATCTTCAAAATCTTGTGCTGAGATTTTGGCTAATTCGCTTGTTAATAATTTTGGATATGGTATAAACTGTGGTGGACCGATAAGCACATCAGAATTTTGGGGTTGTTTTGATAGTCTTAAAAACGCAGATGGTTCGATTAGTGCATCTGCATCTACTGGTATCACCCAAATTTTATCACTTTTTTCCTTTTGAATTGCGGCGTTAACACGATGCTCAGTTAGTAAAGCTAATGCTCTTCGATGACTACCCCTGTTTCTAATAGGAAAAAAGTCTTTTATTTCTGAATCTTCATTATGACCACAGTAGACGCCATCAGTACAATCAAGTATACATATTTGCATCCCTTTTTGCACACAAGCTCTTGTTCTTTTCGCTATTTTATGAAGTTGCGATCCAAGAGGAGATGTTGCATCTGGAATCCAGTCAAGCTCGGATAAAAGAGCATCTATAGGCTTTGATAAATCTGTCACTGCTCTTAGAAATTCTAGCGTTCTTCTATTACCTATTGGCATGTTTTGGGAATCGTTGTTTACATTGACTTGCCATTCTACTGCGCTTGGACTTATTCCCTCTTTTTCCATTTGCTCCACTGCAGTCGAAATAGAATCGAGAAGCAATAATATACGACCAGCTGTTTCGACCTGACCTGGTAGACTGCTAATTTCGTTGTAAGCGATTGTTTGTACGACAATTTGTAGATCTTGATTTACAGGAGGCAGATCAGCTGTTTTGATTTTTTCTTCTATAAACCTCGGTTCTTCTCTATGGCCAAGTAGTTCTCCTACTTGTGTATTATACGTTGCGGCATTTAGTACTTCTTCTAAAGAAAAAAGTTCATGGCGTATTTTATTTTCATGTCTTTGTGGCCTATATGCATAAAGATCTTCTTCGCCAGGTGCAGTTGCTTTTAAAACAAAAGCTACTATTCTCTCTAGCTCTTTTGGCAAGAAAACTTGTCTTATTTCAGATATAGCTCTAACCAGACTTTGAAATTTAGGCTGAAAGCCAATCCTTATTAGTGATCCTGAAGAAAATAGCAAATGAAAACCTGTCATGTTAATATATTCAAACTCTGCTCTTTGGATTGCTTCCTCAATTTTTGTGGCAAAAACAGGATTTTGTAAAGCAAGCGATGTATCTCGAATTTTCATAAAACTAGAAACAAAACCGGAAATTATTGAAGGATAATTCTCTTTGCCAATATATACATCTAGGGAGAGAGGTTTCTGAGGGTCTGTTTCTGAAATCCACCTGGCTGCTTCTTCTTCGCAGTATGCCAAATCTTCCGCAGTAACTGCTAATGGTTCTTGCTGTTCTAATTCTGTATCTGACATAACCTAGTTTACTATTTTTGCAACGCATAAACAAGTCTAGAATCTCCCTTAAAAAGTTCAAATGTGATAAAATAGCGAGTAAATGATAAAAAAGTTATCAGAAGACACAATAAATAAAATTGCAGCTGGAGAAGTTGTTGAGAGGCCGGCTTCAGTTGTAAAGGAGTTGATAGACAACGCATTGGACGCTAAAGCTACACAAATTAAAATATGGTTGTCTGAAGGGGGTAAAAAGCTTGTACAAGTAGAAGATAATGGTTGTGGAATTGTGCCAGAGGAGCTCAGATTAGCATTCGCGCCTCACAGTACAAGTAAAATCTCAAGCATAGATGATCTTAATAAATTAATTACAATGGGATTTCGTGGAGAGGCTTTATCTACAATACAATCAGTTTCAAAGGTTAAAATCCTTTCAAAAACTAAAGAAAATCAAGATGCTTACCAGCTTGATCTTACAACTTTAGAAAATCTTAAGCCCCAAAAAGCAGCTGGATTAGACGGAACAACGGTTACTGTATCAGAGCTGTTTTATAATGTTCCTGCAAGATTAAGATTTCTAAGGCAGGAGCAAACTGAGTATCGTAAAATTCTTGAGCTGTTGCAATCTTATTTTATAATAAATCCTGGCGTTAAATTTGAGCTGTACAAAGATGGCAAACAGGTAATAAAATTATCAAATAGCAGTTTTATTGATAGAGCCAAAGCAGTATTAAAAGCTGATTGGATAAACGATTCGTATGAGATTAATACAAAAATTGATGGTGTCAAAATCTTTGGAATAATTGCTCAGCCTCATTATCACAATAGAAAGGTAGCACATCAATATATCTTTATAAATAACCGCCCCATAACAGATCACGCAATTGCTAAGAGCGTTTCTTTGGGTTACGAAGGATATATCCCTGAGAATGATAGGATTCCCTTTATAATATCTCTGAGCGTAAGATCAGATTTAGTTGATGTAAATGTACATCCGAGGAAAGAAGAAGTAGCTTTCCTTAATCCGTTTAGAGTTTATAATGCCGTCACACAAGCTGTAGCACATATTGTTAAAAGCAACAAAAATTATCAGGAAACATCTAGCTTTTTCGATATAAACAAACCTAGAACTGGTAGTGGCTTTTTAGCAGAATCTCCAAATGATGCTTACAAAGTTAGTAAAAAGAGTGGATTTAACGATAACTATAAATATCCAAAATCAAATACGGCAAGTGTGCAGGCGGGTTTGAAATTCTCAGAGGCAGTAATGATGCAAGATAAAAACTTTGATCAGGTGAAATATGATAAAAGTAGCCAGACCGAATTTTCAGATACAGAAAAGGAAAAGTTAACACAACCAATCAATTATCTACAGATTTTTAACAAATTTGTTCTTATAGAATTTGCGGATAAAATATTAGTGGTTGATCAACATGCAGCCGCCGAGAGAGTGACATTTGAGAGATTAATGCAAAGAGATAATAAACTAGAAATTGTAAGTCAGAAATTACTTATCCCACTGAAATTGTCTTTTGATGGCTCAAGAGTTGAATACATAAGAGAGCAAATAGAATTTTTTAGGGAAATAGGCTTTGATATAGAGTTTAAAAATAAAGAAGCAATAATACTTCAAGTTCCAGCTGATTTTGTTGGTGCAGATTTCGAGAAAATGTTTACAGAAATAATTTTTGATGAGAGTAAAGAGCCTTTTGTTAGAAGAAAAACAGATATAATCGCAACAATGGCATGCCATACAAGTATTCGAACGGGTCAAAAGCTTGTCTTTGATGAGATAAAATCATTGTGGGCATCTCTTATAAGATGTGAAAATCCTTACAGTTGTCCACACGGTCGTCCAATTGTTTGGGAGATAAAATTATCAGATTTAGATAGTAAATTTGAAAGATAAAGTTATGCTTGGAATTTTTAAAAAGAAAAAAGTAGTAGACGATAAACAAGAAGAAAAATCTGATTTGGTGCTTAAAAGCAAAAGAGATCTTGATTTGATAAAGCAGAATGAAAGAGCAATGCAAAAAGGAGTAACGCCGACGCTGCAAAATAAAAAGGCTCAAGAATACGCTCCGCAAATTTCTGAAGCGCTCAAAATATCTAACCCTTTTAAAGGAGAATAATTATGATAAAAGTAGAAAAACTAAAAAAGATATACAAAATGGGAAAGAATAATTCAGTGATTGCTTTAGATGGATTATCTTTTGAACTGCAAGACTCAGAAGTATTGGCTTTGATTGGTAGCTCCGGATCTGGTAAATCGTCATTTTTAAATGTATTGGGCGGTTTAGATACAAAATATCAGGGCAAAATTTCTATTAACGATAAAGACATACGCAAATATGATCAAACATATTATCGTAGATTTATGGTCGGTACAATATTCCAGCAGTTCTATTTAATTCCTAAGCTTGATGTTTTAGAAAATATAATGTTACCGATTTCTTTTGGGAAACAGCTTAAAAAACAGGACGCAAAAGAACGAGCAAAGTATTTATTAGATAAAGTTGGTTTGTATGAAAGAAGAAATCATAAGCCATCGGAATTATCAGGAGGTCAAGCGCAAAGAGTCGCAATAGCAAGAGCATTAATGGCTAAACCATCATTGCTTTTAGCAGACGAACCAACTGGAAACTTGGATAGCAAAACGGGTGAACAGATATTAGACTTAATGATGGAACTAAATAAAGAAGAAGGAAGCACAATGATAATAGTCTCTCATGATGTCGCTATTGCAAATAGAATAAAGAAAAAAATAATTTTAAGAGATGGAAAGAATGTCGCAGATAATTAAATATGCTTTAAATTTGGTTTTTAGAAGAAAGCTTCGTACTTTACTGACAAGTCTTGGCATAACAATTTCTGTTATACTGTTAAGCTTTATAATTTTTGGCATGAAAGGGCTTGAAAATGCATTAATAAACGAGTTTACTAGCAGATTTGATCCTAATGAAATAACGGTATTTAACGATAGCAGAATCAATGCTTTTGCAAGTGGTATGAGCCAAGAAGATGGTCGCAAAAAAGAGAAAAAATACGAGGTGATGAATGAAGAGGTTGTTGAGTTAATAAAAAACACACAAAAAGCAGAAAGTGTACAGCCCATTATAATGATAATGACATTTGACATTTACATTGATGGTATTGATGATCCATATCTGGATAATAATGTTGTAGGAATGGATTCTAAAGGCGATGATAATTTCTTCGTAGAGTATACAAAGGTAAGTATTGATTCTGATAAATATTTAGATTCTGAAAATGTATATATAAGTAAGATGCTCTTAGACTATTATGATCTATCAGCAGACGAGCTAAGAGATAGAAAGATTGTTTTAAAGCCGACTAGAAATTCATTGAATGTTGCACCATCAAAAACACTTTCTGGTAAAACATATGAACTTAAAGTAGGAGGAATAATTGATTCAGGGCAAGACAGGATGAGTCTTGTAATGTCCTTGGATAATGCAGAAAAAATACTTGCAGATATTGGAGGCTATGATAGTAAAGAATCTGTTATAAAAGAATACGGTTATACCCAGCTTATAGTTGAGGCAAAAGAAGGCCAAGTCGATGAACTTAAGAAATACATAGACGAGGAGCTGGGCTTTACTGCTTTTACTGCACAAGATTTTCTCTCTTTTATAAAAACACTTACAAATGGGCTGACTCTTGCTCTTGTTCTTTTTGGTGTCGTATCCTGTTTTGTAGCAAGCATTGGTATTGTAAACACTATGGTGATGAGTATTTATGAGCAGACAAGAGAAATAGGTATAATTAAAGCTATCGGAGCAAATAACTTCCAGGTATTGGCGATCTTTTTAATGCAGTCTATGGTTATTGGATTAATAGGTGGCGTATTAGGAGTTGGGTTTGTGCTCATAGTGGCCCATTTTGTTGATCCAATTATCGTCGAGCAGTTAAATCAGCAAGGATTTACTCTTACACATTTCTTCTCAATTGAGCCGATAACAGTTGCAAGCATAGTCTTCGCTAGTATAGTTGTGGGAATAGTTGCTGGAATATATCCATCTGTAAGAGCGAGTAGGTTAGATCCAGTAAAGGCGTTGAGATACGAGTAGAATTGTGATATAATATCCGTTATGCCAACGAATTTAGAGGAAAACATACAGAAAGTAGAACAATTAAACGGATCAATTTCAGCTGAAAGCATGGAAATGCCACCTCAGGCATTAATTGTTGCCGGCGTAGTCGATGTGCAGGGATGGGCAATGATGTCTTTAGATGCAAGAAAACAAGTATTAATCTCTGTCCTAGGACCTGAATATAATAAAAAGCTTGGTCTTGAAACACAAGCAGAGATGAGTCTTCCAGAAGATAAATCTGTTTCTGCAGCTGAAGTGCCTGTAAATAAAGATGAGATTACTCAGCTTCGGGATGAATTTGATAAACTTAAAAAAGAAGGTGAGATACTAACGGCAGAAGATAGAGAAAGAATTCATGCTGAGAAAGGCGGTTTTGCCAATACAGGGATTGCGCCAGTACAAAAGCCAGCGGATGATAACTCAAAAAGTACTCAAAATCCCACATCATCTGCCCAAGATGTTGATAATGATGAAAAACCTGTAATAAAGTTTTTTGGTTATATGCCAACATTGGAGCTAATAAATAATTACCGATCTGTTCTTAACGACTCAAAAAAGGATGCTAAGGATAGCGAAAAATGGCTGTCTATGCTTATAAAAAAGATCCTTTTTAGATCTGATGATTAGTCTTGTTTTAAAATAAAATAAAGAAAATCAGATGACAGAAAAGCTGCCTGTTTCAATAGTGATTCCTACAAAGAACGAGAGTGTATTACTACCTCGTTTGTTAGAAAGTATCCAGAAGCAAAAATACCAACCTCTTGAAGTTATCGTAGCTGATGCTTTTTCAACTGATGACACAAGGAATATTGCAAAAAAATACAAGGCAAAGGTAATAGATGGTGGAAGACTATCTATTGGGAGAAACAATGGTGCAAAGGAGGCAGAAGGGGAAATAATCTTTTTTATGGATGCAGACGCTCAGCTTCCTGATAACAATTTTATAAAAAGGGTGTACGATAACTTTATACGATCAAAAAGCGATATTGGGTCTACCCTCTTTAAAATTGACAGCGAGTCAAAAAAATATCCGGTAGCCTTTATATTTTATAATCTCTATGTTTTATTAAAGCTTATAAGTAGTTGGCTAAAAGAGCCATTTATTGAATCAGGGCTTTTCTTGATTTCGACTAGAGAGGCTTTTGCAAGGATCGGTGGCTTTAAAGATGTAAAACATGGTATTCCAGAGGATCTTGAATATATGCTTCATGGAATACATCTTGGGATGAAATATACGGTTTTACATGATAAGATAATCGGTTCTGCAAGACGATATTACAATCTGTTTTCTGCAATTAAAACAGTAATGGGCGCAATATTATGTGGTTGGGTGGTTAAATTTAATCTTTATGACAAAGAGAAATTTATTGACCTTTCTTCTAAAATGTATGGAGAGTTAGGTGGCAAAGATAAAAACACAGAAGAAAAAAAATGGAATGCATGGGTTGCAGACTCAAGAAATAAAATATCAAATTATACAATGATTAGCAAAACGGTAGCACTAATAGGAGCGATTCTTGGGGTAGGATTAGTTTTATTAAAGCTGTTATCTCCGAGAAAACGACCCGAGAAATAGATTTTTAGCAACAAGATTTTAGAGGTTTTCCTCTGTTTTAAAAAATCAAAATATGGTATTCTATAAATATGGATTTTAGAATTTTAGCTCAGATAGTCGGACCCGAATTACCGGCAAATTATCAAACAGCAACGGAACAAAATGGCAATGTCCTAATCAATGGTGGAAAAGATATTTCTTTTTCTGATTATGCCGTTTATATCGTCTGGGGGCTTTTCTTTTTGTTTTTTATCGGCACATTTGCGGCTTTTATAGTTTTCTATTTCAAAAAATTAAAAAAGGAAGATAGAGATGAAAAAGCAAAAAAATCTGTTCTAATGGAAGTAAGGGTTCCAAGAGGTAATGAGTATGAAATAGCTGTTGCAGAGCAGATGTTCTCAAATCTACACAGTATAGATGGCGCAAAAGAAGGCTGGAAAAAATGGGTGACAGTAAATCATTCTATAAGTTTTGAGATAGTAGGATTGCCAGGGGAAATTAGATTTTATGTTTACTGTCCACAGAAGTATGCTAATCTTGTTGAAAAACAGATAGTTGGTGCTTATCAGGATGCGGACATACAAATAGTGGAGGAGCATAATATTTTCAAAGAAAACAGTAAAGTTGCATATACAAGTCTTATTACATCTGATGAGCCATATTACCCACTTAAAACTCATGAAGATTTTAAAGCAGACACAATAAGCAGCGTATTAAGTGCTATGAGTAAACTACAAGATGGAGAAGGGGCTTTAATACAAATATTAATAACACCCGCTGGAAAAGACTGGCAAAAAAGCGGACAAGGATTTATCGAAAAAGTTGAGAAAAACAATGCTGATCCAGAGAAGAAAAGGATACATATAAGTCAGGAGCAATCTGAAGGTATTCGTAAAAAAACATCAAAAGTTGGATATTATACTTCTATAAGAATTATTGCAACAGCGCCTGAGCAAGAACAGGCTGATTCCCATCTAAGTAGTATTGTTGGCGCATTTGATCAGTTTAATAATCCGGGTCTTAATGAACTCAAAAAAGAGAAAATCGATAGACTAAGAGAGATGGAGTTTATTGAAGATGTGATATACAGGAAACCTCCTATGGGTGCGATTTTCCCAATACTCAAAAAGATTACTCCCAAGAAATTTTTTAATGATAGCACGATATTAAATGTGGCAGAGTTGGCAACTATCTTTCACTTGCCAAATAAAAACACTGTCATCCCTAATATTCACTGGCTTTTGGCGAGAGAATTACCTGCCGATACAAGTATTAGCTCAGAAGTGAATTCAAAAAACACAATATGGATTGGTGATAATGTTTTTAGAGGAGTGCGCAAAAGGATTTGTTTTGAAAGAGAGGATAGACGAAGACACGCTTACATCATTGGACAAACCGGTTCAGGTAAATCATATTTGCAGGTTAGGATGATGATACAGGATATTTACAATGGAGATGGGCTATGCTTCATGGATCCGCACGGGTCTACGGCAAGAATGTTGCTTGATCGAATACCTCATGAGAGAGCAGAAGATGTTATTTACTTAAATGTATCAGATTTTGAACGGCCACTTGGTATAAACCTGATGGATTTCCGAAATGAGCAGGAAAAGCACATGATTATTAATGGAATGATAGACTTGATGAAAAAGTTATACGATCCAAATAATCAGGGAATTGTTGGCCCTATCCTAGAAAGAGCTGTAAGAAATGCTATGTTGACGGTTATGTCTGAGGAAGGATCAACGCTGGTTGAGGTGTTAAGAGTTATCACAGATCAGGAGTGGGTAAATAAGAAATGGTTACCATTGATCAAGGATGACTTAGTCAAGAGATATTGGACAGATCAGATGGCAAAAACTTCAGACTTTCATAAATCTGAGACACTTGGTTATATTACATCAAAATTTGACCGATTTGTAACAAACATCGCTATTAGAAATATTATTGGACAAAGTAAATCGTCTTTTGACATGCGCCAAATTATGGATGAAGGCAAAATTCTTATAATAAATCTCTCAAAAGGTCTTGTTGGAGAATTTAATGCTCAATTTCTTGGGATGTTGATAATCCCAAAAATCATCTCTGCGGCCCTTAGTAGAGAGGATATTGACGACGAAAATGACAGAAGAGATTTCTTCTTTTATGTTGATGAGTTTCAGAATTTTGCGTCAGATGATTTTGCATCAATCCTATCTGAAGCAAGAAAATACAGATTAAATCTTACTGTAGCTAACCAGTATATTCATCAGCTTACAGATAAAGTCAAAGAGGCTGTGTTTGGTAATGTAGGAACACTTATGATAGCAAGACTTGGTCCTGATGACGCTAAATTTTTAGAATCACAGTTTGATCCTTATCTAAACGCTAATGATCTTATGAATCAGCCAAACATGCACTATTATATGAAGATGATTTCAAGAGGAAGTTATCCTGCACCGTTTTCGCTTGATCCTACATATGGTAAACACTTTCCTGATTCTGGATTTGATATACCAGTAAATAAAGATGTTGCAGAGTTAGTTAAGCAGCTTTCTAGAATTAGATATGGTCGTGATGCTAAGATGGTTGAAGAAGAGATAAGAAAACGAGCAGAGCTTGAGGTCGAAGATAAAGACGATTCTGGTAAAATGGGTGCAATGCCTGGACTGTTGAATAAATGAGGAGATTAGAGACTAGAAATTAGAGATTATAAATTAGAGATTAGAGATTATAAATTAGAGATTAGAAATTAGAAATTAGAGATTATAAATTGGAAATTGGAAATTGAGCGTTAGACATAAGAATTAGAAAGTATGAATGGAATTAAAGAAATTAGTTATATCGCTCAAAACATTGGGTACTTTCCACAATTGAATGTTAGTCACGGATTTTCATGGGGAAAAGAAGCGGGGAATATGTCTTTTTCTTATGGTGAGAGAGTTGAAGTTTTTCAAAGAGTCACAAGATTTTTTTCAAAATTAAACATGGGCTTTGTTAAAGATTCCGTTTCAATTAATCCAGAGCATAAAGATAAAATACTGCTAATAAATAAAGAAGTCGTAAGTAAATTAAGGCCAACAAGAGTAGGAAAGATAGTAAATTGCGACGCAGTTTTTATTATAGATAAAAATATAACGGTTACGGTAAAAGCTGGTGATTGTCAAGTTTTTTACATACAAGGTGAAGATGCAAATAAAAAACAATTTGTTGGACTAGTTCATGCTGGGTGGCGAGGAGTATCCGCGATGTTACCTTACAAGAGCATAGATTACGCGATTAAAATACTAGGGGCAAAAAAAAACGCTCAAAATATTTATGCTACCATCAATCAAAAAAGAGCATCGAACAATGGAGCATTTCAACGATATAAATAATGAAATATCACATTGGGGAAATTTTATTAAGAAGAAGAATAGTTTGTATCATACAGACGAATTCGGCTTTGCTGTAAAGCAGATCATTGATGGGGGCGTACTTGATAAAAACATCTTTTTTTACGATATTGATAATTATATTGCAGCACAAAAAGGAGAGTCTTTCTCACAAAAGCTATTTGTAAATGAGACTCGTTTGGGTAAAAGCCATAAGGAAGGAAGGTTTATTGTTGCTATAAGAAGTTAGCTTAAGGCAACTCTTTATATTAATCTTAAGAAATGTTATAATATATAGTCATTTTTTTTGTTTAAGATATAAAAATGAAAAAATTCTTAAGATTTTATAAAAAACTCCTTTATTTACAAAGGGACTTAATGCATATAAAAATATTGGGCATGATCGCTCATGTTTTGCTTGTCTTCGCATCTGTATATACAGTGCAGATTATTGGTCAAATAGTTGATAACTTAGCAAGCTTAGTTTCATATGAGCATATTATGGCGGTTGAATCATTGGGCAAAAGTTTTGTACAAATCGCTTTGCTTATGTCTACACCATTTTTGCTTGAGCCTATCGCTTACGGAAGCAAAGATTATGTAACAAGGACAAGAGTATATGGTCGACTCATAAGAGATCTGTTCAAAAAAGTCATATATTTAGATTACTCCTATCATGTTAATCGTGAGACAGGTGCTTTAATAACTAAAATAATGAAGGCTTCCGAAAGCATAAATGTAATTATTTGGTCATTTGAGACGTGGCTTCTTGAAGGCATATTAACAATAATATTTCCACTAATAATTGTATCAAAAATTGACATATGGCTAAGTGCGATAATGCTTGGTGTAATAGTCTTTGAAATGCCAATCCTGATTTTTGCAATGAAACTAAATGTTAAAATGAAACGAAAAGCTAATGAAGTAGAATACCATTCAAATAGCGTAATTGTCGACAGTCTATCAAGCTTTTTGCTAATGAGGCTTTTTAGAAACGAACAAAAGGAAGAGAAAAACTTGGGTGTAAGGTTAGATGAATTTGCAAAAGCAGAGTTTAAATATTCATTAACATGGAGACTTGTTGACTTCGTATCAAGATTTATCGAGTTATCACTTTTTGGCTCCACTGCTTACTATTTATATATACTTTTTAGGAATGAGACGATAACTGTTGGACAAATCGTTATGGTATTAAGCTATCTTATGTTGCTTACAAAACAAGCTGGAAACATTTTTTGGCAACTGCGAGCCATAATATCTGAGTTGCCTAGGATGAATGATATAATGGACATATATGATACGCCGTCTAATATTTTGTTTAAAAACGGTAAATCTTGTTCTTGCACAGATAAGGTCAAGGGGGAAATTCTAATAAAAGATGTTAATTTCTCATATGAGAAGGGCAAAAAAATACTCACCGATCTAAATATTAAGATAGAACCTAAACATACTATTGCTTTTGTCGGCCCATCAGGTGGGGGTAAATCAACTATTACAAAATTATTAATGAGATTTTATGACCCTCAAACAGGTAAAATTGAAATAGATGGTATAAACATAAAAAATTTTAGCTACGATGAGCTTACATCAATAATTGGGATGGTACCTCAAGAACCGACGTTATTTAATCGTACACTTCTTGAGAACATTGTTTATGGGATTGGCGAGAAAGGTGAAAAAATGAGTAAAGAGCAGCTTTTGGAGGTGGCAATAGATGCTTGTAAGAAAGCTCAGATTCATGATTTCATTTGGTCTTTGCCCGATAAATATGAGACAATGGTGGGTGAGCGAGGAATTAAACTATCTGGAGGACAAAAGCAAAGAGTTGCTGTCGCGCAGATAATAATAAGAAGTCCTAAAATTGTAATATTTGATGAGGCAACAAGCCAGCTTGATAGCGAAAGTGAGCAAGCAATACAAAAAGCATTTGCGACGCTTAGTCAAGACAAAACAACGGTTGTAATAGCTCACAGGCTTAGCACGGTAAAAAATGCAGACAGAATTTTTGTTGTTGATGGAGGAAAGGTTGTACAATCAGGTACGCATGACGAATTGATAAGTAAAAAAGGTATATATTCCAATTTGTGGAAAATCCAGAGCGGAGGCTTTAAAAAAGCTTAAATTTAGAATTAGAAGATTGTTACTAGGACGATCGGCTCTCTCAGTGTCTTCTTTTTGATAATAAAATCGAGCTTTTTAGTAACCATATCTTTTAATTTCTCAAAATCTTTATCTGATCTGCTATTTACTTTAAGCCACTGGGAGTGAACTGCTTTGATTTCTTTATCCAAATTGTTGTACAGATCACGAGCGTTATTGGAGTATACAAAACCTCGCGATATAAATTTGACATGTCCCATTAGCTTATTACTTGGTTTGCCAATATTTAGCATCACAACGATGAAACCGTATTCCGCTAATTGCTGTCTATCTTTAATTACGACATCACCTCCCTCCGTAATGCCGAGCCCATCGACCATAAGAGGCCTAGACGGAATCTGAGTAGCTTTCTTATATCGCCTATTTGTACTGTCAAAATCCCAAAACTGTCCATCACTTGTAAGATGCACTCGATCAGGATCCATGCCCCAACTTATATAATTTTGCTTGTTTTGATACCTCTTTGTGAGATTACCGTGAATAGGCATGACTTCAGCTGGCTTAATAAGGTCAAACATATCCTTCATATCGCCAAGCATACCGTGCCCACTTTCGTATATATCTGCCATGCTATTTTTAATTATATCTGCGCCTTTTTCGATGAGTCGATCGGTCATCTTACCGATGGCATTTTCGTTGCCGGGAATTTCAGAAGCTGACAAGATTATTAAATCACCCTTCTTAACCTTAAAATGATTATGTTCGCCAAGCGATATCCTATTAAGAGCGGCGTATTTTTCTCCTTGACTTCCCGTGCACAAAAAAAGCAAATTGTTTGGATTAACTTTATCGACATTTCGCTCTGGGACAATAAGATTATCAGGTACTGTGATGAAGTTTTGTTCTCTAGCTATTTTTACAGCGTTTCGGAGGCTAAATCCTGATAGCACGATTTTTCTATTTGTTCTTTGAGCAATCTTAAAAAGAGCATAAATATTACCTATAAGAGAAGAAAAAGATGCGACTACGACTCTTCCTTTATGTGAACTAATAACTTTTTCTAGATTATCAGAAATCTCTTGACCAGTCTTGGAGTGGCCGGGAGTTGTAGCATAAGTGCTTTCCAGAAGTGCTAAATCGATTTTGCCTTGGAGGTCCTTAAGCGCTTGGTAATCTGTCTCTTTCTCACCCATAGGCTGTTTGTCAAACTTGTAATCTCCGGAAATAAAAACGCCTGTTTGTCTATTATTTGGTTTGATAAACAGTGCAAATGAGTCAGGGATACTGTGAGTTACGCCGATAAATTTGACATCAAAATGCCCGATATTAAAAGCTTCATTGCGATTAGCGTCAATAAGCTTAGTCTTTTTATCAAGACCAAATTCCTTAAGTTTATCTTTTACGAGTCCATTGGCAAATCGTCCCGCATAAATAGGGGGAAAATCAAGCATAGGTAGAGCATAAGGCAGAGCTCCTGTATGGTCAAGATGACCGTGTGTTAATAGGATCGCTTTGATTTTCTTCTTGTTTGCAACTAAATAAGAGAGATTTGGAATGACATAATCTATTCCATATAACTGCTGATCGGGAAATGATAATCCCATATCAATAATAAGGATCTCGTTATCTTGCTCAATAAAAGAGCAGTTGCGTCCGATCTCGGAGGTTCCTGATAAAGTACATATTTTCATTGACATATTTTACCATATTTTGCGAGGTTGATAAAGATGGGCTGTTTTGATATGATTACAATGGTATTCTGCAGTTTTATACGAGCGAAATCTTATAAGGGGTGATTAGCTCAGTTGGTTAGAGCACAGCTATCACACAGCTGGGGTCAGAGGTTCAAATCCTCTATCACCCATTTATTCTGCCATTAGGAAATAAGATTTCTTAATAGCTACGCAAATGGGAGAGTTTTTTTATAAAATAAAAGTAGGGGAGAAAGAGTTATCGAGGAAAGAGGACGAACCTTTTGATCCTGCAAGTATCTCGAAGCTTTTTTATGCATGCTACGCATTTGATAAGATTAATTTAAATAGTGAGATTTTGCTTAATAAAGAAGATTATCTTAAGTATAAATACGGTACGGTTGGTATTAAACCAGAGAAAATAGGAAAGAAATTTAGAATCAAAGAGCTTGTGGAACTGATGATATGCGATTCCTGTAATATCGCGACAGGTTTAATTGCGGATTTTGTTGATAGAGAAAATGTTAATAAGTATATCAAAAGTGAATTAGGTTTATACAAAACCACTATTAAAAGTGATAATACTCCAAATGTAACCACAATAAACGACCTTGTTATTTTTATTGATAAAATGCCTAGTCAGCTTATTGATCTTATGTCTAAAAATAGGCGTGTAAGCTCAATTGCTTCCGCATTAAAACAAAAAATCCCATTTAAAGGTGGTACAACGCTAAATGGCGATAGAAGAGAGCTCGCAATCATATACCCTGGAGGGTATATAATCGTCGTACAAAAATCAGCCTCCAATATGCGATTTTTTAAGAAAGCTTTGTTTAATTGGTATGTAAAGAAACTCGTGAAGTCTGCTATGTTCTAATGGGTTTTTCGTTATGATTTTCGCTTCGGTTAACAATTATCTTGCACTATTTACAAACCAATTACAATGTTGCATAATATTACTATTAAGATATTAATATTTAAAGAATATGGTAAAAGATACAACATTAGATTCTTCGCGTCTTGTTCCAGATCAAACAGTTCCTTCCGCTCCTTTTTCGCAAGAAGAACTTGCACAGAACCCGAGAAAATATAGTGAATTAGATACACATGCAGCTTTGCTCCAACTTTTAAACTCAGACAATTCTCCTTATGCGAGCAGAAGAGACGAAACGGGAATTTCTGTCGATCCGCGCTTGAGCAAGCAGATGTTCTCTCTTCAGGTGGGTTTCCCGTCGCTGATTTGGCTATCAGACAAGACCTTGGTGAATATCATCCACATTTTTGTGCTAATTCTGTACAGGTAGTAATTGACGATCGTGGAAATGTCTGTGTGGTTTATGCTGCTGGTCTTCCTAATGCTGCTGACCCTTTAAGTCATGAAGAATTTAGAAATGCATATGGGGAATTTGTTCCGGTGAATTCTGGCCCTGACGCCAGGGCTGCAGCAGGTTTTGCTGCAAATTTTTTGAAGAATAATGATTTCTCGCAAGAAAAATTTCCTGACCTTCTTCCTTTAACAGCGAAACAAATGTCTTCATTGCGACCTTTTTCCTTTGGAGATACGCACTTGGGGATAGTACGTATTGGACTGGGAGCGATAGAGGCAGTAGGAGTTGGAATAAGAGCGTTTATAATTAGAGAGGATGGCAGTGTAGATCAATTGCTTTCTCCACTATCTATGCCAACAGGGTTTGAAGGTAAAAAGTTCACTACAATAAGAGATCTTGAGGTTAATCTTCATGCTCATGTTAATTCGTATAAAGTGCAAAGAAATTCGGATATGTCCCCAGCTTTTCTTGTTGTTACTAATAAAGATGTTGTTTACGAGAGTGATTTTGACCATATACGCAATGTTGGAAAAAGTTTTTTTCATGAAGAATATACAGCTGCTGATCTTGCTCAACTTCTTGTAAATAGAGCAAAAGATAGAGCTATGCAATGGGGCGTAAAAGGCTCATTGACCGTTTGTTGTATGAAAGTATAGTTTTTTCATAAATAACACATTGGCCTAAAAACATGATATAATGTTAATAAAATCTCAGTTAAGCCAACTAGTCATTGGTAAGAGGCGGAAAGAAATTTTGTCAAATGTAGACAAGAGAGTAGAATCCGACGGAATAAAACCGTAGAAATATTAAGAAAGAGATCAAAGGTAGGGTGGTACCGCGTAAGAAATAGATACGCCCCCGCCAATAGGATCCCGCCATTAGGATCCTGCCATTAGGATCCTGCCATTAGGAAAATATTTCCTATTAGCAGGACCTATTAGCAGGACCTATTAGC
>CAZRRH010000001.1:144140-158992 GCA_964602665.1 uncultured Candidatus Saccharibacteria bacterium
CCTATTAGCAGGACCTATTAGCAGGACCTATTAGCGGGACCTATTGGCGGGGGCGTTTAATTAAATTAATACAATCAAAATTAATGAAAGAGATAGAAAAAACATTTAATGCCAATGAAAAGGAACCGTTAATGATCCAAATATGGGAAGAATCTGGACTTTTTAGTCCTGAAAAATTTGCTTCATACCTCAAAAAAGCAAAAAGGAATGATAATACAAAACCTTTTGTTATGACGCTACCTCCTCCTAATGCTAATGGAGACTTGCATATTGGGCATACTTGCGGATATTCTTTCCAGGATTGTATGGGTAGGTATAATAGAATGCTTGGGCGTCCGACTTTGCTTCTTCCTGGCAAAGATCATGCAAGTATCCAGACTGAGGCTGTTTTTTCTAAGATTTTGCAAAATAGTGGCGAGAGCAAATGGAGTATTGGAAGGGAGGAATTCTATAAAAGATGTTATGAATTTTGTACAAAGAATTCGCAGAATGCAAGAGAGCAGGAAAAAAGAATTGGTTTGTCTGCGGATTGGGATAGAGAACTTTTTACTTTGGATCCGAAATTAACTGAGGTCATTTACGACACTTTTTATAAGATGTTTGAAGATGGGCTTATTTATAGGGGCAAATATATTGTTAATCAGTGTACTTTTTGCAGAACTTCTTTGGCAGACGTTGATACGGAGCATAAAGAATCTAGAGGTATTTTGGCACAGATTGTTTATCCTTTTGCAGATGATAAGGATAAGGAGCTTGCAAAAAAAGAATGGGGAGATGGCAAAACTTTTATGTCAGAAGAAATTGAGCTTCTTACGCCACCTTCTTTTGACGGAATAACTGTCGCTACAACAAGACCAGAGACGATGCTTGGCGATAGTGCGGTCGCAGTAAATCCTGGTGATCCAAGATATGCTAAGTTTATTGGCAAAAAGGTAATATTACCGATAATGGATAAAGAGATTGAGATTATTGCAGATGATGAAATTAGTATGGAATTTGGTACTGGTGCATTAAAAGTCACACCCGCCCATTCTCCAATCGATTTTAAGATGGGTAGACGGCATAATCTTAAGATTGTTAATGTCATAGATAAAGATGGTAAGATGCAATCACCAGCTCCTAAGGAGTATATTGGAATGGGAACAACCGATTGCTCAAAAGCTCTTTGTGCTAAGCTTAAAGAGCAAGGTTTGCTTCTTGGTATTGAGAATATCAAACATGAAGTGACTGTTTGTGAGAGGTGTGGTACAGCAATCGAGCCTATTATTTCAAAGCAGTGGTTTGTAGATGTGAGTTCTTTGGCAAAAGCTGTTTTGAGTGAAATTAAAAAATCTGAGTTTAAAGTTATTCCTTTTGGTCAGCAAAAAGCTCTTGAGTTTTTCTTAAAAAACATTGAACCTTGGTGTATTTCTAGGCAATTATGGTGGGGACAGAGAATTCCTGTTTGGTATAGCGGAGGCAGGGAGTTGTATGATTCTCTCATGGATTTATATGAGATTAATCTTGGAAGAGAGATTAATCCTGCTGAGTTTGAGAAAATTTCATCTGTCCAACGCCAGAAATTGATCTCGCAGTATGAGGAGCAAATGGGTCAGAAAGCAAAGGGAACGGGTAGGGCATTTGCAATGGAACAGCAACCCGATTCTGATGATGAGTATAAGGGGAACCAGAAAGATATATTTTGGGAGAAGGAAGAGGATCTTTTGGATACCTGGTTTAGTTCTGGACAATGGCCTTTTTCTACTCTTGGCGGACCAGGAGCCAAGGACTATGAAACTTATTATCCAACAGATGTTTTGGAGACAGCCAGGGACATTCTTTTCTTCTGGGTTGTTAGGATGCTTCTTCTTGGGGTTTATAGGACGGGAAAGTTGCCGTTTCATACGGTTTACTTACATGGTCTTATTTTAGCTCCAGATGGTAGAAAGATGTCTAAGTCAAAAGGTAATGGCGTAGAGCCAAAGGATGTGATTGATAAATACGGGGCTGATGCGCTTCGTCTATGGTATTACAATGATACTGCACCTGGTGGCAATACTCCGATAAGAGAAGAAAACATCCGTGCCAATAGGAATTTTGTTAATAAAATATGGAATGCATTTAGATTTGTTCTTATGAATATTGATGATAGCGAAATTGTTGGCGTTGCGGGTTTTTTGAAGAGTTCAAAGGAGAATGTCAATAAAGCTGATGCCATCTGGAAAGCTCGCTTTGACTCGGCGCAGGAGAGTATGAATAGTGTTGCCAAATATATTGATAAGTATAGATTTAATTTGGCCAGTGCAGAAATCCGAGAGTTTTTTTGGCATACTGTTTGTGATAAATGGATTGAGGAAGTTAAGGCAAATATTAGTGATGAAGAAACAGGCTCTGTTAAAAGAATAAATGAGCTTGGTGGCTTAATTTTCATAATGAGTCAATATTTAAAAATTATGCATCCATTTGCTCCTTTCATAACTGAATCGGTTTGGCAAGAGTTGTACTCTTTGGGACTTGTTGCAACGGATACTATTATTAAAGAGCAGCTTTAATAAAGGATGTTGCATAAATAGCTGGAAAATGTATAATTAATTAACTAAGTTTTTAATTATAATAAGTATGTTTAAAAATAATCCGGGAGTAAGAGAGGTACTAAGGTTTTGGGCCAAAGCAAGCTTTGTTGCTCTTACAGTTTTCCTTGTAGCATTTTTTGTTATTTTTGCGATGTATTCACTTGCAGAAAAATATGATTATAATAGGACATATAAAGTCAGCGCATTTAGCGAGAGGTATGTTGCGCCTGATAAGCTTACGATGGCTTTAGCTACAGTGGTAAAAGACCAGACACCAAAAGCTGTCCAGCAGAGAGCAAGCGAGATAATTGATGCAACGATTAGTGAGATGAAAGCGCTTGGTTTAACAGATGAAGAGATTAAGACTAGTGGCTATAACATTTATCCTGAATATGAGCAAAGGCGTTGGGATAGTGATTATTCAGAACAGCTGGAAATAATTGGTTATACGATGAATGTTGAGATCACTATTGAAACCAAGCAGATAGATAAGGTTTCTGATATTTTGGATAAAGCGACAAGTAAGGGGATTAACCAAATAAATTCAATGTATTTCTCAATTGAAAATATTGAGGAGATTAAGGATGAATTAAAGCTTGAAGCGATAGAAAACGCTAAGGTTAAAGCTAAAAAAGAATCAAAAGAGGCTGGTCTTAGACTTGGTAAGGTTATAAATGTTGATACTCAAGATGGATATGCTATTTATGGTAATCGAGCTTATGATTATAGCGAGAAAGAAAGTGTATCAATGTCTGGCAATGAGCAGATAAGTGTTGATGCTGTACCAGAAGAAGCTCCAGTAAGTACAATTCCTGTCAATCCGGGTACGGAAAACATTAAGGTTACTGTAGAGCTAGAATACGAAATAAAGTAAAAAGCTCGTTTTAAAAAACATGGGGGGTGGCTTAATTTAAGGGCTACCCCTTTTTATAATTTTGTAAATAAAATTCCTGTTTCCTTATTTGTCAGCATTTGTTTAGCTTTCGTACAGCTTTCTGGGATTACTGGTGTGAAGCTGTCTGTTACTTCCCAAAGCAAAGAGATTAAATTTTGCAAAACATCTTTTCTATCTTTGTCGCTTTTGTTTTTTGACCATGGTTCTTGCTCTGTTATATACTGATTTCCGTATGTGCAAAGATTTGTTATTATTTCGTAAGCGTCAAAAAGTTGAAAATCCTCCATCAATTCTTTAAATTTAGCAATGTCTTTTTCTACTTTTTTTGTAAAATCATTTTTATTTTTGTATTTTACGCTAGTATCTATTTCATATTTATTTGAAAGATGAATTACTCTGTTTATTAAATTGCCAAATTTATCTGCTAATATGTCGTTGTAGAGGGATACAAGTCTGCCTTGCGAAAAAGCGAAATCATCATAGGTGGCACATCCGACAGTCAGATAAAATCTAACCGCCTCAATAGGGTATTGCTTTGCCAAATCGAAAGGATTTATTACATTCCCGACGCTTTTACTCATTTTGGTGCCATCTTCTGCCAAAACCATCCCGTGTACAAGAAGTTTTTTTGTAAAAGAAATTTGCGCCAAAGCGAGCATACCTTGCCAAATAGCTCCTTGGAATCTTAAGTTGTCGGGACCGCATATTTGCACAGCCGGCCAGTAGCTGTTAAATTCCTGGTTGTCATTGTTTTCATCACCATTATGCCCGACAGTAAAAATATAGTTAGTCAGGGCATCAAACCAGACGTACATTACTTGATCCTGATCTCCTGGAACACTTATTCCCCAAGGCATATTTTTGCGTACTCTTGAGATGCTTATGTCCTGTAATCCGTCCTTAACAAAATTTACAAGTGCTTTTTGCATATTTTGAGGTTTTACAAAATCAGGATTTTTATCAAGAAAATCAAGCAATTTATCGGTTGCTTCGCTGAGCTTTAAGAAATAGTTTTCTTCACTGTATTCTGTAGGTGCTTTTTTATGGTCGGGACACAATCCATCTACTAGATCCTTTTCTGTTTTAAAACTTTCGCATCCTACGCAGTATAGTCCTTCATATTTTTTCTTGTAAATATAACCTTTTTTGTCCATGAGTTGCCAAAATTTTTGTGCCTTGGCTTTGTGTTCTTTATCTGTTGTTCTATAAAAAAAGTTGTAGCTTATATTATAGAGAGAGCAAAAATCTTTCCATTTCTGAGCGTATTCATCTGTATACTCCTGAGGATCTTTTTCTAGGCTTAGTGCTTTGTTGTATATTTTCTGTCCGTGTTCATCGGTTCCAAGATTAAAAAACACCATTTCTTCGCCAAGTTTTATGCGGAAATATCTTGCGATAACATCTGCTAGGACAAATTCGAGCGTACTTCCGATGTGGGGGATATCGTTTACATAAGGTAGCGTTGTGGTAATGTAAAATTTCTTATCCATAGTTTAATTATATCAGTTATTGCAAAAAAGCTCAATTGAGTGTACAATGATTGAAATGGCAAAGAAAGAACAAGCTAAGTACAATTCAATAAACTTTTTAAAACCTGTACTTGAGCCAAAAGATATTTGGGAAAAATCATATGATTGGGTGATGAGTATTGGTAGATATGTTCTTGTAGCTGTTGAGATAGTCGTTTTAGTTGCCTTTTTTGCGAGATTTACTATGGATAGGCAGAGAAATGACCTTGATGATGATATAAAAAGCAAAATTGAGAATATTCTTGGGACACAGGCTTTTATGGAGAAAGAGGCTAAATATCGACTTTATCATAAATTTTTTGCTGAGTTAGATGACATGTCTTCAAGCCAAGCTAGAAATTCTGTATTAATAAAAGAGATTCTGGAGAATTTTCCGTCAGAATTTGATTTGCACTCTTTTAACTTTAACACCAAGAGTATTAATTTTGTTTTTAGAGCAAGAAATTACGCCGATATAGCAAAATACACAAGCTATTTAAATTCAAATTATGATAATGTGATTATTGTTTTGAGTAGGCGAGGAGATTTAACGACAGTGACTTATAAAGGTGATGAGTTTTTGGAAAATAATACAAATTTATCTGGCAGTGATATTGACGTTAATATTACTTTTAATTTAAAAGGAAATAAAATCTGATGGCAGGGAGCTCAACAAGAGCAGCGGTTATTTTATCCGCTCAGAAAGCTAGGAACGAAGTTGTCACAGGATCTGCGGTTACACTGATTATGGCTGCACTTTTGATTTTCGGTGCAGTGAGACCAACAATGATCACAATAAATAAAATAGTAAGTAGTAATAAGCTTAAAAAGGGCATTGTTGAGAAGCTCGATACAAAAATAAACAGCTTAAATAAGTTATCACAAGAATACAATTCTGGTGTTAAAGAAGATTTAGAATTTCTATCATATTTATATCCAACAAAAGGCAATTTTAGTTTTGTGATGGCAAATATTGATGCGATTTGTGAAAGAAACGGCTTTTATATGTCTTCAATTAATTTTGGACAGCCTTCAAAAGATATTTATTTCGAAACAAAGGATTACGAATTATTAGAGAGTTGGCAAGTAGATTTTGTCGTTGTTGGAGATCAAGCACAGTTGTTTAAATTACTTTCTGAGCTCGAGAAGATGCCAATTTATCCTAATATAACAAATCTTTCATTTAACCAGCAGAAGGAGAAAGATGGTAAACAAGCTTTCTCTATAAATATGATAATTTATAAAGTTGACAACCAAACATTATATGAGTAAACAGATAAAGGCTCTAATACTAGTTGGCGTTTTAGGTCTTATTATATGGACAGCATTTTCTGTATATTTTTCGCTAACAAGTAAAGAAGTTGAGTTTAGTTATGAGCAGTATATTGAGCCAATCGAGGATAGTTTTGATAACACTTTTGATGGCAAAATAGAAAATAGGGTCCAGACACATTTGCCTGTGTCTCCTTCTGAATTTACTAAGTATCTCAAATAAAAACAAATTTGTGTGAGTTTTAAACTGCGCTACTTTTTGCGTAGTCCTCAAGGTTTTTTTCTTTAGCTCGCTCTTTTAGCCTTCTTATAGCTTTTGCTTCTATCTGTCTTATGCGCTCTCTTGTGACGTTAAATTCTCGTCCAACCTCTTCCAATGTTCTGGAGACGCCATCTTCAAGTCCAAATCTTAGCGCAAGTACTTTTCTCTCTCTGTCCTGCAAAGTGTTTAGCACTTCTGTAAGCTGTTTTCTTAAGTACTCGTTTGAAGCAAATTGAGCGGGAGTAAGTGATGCATCATCGGGAATTATATCTTCAAGTACATTGTCTTGCTCTTCTCCGATTGGGGTAGAAAGAGATGATGGCGTTTGACTTACTTTCTTGATTTCATCGATTCTTTCTATTGGGACCTGCATTTCCTTGGCGATCTCTTCATCTGATACTTTGCGTCCATATTTGTTTGTTAGTATTGCTTGCGTCTTTCTGTACCTGTTTATTGTCTCAATCATATGGACGGGGACTCGGATTGTTCTAGCTTGATCTGCTATTGCTCTTGTAATTGACTGTCTTATCCACCAAGTTGCGTATGTCGAAAATTTAAATCCTTTTGTATAATCAAATTTATGTACAGCCTTCATAAGACCAATATTTCCCTCTTGTATAAGATCAAGTAAATCCATTTTGCCTTTTGCATACCTTTTAGCAATACTTACTACAAGTCTGAGGTTAGCTATTGTTAATATTCCTGTTGCCTCTTTGTCGCCTTTTACGATTCTTTTTGCGAGAGTAGTCTCTTCCTCGTATGAAAGTAATGGCGTTTTGCCAATCTCAAATAAATAGGTGCGAATAGCGTCTGTCGATAAATTTGTTTGTATTCTTTTAAATATTTTAATTTTTTTCTCAAGCGTCATCTCCTCATCTATCTCATTTGAGCTTTGATTTGCATTCGTTGTATCAAGTATCTCAATTCCCTTATCGCTTAACATGGAAAAAAGTGCGTCAACAGTATCAATGTTTTCTTCAACATTAGGGAAGTTTTGTAATATCTGCTCGATTGTAACATACCCTTGCTCTTTAGCTAGTTCCAGTATATTGTCAAAAACCGGGTTTTGTTGTATCATATACTATAGTAATTAAAAATTAATTATATATGAATAAGAAACAATTTTATCTAGAAAAAATATCAGGCTTTTGCGATAAATGCGGCACAAGATACACTGAACAGAACATAACAATTGTTTCTGATGACGGAACACAGGCTATTATACACTTTAAATGCCATAATTGTCTATCGGAGCATTTCGCAAATTACATCGAGAACATAGGAAGTAGCAGTAAGATGCCTATTGTTAGTGATATGCAATCTGATGAAGTTGTCAAATTTCTTTCTTTGGGAGCAGTAAGTGCTGATGATGTTATCAAAATTTACCAATCTTCTGGGGCTATTTAAGGTCAAATATCAGATTATTTCTCTTATCTCTATCAAGCGTAAATTGAGAAGCAACTGAGCTGTTAAACTCGTTTAATTGTAGATCGCTTTCATAACTTTGTAAACTCCAGCTACTTGGATAAAATACTGATAAATTGTAGTTTTGATCAATATCTCCGGACTGTTTTAGAATATCGACAGCTAAAGATAAAGTTTTTCCTGTCTGAATAAATGCATTCTGTCCATTTAGTTCATATTGGATATTTATGTTTGATGCCGACTTAATTGGGACATTTATCATTCCGCCTATTACTTTATATTTTCCTTCAAAGTAGGTAGTATAATCATTTTGATTAAATCCTGAGACAGTTGTTAGTTTAGCATCTTTTGGAATATAAACTCTAAGATAGTTTTTGTATTGGCCTTCGGGATAGACATTGCTTTGGGAATTGTTTGTAATAGATAATTCGTAATTGTACGTCACTGTCTGATTAGGGTCAATTCGAACTGTTAGTCCAGCGTTTTTTTCGATAAAAAGATTTGCCTTGTTCCCACCCCAATTCCAGTCAATTGCTATCGGAGCGGTTGTTTTGGAAGATGTTATATTCCCGTCCCATCCTTTGCTTGATATGTAGCTACTTGGTTGTACTTGTTTTAAATATATCATTACATCTTTCTTGTCGAGAGATTCTTGGAGGATTGAACTTATTTCAGGAAGATTTGTTAGGGGTTCTTCTAAAAGCTTATTTATAGATGCGTCGGCTAGTTTTAGCATAAAATCTGATTTTAATGAACTCCCGGGCGTGTAACTTTTGTGCATTTGAAAGATTTTGTCGTTTAGATTCTCTGTCGTTATTTTATCTTGAGATTGAGTAGGGGTTTGGCCTTGTGAGTAAATAATATCTATTGAACCCCAATAGCTTATTAAATCGCGAATTATGTTTGTATTTACAAAAATTACGCCATCAATTTTATACGCTTTATCAGCTTCCTTAAGAAAAAACTCAAGATTTGTTGCACTGGATGAAATTTCTGGATACCAGTTGCTAAGTGAAAATGTCCATTTTTCTATGTCTAAAGCGGTGGCCATCTCTGCTGGCGCATTATAATTCTTGCCAAGATTAATTAGCTGCCCATCAACATTGTATGCATCGTCTACAAAAAGCTGCCTTATTTGTCCGCCTTCAAGACCAATAAGTGCATAGCTGCTTATCCATCCACCTGTTGATCTTAGCTCTCCCTCGTTTTGCAGTACAAAAAGATAAGTTTTTCTTTCATTTGTTCCAAGTACTTCTGGAAGTAGTGGAGCAATTTCTCCAAATGAAATTGCTTGGCTAAGGGCGGTGTTGAGCTTGTCAAGTTGAGGCTGCATTTTTGCGATATCGACCTCTTCGATCATTGCTTTTGCTAATTTGAGATCATTAATAGAACTTTGAATTGTGGTTTTGTTTTGTTCTATTTGACTAAGGTATTGCCTGTACTCTTTCGTTGTTAGCACCTCTCCCGAATTATCAAAGTTTTGTGCTGGCTCAAATTCTGCTGCGTATTGTATAAGTGGATATGTTGCGCTATATAGTTTATTGGCTCCTTGTGATACCATCTTTATGCCTCCCGTGAGGTTTTGGACAGAGGCTTTATTTGCTTTGGGGATGGCCCAATCGAGTGATTTAGCCCCTTGATCGATGTTTTTACAGTACTTCTCGATATTGTTTAATTTAACAGCTATTGCTGTAATATTGGTATCTGAGACCTCTGTGGAAATATTCCTTAATTCATAATAAAGTAGACCCGTCGATATGCCAATAAGGAGAATAGGAGCAAGGATAAAATAGAAAAACAATCCCGTAAAGATTGTGAGCCCAAGGAATTTTGCTATGCCTTTTATATTGAAACTGCCTTCTTCGTTTACGAATGCTGATTTTATTTTATCAAAAAACCTGCCAAGAGGTGTTTTAATCGTTTTGAGATTACTTTTGCTTTGGCCAGAGATTTCTTTACTTTTAAGTGGGCTTGCTTGCCAGGTTTTCTTGTTTTGTGTAAAGAAATTCTCGATTTCTTGTGCAAGTATTTTTTCTATGCTTTCTTTAGGAGTCCATCCGTATTCTGACGCATTAGGTGCGGGTATATATACAGTCCTAAGTAGATTAATGTCATCATCTGATTTTTGGAATTGGATATTTGTCGCTGTCGGATTAAGCTCTATTATTTTGTAAGCTAATGCCAGTGTGCTAAATTCGCTGTTTAATGCAACTGAAATTACTTCTCCCTTCGTCTTCTCTGAGAAAGAGAGCTTAAGAATTGCAAATATTGCATCTTTTGAGCTTATTATGTGATGTGTGTCTAGCCCTTCACCATATATTGTGAGATGATCTTTTTTAACAGAGTCACTTATGAGATTAAAGAGTAAAGGATCTAATGATAGATTATATCCTTCTCCCAAAACCGTCCCTAATCTTACGATTCTTACATCGCTATTTGATTTGTCATAATACTCAGCTGTTAGAGTTTCTGCATATCGCTGAAATTCAATATTTGAATATGCACTTACTTGCTCTTTATCTCTGAAAAGAGCGAGTTTTTTATTAAGCTCAATTGTTGTTATAAGTGAGAATGTTCCATCATGTCTTGCTGTTTGCTCGATTAAACTGTTTATGACATTTGACTCATTAAGAAATTGCTTGCTTCCAAAGTTTTGAGAAGAGAGGAGCAGATCGTATAAGATATAATATGAATAATCGATTCTCTCAAGATCGCCGTACAAAGAAGTCGCCTTCTTTATATCTACAAACTCTACTTCGCCATGCTTTTTTAATGAGGCGATTATATCTTTTGTGTCTTTATTATAATCATCAACAATGATCACTTTACTGCCGTTTTTTAGCAATACTTTTGCAAGGTCTGTTCCAAGTTGATTGCCACCTCTAGCGATTACGGATAATATTTTTTTTGCTTCTGTTATTCTTTTTTTCATAGAGTAGGCTTAGGAAATAGAAAAACATATAAATTTAAATTATTTTTAGACGAGACCTTTGTTGCAGGTATTTTTACTGGTTCATAGCCGTCTTTTTTTATCTCGATACTATAATTGCCCTCATCTAAGACAGTTATTCCATCAGCCATTTTAATATATTCGTCATTTAACATTATATACGGATCTGTGACATTTGAAAAGATAGAAATCGAGCCTTTTTTTTCTGCTAAAGAACTTTGTGGAATATAGTAAAGATAGTACCCGCTTATCAGATTGTTTGGTCCAATCTCTATATTTACAAATGCTTCTGAGTTCTTCTCCAATTTAAGAGTAAATTCAAAAGGTTTATAAAACGTGTTCTCCTGGTTAGACACTCTTACGAGCTGTATATTGTATTGACCAGCAGGTAAGTTGCGAATTGTTTGATTCGTTACACCATAATCTTTGCCATTTATGTAAATCTGAGAAATTGAATTGTTCGATAGAATTTCAATACTAGTATTTGTATGAAAATCTTTAAGTATTGGAAGTCTTGACATTAAGTCCTCTGTATCAATAAAAACCAGTGATATTGATAAGACAAGAAGGATTAGCGCAAATATTAAAACAGCCTTTTTCATACTTCTATTATAAAGAAGAATCGTATAAATGTCTAGTAAGAGTATTTCGATTCGGGAGATTTGGTGTCTTTTTTGGCCTTATATTTTTTGCGAGCAACATCTAGTAAAAAAATCGCTCCTAAAACCAATATTCCTAATACGATTAATATTATGAATCGTTTCGCTCCAATAGCGTAGAAGCCAAATAGGCCAATCAAAAGCATTGATGTGGTTTCGATAAGTATTACTTTCTTATTTGAAAATCCTAAATCTAGCAACTTGTGATGCAAATGGTCTCGGGAGTTTATTCTTAATATTGCCAGCGGATTCTTAGGTTTATAAACAACAAGCCTTTTTATAACAACATAAACGAAATCGAGCAAAGGAAGGCCTAAAATAACAAGTGTTACAGCAAACTTGGCTTTGCTCATTACTGCCATTACAGCTAAAATGTATCCATAAGCTGATTTACCTGTGCATCCTGTGAATATTTTGGCAGGAGGGTAGTTAAATACTAAGTAGCCAATCATGCTACCTACTAAAATAATTGAGAAAAATGAGCCTATATAATCAAAATCTCTTACTGTCACAAGATAAATCAAGATAAGAGCAACGATACAATTGCTTTCAAGTAGTCCATCGGAACCGCCCATCCATTTTACCGCATTTATACAAATCATTATCCAAAGCACCAGAAGAAAATCACCTGGAATAATGAAACTTATGGGTATCGATGACAAAGTTGTTTCAATTCTAGCTAATTCGAGCGGAATTTGTATGTTAAATGGAAGGTTTAAGGTTGATAAATCTACGACCGAGATGGCAATAAGTACTCCTGCGATAAACTGAATTGCAAATTGAACAACGCCTGGCAAATTAAAAGCATCATCTATAACGCCGTTTATTGTCAATATAATTAACCCTATTAAGAAAAAAACAAGAACATTTTCTCGTTGGGGTGTAAGAATTGCTACATAAATGATAAATGGTAAAACAACTGCTAAACCACCTAGGAAAGGCACCTTATGCTTGTGAATGTGTCTGCTTGGATCATCATGTTTGTTAAGCATCTTTTTGTTTTTTCTCTCTTCGGGGGGTAGGTCATATATATTTAGCATAGTTGCGATTTTGCCAAAAAGTGGTGTAAGCAAAAGAGAAACGATGAAAAAGAAAAGCAAATAGGGCAAATATGTTAAATACTTAGCATAGTTATCTGGAATTTGTGCTAATTGATCTTTATAAGCTTGAAATAAGTTTGAAAAAAATTGTTCTATCATTATATATACGTCTGTATCAATTTAGCCACACTAATTGTAATAATACTTGTAGATATGGCAGAAAAAAGAGTAGTTAGAATAGCAACTGTTTTATAATTTTTATAACTAAAAGACGCAAATAGAATTGATGATACTGCAAAAAAGGTCGATATGTAAGGAATTAGTGAAATGTGTTCTCTACTAATTAATCTCAGTTCAAGGGACACATAGGAGTTTAAAAGTGGTATCTTTTGAGGGAAAATATCAAAATAAGAAGCAATTAAATCGTTTTGTACAACAATATTTATTATTGCGATAAAGATAAAAAACCATATTATGGATTGTGCAAAAAAGCCTTTTTTCTTTACAGGATTGCTAAGTGAATTTAAATTGCCTTTAAACCTGTTTTTGATTGAGCTACCAAATGACTGTTCGATGGCTAGCTTTGGTTCTTTACTCATTACTAAAAGTATAGCATAATTGCACCTTCTTGAAAAGGTTTAGTAATTGTGCGTCTGTAAGTTGCGTGACCCGTAACTCTCCAAGAGCCTGATCGTTTGCCAAGTCAAAATTATATTCTTTGCGAAGTATCTTGTACAACTTTTGTTTTCTTTTAGAAAAGAGTGTATAAATAAACTCCTCAAAGGCTAAGATATCTTGTCCTACCAGTTTTTTATCTGGTTTGAAACATATTAATGAACTGTTGACTTTTGGTCTTGGGGAGAAAGAGTGAGGTGAAATATCTAGCAAAATTTGTGAGGAGGCAAGCATTGATGTGCTTAGGAAAAGTGCAGATTTGTCGGGTTTACCGGCATATTTTTGTGCAACCCCTTTTTGAATAATAAAGAAAAGGGGAGGGCAGTTTAAACAGTGTAATAGATTATATATTATTTTCTTTGATATGTTATATGGAAGAGACCCAAAAATCATTGTTGTTCCACTCTCTTTAATAAGCCGTTCAAAATCGATGTTCAGCACATCATCATGTATAAGCTTACTTTGAACAAATTTATTCATCCATATTTGGGCAAGCGAGTCGTCTTTTTCTACGGCAATTATATGATTTGGATCAACACCATGATCAATAAATTCTTGCGTAAAAGCACCTGGGCCAGGACCAATTTCGATAATCTTAATCTGATTTAGTGGTTGTGCTGACAAGTCTAGTATCTTTGAAACAATATGTGTTGCAAGATGCTTGTTTATAAAAAAGTTTTGACCAAGAGACTTTTTGGCTAGCATTTTCGTATTATTATAATTGGAGTAAGCTCTTCTCCTTGTCCCATGGGATTGTCAAGTAATATTTGTCTTGCAAGCTCTTTTGATACGGGTACACCTTTACTCATTCCTAAAATTTCGACATTTATATTATTGCCGTCGATTATTACTGTAGGGGCATTAAAAGAATCTTCTATTTTTTGAGCATCTTCTTTTGGATTGTTGGGTCCAAGCATTGCATACTCATTAAAAGGGTATATTGCACTTGGGTTAAATCCATCAATCTCGCTTATGCGATTGCCCGCGATTCGATAAAAATCTCCATGTCGTCCAATAAGTCTTGTAAATCCTCCAATTATCATAGCAAAAGCAATTCTTAACGCTCCAGCTTGATTTATTGCGACTTGCATCTTGCGTGGGTGAGAGTAGCCGATATCATTAGGATATTTTTTAACTCCTTTAACAACTATTTTAGCTAATAGAGATGGCTTCACGGCAGATTCATGTATTACTCGTCCTTGAGAAATAGTTAGAAACTTCTCTGAAATAGCTATCCAATCACCATCTTTAATAAGTGGCTGTACTTTATCTCGTAGTATTGGATCGATAGATTCTTTTATGTGAATTAAGTGCGTTTTTATAGGTATTCGCTCGTATTTTACTCCGTCTATTACTATATGTGCTGATTTCATAAGTTTGGTTTGTAATTTTAAACTTGATACGCTATTTTACTTTTTTTTATTGAAAAATTCAAGTGAAAAGGGTATAATAAGAGAAAATTACTAATTAACTTGGGGATGTAGCTCAGTCGGTTAGAGCGCGGTTCTTATAAAGCCGTGGTCGACAGTTCGATTCTGTCCATCCCCACCACTTGTTTCAATTTTAAATGTTAAATTTTGAATTCTAAATCAATATTGGCGCGCAAAGCGTGAC
>CAZRRH010000001.1:159092-161716 GCA_964602665.1 uncultured Candidatus Saccharibacteria bacterium
AATTTTAAATGTTAAATTTTGAATTCTAAATCAATATTGGCGCGCAAAGCGTGACCTTAAATTAATTTAAAATCTAGCATTTAAAATTTAAAATTGCTAAAGCTCATTTAAGTCTTCTTGCTCTTTTTGACTGTTTGCGAGCAAATCGAGATATTTCTCTGTCGTGGATAATCTCTTGTGACCGACAATTTTCTGTATCGCAACAAGACTTACTCCATTTGCTAGATGATGTGCAATAAAAGTGTTTCTTAGGTCGTTTACTTTGGCTCCTTTTATATTGGCCTTTTCAAATGCTTTATCTATGGCGGTACGGATATTTCTTACAAGAAGGGGTCTAGCGTTCTTTGTTACAAATAGGTGATCGTCATCTGTGTCGGGGCGGATCTGCAAATATTCTTGTATGGCCTTATGTGCGACAGGATTGAGAGGGACTTTGCGACTTGGATTGCTGGCATATTCCCTAATATATAAGTAATGCAAGCTTTTACCAGGGATAGCTTTTATATCCTCTAAATACAAGTTAGCAAGTTCACTTATACGAATTCCTGTTTGAAGAAGGATTTCTATTATTGTATAAAGCCTTGTATCAACTCTGCATATATCTCTTAAAGTTCTATATTCAAGTTCTGTAAGTACTCTCGGTGGATTAGAATCTATCTTTGGATGGGAGAGTCTTTCTGAGGGATTCTCATTTATAACACCTTGAGCAAGTAGAAATTTGTAAAAAGTTCTAATACTGTTAATTTTTCTTGATATACTCTTATTAGTGTAATTTTGCTGGCGGAGCGAGTTCTCAAAGTTTTTTAGGTTATCTAGCTCTATAAGATTTAAATTTGTTAGCCCTTGCGATACAAAATAATTGAGAAGTTGCTCGATGTCTTTTGAGTAAGCGATAATGGTTGAATTTGATTTTGACTTACCCTCTAGAAATTTAATAAATAGCGAATGTATCTTAGCGTAAGTAGGATTATTGATTGTTCCCATAATAAATTTTATTAAATATTAAATCTAGATAATATTATTATATACTCATCCAGGAAGGATGTCAATAAAGTTTATTATAAGTTATGTTGAAAGAGTGCTAACAAAATGGTACAATTATTTTATGGATAAAAAAATCAATTGGATTGCTGTCGTGATCTCAATTTCAATAATTGTCTTGATGGCTTATAACATTGGTAGATCAATTACACAAACAGCGCAGAAGCTTGAAATAATCAAGTATGCACAGGAAGAAGTTGAGCAACTAAGATTAGAGAACATTAAACTTATAATGGAAAAAGAGAAAATGCGCAAAGATGATTTTATTGAACTTGAGGCAAGAAATAGACTTAACTATGCAAGAAGTGGAGATACCGTTGCAATATTCTCAAGGGGGCTTGTCGAGAAAAGCGAATTTGAACCAACAATCTCGACAAATCTTGAGTGCGATCAACTTTGCGTCATAAATGAGTGGATCGGCTTTTTTAAAGATGGCTTGTAAATCTCTTGTATTTATGGTATAATATAAGCTGTGTCGCGGAGTAGAGCAGTGGTAGCTCGTCAGGCTCATAACCTGAAGGTCATCGGTTCGAATCCGATCTCCGCAATTATTTTTAACTTAGTTGAGTTGATAATTAATATGGCGCAGACCAGTCATTTTGTTAGAGGTATGTATGTAATGCTTACTGACGGTATATATTCTGTAGAAGATAGAAGCTTAAAGACTCAAGGACGGCAGGGTGGATTAATTATTCTCAAATTAAGAAATATCAAAACTGGTAATATCCTTACGGAGACATTAAAAGCAGGTGCAAAGCTAGAGGAAGTCTTACTTGAAACAAAGAAAATGCAATATCTTTATGCCGATGATAAAAGTGCATATTTTATGGATAGCGAGAGCTTTGAGACTGTACCTGTAAAAAAAGAAGTCCTGGGCGATTACTTGTCTTACCTAAAAGAAGGTGAGGAGCTTTTAATGCTTGTTTATGAAGATGAGATAGTTGATGTCAAGAGAAATCCTTCTGTTGTATTGGAAGTTACCGAAGCAGAAGATGCAATTAAAGGTAACACGGCAAATAATGCTATGAAAGATGTCATTTTGGAAACAGGGCTAAAGATTAAAGTTCCGATGTTTATTAAGAAAGGAGACAAAGTTGTTGTTAATACTGAGAGTGGGGTATATAGTAAGAAATTTTAAATTCTAAATTTTGAATTTTAAATAAGTTTTATGTCTCGGGGAATAGTTCAGATGGCTAGTCCTGCCAGTGTTGGACAAAGTATCTGATTATTCTTTAAAGTAGATGGTGTTTAACGAGAGAAAGGTTTCATCTCTCGGGGAATAGTTCAGATGGCTAGTCCTGCCAGTGTTGGACAAAGTATCTGATTATTCTTTAAAGTAGATGGTGTTTAACGAGAGAAAGGTTTCATCTCTCGGGGAATAGTTCAGATGGCTAGAACGCTGCTTTTGGGAAGCAGAGGTCGCAGGTTCGAGTCCTGTTTCCCCGAGAGATGAAATTCAGATTGACACTGGCAGGATGGGAAGCAGAGGTCGCAGGCGAAGTTAGGCTATTGCGAAGCAGTGGCGTAATTCGAGTCCTGTTTCCCCGAGAGATGAAATTCAGATTGACACTGGCAGGATGGGA
>CAZRRH010000001.1:161816-216332 GCA_964602665.1 uncultured Candidatus Saccharibacteria bacterium
CTATTGCGAAGCAGTGGCGTAATTCGAGTCCTGTTTCCCCGAGAGATGAAATTCAAACCTTGATTGAATTCATTTCGTTTATAAAACTGTTTTCTCAACTCGTGTTACATTCCTAAACGAATAAAGATTACTCCTGTAATTATGATAATACTTCCAATAATTGTTGTCGGTCTTGGCTTATCATTAAAAAATAAGTAACTAAAGAGCAATACAAAAAGTAATTGGCTGCGTAAGATTACAGCAAAAATGCCCACATTTCCAGAACCTATTGTGTAAAAAGCTAAAATTGTTGTTATAGCATTCAAAATGCCAATAAGAAAAAAAGAAAACAAATTAAGATTGATGGTATGTATAAAAGACTTTTCTTTTATGCATATTGTTGGCATCATGATTAATATCACAATAATATTTTCTACTAAAAGTACATAGCTAGAATTTTGAGGAAAAGTGTCATTTATAGCTATTTTGTCAAAAATCATAATGAAGCTATCTAGTAGCACCGATATAATCATTAACAAAGAGGCTTTATTATAGAAAAGTACTTTAAATGGATGTGTTAAATTGGTAATTTTCATTTTGTCAAAATTTAATATATAAACGCCAAAAAGGGTCATTAATACGCCAACTGTTGTTATTAGGCTGATTTGTTCTCTAAGAGGAGGGAATATGCTTATTATAACAGTAAAAATTGGCCCTATTGCAACCAAAGGATAAATATTTGACAAATCGGATATAGAAATTGCTTTAAACTGGAGTATTCTTGAAGATATATAAAAAAGAACAGAAATTATAACTCCGATTAGGAAATAATTGCCTGTTTTTGGTATCCCATTTTTAATTGTTACGGCAAATATTATTGGAGTGGCAATAACAATGGTTACCCATGTAAGTAATTGAGGTGATATGCTTTTATTTAATTGTTTTTTATTTAGGATTATTGAGAAAGCAGATATTACTGTTGTAATTATTGCAATATAAAGCCACATAAATGTCATAATTATACCGCAGACAAGGGTAAATTGCAATATTTGTTGATGTAATGTTTAATTTCCGTTTTTCCGACATTTAACTTCACTTTATCCCTGATCTAATAAACCTATAACCAGGCATAGAAACCATATCCTCGTAGTAAATACCTGCGCTATCGGGAACAAGAGCATTTTTATTTAAAACATCATCGTTCTCTAGAAGAACAAACTGCTCTTTTTTTTCTGGCAAATAAAACTGCATAACGGTATAATCTTGTGGATCTTCGTAAACAATTGCAATATCCTGATCAACTAACTCAGTTGCCAAAGTTGAGTACTTACTAATTGGGGCGGGCCAAATGATAAGAAAAGTAGTGCAAACATATGCAGTTATCGCAATCCAGTAATATTTAAAATCTGCCAATAAAAAGCTTAAAAGAAGAAGAAAAAAGCTTCCTGATGCAATCACATATCTATCAACATATACATTAATCCCAAACAAAGAAGGAGTAAAAAGAATAAGAATTGGCAAGAAAGTTAGAATATATAGATCAAGAAGTTTTTGATTCTTCTGCACTTTGACTAAACCGATCAGTATAAAGCAAAAAACCAGAAATGCTAAGTTTATTGGGCTAAATACCGATTTAAAAAGTAGAAGAGGAGGATTTCCTTGAGCTTGTCTGTCCACGCCAAAAAGAAATGCTGCAATGCTTTTTATAATATCCGAATAATCACTTGGATTTATCCATGCGTCTTTTGTGAGATTGGAGATAAACAAAGCGATATCAGTATAAGAAATTATTATTGAAGACAGAAAAATGATGCAAAAACCTGTTAATATAAGCGCAAGAAGCTTTTTTATAGAGACATCAAAATATTTTATAAGTTTAATTAGTACAAATGAAATAATTATTAGAATAGAGAAGTAATGTATAAAGACAAGCGAGAGTAAAAGCAAATAAAAAAGCTTCGATCCTTTATGATATGCATAAAGTGTTAAAATCGCCAAGAAAGCAAGAAGTGAGTATGCGCGGGCTTCAACTGAGTAGGTTATAAAAAAGGGAGAAAAAGTGAAAAGCAATGCTGCTATAATCCCCGAGTTTTTGTTGTTAATTGATTTCGCAGTGAAGTAAGATAATGGGATTGTTAAAACTCCAAAAACAATGCTAAAAGAGCGAATTGATGATGGTGTATATCCTGCAACTATGCCCCAAATTTTTGTCAAAATATAGTACAAAGGCGGATGAACAAGGTCCTCTCTTATTACTGTAAACATATCTTGCCAACTTTTATTTATTGTGAGAATTGTAAAAGATTCGTCGTACCAAATATCGGATTTTAATAACTTTAATCTTAGAAAAATCCCGATTATTATAAGTGCTATTAAAATAATCGGTATCGAGTATTTTTTTAATCGATAAAGGATTTGATTCATATGATGATCTGTAAAAGTAGTAGGGGCGGGGATCGAACCCGCGACCTTAGGTTTATGAATCCTATGCTCTAACCAACTGAGCTACCCTACCAAGTACAATTATAAATTTTAGATTTTGAATTTTAAATCTTTTAATATATTTGCGCACATAAACTGTGATTATTTTAGATTTAAAATTTAGCATTTAAAACTTATAGTTGCCTTCATTATACCAAAATCTAGTAAAAAAGGCAAAAAAATGATATAATGAATCTCTAATTAATATTAAGTCAATACAGATAATGGAGAGTAAAGATAACACACAAAATAAAGTTGCAGATATAAGAAAGATGCCAAAACCAAAAATGCTAAAATTGAATTTGGTAATTACACTTATTGTCGCTGTGCTTATTATAGGCGGATTTGTCGGTAGTCGTCTTCTTGATAATCGAGGAGCAAAAGTACCACTTAGCGATTTGGCGGGTAGAGTAGAGAAAGGTGAATACGAGAAAATAATCGAAAAAACTGGTATCGTAATCCTCGAACGCAAGGAAAAATATGAAAATGGGCAAGGTGAGGGCGAAACTATCCGTGAGTACGCAAATTTTAAAGAAACGGGTAAAGGCACATTTTATGATTTAATGAAATCCAATGATATAACAATCGATTCTTACGAATTCCAGCCTGAGAAAGCGATTACTTTTGAAAGCATATTTGTAATGATCTCAATTGCTGTAGCTTTATGGCTTTTCTATATGCTAATACAGGGGATGCAATCATCTGGTAAGAGTCTTACAGGATTTGGTGAAAGTAAAGCAAGGATGTTGTTTGGCAAAAGAGTTGGAGTTACATTTGGCGATGTGGCAGGCATGGATGAAGCAAGAGAAGAGGTAACAGAGGTTGTTGACTTCTTAAAGAAGCCACAAAAATATTTAGAGATAGGTGCTAGAATACCAAAGGGCGTTTTGCTTGTTGGTGCTCCAGGTACGGGCAAGACATTGCTTGCTAAAGCAGTGGCAGGTGAAGCAGGTGTTCCTTTTTTTGAGACAAGCGGTTCTGAATTTGAGGAAATGCTTGTTGGAGCGGGCGCTAGTCGTGTAAGAGATCTTTTTAAAAAAGCAAAAAGAGTTGCTCCATGCATCATATTTATAGATGAGATTGATGCTGTAGCCCGCAAAAGAGGTACGAGCCTAAATTCCTCTGCAAATACAGAGCAAACATTAAACCAGATCTTGGTAGAAATGGATGGTCTTGAAGAGAAAAAGAATGTCATAATTTTGGCTGCGACTAATCGTCCAGATGTACTTGATCCTGCAATACTTCGACCTGGTAGATTTGATCGCACAGTAGTAATACAAATGCCAGATTTAGAGGGACGCAAACAAATCTTGGCCGTACATGCAAAGAACAAAAAGTTTGAGCAGGGGGTTGATCTTGATATGATAGCAAAAAAGACAATGGGGTACTCTGGTGCTGACTTAGAGAATCTACTCAATGAAGCCGCCATAATGGCTGCAAAAGAAGATCGCAAAATGATTTCACAGGATGATCTTTTAGAGTCTTATCTAAAAGTAAAGCTTGGTCGCCAAAAGAAGAGCAAAAGAACTGATGATGATGTCAAAATCGTGGCTTATCACGAAGCTGGCCATGCTGTCGTTGCAAAAATGACAAAATCTGGTATGCCTGTTGAAAAAATATCTATAATCTCAAGAGGATATTCAGGTGGAGTGACGGTATATCTGCCAAAAGATGAATCCGAGATGCTTACAAAGACGGATTTGATCGCGAGGATCCAGCAGGCCGTTGGAGGAAGAGTCGCAGAAGAGCTGTTTTTAAATGATGTCTCTACAGGGGCAAGCTCTGACATACAGGAGGCTACAAAAATAGCAAGAGCAATGGTTAAAAAATATGGCATGAGCAAGGGCCTTGGGTTTGTCAAGTATCAGGATGAGGAAGATGAGTCGATTCTTGGGTATCAGTATGGAGTAGGTAAGAATTACAGCGAAAAAACAGCTGAGCTAATTGATGCAGAAGTACGAGATATTATGGAGAGTGCAATAAATAATGCAAGAGACATTCTAAGAGATAACCGCCAAATTGTTGAGAAATTAGTAGCACAACTGCTTGAGAGAGAAGTAGTCGATAAGGACGAGTTTGAGAAAATGTTTGATTAAATTCTAAATTTTGAATTTTAGATTTTGAATTTTAGATTAATTATTAAATAGTTTTGTGCTACTAGTAATTAGTAATTGTTAATGGGCAATCATCCCGGATGTGCTATAATATTTCTAATGAAAAAAAGTTTTTTGGCGATTGATTCTAATGCAATAGTGCATAGAGCGTATCACGCTTACCCGTCAAGTTTGGTGACAAGTAGCGGTACGCAGGTAAATGCCGTGTTTGGCTTCACAGCTATGCTTCTACAGGCGCTAGAGAAATTTAAACCTGATTATGTACTGGCGACATTTGATACAGGCAAACCAACATTTAGGCATGCGCAATACTCTGAATATAAGGCTACTCGCAAGCCAATGGATAACGAGCTTAGTCAGCAGTTTCCACTTGTTTATCAAATAGTTGAGGCATTAAACATTCCAATATTAAAGAAAGATGGCTTTGAAGCTGATGATTTACTTGGTTCAATCGCAAATAAAGTTATAAATGGTAGTTGGAATAGTCAAAATCTTGATTTGTACATACTCTCTGGAGACAAAGACCTGTTTGCGCTTGTTAAAGATAATGTCAAGGTTTGTTTGCCACAAGGCTCATTTAGAAATATCCAGATATATGATAGAGAAGGGGTTTATGAGAAAATGGGAGTTTATCCCGAACAGATTAGCGATTTTAAAGCTATCGTCGGTGATGCCTCGGATAATATACCCGGCGTAAAAGGAGTTGGGGTTAAGACCGCCGTAGAGCTACTCAGGAAATTATATACCCTAGGGGGTATATACGAGGCGTTGGATCAAGTAAAACCAAGGGTTGCAAAAATATTAAAAGAGGGTGTCGAGCAGGCTTATTTTAGCAAAGAATTAGCCGAAATAAAGACAGATGTAGAGATAGGTTTAAAACTAGAGGCATGTCTGACTAAGGACTTTGATAGAAAAAAGGTTCAGAGGTTATTCTTTGAGTTCGAATTTAGGTCTTTAATGAACAAAATCCCTCAAAGCATTGAAAGCGAGACGGAGGAGAGATTTTCTGGCCAAAAGCAGCAGTCATTGTTTATTGCAAGTGGTTGTCAGGTAAATGACGAGAAAATAGAGGAAGGTATCGACGCTCTTAAAGATGCAACGAAATTGGTGTTTTTCTATGGTGGTAAAGAACGCGCGTGTATAAGCAAATGGCGGTTTATCTCAAACAGAGGAGATCTACTAGGTGATACCGAGGGCCTTTATGTTATGCACAATGACGGTAGAGTTATCCACACCGATAAAAATATTGGCAGGATAATAAATATCGGAGCAAACAAGGAACGTGAAACAGCGTTTTACGGGCTAGAGGATTATGTTTCACGGCAGATACAAGAAGAAATGTTAGGGGCGGGTAACATACATGATATTCAGTTGATGGGACACTGTTTATCGTCTGGAGAGAAGAGCTATGAATTACCTGCTCTTGTGTCCAAATGGCTAAAGCAATATTTACCAGATGATTTTGATTATGGAAATAAGAAACAAGTACTTGACTATATTGATCAGGTGGCTTTAAAACAAAAGGAGGTTTACAAGACAAGTGATTTTTTACGAGAAATTGAATTTGTAAGAACAATCGAAAATAAATTCTCTATTGTTCTTGGAAAAATGGAGAGCAATGGTGTAAAAATTGATTCAGATTACCTAATCAGATTAGAAAGAGAAATAGACAAGGAAATTTCAGAAATAAAGGAAAAGATATTTTACTATGTTGGGCATGAATTTAATCCTGATTCTCCAAAACAGGTCGCGCAAATATTGTACAATGAGCTAGGAATCGAGCAGTATATTCCTAAAAGAAGGGGACAGTCAACTCGAGAATCGGTTTTGCAGGAAATAAAAGACCTTCATCCTTTTATACCTGAGTTACTTAAATATCGAGCAGTTAGTAAGATGAAAAGCACTTATATAACCGGCTTTATTAATCTTTTTACTACTTTGTATGAGAATGGTAAAAAGGTTGACATATCAACAGCTAAAATTCGTGAAGGAGCATATACCCAGTACGAGTTCTTCTTATTTACAGACTTTTTGCAAACGGGGACATCAAGTGGGCGTCTTTCATCGCAAAATCCTAATCTGCAAAATATTCCAATACAGGGCGAGTGGGCGGATAAATTTAGAAATATATTTTTGCCAAGGGAAGGTTGCAAAATGGTGTCGATAGATTATTCGCAGATTGAGTATAGGTTAATGGCCGATTTTTCTCAAGATGATAATTTAATTTCATATTTTGAGTCTGGTGCCGATATACATAGAGCTACTGCAAGTGAGATATTTGCAGTTGAGGAAAGTGAGGTTACGGATGATCAAAGACGAGTCGGCAAGATAGTAAATTTTGGAATTCTGTACGGGCAAACGGCTTATGGTTTATCTAAGCAGCTTGGAATTTCTGTCTCTGATGCGTCAAAGTATATTGAGAAATATTTTGCGAAGTATAGTAAGGTGGCCAAATATATTGATCGGCTAAAAAAAGATGCTACGGAGAGAGGATATGTAGAGACTGTGCTTGGTCGTAGGCGATATATATCAGGAATTGATTCTCGTAACAGGTTTCTGCGAGAAGCGAGCCTGCGCGAAGCGATAAATACGCCAATTCAAGGAAGCGCTAGCGATTTAATGAAAATTGCGATGATAAACGCAGATGACCTAATCGAAAAAGAATTTAAAGGCAAGGCAAGGATGTTGTTGCAGGTACACGACGAGCTTATTTTTGAAGTTGAAAAAGATGAGATTAATCGTTTTGAAGAGAAAATTGTTGGAATATTAAAAAATGCAGGCAAGGAGCTTGGTATAAATATCCCGCTTGGTGTACATTTTTCTAGCGGGGACAACATGGCGGAGGTTAAGTAAATTTTAAATTTTGAATTTTAAATTAAAAATTGGTGTAATCACGGGAAATTTGATTTAAAATTTAGCATTTAAAATTTAAAATTGATCTATTGATCTATGGAAGTAACTTTTTTAAAAATTTGTGAGCTGTTTGAGATTATAGAAACAGAAAGCTCAAGAAATGAAATGACAAGAAAGTTGTCAGATTTTTTGCATGAAAATGATGTAGAAACTGGGACGATGTTTTTGTATCTATTAGATGGGCGAATCGCGCCTCAATTTGTACCGATAGAGTTTAATTTCTCCGAAAAGAGCGTGATAAATGGCATGGATGGCAAATTTGCGCAAATAAGAAAAGAGCAGGGCGATATAGGCCTTGCAATGTACAAAGTTTGGGAACAACCTTCATCTAATATTTCATTAAAAGAAGTTTATTTACAGCTTTGGGAGCTCGCAAAAGAGGATGGCAAAGGGAGTGTTGAGCGTAAGACTAAAATATTTTTTGATTTAGCTGGTAAACTTTCAAAATTAGAAGTAAAATATTTATCTAGAATCGTTGTCGGGAAGCTTCGAATGGGTCTAAATATCAAATCAGTTTTGGATGCAATATCAATAATGATGGTCGGGGACAAGTCAAAAAGATCTGATCTTGATATCGCTTATGGATTTAACTGCGATGTGGGAATTGTGTTAGGTCGAGCAAAAGAAGATAAAGAGTTTGGTAAGAATAGGCTAGGCGCAATAGTAGGAATTCCATTTTTTCCTAAACTTGTACAAAGAGTTGCCGATTTTAACGAAATATTAGAAAGAATGCCAAATGGGTTTTTTGTTCAGCCAAAATACGATGGCCTTAGATGCCAGATACATAAAAATAATCAAGAGAGAATAGATAGAGAGACTAATTTACCTTGGCAAAAATATTTTATTGAAAAAGCAACTGAAAACTCTCTTTTTACCAAGCAGGATAGCAAGGAAGATGCAATTAAAATTTTTAGCAGAAACTTAGAGGATATAACAGAAATGTTCCCTGAAATTGTTCAATCTGTCAAATCTGTTGATGCTACAGATTTTATTTTAGATGGCGAAATAATTGCTATCGAGAATGATAAGTTTTTGCCTTTCCAGGAGACGATGACTAGAAAAAGAAAATATAATATTGAACAGCAGTCAAAATCTGTTCCCGTGAAGTTTTTTACATTTGACTGCGTGCGTTTTGAAGGAGAAAATGTTGCAATGCTAGAATTAAATAAACGAGTTACAATTCTTGAAAAAATAAGAAATTGGAATAATGAGAACATAAAAGTTGCGCAAACGATATTTTGCAAAACAGGTAAAGAATTGAGAGATAATTTTGATCAATATACAAAACTAGGGCACGAAGGGCTTGTTATTAAAGACCCAACTACAGTTTATACACCTGCCGTGCGAAATTATGACTGGATTAAACTCAAAAAGTCCATGGAGAAAAAGCTTGTTGATACATTGGATTTAGTCGTGGTAGGCTGGTATGCGGGTTCGGGTAAAAGAACCCAATTTGGCATTGGAGCATTACTGATGGCTATTTATAATGAGGAACAAAACTTGTTTGAGCCGATAACTAAGCTTGGGACAGGAATAAATGATAAAATGTGGGACACAATAAAGAAAAGGCTGTTGCCAATTAAAAGAGATAAGATAAGTCCTCTTGTGAAAGATGGAAGTTATGAGAAACCCGATGCTTGGGTTGAACCGGAGGTTGTTTGTACTGTTGAGGCCGACGAAATATCTAAAAGTTCAGTTTACGATGCGGGCAAAGACAAGTTTGGTTATGGGCTCGGACTTCGATTTCCTCGTCTTATCGAGTTTGATAGGGATAAGCTTGCGGTTGATGCAACAGAGATAGGAGAGATTCGATTTTAAATTTTAAATGCTAAATTTTAAATTCTAGATTGTAAAGAAGGTTTTATCCTGCAAGGTGCGCCTGTATAATCTAATTCAAAATTTACAATTTAAAATTCAAAATTGTCTAAGGTATATTGCACATTTAGTTTGAATATGGTATAATACTCTCCATATAGTCAGCTCATTGAAAATTTAATAGTAATAGCAAGCCAAAAACTCTAGCTTGTGATTTTCTGCAATTTATTACAGAAATCAAACTTGTGGCAATTTTTTAATTTGTCGCAAGCAATTCGTTGAGAATTTGATCGCAGTTCAGGGTTAATGTTGGCGGCGTGACTAAGGTATGCAAGTCGGACGCTTGTTTTACTTCGGTAGAACAGGAGTGGCGAACGGGTGAGTAATGTATGAGTAACCTGCCTTGAAGTTGGGCATAGCTCGTCGAAAGACGGGGTAATTCCCGATGGTCTTCTTTTATCTATGATTTAAGAAGTAAAGATTCATCGCTTCAAGAGGGGCTCATATCCTATCAGCTAGTTGGTGAGGTAATGGCCCACCAAGGCTAAGACGGGTAGCTGGCGTGAGAGCGTGAACAGCCACAATGGAACTGAGACACGGTCCATACTCCTACGGGAGGCAGCAACTAGGAATTTTGCACAATGGGGGCAACCCTGATGCAGCGACGCCGCGTGAAGGATGAAGGTCCTAGGATTGTAAACTTCTTTTATGTGGGAAGAATAAATGACGGTACCACAAGAATAAGCACCTGCTAACTACGTGCCAGAAGCCTCGGTGATGCGTAGGGTGCGAACATTACCCGGATTTATTGGGTGTAAAGAGATGCGTAGGCGTCTTGTTAAGTCTTATGTGAAAAACCACGGCTCAACCGTGGGAGCGCATTTGAAACTAACAGGATTGAGACAGAGAGGGGTGAGTGGAATTCCCGGTGTAGCGGTAAAATGCGTTGATATCGGGAGGAACACCAGTGGCGAAGGCGACTCACTGGCTCTGTTCTGACGCTAAGGCTCGAAAGCGTGGGTAGCAAAACGGATTAGATACCCGTGTAGTCCACGCTGTAAACAATCTCTGCTAGCTGTTGGAATTTTCCTGATTGTTTTTTCGAAAATAGTTAAGGGAATTTCAGTGGCCTAGATAACTCGTTAAGCAGAGCACCTGGGGAGTACGGCCGCAAGGCTAAAACTCAAACGAATTGGCGGGCAGGCGCACAAGCGGAGGAGCGCGTGGTTTAATTCGACGGTAATCGAAGAATCTTACCAGGGTTTGAAATGTAACTGCACGGTCTATGAAAGTAGGCCTCCTTAGAGGGTGTTACACAGGTGCTGCATGGCCGTCGTCAGCTCGTGTCGTGAGATGTAAGGTTAAGTCCTGAAACGAGCGCAACCCCTATCTCATGTTATAAGTATCTTGAGAAACTGCTCCGGTAAAACGGGGAGGAAGGAGGGGATGACGTCTGGTCCGCATGGCCCTTATGTCCTGGGCTACACACACGCTACAATGGTTAGTACAATGGGAAGCCAAGTCGCAAGACGGAGCAAATCCTGTAAAGCTAACCTCAGTTCAGATTGAGGTCTGAAACTCGACCTCATGAAGTTGGATTCGCTAGTAATCGTGGATCAGCAATGTCACGGTGAATACGTTCTCGCCTGTTGCACACACCGCCCGTCAAACCATGGAATTAAGCAGTACCCGAAGGCATCGGTAGTTTACTACTGGTGACGAAGGTAAGGTTTATGACTGGGGTTAAGTCGTAACAAGGTAGCCGTAGGGGAATCTGCGGCTGAATTACCTCCTTTTAAGGAGTAATTTATAAGTCAACTGACTTTACTTGTAAAGTTGGAGACGAGAAAACCTGATATTCTTTATGAATATTAGGTAGCTAGTGTTGGAGGCAGCTATTACTATTAAGTTTTTAATGTTTTTCCTTTTCTTTTTTATTATTATTGTTATTTTTCTACCTTTTTGATATAATATCCGGACGAGGGCACATAGCTCAACTGGTTAGAGCACAGTCCTGATAAGACTGAGGTTCCAAGTTCGAGTCTTGGTGTGCCCACTGCCATTAGGAAACGCGTTGCGATTTCCTAATGGCAGTGGGCCTGTAGTTCATCTGGCTAGAACGCCTCATTTGCAATGAGGAGGTAAGCGGTTCGAGTCCGCTCAGGTCCATTCCGCCATTAGGTCGATTAAATCCAACCTAATAGCGGAATGGAATTATGTAATGAAACTGTTGTATTTTTTCTTTGAGTATGGTATAATAAGTAATACATGATTAAATAGAGTATCTTGAAGCATTGTTTTGAGCTCTTTGAAAATTGAATAGAATGATAGTCATTTCAAAAAATAGATACGGGCACATGGTGGATGCCTTGGTACAAAAAGCCGACGAAGGACGCAGGAGGTTGCGATAAGCTTTGAGGAGTTGCCAACGAACGTTATACTCAAAGATCTCCGAATCGGGAAACCGCGCACAGGTAATACTGTGCGGACTCAAGTTTAAACTTGAATGCGGGAACGCAGTGAACTGAAACCTCTTAGTAACTGCAGGAAAATAAATCAACAGAGATTCCCTTAGTAGTGGCGAGCGAAAAGGGAGCAGCCCAAACCTATGTTGTGTAAGAGTGATATGAGACGAAATTCGCGTTGCGATGATCGTGGATTTGACCTCGCAGGTGTGAGCTCGTGCAACATAAGGTGTTATAGGTATTACAGTGATTGCCTCACAGCAGTCAGAAGAGTCAGAAATGCTTTCTACAGCAGAACATATCTGGAAAGATAGACCATAGAGCATGAAAGTTGCGTATGTGAAATAGAAGGCACTCTTTTGTAATTAACCTGAGTACCACGGACAATGTAAAAGTTTGTGGGAATTTGCCAGAGCCATTTGGTAAGGCTAAATACTTTTTGTAACCGATAGTGAACTAGTACCGTGAGGGAAAGGTGAAAAGCATCCCGGAAGGGAGGTGAAATAGTACTGAAACCGTGTGCTTACAAACAGTCGGAGTCGCGCCATTAGGGTGTTTAATTATAATAAAAATTTCAAGATTTTTTAATAATTAAATGCTAGAATGTATCTTATGCATTATTTATATGTTATTATGTCTGATAGAGATAGGAAATTTTATATCGGAGTAACAAGTGATCTTGCGAAACGAATTAACGAACATAATACAGGGAAATTTAAGGCTTGGACTAATAACCGTAAATGGAAATTAGTTTATTACGAAGCCTATTTAAATAGAAGATATCCAGAAAAAAGAGAGAGAATAATAAAGAGATCTGGAAGCGTAAGAACACATCTCATCAAAAGGATCAAAGAATCTTTGATCGCATGGTGATACCTAATGGCGTGATGACGGCGTGCCTATTGAAGAATGACCCGGCGAGTTAATGTGTACGGCAAGGCTAACCACGCCAATGGGACAAAGAATATTTTATTGATTTAATATATTAATAACTTTGTATTTGTCCTAATGGCGTGGGTAGCCGAAGCGAAAGCGAGTCCTAACAGGGCGATTTAAGTCGTATGCATTAGACCCGAACCCAGGTGATCTAACCATGTCCAGAGTGAAGCCTGTCGAAGGACAGTTGGAAGCTCGAACTCGTTAATGCTGCAAAATTATGAGATGAGGTGTGGTTAGCGGTAATATGCCAATCGAACCTGGATTTAGCTGGTTCTCCCCGAAATAGCTTTAGGGCTAGCGTCACAATTTAATCTTTGGGGGTAGAGCACTGATTAGGTTTTGGGCTCGAAAGGGTACCAAATCTTGTCAAACTCCGAATACCATTGTGAACATTGTGGCAGTTAGGGATAGAATGCTAAGATTCTACTCCCAAGAGGGAAACATCCCAGATCGTCAGATAAGGACCCCAAATTCTATCTTAGTGGGAAAGGCGGTGAAATTTCTCAGACAGCTAGGAGGTTGGCTCAGAGGCAGCCATCCTTTAAAAAGTGCGTAACAGCTTACTAGTCAAGAGATATTGTGCCTAAAATGTAACGGGGCTGAAGATAGATTCCGATGCTGCGACATCCTGCTTTAAGCAGGTAATGGGTAGGGGAGCGTTTTGTACATATTTGAGGGAATCAGATTAACGCTGTGAAGGTGGCCCGTAAGGAGCTGCTGGAGCGTACAAAAGTGAGAATGCCGGGATAAGTAACGTAATCTGCATGAGAACTGCAGACGCTGAATATCTAAGGTTTCCACGGCAATGTCAGTCATCCGTGGGTTAGTCGGTCCTAAGTCGAGGCTGAAAAGCGTAGGCGATGGACAACAGGTTGATATTCCTGTACTATCATAAAATCGCAATGGAGAATGAGGAATGAGCCAGCGAGCACCTTCTTGGTTATAGGTGTGTAAGTAGTAAGTGTGTGGCTTCTAGGTAAATCCGGAAGTACCCAAGCGAGCTACGATGCAAACTCGATTCGCAAGATGAGGGAATTTGTGAAGTTTATTTCTCCAAGAAAAGCTTCTAGCTTTTGACGAAGAACTTGTTCTGAGTCAAGAAATTTTATGGTAACCGTACCGCAAACCGACACTGGTGGATTGGTGTAAATGCACTAAAGCGTACGAGTGATGCGTTGTTAAGGAATTAGGCAAATTGACTCCGTAACTTCGGAAGAAGGAGGGCCATACAGCACAATTGGTTTTTAACTTTTTGTGTTGATTATGGTGGCACGGAAATGGGGGGGACGACTAGTTATCAAAACTACAGGTGCCTGCAAACTCGCAAGAGGATGTATAGGTGCTGACACCTGCCCAATGCCAGAAGGTTAAAGAAGCTGGTTATCCATCTGCTAATTGCACTTGTGCTTTTAGCGGGGGAGAAGCTGGCGACCAAAGCCCTGGTCAATGGCGGCTGTAACTATAACGGTCCTAAGGTAGCGTAATACCTCGCCACTTAATTGGTGGATTGCTTGAAAGGTGTAACGATCCTCCCACTGTCTCGACAACGCGCTCGGTGAAATTGAAATGACTGTGAAGATGCGGTCTACCTGTACAAGGACAAAAAGACCCCGTGGAGCTTTACTGCAACCTTATATTGATGCAAGGTGTTGGATGAAGAGCTTAGGAAGGAGACTTTGAACTCGACTCGTTAGGGTTGGGGGAGTCAACAGTGGAATACTTCCCTTTTGATGTTTTGTATCTAACCACTACTCAAATAGTGGAACAGTGTATGGTGGGCAGTTTGACTGGGGCGGTTGCTTGCGAAAGAGTAACGCAAGCGCACAAAGGTCGACTCAATCCGGATGGATATCGGATGAAGAGTGCATAGGCATAAGTCGGCTTTACTGTGAGGAGGACACTCCGAGCAGTTACGAAAGTAGGTCTAAGTGACCCTATAGTGGAGTATGGTGTCGCTATTGTTCAACGAAGATAAGCTACCCCGGGGATAACAGGCTAGTCGCGCCCGATAGTTCATATTGACGGCGCGGTTCGGCACCTCGATGTCGGCTCGTCACATCCTGGGTGTGGATAAGCACCCAAGGGTTGGAATGTTCTTCCATTAAAGTGGCAGTGAGCTGGGTTCAGACCGGCGTGAGCCAGGTCGGTCTCTATCCGGTACAGGCGTTGCATACTTGAGGGAATTGACCCTTAGTACGAGAGGATCAGGGTTCGGTAACCTCTGGTGTACCAGTTGTCCTACCAAGGGCATTGCTGGGTAGCTAAGTTGCTATTGGATAAGCACTGAAAGCATATAAGTGCGAAGCCTAGCCCAAGATTAAGTATGCTTTTCTATCGAGAGATAGAAGTGAGATCCCTAGTAGACTACTAGGTTGATAGGCTCTAGGTGTAAGTGTAGTAATATATTTAGCCAAGGAGTACTAATAGATCGAAAATTTTTTGAAATTTCTATCAATTCTATTCAATTTTCAGAGAGTGTCAAACTCATATGAGTTGACAAACAGCAGCTTTTCATTGTAAAAGCTGTTGCCTGACAACTGTAGCGGAGTGGAACTACCTGATACCATCTCGAACTCAGAAGTAAAACGCTCTAGCGTCGAAAATACTTTTCCCGCAAGGGACTGGGAAGATAGATCGTTGTCAGGATTTTTTTTGCATATTTTTCTTCTATATTTTTAATATTGCAAATATTTTCAGTTACGCTATAATATCCTATAAAGTAAATTATTACATAAAAATATTATGGCAGATGATCCTATACAGGCTGGAGAGGCTATACAACCGCAAACGGTTGATGCTCTTATGGCACAAGCTAATGAGTTTTTACAAGATAAATCTCAGGCTCAAGATGAAGATGGACATCGTGATAATACAGGAGCTTATGCTCTATTTAAATCTTTTCATGAAGCTTTCATGCGAGAGAAAGCTTTAGGAGGATCGACAAATACTTTTGTCTTCGCAAGAATAAGAGAGTTGGATATGGCCAATAATAACTTATTTAGTCGACTTGCTCTTAGTGCCATAGCCGAACTTACTCAGAAAGAAGAGTGGACAGAAGAGGAGATTAATAATTTAGATTTGAGAGTTTTATATTCTGCATCAAGACTTTTCAACTTTATGATAAGTGGAGTTACAGAAGCCCCTTCTAATGAAAGGGCATTTCCAAAAAGAGATATTAGCGGTTTCGTTAAAGCCTTAACTTATAAGGCGCAATGTTTGTTTGCAGAGGATCCTTTTTCAGAAGATGGTGATTGTGCAAGAGAAACTATAAAGAGATTGTTATCTGATTACGCATTGCCACTTTGTTTTATTTCAGAAGGCGTATGGGTAAATTCTGCTACGTTTCTTCTTGAACATCCATCAGCGCAGAATTTTATATTAGCAGATCTTGTTCCTATTTTTCGCGTGAGGGCAGATTTTCTAAAGAGAAATACTGAGTTAATGGAAAAGCTCCGAACATTTTTTGCTAATGAAGAAGTCCGTTTGGGAGGGCCTTATGCTTTTTCTGTTGACGAGTCATATCTTTTCGCTATGCTTTGGCCAACTCCTGATGATTGTCCAGAACAGATAAAGCAAAGAGCTTTGGCTGGAGCAGCAAATATTAGAAGGAGAGCAATAAGAACTATAGGAGATGAAGGAACTGGTTTAGCAGCGTTTTGGGATCCCGATTGGTCACGATATTATAGCTTGGTTCCATATGTTGAGATGGCTAGATTAAGAGAAAAAATCTTGACTTTGAATAGAAAAGATTTATTTAGTAAGGCCAGTATTGATTTTGCTCAAAATGGCAAAAGTGAGCTTTTTGAACAAGTAGCGTTGACTTATCCAGAGCTTTTAGAGGATTATCACGTCTTTTTAGAACGTCCAATTGCAACCCTTATGGACTTAGTACTTAGGGGAAAGGAGATTCCTGTAAGATTACAAAAATATTTAGCAGAAAATGGTCGCGATTTAGTTCTTCCGACAAATCAAAATATAGATCCTGTTTTGGCACTTAAATTGGTTGGGAGAGATAATTTTATTAATCGTGCTGTTAAATTAATTGCTCGAAGAGAATATCCACTTCTTCCCGCAACGATTCGTAACTTTGCGAGAGCTTTAAAGGATGTTGATCTTGATGGTGTAAAGATGGATGAAATGCCTGAACTTGGTGCAAATCTTACAAATAATGAATTAGCACATTATTTTTTAGCTGGTCCAGAACCAGATTTTCAGGGGGTTGTTGAGCTTAAGGAGGGCATAAGAAAATTGCAAGCGATAGGAGTAATAAATTCGGAAACTGCTGGTGAGCTTTATAGAACGATATCAAGGAATTTTATTCATACAGTAGGCGATTTGGATGTTGATGCTATTATAGAGTTAAATGCTAATGGGCTTACAGCAGAAATTCTAGATGATGAGCCTGGTTTATATAGATATAATGGCTTAGGGGTGTTAAGATTTTATAAGTTATTCTATGGGGATCAGTATCCTGAATCTCTTTCAGGCTTTTTTAGATCAAAAGCTGGAGATTTAGCAAAGCAAGTTATTAAAATGGATAAATATTCTGAGCAAAGAGGACACAAAGCTGGTGCCAAGATTAGTGGAATAGAAGCTATAAGAGAACAATTTAGCATTTCAGCACAAATTATAGGTGAAGATGGAGGACAGGTGTTGTTTGATAGTCTTTTAGAAACAGCAAGAGATGGAGATTGGTTTTGTGATGTCATTTCTAGAATAGGTGTTTTATATGATCTGGGCGTTTTGAATGGATTAGAGGTCAAAGAAGGAACAGATTTTAGCGAAAGGTTTAAAGTTTCAAAGACTCCTATTTTTAAATTTACTGACGAATTGGTTGACTTTGCAAGGGGACTTACAGTTCTAGCATCAAGGCGTGCCTTTGGGGAACATGAAGCACAAAGCCTTCTTAAGAGAACTGTTAATCAATTCGTTATTGACAAGCGCTTGGTGAAAAGGATAGATGACCGTTACGATATTGATTATCCAGAGATGGATGTTTTGTTAAGGTCTCCTTTTAAAGATTTAGTATCCGAAGCATTGTTTGATAATATTCGTAGAGATGTTGAAGTCGATATACTAGTAAGTAGGTCTGAGACTGACCTAGATAAAACGGAAAAGATGTTACTAGCCCTTATTTCTGAGGCTGGTGATGAAAGATATCTTGCACTTTTAAAACGAGTTAGAAACAAACAGAACGAATTTATTTATACGAAATAATCTCGAACTCAGAAGCAAGATACATCATTAGTAATAAATAATATTTAGGATTTAATAATATGACGACTAATTTATTAGGGCAGGAAATCCCAGAGGGAGAAGGTGTTGCAGTAGGTACTTTGGAGGAATACATCGTTGCAACAGAGGAGCATTTTGAGAAAAAAGGAGAAGTTTCGGATGCCAGAGATCTCTTTGCAGGCGCTATTAATGCAACCAGATCAGAAATAAAGGACCCAGAGTGCAAATGCGATTTATTCTCCATCGCTTGGGAAATGGTGCAAAAAGATAAAGACAGACAAAATTGGGGGGAAGAGCCTGTATTCTGTAAGTTGGCTTTGCAAATAGTTGATGAATTAACTGCGAGAGGTTCGTGGTCTATAGAAGATATTAAGAATTTAAATCTTGACACCTTAGTTGTTGCCATGAATATATTTCATAGCTTTGTTTATAATGACGGCAACTTAGAAGGCTTTAAGCCAAGAGATGTGTCAGCATTTGTAGGTCAGGTGGTTGGTTGTCTTCGAGATAAAACGGAAGGAGAATCTTCTCTAGAGCGTGATAGATTATATTACATTCAAGTGGCGTTGGGTTATATGATGTATCATCTTCTTACTCCGTTATTTGAGCTTCAAGATTCTGCATTAGCAGATTATTTGACTTTTTTTCTTCCTTTAGGAATTTGCGATTCATTCAGGATTGTTGGACCGGACTTTATTGGTAAAGTCGCACTTAGACCTGGTATTTTAGAAAATCATCTTGATTTAGCAGAGGTATTAAGACAGTTTTATATCAGAAATACCGAGGCTGATAAGGATAAATCTTGGTATAATTTGGATCCATGTGAAAAACATGTTTTGGGTCTGTTATGGCCTGATAAAAGAACGAGGCCAGAAGCAATAGAGAGAAGATTGAAACTACCAACTCTAGAAGAGTAACAAAAAACGCATCATTAGCCTTTATAATATTCACAAAATTGTTTAATTCTGCAATCTTTGCAAGCAGGATTTCTTGCGGTGCAGTGATACCTTCCGTAAAGTACAAATAGAGTGTTGACATCTTTCCAGTACTTTTTATCATAAAGCGCTTCAAGCTCCTTAGCTGTTTTTGTCGGGCTAAGTTTTACATTGTCAACTAAGCCAATCCTTTTGACTACTCGGTCAACATGTGTGTCAACAGCAATGCCTTGGGATTTTTGCGGATAAATAACATTAACAAATACATTGGCGGTTTTATATCCAACCCCTGCTAAACTGACTAAATCGTCAATTTGCCAAGGGACAACTCCGTCAAACTCTTCGATAAGCTTGATGGCACAGCTTTTTATGTGTCTTGACTTGGTGTTGTGATAGTTGATTGATTTGACTAAACCGTCAATTTCATTAATATCAGCCTTTGCGAAGTCGTTTACGGTTCTATATTTCTCAAAAAGTTTTTGTGTCACTTTATTTACACCTTTGTCAGTCGCTTGTGCTGATAAGATTACACAAACAAGAAATTGAAACGGTGTTTGCCAATTCTCTAGCTCAGTTTTAGCATTTGGGAACATCTCTTTGGCGTAGTCTAGGAGCGCAAGGCTCTTTATTTTTTTGCTCATTTATGGTATAATTAATAGATAAGCGGTTAAATAACATTATTTCTCAGGAGGTTTTACCGCATTTAACCAATTGAGATTAACATAATTTATGAAAAAAAACAAGAAAGCATACTATTCTGCATCGATACCTCCTGCAAAAGAGGATGTAAAATTATATGCAGAATTAGCAAAAAATATCGCCGACCCATCCAAGCTTGTAAGGAAGGTCAAACAGGGCGAAGTTGTTGAAGCAACAGTTTCCGATATCTTACCCGATTCATTGATTGTAGACATTGGCTATAAATCAGAAGGAGTTATCCCATCAAGGGAGATGAATTCTGACTTTGTTGATGCGTCAAAGTTAAAAATAGGAGACAAAATCCCTGTGTATTTAATGAAATATGATTCTGATGGCACAGCAATTTTATCTATAAGGCGTACCGATCAGATATCTAAGTGGTTAGAGCTCGAGAAGGCAATGACAACAGGTGATGTGATAGAAGCAACTGTTGTAGAAGCTAATAATGGTGGTTTGATATGTGAACTAGGTGGTCAAATAAGAGGGTTTATTCCTGCATCCCAATTAGATGCGACAAGAGTTTATGCTGATGGGATAAGGAGAACCGGTCGAGATGTAAATGCACTCGTTCAGAAGAAACTTAACGCTTTGATTGGAGAGGTCATTAAAACAAGAATCGCCGAGCTCGATCGTGAGAAGAATAAAATAATTCTTTCTGAGAAAATGCTTTTGGGCGGTGCTGACTTTGCAATGAAAGAAGAAACGCTTAAAGGTCTCAAAGAGGGTGATAAACTCGAGGGAGAGGTTACTGGAATCGCACCTTTTGGTGTTTTTGTTAATGCTGAAGGGCTTGAGGGTTTAGTGCATGTTTCAGAGCTTTCATGGGATAAAATTGATAGCATTGAGGATAAATACAAAGTAGGAGATAAGATCAAAGTTCAAGTTATTGGCATCTCAGATGGTGGCAAAAGAGTCGCTTACAGTGTTAAGAGGCTTGAGAAAGATCCATGGAAGGATGCTATCTCTAGATTTAAAATCGGAGATATTGTTGACGGTGTAGTACAAAGAGTCGTTGATTTTGGAGCTTTTGTCCGAATTGGAGATGGTCTTAATGGACTTATTCATATCTCTGAGATTTCAAATCGTCTTGTTAGAAATCCAAGAGATTTCCTTAAAGAAGGGGATAAGATTAAGGTCAAAATACTCACAATTTCTGAAACAGAGCGACATCTTGGGCTTAGCATGAAGAATCTCGATAAATACAGCAGTAAATCCGAAGAAGCTCCTGTCAAAAAGATGAATAAAAAAGAGCTGGAAAAAGTCGTTGATCAGCTAATTGAAGAGGAAATAAAGTAGTTTTATTTTAAGTTATCTTTATTAAACAGTTTATGCAAAAGAAGGGCATTATCTACATTGTTGCAATATTTTTGGTAATGTTGATTATAAATGTTGCAGTAATAGTAAGATATGAGCTTATCATAAAAGAGAATAAAAAGGCTTTAATAGTCCAAGATAATCAAGATACTGATACAGTTAAATCTAAAGAATCAACTGATGAAAAAAAGTATTGTTCTCGAGAAGAAATAAAATTAGCCTTAAAAGGCTTATCAGTATCTTCTGTCTATAACGGTAAGAACAGTATCGCAATAGAAGGAGAAAATCGTGGCTATGTTAATATAGAGCCTACTCTTTTTTATGCTCAAACTTTTGATTATGCATATCTAAAAAATGGTGAGGATAAGTGCTATTTTAATGAAGAATTAATAAATTATGATAAAGAGAAATTTGGTGATATTCTTATGTTTGCAATGCTTAAAAGTTATCCCACCATATCTTTTATAGTATACGCAGAAAATGCTGTTTTTATATATGACTTTGATGAAGACAAAGTAGGAGAATTTATTCAATTTGATGGTGTTTCTATTGATATTATTGGTTTTGTATATTTCCCCAGTATTGATGCGGATTATTTAAACTCTGTTTTGTTTGAGGTAACTAACATGGGTGGGGCAGGTGATAACGATTGGGTTGAAAATCTTAAAAATTCTCAATCTATAAATAGGCAGAATAAAGTATATGGAATATGGAAATATGATTATTTTAATAATAAATTTAGTCTTATTGAAGAGAGTACATATTTTTAAAAATTTCGCTGTGTAATTATTATGTCTCAAAGTGAAGTTGTGTACGAAAAACTTACGATAAATGCCAGAATTGCTTTATCATTGGCTAAGTTTTTTAGCGGATATAAAATTGATGCTACAATCCTCGAAAGAATAAAGCCTCAAAAAGTTAAAACAGATAAAGTGTTTTATACACAAGCAGGTCAAGATAAAAACGTTGATAGCACAATAATGTTTGTAAGTTGCATCACAAATAAGCTATCTCTTGGAGCCAAATTGGTTAGGGAGTGTGGCTTTGATATCGAAAACATTGTTGAATATCTGCCTCCTGTGAAAGAAGGTAGTAATGTGGCAATAAGTAATAATAACACGAAGGTTGATTTAGAGGGATTTGGCTCAGAGGCAATTTCGATAATTGTAAATGCATACAGATTGGCAAACCGATTACAGCATATATATGTTGGAACAGAGCACATAATCTTGGCGATTCTTTCTGATGATAAACTGTTAGCATGTAAGAGACTTGCTAAAATCGGGCTAACATACGATAAATATTTTGATCAGCTTATGGGGGTTGCAAATTACTCTGCTATGTCAAGAAATTTTGCTGTTGGTATAAAAAGGGATTCAGCCTCTCAGATCGGTGTAGACTTAGTTGAGCTTGCTAGAAAGGGTAAACTTGATCCGGTTATTGGTCGAGAAGACGAGATTGACCAATTAGTTAATGTCCTTAGTCGTCGTCGCAAAAACAATGCAATCGTCGTTGGACAAGCAGGCGTAGGCAAAACTGCACTTGTTGAAGGATTAGCACAAAGAATTGCTGATGGCAAAGTTCCAAGCTCTTTGGCTTATTTTAAAATAGTTGCTGTCGATATTACTGCGATTGTCGCAGGAAGTAAGATGCGAGGGGATATTGAGGAGAAAATCGGGCAAATAGTAAATATGGTTATTAAGAGCTCCAATATTATACTCTTTATCGATGAAATGCAGAGTATTATAACTAATAGTTCTCCTATCACGGGAAGTGATTTGACAGCGATTTTGAAGCCAGCATTGCTAATTCCCGAGTTTAGATGCTTGGGTACAATTACTACAGAAGATTGGAATAGATATTTTGAAGAAGATAAGGCATTAAGCAGGCGCTTTCAGCCAATCTTTATAGATGAGCCAACAGTTAAGGAGAGTATTGAAATACTGAAAAAAACGAGTATAGGTCTCCAGAAACATCATCAAATTAAGATAAATGATGACGCTATAAAAGACGCTGTTATCTTATCTGACAGATTTATTAGTGATCGATATCTTCCTGACAAAGCAATTGATTTGTTGGATGAGGCAACTGCAACAAAAAGGCTTGAAATCGAGAATAAATACTCTGCCATAATTGATTTAGAAAAAGAGCTTGCAAAGAGCAATAATTTAAAAGAGCAGATGGTGTTAAAAGGCGACATGGATAAGGCTGTAGAATATAAGAAAAAGAGTGAAGAGATTCTTTCTAAGATTACCCAAATAAAAGAGAAAGTAAAAAAGGATCAATCTAGCGAAAAAAGTATTGTTGATAGTGATAGTGTAAAAAAAATAATCGCAAAATGGACAGGAATACCTGTTGGCACAATTAGCGATGAAGATAGTAGTACAGTATTAAATTTGGCTAAGAATCTAAATAGAAAAATAATCGGTCAAAAAGATGCAGTAAAAGCAGTTAGCAATGCGATAAAAAGAGCAAGAGCAAATGTATCATCTATAAATAGACCGTGGGCTTCTTTGCTTTTCCTTGGACCTACTGGAGTTGGTAAGACGGAGCTTGCAAAAGAGGTCGCAAAAGAGCTTTTTGGTGATGATAAGAGGCTTATACAGATAGATATGAGTGAAATGATGGAACAACACAGTGTTTCTAAACTTATTGGCTCTCCTCCTGGATATGTTGGTTATAAAGAGGGCGGACAATTAACAGAGCAAGTCGCAAGATATCCTCATAGTGTTGTCCTTTTTGATGAAGTCGAAAAAGCTCATCCTAGCATATTAAATATCCTTTTACAGATATTTGAGGAGGGACATCTAACCGATGCAAAGGGCAAGAAGATTAACTTTAAGAATACAATAATAATTTTAACATCAAATATTGGTGTAGAAGAGATACAAACGGATAAGGTACTCGGATTTGCGGGTACAACGAATAGAAGAAGTGAAGATGAAATAACAGATGCATACGAGAGCATGAAAAGCGCGCTTTTGGCTGAGTTAAAAGAGTATTTGCGTCCTGAGCTGTTTAATAGGCTCGACGACGTGGTTATTTTTAGGATGCTTAGAAAATCTGATGCCAGTAAGATAGTTAAAAAGCTTCTTAATGAGCTTAACGAGAGGCTAGCGATGCAGTTTGTTAAAATTGAATTAGACGATAATGCGATAAAATACATTGTTAAGAAAGGATTTAGTGAACAGTATGGAGCGAGAATGCTTCGCAGGGTTTTACAGGACGAAGTAGAAAGTGTTGTTGCTGATTGGGTTTTAAGAAATGGTCGCAGACTTATTGGTGCAAAGACAAAAGGTAAAGTGCAAAGCGTGAGCATATTTAAGGATGGAGATAAACTAGATATAAAGCTATTAAATTAGCAAACTGTTTTTCATATATTTTTCAGGACTTGTTAATCCATTAAGATATATTATTTTTGTACAATAAATTAAACATTGTCAGAAATAATACTGAAGTTCATTTCAAAGCCAAAATGTGCGAAATCAAGACTGCTTGCAAAAATCAAGCGGTATAAAAAGGTCGGTTTGCAAGTAAGTATAGCTATTTTTATCGTTTTTTTAGCACCTACTTTTGTTTACTCCGACAGCTTTTATCCAAATGGTGACTCAAATAGCTGCTCATTAGCTGCTGTTGTCGGGATACAGTATTCAAGAGTTGGTGGTGGAGATATTTATTGGGATAGCTCCAATGTACAAGGAGAAGTCTCTCCGTGGATTCAAAACAGCAATTTTAAAGATATTGCGTCGCCCTGGTATCCCAACGCATCGAGGAAAGATTTTGTTGCAGATATTGTCGCTTTGCCTCCTGGAAGCAGGGTTGAATTTGGTGCGTATTTTTGGAACCATTCTGGGCATACTGTGAATGTTAATAGAATTGATCTTTATACTAGTCTAGATAATATTAATCATGGAGATCTAACAAGGCTTGGAGCAGAAGGAATAGTCGCAAATTCCTGCTTTAAAATTAATGGAGGCATTAATTGTCGGAACAGCAAAACTGTGCCAATTTCGCTTAATTGGAGCATTGTTGATAGAAATGTGTCTTTATCAGATACTTACGGTAGGATTTTTTACGGATTTGATTTAATTCAGCCGATACAACTTAGGGCGTTTGAGCAAAGCAGTCGTTGGGACGGGCAAAACTTTATTATTGATTATTCGATCAGGCTTGCAAATGTGTCTGATTATAGCGGTTGTGATATAAATGTCAAAGATCAGTTGCCGAATGGAACTACATTTGATTCTAGTTATTGTATTGGGGCGCATAGCCAGATTACTGTAAATTATAGTGCTAATATGGGACCAAAGGCTACCGGGACAATCATAAACGATCCTGCAACTATTACTGATCGCAATTTTAGGCAAGAAAGTATAACTTACGTTGGGTCAAGCATATATGATCGTACATCGACGGTATTACCAGCGATAATTTATCGTAATGATAGTAATGCAACTGGTTGGTATAGTACTCAGCCAACATGGGGTGAAATGGGGCGTCCTCTTACAGTTATACTTATTCCGTACTGGTTTTACACTCAACAATTGGTTATGCAGGTTCCTCAAGATGTTAAAATAGAGGCTTTTGTTACAGACAGTGACCAAGTTTTGGTTGAGCAAAACAATATTGATAACGCACAGGAGATGGTTTATACTGTAAAGGTTACTAATAGTGGCGAGTACATAAATAGTCTTTGTGTAAATATAAATGTAGGGCAAGAGTATTTTGACGTTGAAATTCCGCAACAAGTGTGTATAAGTGAGCTTTTTCATGGTGCCACTCAAGAAATAACTCTTCCCATCAGGCTTAAAAAGCTTCCTGTCGGTGATTATTTTGTACAGGCTAAGTTTTCTGTTGATTATGCGCAAAATAGTACTGATTTCGTCGATACAAATATTAGTGCATACGCAAAAATGGATTACGATCTGTTTTTATCGGATGATGATGAGCTTATGGTTAAGGAAAATAGCGTGCAAGGATTGTCTCCTGATGAGTTTGAAAGAGAAATTACTTTTGAGCTGTTTTACAATAATACGGGTAATGCCGATTATGCGACATTTTCACCAATACTAGATTTATCTGGTTGGGGTGATATTATTAGTATAAAATCTATAAGTGATAATGGCTTTTATGATAGTGCCAATTTTGCTGTTATATGGCCACAGACGACTGTTTCGAGCGTCACAGAAGGTAAGTTGACCGTAAAAGCTCTTGTGAAGCTTCCCAATGAGCAGTTCATATTTAATAGTCATAATGCTGATAAAAATATTTCGTCATATGCCTTTGGTATGGAAGTAAAGACGGTAATTCTTTATCCGAGTCTGACTTTTAGCGTTGATGGCGAGTATAATCTCAGAGTAGAAAATAATGGTCAAGGAACTGCTTATAATCTTTCTTTGTTGACAAATATTGATCTGCCAAACGGATTTACAATCTCACCTGTTGTCAATAATTTGTCGCAAATCGAGAAATTTCTTCCTGGTGATAAGCTCAATATCTCATATGAGATATTACCTCCGACTAGGCTCCCAATGGGAGAGAGCGTTGTTGTTAATAATTTTGAGGCTGTAGCGTTTGGTTATAAAAGTGCACAGTTTAATAATCAAAACCGTTATTATAACGATGAATTAGAAGAGGAGGATCAAATAATCAAAGGTGATTCTATAAACGAAGGTGGTAAGTCTATCGATGTCGGGGATATACTTGGTATAAGTACTAGATTGGCAAAAAGCGGTCAGAGCATACTAGGTGCCGTGCTAATAGCAATATGTGGTATAATTATTACAAGGAGGAAATTCATATGACATATATTTGCAATAGCTGCGGTGAAGAGTTGCTTGGTTGGGCAGGTAAATGCCCTCATTGTGGTCAATGGGGCAGTATTGAACAGGTTGAGGTTAAAAGCGGTATTGGAACAAAGGCGTCTGCCTCCAAAGTTGAAAAACTGGTTATAAGTGAAAAGAAAAAAGCAGTTCAAATAGAGAGAATTAAAACAGGGATAAAAGAATTTGACAGAGTCTTAGGCGGAGGAATCTTTCCTGGGGAGGCTATATTGATGAGCGGACAGCCAGGTATTGGTAAGTCAACTTTGCTTTTGCAAGTCGTATATAATATTGCCAAGAAAGGAAAAGTTATATATATTTCTGGCGAAGAATCAGCAGATCAAGTAAGGGACAGATTTTATAGGATAGAAAATACAGACGGTAAGGATCCTATAGAAAATAACCTTCTTTTTAGCTCTACAATTGAAGTCGAGTCTATTATCGCGCTTATTGAGAAAGAAAAACCAACGGTCGTTGTTGTTGACTCAATACAGACAGTGCAGAGTGATCAGCATCAATCATTTGCTGGAAGTATATCGCAAGTCAAAATCTGTGGTGGATTGCTAACGAAATGCGCTAAGAGATTAAATATCCCAATAATAATGGTTGGCCAGATTAATAAGCAAGGCCTTGTTGCTGGACCTAAAATACTCGAGCATTTGGTGGATTGTGTTATTTCTTTTGAAGGCGATGAGAACAATCAGTTCAGAATATTAAGATGCATAAAAAATCGCTTTGGGAGTATAAATGAGATAGGCGTTTTTAGTATGGGACAAAACGGCTTAGAGGAGGTCGCAAATCCCTCTACTATATTTTTGGAGTGTGATAATGCGGTTGCTGGTAGTGCAATTGGTGTTGTCCAAAAAGCTAGTAGGGTAATCTTCCTGGAGGTTCAGGCTCTGGTGATTAAACGCGATAATGATGGGATGCCTCTTAAAAGGGTCGGTAATGGCATAAAAAAGAATCGTATTGACATGCTGTGCGCCATCTTATCTAAGAGAGGCGGAACATTTTTAAGTGATAAAGACGTTTTTCTTAATATAGTTGGCGGTATGGATGTTGCCGATCCCTCACTTGACTTGGCGATATGCGCAGCTATCCAGTCTGCCGTAAGCGACAAGAAGATCACTTCTGGCGCTGTTTTTGTCGGAGAGGTAGGGCTTACAGGTGCTGTGAAATCAGGCTGGGGAATAGATAGAGTGGTTAAAGAAGCAAACAGACTTGGTTACAAGAAGCTGTTTGTGGGCAAATTGCCAGATAAAAAACCTCTTGGAGTAATAGAAATCACCGACATTAAGGATTTGAAATTTTCCCACTAATCACCGTTTACGTAACAAACCTTTGAACACATTCTTTTGCGTAACAATGACGTTTATTTTTTGTGCAAAAGTCTCTAAAATGGGGTATTCTTTGATATTGTGGATATGAGCCCTGATACTACGGGACGTTGTGGTATTGTACTATGTAAGTATCATCTATGATGAAGGCCCTTGACAAATTATTAAAGGTATGTTATAATGAACCGTTATAGCAAAAATCTCATTGTAGTCGCGAATTATTCCCTATGCCTGGGTGTAAAGCATTTCTGGGCATACGGATTAGTTCACGACGACTGCTAAAACTGCTCTTTAAACGATGTATTTGCCTGTTGTTATTGTTAAAAAAGAAGGCGGAATAAAAAAACACAATTCTTCTTTCAACAGGCGCTTACATGGTAAGAACAAGAGTAGTTTTAGTAGGAGTTGACAAAAAACTCCTTTTATAGTATAATATGATTAGTAATAATTTCTCCGTTTTAAATTCTCACATAAATTTTTAATAAAAATTCAATGCAAATAGAGCTAAAAGAGCTTGAGAAAAAGTCTCTTGCACAGCTTCGTATAGAAGCAAAGGATCTTAAGGTTCCCGATTATATGGAATTATCTCCAAGGGAGTTACTCATAGAAATCATGAAGAAACTTTGCGAAAAAGATGGTTACATCCAGGTAGAAGGTGTTTTAGAGATAATGAAAGATTATACCCACGGAGTGCTAAGGACAAACGGCTTGCTACAAAGTGATAACGATGTTTACATATCAGGATCACAAATCAAGAAATTTAATCTTAGAACAGGTGATTTAATATCTGGTCCTGCAAGGCTTCCAAAAGAAAAAGAGCGATATCTAAGTCTTCTTAGAATTGATAAGGTTTACGGTAAGTCTGCTTCTGATGCAATAAAAAGGCCTTTTTTTGGTGATCTAACGGTCATATTTCCTAATAGACAGATAAAATTAGAGACTGATGAGCATACAATATCTACTCGATTAATAGACTTGTTATCTCCTGTCGGTTTTGGTCAAAGAGGCATGATTGTTTCTCCCCCAAAGGCAGGTAAAACTACTATATTAACAGACATTGCCAAAGGAATTGCAACTAATTATCCTCAGGCAAAACTTATGGTTGTGCTTGTCGGAGAACGCCCAGAAGAGGTTACTGACATGCAAAGAAGCGTTATTGGAGAAGTTTACGCATCAAATTTTGATGAAATGCCTGAGCATAACTGCAAAGTAGCAGAAATGGCACTGGAAAAAGCAAAAAGGATGGTTGAGTGGGGTGAGGATGTCGTTTTGCTTATGGATAGTATAACCAGACTTGCTCGTGCATATAACCTTACAATCCCAACATCAGGTAGAACTTTATCTGGAGGATTTGATCCTGCGGCATTGTTTCCACCTAAGAGATTTTTTGGTGCTGCAAGGAATTTTGAAGAAGGTGGTAGTTTGACAATATTGGCAACCGCACTTGTTGACACAGGAAGTAGGATGGATGAGGTGATTTATGAGGAGTTTAAGGGCACGGGAAATATGGAGCTACACCTTGATAGGAAGCTACAACAGAGGAGGATTTTTCCTGCTGTCGATGTTGTTGCTTCAAGTACTCGAAAAGAGGAGCTTCTTTTGGAGAAAGATGTATTAAATCAGTCTTGGAGAATTAGACGGATGCTTGAAATTGTTGAGAAAGATGAAAACCCAACAGAAGTTTTGGTGTCACAGCTCAAGAAAACTAAGAGTAATAAAGAATTTTTGGCTACTCTACATGAGCAGTACTAATTTTTTATTTATGGTATAATATCTCCTATGTCAGAAGCAAGAAAGCAAATAAGCTTTATTGGTTTTAGAGAGATTGCTAATGAGGCGTCTCTCTTTGATAAGCCGCGCAAGCGCAAAAAAAGCAAGCTTAACAAGGTTGTTAAGAAAGTTGCTTTAAAGATAGAGAAAGTAGCTTATGGTACAAGTATTGTATCTTTTATTGTGCTGTTGCTAAGGTATATTTCGATCAGGGCTAAAGTTGTCTTACTTTTTATCTCTGTTTTTTTTGAAATTATTTCTGGCATCTTTGTTAGCATTAAGGACAATGTTGTTAGTAAGCTTTTTTGGGGAAGAAGCAAGCATTTCAAATATCTTATACACGGAATAAGCCTGTTTTTTATTGCTTTTATTTTCTTATTTAGTAGCTATAGAGATAGAATTGTCGAGTTTGTGCAGATGGGTAGCAGTGCTGCCTATGCGGGAGAGTACAAAAGTACGACAGATCAAAATTACTATTCTGATGTTTTAATACAAAACACTACTACAATTACTGATGTTCCTCAGGAGAGAGGAAGATACGGAATTATCGAGTATGAAGTTAAATCTGGTGATTCCTTCTTTAAAATTGGGCAGTTTTTTGGAATATCAGAGAAAACTATAAGAGAAACAAACGGTTTGTCAGCAGCTCATGTATTAAAACCTGGCCAGATGCTTAAAATCCCTCCTGCGGACGGTATTATTATAAAAGTTGCAAAAGGTGATACATTGGAATCTGTTGCCAAGAAGTATAAAGGCTCATCTCAAACGATTGAAGAGGTTATGCAGTCGATGGCTGATGTTAACTGGCTTGATGCTCCTTTTACACTGAAAGAGGGTGAAGAACTGTTTGTTCCTGGTGGTGAACTTCCAAAACCTGCTGCTCCTAAGAGAAGTACTTATGCAAGTGCAGGATCAACGCCAAGGACTTATTCTTCTGGCGGAGATAGCTCTGTTGGTAGATTCCTTGGATGGCCAGTAGCTGGAGGCGCTGGTAGAGTTACACAATGTTATAAAACTTATCATAACGGAATTGATATTGCAGATGGAGCTATGCCTGATTTGGTTGCAGCAGCTGATGGTACTGTCGTTTTTGCTGGATGTCATTCGGGAAGATGCCCTGCTCCTGGTCAGATGACGGGTGGAAGCGGTGCCGCATGGGGAGTCGAAGTTGATCACGGTAATGGCTATACAACTGTTTATGTCCATATGTTCCAGATTTATGTAAAAGCAGGTGATAAAGTAACTAAGGGTCAAGCAATCGGTCAAATGGGTAAAACCGGTACCGCAACAGGAATTCATGTACACTTTATGTTGTGGAAAGGTGGTAAATACAAAACTATTAACCCAGCTCCTTTTATGGAGAGAAGTATTTGTGGAAGTTAGCCCATTACGCCATTAGGAATTTAAAATTCCTAATGGCGTAATGGGCCTGTAGCTTAATTTGGCTAGAGCACTTCATTCGCATTGAAGAGGTTAGGGGTTCGATTCCCCTCAGGTCCACCATTTGATTTTTCCCCTCTAAAACATCTTCGATTGTGTTGAAAATAGGATGTATTTCGGGTGTTCGATATTCTTTTCCGTCCCAAATTAAACCTTTTGGAAAAAGAAACTCGGTCATCTTTCTTTTTTGCCCATGTGACAGGTTAATCCAAAATGTAGGAAGGTGTTCGAGGAATCGTTTTGCATCTGTTATGCAACTTTCAAGTTCAGGTATATCAAGATTTGTTTCGTTTAGTGATATCTTCTTTACTGCAATATCCTGTTCGTGTTTTCGCTTTCTTTCGTTGTATTCTTCTCTTGAATAAGTGCCATCTTCTAGCAAGTCTTTTAGAGTAGTTAATTTCTTCTCAATATCAGAGATTTCTTTTGCAATTCGCTTGTTTGAATCAATAGCGTAATCGTATAGGTTTTGATATTCATCAACAATAATTTCAAGAAAAAGTTCTAAATCTTCCTGTGGTGGCTTTATATTTTCAAGAAACTTAATAAATTGCTCGTGCATTTTATCTTTTGGTAAGAATTGCCTCTTTTCACATTTGGAATTACTGCATTGATAATATCCGTAATATTTCCGTTTTCCTTTCGAATAGGAGCCTGATAATAGGTTCCCGCAAGAATAACAATGTAAGCATTTTGATAATAAAAAGTCCTCGATTGTATCTAGTTTTCCTGTTTGGTTAATTCTCTCTACATTTCCCTGTAAAACTTCTTGTACCTTGTAAAAGGTTACATCATCAATCATTGGAGTATGTTTGCCCTTTGCTTCAATCTTTTGCGAATCACAAAATACAACTCCTCGGTAAAAATGGTTTCTGAATATTTTGGAGAGCGTTTTTACCTCAATATCAATTCCGTTATGTGTTTTAACTCCTGCTTTTTTCAGAAAATCACACATTTCAGTAATTGTGTATCGACCTGATGCGTACATTTTCCAAGCCTCTTGTAACGGTTTGAAATAATCAGGGTGGGGAATTATGCCTTTTAGTTTGTATTCACGTGTTCTGTCTTTAATATACTCTATTGGTGCTTGAAATATCCACTCTCCATTAAATAGTTTGCTTCTAATACCACCAATAACTCGTTCTGTTCTTACTTCATTTTCAAATTGGGCTGTTGATGCTAAAAGATTTTCTGTAAATCTGCCAACTGGTGTATCTGCTAATTGTTCTGTAGCAGAGGTTAATGAGACATTCTGTTTTGATAGGAATGTTTTTAATACTAAATGATTCTCAAGATTTCGAGAAAACCTATCTAGTTTATAAACAACAAAAAAATCAACAGCATTTTTCTTATTGCTACAAAATTTTAATGCCTGTTTTAACTCTGTTCTGTCAATATATTTTGCTGATTCTCCTTTTTCTGTGTAGATCTTGATAATTTCATATTCGTTTCGTTCACAAAAAGCTGTACAAATATCCTCCTGCTGTTTTAACGAGGTGTTTTCAACTTGTCCTTCTGAGGAAACTCTTGTGTAAATTATTGCTCTAGCTTTGTAATTCTTCATTTTGTATATCTGGTTTTAAGTAGTTTTTCATGGCTACTTGTAATTGTCACGTATGCCATATTGTAATAGAGATCTATCCGCTTTTGCAATTGCTCATCAGTTAAATGTTTGTATTTATCAGGAAATTTCTTGCGAATATACTCAATTGTGACTTTGCGTTGTGGTTTAATCATCATTGTCCACAACTGAGTTTAGATATTTATAACTACTATCTATATTTATCTTTCCATATCTATCGGTATTTGATTTTGTTGTTGTATTGGAAGTTTTGTTTGAGTTCTTGCTAGTGGAATACTTCTTTTTCTTGAAGTGATTTACTAGGTTTCTTCGGAGTATGTCACTAGCATAACTTTCATCTTTTGCTAGTGATTCACTTAGCTGTATGCGGTTTATCCACATGGTTTCGGCTTCTTTATCCCAACCAATGTAATTTTTCTTTACAAGGCGTTCTAGCTCTTTGGAAATGTCAGATGAGTAAAATCCTATCTTCTGAAAATCAGTTAGTTTTAAGTGTGCTACAGCTTGTTTACACCCAAATGAAAACCTCATTATGAAGATAAGGATTTTGATTTGTCGTTTAGTGATTGCTCTGTCAAAAAAGATGAGGTTTACTATCAATAGTGGGAATTTAAGAAAGCGTTGTGAAGATATCGTATCGTAATCAGCTTTTGAGATTGCGTTTAGTGTTTCTTTGAATTTCCCAGATTGTAGTATTTCCTTTACTGACTGCATATTTAAAGCGTGTTAAATACACCATCTTTGTTATTGATGGTGAGCAGTCGCTTCAAATACGAGGTTCTAATGGAATTAATAAATGATAAGTTATACTTATCAAATTGTCAAGAAATGTGTATAATGAAAATATGGAAATTGGAAAATTAATTCAAAAAGCAAAAAAAGAAGCTAAACTGACACAAACAGAACTTGCTCAAAAAATGGGTTTATCACGCATGATGATCAGCCGTTATGAAGTAGGACTAAATAATATTCCTCTTGATCAATTAGAAAAAATCGCAAAATTTCTAAACAAACCAGTTACATATTTCTTAAAAGAAGAACTAACTATCAAAATTGCACCAAAAGAACTATTAGAAATGCTTTCAAATACAATACCTCGCATACAAGAACAAAATATCTCAGAAATAGTAAATGAATATACCCAAGAATCAATTAAAAAATGGTTTAAAAAGAACAATCCCCAAATATCCTATGATAAATGGCTAAATACAAAAATCATATTAAAAATAAAACCTACCGATAGCACAAATTACGAATTGAGTAGCTCGATAGATTACACACACAAGTAATCGTAGTCGAGGAAGTGATTGGGTGGAGTCCGAAGGACTGCACCCAATCACCTACGAAAGTAGTAAATTTGTGCACAACATAAGGGTTTACAGGTTTTTGAAAAAATAGCACTTCTGGATTGCCGAGTGTGTACAGTAGTAGTCCAAGTGGACTCTAATGAATTTAACACTTTATTAGTGCCAATAAAAAATAGTATATTATTAATATTATGTCTAAATTATTAAAATACAGTCAAAACTTTTTAGTAAACGAATCGGTTTTACGTAGGCTTATTGGAATATGTGATTTCAAGCCAACAGATACTATTCTCGATATTGGTGCTGGTATGGGCATAATAACTGATATTCTTAGATCACACTCTAGAAGGGTTGTCTGTATCGAGCCAGACGTTAATTTACTTAAGAATTTAGAAGAAAAATTTCGATTAGAAAAAAGTGTAAATGTTGTTGGTGTGAGTTTTGAGGAATTCGTATTACCTCAAGATAATTTTAAAGTTTTTTCAAATATTCCTTTTAACAGTACGGCAATAATTTTAAAAGGTTTGTTGGAAAATAATCAATTCTCTCAAGGGTACTTGATACTTCAGAAAGAAGCTGCCGAAAAATATGGTGGAGAACAATTAGGAGTGCCTAATTCTCTAGTTTCTTCAATTTATGGTTCTATTTACGAGTTTAAAATTATCTATAGATTTAACAATTCAGATTTTAACCCAAAACCTAATGTAAATATTGTTTTACTGAGAATTAAAAAGAGGAAAGGTCCTCTTATAGATTTTGATAAATTTGGACTCTATAAAGATTTTATTTATTATATTTTTAATAATTCAAATCCCAATATCTGTAAATTAAAAATATTTACAAAACCTCAATTATTCAGATTTAAAAAAGATATCGGACTTAATGATAAATCTATTCCGTCAAAAATTACTCTCACACAGTTATGTCATATTTTTAAGGTAATTTCAGTAACAGACAAAATTAATTTATTTCAAGGTTCTTATCAGAAAGCTAAAAAAACAGAAAATAAAATTGAAAAAGTCTTCCGAACTAGAATTGATAAGAACTGGAGGGATAAATAATATTACTAGTACATAATCTTCATTCCATTCAAAAATTCAAAAACGCTTGTCAATGCCTTAAACCCTTGCGATAATGTGTTCGGACTGATTCGATTGAAGTCCACATTTTGACAACAACTCCAAATCCTGTTATACTCCTATTATTATGAAAAAACTGGCTTTGTTTGTGCTGTTAACCATGCTTATCCTCACAGCCTTGTTCTCGAGTAAAGAAGCCTTAGCTGATGCAACAATAACGATATCTCCCGACCTTGATGTATCTCTTTTTACTCCATATAAAATATATAAAACATTTGCTGATTCTCCAAATTCTGTAGATTTAAAAATAGCAGGAATAAATGGAGATAATCCATCTTCGACTTGTTGGGATTATACAATTGATGGGACTTGTGCGTCTACAGAGAAGAATATGAGCATGACTTACGATGCTCTCAATTCAAGGTGGCAAAGCCCAAATGTATATCCAGATTATATATATCCTGAAGTGTATTTTGCTCCTTCTGAAATAACATGGAATAATCAGCCACTAAATATCCCAATATGGAGGCGAAGTTATCATGTTATGAAATTTAATAATCCTTTTACAATGACAGATGGAATGAGCTTTTGGATTGAATTTAATGCAGCCCCTGTAAATACAAATAATTCAGGTGATTTAATGATTTACCTTGTTGGCAATGTCGATCCTGCGACTTATTATTCTTCTGATTGGAGGAATAAAGCTCAGACAGAGCTTATGGCCACATTTAGTAAGGATGATACGTATCATCATAACCATACCCCTGGTACTGATTACTCAACCCATTTTCTAGTTCCGCTAAGTACAAATTCTGATGGTACTATCGGCACAAAAAATATAAATATATCTAGCGGCTTTTCTGTTGTTATTTATCAGGATTCGCCAAATGTAAATCGCGGATGGAATCTAAGATATCAGCCATCTAATCTGTGTACTTACTCAAACAGATGGCTTGTGGGAGACAGATCTGGAGGTGGAACATGGAATACTCCTGTTTCAAATAGTGGATGTCCTGATGCTCATATTCATGTGGCTAGAAGATTAACTGACATAAATACTTTAATCCAAGATGGTGTTAGGATTACTACAACAGCTAATTATGACGGTTTGCCATCTGTTGTTGCAACAAGGGATGTGTTTTTTGAGCCTCTTCCTAATTTAGCTCCGTCTCCAACCTCCTTTGTGACACCAGTCGCAAACGGAATATATGATGGTGATAGTATAAATGTATCTTGGAATCAAGCGACAGATCCAAATAATGATAATTTGCTTTACTCAGTAATATTATTGGATAGCGAGGGGAACGAGGTTAGTACACTACTATCCTTGTCGGATCAGACAAGCTTTAGTTGGGATATCACAGAGGTTGTAAACGGGACTTACTCATTAAAGGGTGTTATTACAGAGGATGTTTTGGAAGATCAGCTCAGTACGACTTTTTACTTGGGAGGCAACTTTACGATAAATAAGGCGATTCCTATTTACTCACTAAGTTCAATACAAATATCTTCTGACAATGATCTTAACATGTGGGCAAAATCAGGGGATAATATTATGATATCATTTACAGCCACAGGAAATATAGAACCATCGATTATAGTTCATTCAGGTGGACAATTAATGACTAATCCTGTCGTTATAAATCCTTCGGGCTTATCAACAAGTTTTTCGGCATATTTTGATGTTAGTGATAATGATATTGATGGGACGATCTCTTTTGATATATCAGCATCTAATCTTGATATGGTTTACGAGATAACTACAGATGATTCTTATATTGAGGTTGATAATACAGCTCCGCTGGATGTCATAGCAAATCCGACTCCAGATTTTTTTGACGAGCCATTTTCTTTGTCTCTTAGTAGCATTGGAAGCGACTCTATTAGATATACAACAGATGAGTCTTCTCCTAGCTGTTCTTTTGGTAGCTTATATTCAAGTGCAATTAATATTTCTCAGCCTGTTATTATAAAAGCAATTGCGTGTGATTTAGCTGGAAATGTTAGTTCTATAGCTACTTTTGAGTATGGCTTTGAGTACTCACTAATTTATTCTGCACAGACAGGTGGATCGATATCAGGGCAGTCTAGTCAGACCATTTCTTATGGTCAAGATGGTTCTGCGGTTGAGGTGTTGCCTGATACAGGGTATCATTTTGTGAAATGGAGCGATGATGTAACACAAAATCCAAGAACGGATACTAATGTTGCAGACAGCCTTGCCATAGAAGCGATATTTGCTGTAAACAAGTATAATTTTATAGATGTACCCACTGGTGTGATCCTTGTTTTGCCTGATGAATATGATTTTGAGGATGGTCTTACACATGGAGCATCGTTTATACTTGAAATCAAGAACGAATCGGGGATACTGATTGCCCGTAAAACAGTCACAATGCTTGATGATGTAGATATGTCAGAAGTGCTTATTGGATCTGATCAAAATGAGGGACGAGCATTTATCCACGGCTTAGTAGGAGAGTTCACTTTGTTCGTTCCAAAAAAACAGGTGATAATAAGGTCGCTATTTGCCCGGGAGCTATATCCCTAAGCGGATTGTCACAGAATTGTCCTGGTATTTATTTCTTAGATAGCGATGATGATAATGTCCAGATAGTCAGTATAGGAGGAGTTGATTATTGGCAAATCTTTGGGCTTGTTGGGACAGGAGGTTTTAGCTTTGTACAAAACGAGAATGAATCTGAAAATTTGGCGCAAACAGGAAGTAGTATTTGGTTGGTATGGAGCATTGGGATAATAGTTTTACTGCTAGTGACAGATTTTGTGAAACATGCAAATATCAACCGTGAAACAAAAAGAAGGGGTTTTAATAAAAACGCTTGACGGGATAGCTAAAAATCCCGTTCCCAAGGAAAACAGGTAGGGTAATATTTGTATACAATCGCAATCTTTTAGGACAAAATAAATAGCTTTTACAATAAACATAAAAAAGTGTATAATATTAGGAATATTAGGGCCTGTAGCTCAGTTGGTTAGAGCACACGCATGGCATGCGTGGGGTCAAGGGTTCGAATCCCTTCAGGTCCATTTGTTCTTATATAATTTTATTTTTTTTAATTATGGAAGATAATCAGCCGGTAGAAAAGGTAAATGCAACGCCTGTTCAAACGACAAATGTTGCAGAAGCACAGCCTGTTGTTAAGAAGAAGTCAAAAGCCCCGATAATTATTCTTGTTGTTATATTGGTTTTAGTGCTTTGTTGTGGGGGAAGTGCACTTGCTTTTTATTTTGCCTCAGAAAAAGTTGTAGATGAGACCAAAATAGATATAGAAAAATCTCTGAATGAAAGTATCGAGGAAATTGAATCAGAAATAAGTGATATAAGCGGTTTATCAAAAGTAGAAACTGATGAATATGTTTTTTATTACCCAAAAGAGTATGCAAAAGTTGAAATGGCAGGAGTTCTGATGCAATATCAGTCAAGTAAGTTAAACGATAAGAGTGGTTATAATAGTATAAATGTAACTTCTGATACAAAAGATCTTGTTGTTGTTTCAGATACTCAATGTTCAAGCTTTGCCGATACTTTGAAGGAAGCATATGCGACCATGTTTGGTTCTGAAGTACGGGTTCCTTTTGCTCAGAGTTTTTCTGATTATAATGATCAAGAGGGATGTCAGATAAATTTTGTAATTGATAGGCTTGATATCAATATTGATCAGAGAGTATTTGTAAAAGATGGAGCCAATAAGCTCTATATTGTTACTGTTGGATATGATAATCAAGAGTCAGAGGATTATACGATACTTCATACAGCACAAGAAACTTTTATCATAAAGTAGGTTATAGGGTTGAAACCGATTGATAAATGAACATATTAACAAGGTCAAACAAAGAGATAAGTTTTGTTATGCTGACTTGGAATAGGAGGCATTTTGTACAGGAGTGCCTTGACTCTTTCTTTGCAAATTTTTCGGGGAAATACAGCTTTGAATATAGAATTATTGATAACGGCTCTGATGACGGAACAGTAGAACATCTCAAAGATTATGCGAAAAAACATCCTGAAATAATTGTTAAATACAATAAGAAAAACAAAGGATTAAAAGAGTATAAAAGGCTTCTTAATAGTGCAAAAGGTAAATATATTATTATCATTGATGATGATGTTATAAAATTCCCAAAAGATTTTGATAAACACTTGGTTGAAGGAATTAACGAAGCTAAGCAGTTTGGGTTTTTGGCTTTGGATGTTGTGCAAGATGAATATACAAACGGTGCTAAACCGACCCCTGATAATTATAAAGAGGTTAAGGTTGGTAAATTTTTAATACAAGAGGGACCAACTGGAGGCTGGTGTGCGATAATAAGAGCAGATGATTTTAAAAAGATAAAGCTAAAATTTAATATCGGCAAAATGGATATGGGAAAGAGTGAGGATGCAAGGATATCCTGGCTTGTTAAAAACGATCTTGGGCTTAAAAGCGGTGTTCTAAACGGTAAAAAATGTTATCATGCGTGTGGCGTTTACTATTCCAAAAAATTTGGTTATCTAAAAAGAGATATTACAAAGTATAAAGAGGCCGGACTTACTGAATTTGTTAAAACATATTCTAAAAACGACGAAAAAAAATAATTTACTTTTTAATTTAATATCCTATGTACAATCCTAAAAAAATTGAAAGCAAGTGGGAAAAAGAGTGGAAAAGTAAAAAGCTTTATCAAGCAAAATCAACTCCTGACAAAAAAAAGAAAAAATACATCCTCCCACAACTCCCTTATCCATCGGGATATGGATTGCATGTAGGGCATGCAGAGGGCTATACAGCGTGTGATATTTACGCCCGCTACAATAGGATGATCGGCAAAGATGTTATGCAAGCTATCGGTTGGGACGCATTTGGATTACCAGCTGAAAATTATGCAATAAAAACAAATATTCATCCAAAAATTAGTATTAATGATGCTGTTGAGAATTTTCGATACCAGCTTGGCAGGATGGGATGTTCGCTTGACTGGGATAGAGAAGTAGGAAGTCATAACCCTGATTACTATAAATGGACGCAGTGGTTCTTTTTGCTTATGTACAATCAGGGATTAGTGTACCGAGATAAACAAATGACAAACTGGTGTTCAAAATGCAAGACAGTTTTGGCAAATGATCAAGTCAAAGATGGAAATTGCGAGAGATGTGACACTCTTGTAGAGCAAAAAGCAATTGATGTTTGGTATATTAAAATAACTGATTACGCAGATAGGCTTTATGAGGATCTGCCTGCTTTAGATTGGCCTGCTGAGAGCATAAAAAGACAGCAGGACTGGATTGGTAAAAGTGCTGGTGCAAAAGTTCGCTTTGCAATTGATGGGTTAGAGAAGGGGGTTGAGGTTTTTACTACCAGGATTGATACTATATATGGTTGCACTTTTCTTGTTTTGTCTCCTGAGTTATTGGATAAAAGAGCTGATATTATGAGTAAAGCTAGCAATAAAGATGCTTTGGCTAAGTATATTAAGCATGCAAAGTCCAAGAGTTCGCTTGAGAGGACTGTAAATAAAGAGAAAAAGGGTGTACTTATTAACGGTGTACAAGCAGTTAATCCTGTTAATAATGAGAAGATACCTGTATTTGTGGCCGATTATGTGCTTACTGATTACGGCACAGGAGCAGTTATGGGCGTCCCTGCACATGATGAGAGAGATAACGAATTTGCAAGAAACTATAAGATACCGATTATCAAAGTAATAAGTCCTATAGAAATAAGAGCCGATTTGGCTGACAAGTTATATACGGGAGATGGCAAAATGATCAATAGTGGCGAGTATAATGGAATGGATAATAAAGAATTTACACAAAAAATCCTCGAGAAATTTGAAAAACAGGGTATTGCTACGAAAGAAACGATGTTTAAATTGCATGATTGGTCTGTATCAAGGCAGAGGTTTTGGGGTGCTCCAGTGCCGATGATGATTAAGCCTTTAACAGAGGATCAAAAGAAGCTTTCCAAAATATATGCAAATAAGCCTGATAAATTGGTGCAGTTGCATGCTTGGGGTAGTTCGCCCACTGAAAGTTATCATCCTTGGATTCAGAGTAGATTTGAGGATACAAAAACACCTGTATTACCTAATCCAGATGTACCTGTTTTTGAAGAGTGGCTAAAATCTGTAAAAGAGGCTGTTGGGGAAGATAGTTCAAATACAGTTTTGACAAGTAGAAGTCTTAGCTCTGTTACTGCTTTGAAGCTGGCAGAAGGGCAAAAGTTTAGAAAGCTAATTTTAGTTTGTCCTGTATCACCATTTACCTATCTTAGTGATTTAGAAAAAAAAGACAAAGAAACACTTGAAAATTTCATCTCAAATATAAAAAACATCGACTTTTCATCTGTTGCAAAAAATGTAGGAGAGATAGTTTTTTACTTATCAACAAACGATCCGTATATACCACTTGAGCAAACAGAAAAATGGATAAAAGAAAAGTTCCCATTTGCAAGAATTGTTAGGTTTAGAGAAATGGGGCATTTTGAGATAGATGAGTTCCCAAAACTTCTTGAGGAGATAAATGCTCCTGTACAGCTCGAACTTGTCAGGGCAATGGATGATGACTTGCCTGTAAAATTGCCTGATGATGTTGATTTTATGCCGACAGGTAAATCTCCTTTGACTTATTCAAATGAGTTTCAAAAAGGAGTAGAGGAGAAATATGGCAAAGGTTGGAAACGAGAAGTTGACACACTGGATACTTTTATGTGCAGTAGCTGGTATTACATGAGATATCTTGATCCAAAAAATGATAAGCAGTTTGCAAGTAAGGAGGTTTTGGATAAATGGATGCCTGTGGATTTCTATATCGGAGGCCCTGAACATGTTACAGGCCATTTATTATATTCTAGGTTTTTTACAAAAGTGCTTTATGATGCTGGTTATATTGATTCTGAAGAGCCATTTTTATATCACCGCCATCAAGGGCTGATTTTAGGTGAGGATGGTCGCAAGATGAGTAAGAGGTGGGGTAATGTTATTAACCCAACTGATGTTATGGACAGGCATGGAGCTGATACGCTTCGTCTGTATGAGATGTTTATGGGACCGCTGGAAGATAGCAAGGCATGGAGCGTTAAAGGAGAGACAGGTGTTTTTAGATTTCTGAATAAGGTTTGGACTTTGCAGGATAAAGTAAACGAAGATTTTGAGAGTGAAGAGCAGAAAATTTTGGCAGATAAATTATTAAATTATATTGCTCCTGCGATTTCGGATCTTAGATTTAATACTTGTGTGAGCAAGTTTATGGAGTTTGTTAATTTTATGGGTGGGCAGGAGAAGATTGACCGTAAAGTATGGGAGCAATTTCTGCTTGTTTTTGCACCTTTTGCACCGTTTATTGCTGAGGAGTTGTGGAGCAAGTTGGGACATGATGATTCTATTCATTTGCAAGATTGGCCAACTGGTTTTGGCACAAATGAGTGCATTAAGCAGATTGAGATTCCTGTGCAGATTAATGGGAAGGTGAGAGGTCGAGTTATTGTTGATGTGGAAGCCACCGATGATGATGTTAATTTGGTTGTTTTGAGTGATGCGGGGCTTAAGAAGTATTTTGACGGTGGTAAAGTAAGGAGTATGCGTTTTGTGAAGGGGAAGATTGTAAGTTATGAGATTTAAAAGACCTAGTATTAACAAAAGAATTATCATATTTTTCTTATACGTCTTAATTGTTGGCATTTGCTTCTTTAATTTTGAAAAACAGTACAATGACTTGCTTACCTGCTGTGGATTGTATGAAGGGCATAATCGTTTTTATCTGCCATTTCCTGTTATTAAAGATTTCAGGTTTTTAGATTTGAATAGAGGTGGAGTAGATTTTCTTTGGATCAATATGTTTTTTAATTTGCTTATCGCGAGTACTGTTTTTGTTTTAGCTTTTATTGGATTCGACAAAGTAAAAGATTTTTTTAATAATAAAAATAGCTAAGATTTTATTGAAAAAAATGATTTCTGAAAATAGAAAACAAATGAATGTCGCGATAAAAAAGATTTTAATAATAATAATTATTATTTGTATTGTAGTTTTTTTCTTAATTGGAACGTTAATCTTTTTAAATCCGCAAAAAATAGAGTGTGGGCAATATGACGGAGCTTGTTATGCGGATCGTTGTTTTGGTAAAACAGTATCTGATGATGGTATGATTCGGTATGGGATTCACACAGCTTGTAATGGTATTTGTTATGGTTATAAATATAACAAGTGTGAAAAATCATATGTGCCAATACTTATTCTAAAAAAAATAGTATCCAAAAAGAATTAGTACAATTTAGTGGATGAAAATATATTCTAATAAAATGACAGATAAATAAAAAGTTTAATAATAAAAAGGGAAATATTTAATGAAAAATCTTTTAGAAATTGAAATATTGGATCAAAACTGGCTTGCTTTTGAAGACTCATATAAATTCGATTTATGCTCTCATGGTAAAATTTTCTTGAAAGTGAAGGGGATAGAAATTTTATCTGCTAAAGATGGAGATTGGGGTATAAGCGAAACCGCATTGGCTTTATTAAGAAGCGCTAATTTTGATTATCCAAGAGAAGGTGAAGATGATACAATTATCTTTCATGGATGTGGGGTCATACTTATGCTTGGATGTCCAATCCGTGTTGTATGGAGTACAAAACATAAAAAGAACACTGTTCTTTTAGAAGGATTTAAAAAATTCCCGACTACTAATAAAAAAGATGCTATAATATATTCAGAAATCTCATTTGAGATGGATCGAAATGAGTATAGATTTATTATTTATAATTTTGCAAATAAAGCGAAAACTTTATTTGAGGGAGTTGAAAAGGTAATTATAGATGAATTTGACAGAAAGGCATACGAAAATTTTTGAAGTGAATTCAATAATTTACTTGAAAATATAAAGCAATAAAATTTTTATATAAGCTTATTAAATATAAAAATGGAAAATAATGAACAGTCTACAGATCAAAATGCGCCTTCTATAAAAATGCAATTCTTAAAAATGCACAAAAACAGTTTAGAAAAACTTCTGATATTCTTTATAATAATCTTATTATTCTCAACAATAGTTAGTGTAGGATTATGTTTTTGGCAAAAAGACCAAAACGCAAAAATCAAAACAGAATTAGATCAAAGAATATATACTTGTGAACAAAAACTGTTATTAAATAATCAGTCTGATGAGCCAATCGATAAAATAGATAATCAACCAACTACTGACTCACAAGAAAAAATTGATGACAGAGAGTGTATTCCTGGAGAAATTGAAAGTTTGCCCGAGAACTTTCCTGTTGGGTTATCATTTCAAAGCTTTGCAGCTTCAGGAGAGTGGGGCGTGTTTAATGCTGACGGGACTATCGATCTTAATTGGCGGCTCGATTATTCTGGCCCAGATGATACTAGGCCATCTTCTGGTGTCGGAAATTGGTCCTATGATAATGGGATTTTGACTTTAAGTAATACTCATATATGTGATGGATCTTATTCAGATTTGATGGCTTTTATTGATTATGGGGATGTTTATATAATCCCCAAGGAATACACAGGTTTTGTTTTAGGTCCAGATGCTGACAAGATAGAAGATTTTTTCAATAAGAAGATAGCACCTGTTTGGAGATTAAATAATCTCACTAAAGAGATCTGCGATGATTTGAAGGATTAAGGAAGAAAATGAAAATATAAACATTTTTACTTTATGAATAGAAAAAAGGCATATTACGATTTGTTTGAAGACAAAAAGGAATGTGTAATTACTCATAAGCATATTTTTGAGGCAATAAAAGCTTATTCTTCTGTATACAATATATTTAAAATGAATGTGATTCATTTAAAATCGCCACTTCTTGTAATAGTTTCTGGCTCAAGCTTTAAAGAAAATGTTTGCGTTTTAAATAACGAAATTTTATTACCAAGGGATAATTGCGAAGATAAGATTATTATAATTGATATAGATTCTGAAGTATTAATTCGGCACAAAAAATATATAAAAGGGAAGTTGCCTGGTGTAAATATTTCCCTTAAACTTGGTGATATGAATAAATTGCCATTTAAAAAAGATTCTGTTGACTTGTTGATAAATGATTGCGCAATAAACTTTAATAGATTTAGTTATCAGAATAACAAAACTATTTCTGAAATCGCGAGGGTCCTCAAACATAATTCTGGTATATGTTTTTTTTCTTGCTGTGTAAATAAAGAGTTTGATAATCCTCGCTATGGGGATAATCAGGAGATGATAAGTGATAAAGAAATAAATAAATTAAGTTACTATTATAGTTTCAAAACACTGCAAAATGGAAAAATAAAAATCCTTTACGATCAAAAGCGTAAAGCATGGCCTGTAAATTATTATAAAAATCTTTTTTTTAAAAACGCACTTAGTTTCATAGAATTTGATATAGTTAATGGTAAGAACTTTTTTCCTGCTGAAAGCCAAATATCATATAGAAGATTTTTATTACAAAAACGATAGTAGAATAAATCAATTATAAGAACTCTATAATAATTGATCAAGGTTTTTCTATGCTAGTTCTAAACGACCTAATATGGTAGAATATTTCTATGAAAAAGTCTCTGCCCTCTAGGTTATTATTCCTGATTATCATATTTCTTGCATTTCCAAACTATTCCTATGCATTTGAGCCTTGGAACATATCAATAGTAGCAGATACTCAATCTAAATCATCTTGGTTTTTCAAAGATGTTGTGAGTGATGATTTGGCAAAACAGAATCCGAAAATGCTTATACATCTTGGAGATTTTGGTATTACAACGGGAGTAAGAGATATGATATTTCGACTTAGGGGCGACTCGATAAGAAATAACAACAATCCCATAGAATTTTACATCATAAATGATGATGACGATATTGATTATAAAGAATCAACAAAGCAAAATGGAATTATTCCAATGAGAGATGATGTAAGAAATTTGATATGTTGGGGAGATACAAAAGTTATAAAATCTGGTGAAGCAGATGGAGCAGAGATTATTATAAAAGGAATAAAAAATTACGGTGTTCCTTCAAAAAATGAGTCATTGAATTCAGAGGTTTGGCAAATACCATACTATTGTTCTCCTAAGAATTACAAAATTAACTGGGAAAATCCTCAAAAATCCTTTCCGAAGGAAAGTTTTTTTAAGCAGTATTATTCATTTGAGAGAGGAGGTATAAGATTTATAACAACCCCTTTTCCGTTGCCAAATGAGTATAAATCTAGTGAGATCGGTGGCTGGTTAAAGGAACAAATTTGCAAAAAATCTGATGCAACTGCAACGATTATTTTAACTCATCATCCTAATTACATAGCAATAGGCGAGAATTCTGTTATTGGACAAGAATATTCTTCTGTTGCTTCTCCAGATTTTTTTACAGAATTAATAGATGATTTGGATTGCACACACAATTTAAGAGCAGTTCTCGGAGGGCATGTACATAAATATACATATCATAAGTATAAAGATATTCACCTTGTCACAACTTCTGGCATGTGGGCAGGAGAGATTGCTCCGGGACATCCAAATTGGCTTGAAAATCAAACACCTCTTAGCGATTATTGGAATGCTACAGTTAATATTGATAATATAGATTTTAAAAGATATGAGTGGGATGGAGAAAAATTCGTTGATCAAGGTGTTATATTCTCAATTCCTGGTATGTTCTCGTCTTATGAATATCCAAAACAGGTAAAGAATGTCTCCGTTTCATATTCGTATAATTTGCAGAAAGGTTTCAATTTTATATCTGTACCAAGCAGTGAAATTAAGTATGCTAAGGACATGGCAGAGAAAGTTGGTGAAAAATTTCGTGCATTGGCATCTTATGAAGATAATAAATGGAGAATGTTTTTGAAAAAAGATGGAAATTTCGTTGGAGATAACTTTGAGTTTGATGAAAATAGGGGCTATATACTGCTTTTAAGTGGTCCGGCAGAATTTAAGATAGAGGGATTTTTAAACTCTTCTTTTACACCTGGTGATGTAGAAGAAGGCTGGCACTTATTGAGCTCACATTATTTATCGAAACTTGCAAATAAAAATAATCCCTCTGCAAAAGATATTAATGATGTTAAGATGATAGCTTTTATGAAAAATGGTAAATATAGCATTTCAATTGTCGATGATGGGACTTTGATAGGTGAGGATTTCTTGATTAAATCGGGTAATTCATATTTTGTCAGGGGGAAATAACTAATCATATATATGAATAGACAAAAGGTATATTAATATTTATTTTGTTAAAGGAAAGAATCTGACTGGTCAAAATCTATGCAATAAACCCTAGGCGGCTTGCTCCAATCTATTTCCCCATCAGATGTCCTCTCATGAACAACACAGAAATTGTTTGAATGTGGATGACCGTGGTTTACACCCATTCTTAATAGTGTTTCTTGAATCTTTTCTACTTGATCAGTAACATAATACTTATCTTGATCACTAACAGAGAACATTTTAAGATATCTTTCTACTGTAACTCCTAATACCCCTGTAAAAACTCGCACATTATTACTGTTGCCCTTTATAATGCTGGCTCTAACTATCGGTTCTATAGGCACATAATTAAACCCAGCTTCTTGCCATATTCTATATGCAGCATATGCATTCATCCAGTTTACAAATGCACTTACAGGAACGATTCTTAGAATAATTCTATTAAATAGATTGTCTTCTCCTAGCAGGATTGTATCTGACCCTGTTTTTTGAAGTCGCCTTCTATAAAAACGGGAATTTTTAAGACCATCATATAATGCTGGATTCATAACTGTTTCTGCGTCTTCTAATTCTGCTCTTTCAGCTTCCCAAGCTGTTATGGCAATTCTGTCTCTAAGATCTTGTGGAAAAGACGCCATGTTACTAAGTAAGCCAAGAGCTGCTTGATATGGGGCTGAATCAAGGAGTTTAATAGCTAGACCTAACTGTTCTTGTTCAGGATAGAATTTAATATCTTCTGCAAAAATTCTGGCTACTTGTTGCGGAGCGATTTCGATAAGTTTAAGTGCTCGAGCAAATCTTTCTGTTTCAGGAAAAAATATTGTTTTTTTCGCAAGAATAGAAGCGACTTTTTCTGGAGCTATTTGTAAAAGTTTGGCGAAATCTGATTCCATACTGTAGGACAGCGAGTCAGCTAAAGCAGGAGCAGTTTCTGGTGTAGCTAATTCGAGAAGTCTTTGGCGAGCAATTTCTTGTTCGGTCTTATCTTTAAAAACCCACAATTTTTTTGCTAATATAGGAATTGCCCTGTTAGGATCTATTTCTATAAGTCTATCAAAAATTGATTTACGGTCATCTGGAGGAAAAAAATGAATAATTTCTGCTATTGTTGCTACGACTTGTTTGGGTGCTTTCTCTAGAAGTTCTCCTAAAATTGGAACTCGTCTAGCATATTGAAAACAATAAATATTTTCTGCTAGGCCAGAAGCTGCTTGTTGTGGGGCTACTCTCAAAAGTTCTTTATAAATTGTTTCTCTTTCTGCAAATCCAAATAGCTCAATATTTTCTGAAATAACAAAAGTTGCATTATATGGATCTTCTTTAAGTAATTCAAGAGCTTTCGATTCTCTGTCTTCTCTTTTTGTGTCTTTGGAAAGGGTTTTCTTAATTCTTCTTTGAGCTTGATAAATTTTATCAGCCTCAGCGTAGACCCCCTGTAGTCTTTCAATTATTATAACAAATTCTTCTAATGTTACAGGATGTTGATTTGGTAATTGGTATAAAGATAAAATATCAGTTAATTCACTTTCTTGCGTGGTATCAGGGAGCTTGACTGTTTCTTCTTGGGGATCACTTTCAACTGGCTTTGGTTGCTCGATAATAGTGTCCCTTAGGGGATCCGGTTTTTCAAGAATAGGTTCTCTTATGGGATCTGACATTTTGGGAAAATCGAAATGATTATTTTATTTCAATGTTTTGTATATATTTTATCATATATTCCTAAAAAACGACACATATTTTGTTAGTGTTGTAAGCGAATAATCTTTTTAAAAAATTGGAATACTCTCTATATAAACTTCCCTGTCCAGCTCTTTTCACACTTCTTAATATCCTCGACAGAGCCTTCAAAAATCACTTCCCCACCAGCATCACCACCATCTGGGCCAAGATCAATAATCCAGTCGGCGTGACGGACAATATCAAGATTATGTTCAATTACAAAGACAGAATTGCCTTTAGAAACAAGTCTTTTTAAAATGTATAAGAGTTTATCTACATCATAGAAATGCAGTCCTGTTGTCGGCTCATCAAGGATATACAAAGAATTTCCGCGCATAACCTTACTTAGCTCCTTTGCTAACTTGATTCTTTGTGATTCTCCGCCGGATAAAGTAAGGGCTGATTGGCCAACTTTTATATATCCAAGGCCAACTTCTTGGAGTAGTGCAAGTTTACGATGTATGCTAGGCAGGTTTCTAAAGAAATCTGTTGCTTCATCTACCGTCATATTAAGAACTTCCGCAATATTTTTTCCGTTGTAGTCGATTTGCAAAGCATCACTATTGTATCTTTTGCCTCCACAGGCTTCACAAGTTATATACATATCAGGCAAAAACTGCATTTCGATTTTAATTTGTCCATCCCCCCGGCATTTTTCACATCTACCACCTTTAACATTGAAGCTAAAGCGATTTTGCTTATATCCTCTGGCTCTGCTTTCTTGTGTTTGTGCGAATAAATCTCTTATATATGTAAAAACTCCTGTGTATGTAGCAGGATTTGATCTAGGAGTTCTTCCGATAGGTGATTGGTCTATTAAAATAAGATTCCTTAAATTTTCATATCCAGATATTTCATCTACAAAATCTCGATTGTAATCTTCTCGTGCCAGTACTTTGTGCAAGGCAGGGGCAATCGTATCGTTTACTAGGGATGATTTACCGCTTCCTGATACTCCTGTGATGCAAACTAATTTGCCCAGAGGGAATTTGACAGAGAGGTTTTTTAAATTATTGATTCTTGCATTTTTGACTGTGAGGTAGTTATTGATATTATTGCTAAAAAGCTTCTTGTCAAGTTTTTCTTGATAAGTATCTCCGACTTTTTTCTCGCCTCTTAGATATTGAGCAGTAATACTGTTCGTCAATTTTATCTCTTCTAGAGTGCCTTGAGCAACAATTTCGCCTCCCTCGTCGCCGGCATACGGTCCTACATCAACGATCCAATCGCCGCTAGAAATTGTTTCTTGGTCGTGCTCTACGATTATAAGCGTATTACCAAGCTCTTTGAGACTCCTAAGTGAGTCAATAAGGCGTGAAACATCCTTGGCATGCAAACCGATCGAAGGCTCATCTAACACATACAGTACGCCTGTTAGACCCGTACCAATCTGTGATGCTAAGCGGATTCTTTGAGCTTCGCCACCGGATAAAGAATTTGCTCGTCTATTTAATGTAAGATAGTTTAGACCAACATTATTGAGAAATTGTAATCTGCTTTTAATCTCTTTAAGTATGGGCGTTGCAATCTCTTTCTGATTCCCGATAAGCTCTTTGTCGACTTTTTCTATAAAATCTGGAAGCTCTTTTATTGATAATTCTCCTGCTTCATAAATATTCTTATCAAGTATTTTTACGCTCAGGGAGAATTTTTTTAGTCTTTTGCTTTGGCAAACAGGGCAGGAGATCTCTTCCATAAATTTCTCTGTTTCTTTTCGGATATATTCGGAATCTGTTGATTTATAACGCCTTTCTAGTTGTGGAATTACGCCTTCATAGCCAGTTTCGTAGAATCTCCTAAGACCTTCTCTGTTTTGATATGATATTTTATACGTTTTGTTGTTTTTATCGCCATAAAATATTAGATCAAAAACCTTTTTTGGATATTCTCCTATTGGCGTTTTAAGATCAAAACCGTTTGCTATTGCTACAGATTCAAGTATTTTTAGTGTCCAACTGTCGGTAGTAGTTTTATTACTCCAAGGGAAGATTCCGCCTTCAAGTACGGATAATCTCGGATTATATATGAGGCTTTTATTTATCTGCTTGAGATATCCTAGACCTGTACAGTTCTCACAAGCTCCTTCTGGAGAGTTAAAAGAGAAGGAGGCAGGCGTTATTCTGTTGTACGATATTTTGCACCTGCTACAAGAAGAATTTTCAGAAAACAGCTGTTCTTTTCCATTTGCAAAAAGCATTTTTACAAGTCCGTCTGATTTGTTGCATGCTAACTCGATGCTGTCTCTGACTCTTTTCTCCTCTGAGTCATAGCTTAGCCTGTCAATAACCAAGTCAATTGAGTGTTTTTCGTACTTTTTTAATTTTATCTGTTCAACTTCGTCTAATGTATAAAGGTTACCATCGACTATTACTCTGACAAAGCCTTCTTTTTGCAGTTTTATAAGAGTAGAAGTGAAGACTCCTTTCTTATCTTGTACAATTGGAGATAGTATTTGATATTTCTCTTTTGTTTTATTGGCAATGTTAATCACTTGTGATGTTATTTCATCTATGGTTTGGGATTGAATCATTTCGCCACATGCAGGGCAGTATAGTTGGCCGACTTTTGCATATAATAATCTTAGATAATCGTAAATTTCTGTTATCGTGCCAACAGTAGATCTTGGGTTTGAACTTGACGTCTTTTGATCGATTGAAATAGCAGGGGATAAGCCGGTTATCGAGTCAACATCAGGCTTTTCCATAAGCCCAATAAATTGTCTTGCATAGGAAGAGAGTGACTCAACAAATCTTCTTTGACCTTCTGCATATAATGTGTCGAATGCAAGAGAAGATTTGCCACTTCCTGATACGCCAGTGAAAATCACCATTTTATTTTTTGGTATGTCCAGTGATACATTTTTTAAGTTGTTAACTCTTGCTCCTCTTATTTTTATCATAAACCATATTATACCATATTTGAGGTCCTAATTTCTATATATATTATAAGAAGATAGTATGGTGATTCGATATTATCTTTTTAGAAAAGGGAATTAGTTTATAAAATAGATTTGACGAAAAACATTGTAAATAAACGCTGTTGGAAAAGAATTTCTAACACAATGAAACATTGTCTCTAAAAACACAACACAAGGGAAAAATTTTACTATATGATTTGATAACTGCACTTTAAAAATGTTAGCAATCAGTATTAGTGTCTGTTAATTAATATGAAATATTATAGACTGACAGTATTCTCCGCTTTTGTATACAAGGTTTGTACATAGCAATCTTCACCTTTTGTCTTGGCTGTCTTGATTTTAATTTTATGGGATAAAGAATATTAAGTATTGCATTTTATTTTTATTTGTGGTATAATAAGAATATGAAAGAAGATAAATTAAAGAAAGTTACTCTCACAAGTAAAGAACGCAGCGCATTAAGAGTTTTTAACGAGAGAGTATACAATGTTCTTAAGGTTATCTATGATAACCAAAAACCAGTATTTGTAGAAGATATCTACAAAAGAACAGGCATTACAAAGCCAACGATTTACTACTGTATAAGAGTTCTTAAAGAGCAAAAGCTCTTGGATTATACAGCGCAGAGTAGATTTAGGAGCTATGTAATTTCTGATAAGAAAGCTTCTTTGGTAAGTAGAATATTAACTTTGGTTGGGGAGATTTAGCTCGCAAGCTAATTGACCGCAGGCAGAGGCTTTATTCTCACCTTTGGAGAATCTTATATAGTTGTTTATGCCTTTTTTCCGCAAATAATCGCTAAATTGGAAGATTCCATTTATTTCTGTGGCCTCCAATTTGCAATGCGGAGTTTTGTTATATTTTATTAAATTTACAAAGATATTTTCTGGATTAAATTGCCTTACTAAAGAAATTAGCTCATCGGCATCTTTTTTTTGATCGTTTATACCTTTTAGCAGTAAATATTCAATTGTTATTCTTTTATTATATTTTTGAGTATATATTTTTAGTTCATTAATTATATCTTCGATATGGTTTTTTTTTGCCAATGGAATAAGTTTTTCTCTAACATCTTGAAAAGGGGAGTGAAGACTAAGAGCAATCCTAAATTGATTTTTGTTTGAGAGAAGGGCTTTTAGGGGTTCTATTATGCCAACAGTAGATATTGTGATCTTCCTTTTTGACAGCTGTAAAAACCTTATACTTCCTAATACATTCTCTAGGTTTAGAAGAGGCTCTCCCATACCCATAAATACGATATTTGGATTGCTGTCTGATATTTGTGAACTCCAAAATAGATACTGTTCAACAATTTCTCTGTCCGATAGATTTCGTTGGTAGGGGATATGTCCACTAGCGCAGAATACACATTTTACAGGACAGCCAATTTGAGTGCTTAAGCAAACGGTATTGTGTTCTTTCTCTTTTATTAAAACAGTTTCTATAAATTTACCATCTTCTGTCTCTAAAATCGCTTTTATATTATTATCTGACTTAGTAATGTTGTGCAATTTTAGTATACGGAATTTAAAGCTCTTGGAAAGCAGGCTTCTTTCTGTTTTGGACAAGCTTGTTATATGATCTATTGATTGTATTTTACCATCAGAATATTTTTCTAGTATGAGTCTTTTTTTATATTCAGGTAAATCTATTTTTTTTAAATATTCTTCTATCATTTTCTTTATTAATGAATATACAAATCGCGTCTGGCCATCAGGCCATAACGAAGTTATAGCCTGAGAACTGGCAACCATACGCACATAAAGTGGTATGATTTCTCAATCTTTCCAATCGCTTTGCTCTTGGAGATTGAGATGACCTACGCGTTAGGAGAGTCCTGCCAATTTTCTTTCTTAATTATGCTCTTCTTCTATAAATACCATACAAATCGCGTCTGGCCATCAGGCCATAACGAAGTTATAGCCTGAGAACTGGCAACCATACGCACATAAAGTGGTATGATTTCTCAATCTTTCCAATCGCTTTGCTCTTGGAGATTGAGATGACCTACGCGTTAGGAGAGTCCTGCCAATTTTCTTTCTTAATTATGCTCTTCTTCTATAAATACCATACAAATCGCGTCTGGCCATCAGGCCATAACGAAGTTATAGCCTGAGAACTGGCAACCATACGCACATAAAGTGGTATGATTTCTCAATCTTTCCAATCGCTTTGCTCTTGGAGATTGAGATAACCTACGCGTTAGGAGTGTCCTGCCAATTTTCTTTCTTAATCAAACTCTTTTTCTATAAATATTATACAAATCGCGTCTGGCCAGAATCGAACTGGCAACCTACGCGTTAGGAGTGCGTTGCTCTATCCAATTGAGCTACAGACGCATATTGCGATTTGTATATTTATATCTTATAAAAGAACAGTTTAGTCCTTTTAATACAAGTCAATTGGCAGGACTCTATCCAATTGAGCTACAGACGCATATTGCGATTTGTATATTTATATCTTATA
>CAZRRH010000001.1:216432-248271 GCA_964602665.1 uncultured Candidatus Saccharibacteria bacterium
AAAGAACAGTTTAGTCCTTTTAATACAAGTCAATTGGCAGGACTCTATCCAAGCAAGCTACAGACGCATATTGCGATTTGTATATCCATACTCATCTTAATTGAATTTGATTGATTTCTAGCATAGAAGTTGAGGTTGTGTTTGTGCTATAAAGGAATTTTAGATCGCTAGATAGTATAGAAGTTCCTTTTTGATCCTTAGTGTCAAGTATATAGAAGTTATCTCCATCTATATCTATTATGCAACTATAAAAAAACTGTTCCTCTTCTTCGCATGTAAAAGTAAGGTGGTTAGAGGAACTAGCCCAGCTAAAATTAGTGCAGTTATCTCCAATTTGTATTTCTCTTGTACCTATTGGAGTCACATGATCATTTTCTTTTTTGTAGTATGTGTAAGTAACAATTTTGTCAGCTGTTTTATAAAGGAAGTTATTGCCATCAGGTGAAAAGCTTAGGAATTCAAATTTATCGTCAAAAACAATATCTGTTTTTGTGCTTGTTTCGCCATCATACCAATATACTTTATCTGCTGTTTCAATAAGTATGCCAAGAAAATTCTCTGGTATATAGAAATTTTTGATTTCTTTTATATCGCTAAATGTTACAACAAGTTCGTTCCCACTTCCGTCAATATGCTTTTTATAAATTGTGTCTGTTTGGGAGTCATAATAATAGAAAAGCTCAGACTGCGAAACATAGTAAGGTGATACAATTTCTTGATCAGTCTTTTGGAGCAGTACATAAACCTCTTTGTCAACATTATATGAGTAAATTTCCCGCTCTGAAACTATAATCAGATGGTTACTACTAGGTGTCCAGCTGTATGAATACTCTTGTGAGCTAAATCCTTTGAGCGAAAAAGGCACGGGAGTTGTTTCACTTGTTAAAGGATTTAAAATTATCCTTGTGCTTAAAGGGTTAATCGTTTCAGACTCTGTGAAACTAACAGAGCTATTTTCTGCGCTAATTTTAGTTAATATTATTGATTGTCCATCAGGAGAGGGAAGAAGAGAATATTTAGTTGGTTTAGTAATACTTTCTTCTAGTACGACAGTCTCTTTTGGGCTTCTGTTCCAAAATGGCTGATTGATTGGGTATTTATATATTCTTAGATAATCTTCTTCAATTGAGGCGACAATTAACGAATCTTTGCTACTAAAGGTGTCATATTCAATTATTGGTGATTTTGAAGAGAAAATTTGCTTGCTTATTGGTTTAGATAAAAACAAATATGCATAATATGGAGTTGATTTCTCGATTTGTACCGGGACATATTTCTCCCATTTATTGTAGCCATCTAGAATTAACTCGATTTTTCTGTTTCCTTCTTTAATTGATCCGGCTGATTTCGGTGTTTTGCCAATAAGCTCTCCATCGATGTAGAGATTTGCGCGAGATGGGTTACTATCTATGCTTACAACGCCTGTTTTTTCTACGGTTGTCTCGGATAGATTGAATCTATAACCTTTGGCATATAGTATTACGAGGGTGGTACCAAGAAGAAGAAATGCTATTGTAAAAACGGAGGTTATTAGCTCTGCGATTGTCCTTTTTAAGTTGACCTTTGATCCTTTTACATTTATAAGTTGCATAACCTTATTATACCATTTTTTAGATATGATTGCATAGACGCACCTGTCCATTTTTAGTATAATATGAATTATATAAGTTTCAAAATACGATATTAAGATAAAAAAATTATTAATAATAAAAACTCTTACTGGTTTTTTTTTGATAATAACCCTTTTGGCTATTGGTTTCTTATTGCTCTTTCCTTTTAAATCTAAATATATTCTGGTTTTTCAGGATGATTATGTTTTTACTAAGGGAGAAGAAATCAAGGTTTTTACTGAGATTAAAAAGGCTCATTTATGTTTAAATTGTAATCAAGAAGAATTAAATCTTAAATTAGCTGTAAAGGAAGTTTTTTATGATAGTTCAGTCGCAGATGTAGAAGGTGGGAAATATTTTTCTTTTAATATTGAAAACTTGGAAGAAGGAGAATATGAATCTTTTTTGACATTATTTTTAAATGGTGAGGAAATCCAAAGCAGGAGTTTTAAGCTAATAGTTGATAAATCACCCGCATTTATAAATGATTTGGAGAATGGTTATCTTGACGAATTAAATAATATATCAATATCAACAAGAGGTGAGCATACTAAGGTTAAATTCATTTTTAATGAAGATGTAATTCTGAGATTCATATGTGAAGAAGATGAAAGCACGCTATTAGATAATTGTAACAAAAAAGGAGAAAATTACCAAAAAGAATATGAAATACTACTTAATGGAGAAGTTATGGAAGAGGAGAAGTCTTACGAGATTAAATTAGAAGTTTATGATAAAGCTGAAAATCTTTCTGGATTCAAAATTTTTCCTAAGATTGATGGTACGCCTCCTGTTGCTACTTTAATTTCTGAAAAGATTTATAATGTAAGAGAATTTACTCATTGTAAAAAGAGTTACAGTTTAAAAGTAAGCCTTGATGAAGAAGGAAAGGTTCTTGTTGATGGGCAAGAAATGGCTTATAATGAAGTTGATAAAACTTATGAAAGGTCATTTGTTTTAGAAGAAGGAGTTAGAAAATTTGAATTTATTGTCACAGATAAATTTAATAATAGCACAAATACAATTATAGAGGTGGATGGAGTATGTAGAACAAGCTCTCCTTATGGAGAAGTTCACCCTTGGTGCTATCAAAGAGGTCTAATAGCTTGCTCTTCGACTGTACAAGGTTATGACCCTTGTGTTGCAAATTATATTAAAAATTCGTGTTCACAATATCATTAAATAAATTAAGTTATGAAATAATGAAAAAAAGAATATTAACAGGTGATAGACCAACTGGAAGATTACATATCGGCCATCTTGTTGGGTCACTAAAGCAAAGGGTACAATTGCAAGACGAATATGAGCAATTTATATTAATTGCAGATACACAGGCATTAACTGATAACTTCGATGATCCGCAAAAAGTGCAGAAAAATGTCATGGAATTGATGCTTGATTATCTAGCTGTTGGAATAGATCCAGATAAAAGCACGATTTTTATACAATCAATGATCCCTGCAATACATGAGCTTTTTTTATATGTCGCAAATCTTGTCACAATTGAGCAGTTAAAGCATAATCCAACATTAAAATCAGAATTAGCAGAGAAAAAAGAAAGCAAGACTAGCTTTAAATCGTCTACTCCTTTGGGATTTTTCATTTATCCCGCACATCAAGTGGCAGATATTATTTGTGTAAATGCTGATTTAGTACCTGTTGGGGAAGATCAGCTTCCAATGGTTGAAATGACGAGAAGTTTTGTTAGAAAATTTAATGCTTTATACAAATCTACTTTCCTAAAACAGCCAAAAGCCAGAGTTTCCGACTTTCCAAGACTTGTTGGAACTGATGGCAATGGCAAAATGAGCAAAAGTTTGGGAAATTGCATATATATAAGTGATGAATCGGATGTACTTCGTACTAAAGTAATGGGCATGTATACAGATCCAAATAGAATAAGAGCTACTGATCCTGGTAAAGTTGATGGCAACCCAGTATTCATCTATCATGATGCATTTAACCCTAATTTAGATGAGGTAAACGATTTAAAAGAGAGGTACAAAAAGGGCACTATCGGAGATGTTGAGGTTAAACAAAAGCTTTTTATTGCTATGGATGAAATGTTAACTCCAATTAGGGAAAGACGAAAGAAATATGAATCAAATATGAAAGAAGTAAGGGATATTCTTATGTCAGGTACAGAAAAAACTAAAAAAGTTGCAGAATTTACTCTTGAGCAGGTTAAAAATGCCGTAGGTATAAAATATTAGTTAGATAAATATGTTTGGTAAGAAAGTTGGCATAGATTTAGGAACTGCAAATTCTGTTGTTTTTTTGCAGGGACAAGGTGTTGTGCTTATTGAGCCAACTGTAGTTGCTTTGGATGTAAGCAAATTGACTATTTTAGCGGTTGGACAAGAAGCAAAAGAAATGATTGGTAAAACGCCAGAAAATATAATTGCCAGAAGGCCCCTTAGAAATGGCGTTATTGCTGATTCTCGTGTTACTGAAGCTTTATTGAAATATTTTTTAAAAAGAGCGCTTGGGGGATATAAGTTTTTTAGGCCGGAATTAGTTGTGAGTGTGCCTGCTGGGATAACAACTGTTGAGAGAAGGGCTGTGTTAAAAGCTGCTTATGGCGCAGGTGCTGGAAAAGTATATCTTGTGCCAGAACCTTTAGCAGCAGCAATTGGAGCAGGTTTGCCGATCCAGAAATCTATCGGTAGTATGATTGTAAATATGGGGGGAGGGACAAGTGAAATTGCGGTCATTTCTCTAAATGGAATTGTCCAATTTTCTTCGCTTAGAGTCGCTGGTGATGTGCTTAATGATTCGATCATTTCATATATGAGAAAAAAGCATGGAATAATAATTGGTGAACAGACAGCTGAAAATATAAAACTTAAGATAGGAAGTGCGATAAAGATTCAAAGACCTAAAGAAATGGAAGTAAAAGGGCGTGATAGCGCAAGTGGTTTGCCTAAAGGTATTGTTATTGATTCTGATGATACTGCAGATGCAATGAGAGGTCCTCTTTCTGATATAATACTAGCTATAAAATCAGTTTTAGAAAAAACGCCGCCAGAATTATCTGCTGACATAATTGAAAATGGAATGGTCATGAGTGGCGGAACGGCAATGTTAGCAAATTTGGACAAGCTTTTTACAAAGGCTACTGGTGTGCCAGCTTTTGTCGCTGAAGATAGTATATATTGTGTTGCAAAAGGTACTGGTGCTTGTCTTAAACTTATTGAAGATGGCTCTTTGGCCTATTTGGGAGCGGGGAGCAACTAATAATTTTAAATTCTAAATTTTAAATTCTAAATTATGGAGTATAAGAAATTGGATGAATTGTTGGATCAGATGTATTTATCATTTTTAAATATAACGCCAACAAACCTTGAGCAAGAGAAAAAGAAGTTTTTTGCTTCTGAAACATACAATCCCCAGTTTAAATATAAGAAATATTCAGGTAGAAACGATTCTATAATTAAAAAGCTAGCCAAAGTTGATAAAGTGGAAGGAGTTGACCCAAGGATTGAGCAGTTTTACTTGCAATTAATTAAAGATAAGATTGAGACTGCAAAAATGATGAACGCAGTCGGTGATAATGATAAATTTACTAAGCTAGCAATATCAAAGTACGGTTTACCATCTTCTGTACTTTTTAGAAATGCGTGCCGTGTTTTACGAAGAAAATTTGATGCTTACAATGTGGTTATGAGTAAAAACATTGATAAAGATGGTTTTGTAGATTTTAATGATGCAGTGAGAATATTTAGACAGATTTTTGATAAGTTGGGACTTTTTGATTGGGAGGCTGTTTCTTCAGAAAATATCTCTGATGATGGTGTAAAAACAGGTATGAAAGCAAAAAAAATATATTTAAACCGTAAATTTAAGAAGAGCAAATTTGCATTTAAAAAGACAATAATTCATGAAATTGGAACACATGTCTTAAGAGGAGTTAATGGATTTAATACTGGGATTTATCCTCTTGGAAAGCCTAATCTCGAGGAGTATTTGCTTGTAGAAGAGGGCCTGGCTATGTATAATGAGGAAAAATTCGGCGTCTTAACAGATAAAAGTCTTATTAAGAGAGCTGTATATGTTTGGCTAATTTATATTGGTCGTGATATGACTTTTCGACAAGCGTTTGATGCTGTTAGTGGTTTTCTAACTAAAGAGAATGCATTTGATGCTGTTTATAGAGTCAAAAGAGGGTTGACAGATACAAATAAACCTGGAATTTTTTCTAAAGACTTGTGCTATTTTAGAGGATTTAGATATGTTAGGCGTATGCTAAAGAAATATCCTTACTGGTATGAGCTTTTGTATGCAGGCAAAATTTCTTTTAAGCAAATTTCTTGGGTTGAGGACGGTCTTATTCCAAAACCGAAGCTTATTATGGATAGAAAAATTGATATCAATTAAGGTTTTGAGCCGCTATAATTAATTCATGTTTTTTTCAGTACTTGTTAATAATTCTGGTTTATAATTGTGTTCATGATGTTGATACAAATAAAAAAAGAGGATAAAAGGTTCCCTGATGGTTTGAAAAAATTAAAGCAGGTCCCAAAACAGATATTTTGTTATGGAAACGATAAGTTACTAGGAAAGCAATGGCGTAGAACTGCTGTCGTTGGCAGTAGGAAAATGACAAATTATGGCAAGAAGATAACTTGTGAAGTTATCAGAAGGTTATCTTTAAATAAAGGCGTTGCTATTGTGACAGGACTTGCTTTAGGAGTTGATACTCAGGCGATAAAAAGTGCCTTGAGATTGAGAATTCCTATTATTGCGGTTGTCGCAGGTGGCATAGGCCAGGGTTACCCAAAATTAAATCAAAGTTTATATGATGATATAATAGGTAATGGCCTTATAGTTGCAGAGTATGATAAGATACAGGTCATGAGTAAGGGGTTATTTGTTATTAGAAATAGAATAATTGCGGGTATTTCTGACGAGATTGTGCTTGTAGAGTCTGATATAAATGGTGGAGCAATAAATACAGTTAATTATGCAAAAGAGATTGGTGTAAAGGTGAATATTGTTGTAGGAAGTGTTTTTTCTGATCAAAGTCGAGGATGTAATGATATAATAAGGAGTGAGCTAAAGAGTTCGTGGGTGAGGATGTGGGGAGATTAAAGATTAGAGATTATAAATTATAAATTAGAGATTAGAGATTAGAGATTAGAGATTGGGGGTTGGAGATTTAAAATTAGAAAATGATATCGTGATGAGTAATAGATATTTTAAGAAAGAAAATATGGTGCTTAAAAAATCATTTGATTTTGCTTTAAAGATAATACAGCTTTACAAATATTTGTTAGGAAAAAGGGAATATGTAATTAGCAAACAAATTCTTAGATCGGGCACATCAGTAGGAGCAAATATTCGTGAAGCACAGAATGCAGAAAGCAAAGCCGATTTTATTCACAAATTAGCAATTTCTCAAAAAGAGGCTGATGAAACATCTTACTGGTTAGATCTTTTATTTAATTCAGGCTATATATCTAAGGAGTGTTATAATGAGTATCTAACTGAATCAGATAGCCTTTTGTTTATTTTAAAATCTATTTTAATAAAATCAAAGATGAGAAGATATCATCATCGCCAAATTTCTAATATTTAATTTCTAAATTATAATCTTTAATTTATAATCTCTCTTATGAAAAAACTAATTCTTGTAGAGTCGCCCTCAAAAGCAAAAACAATAGAAAAATATCTAGGAAGTAAGTATAAGGTACAAGCTAGTATGGGGCATGTTATCGATCTTCCGTCAAAAGGTCTAAATGTTGATGTTGAGCATGATTATAAGCCCAATTTTGTAGTAATGGATGATAAGAAAAAAATCCTAAATCAAATCAAAAAAGAGGTCAAAAAAGCTGACGAGATATACTTAGCAATGGACCCTGATCGTGAAGGTGAGGCTATTGCTTATCACTTAGCGCAGGCGCTTAAGCTTAAAACTGCTCAGCAGAAAAGAATTACCTTTCATGAAATTACCAAAGAGGCTGTAGAAAAGGCCGTTAAAAATCCTGGTAAAATCGATAATGATCTTGTACAAGCGCAATTTGCAAGGCGAGTTTTGGATAGACTTGTCGGCTATAAATTATCTTCAATAATATGGACAAAAATGTGGTATGGATTATCTGCGGGTAGAGTACAATCTCCTGCACTTCGCATGATTGTTCAGAGAGAAGAAGAAATAAGGACTTTTGTTCCCGAGGAATTCTGGAATATCACTGCGCATTTGAGTAATAAAAATGTTCGCACGGTTATAAAAAAGATGCTTGCTGAAAAAGATAAGATCAGCACTCCATCTGAGACCGTCTCTTTTATTCTTGATAAAATAGGCTCCAAGAAATTATCTGTTAAAAAAGACCAAGATGCTGACAAAATTGTTAATGATTTGCTTAATGAGCAATTTGAAGTAACTGATGTTGTTGAAAGAGTATTAAAAAAGAATCCATACCCTCCTTTTACGACATCCTCTTTACAACAGGCAGGCAACAATGTTTATGGATTTACTGCAAAAAGGACTATGGATAGCGCTCAGAGATTATATCAAAACGGTCTAATTACCTATATGAGAACTGATAGCGTTAATTTATCTTCTAAGGCGATTTCACAAATAAGAGCGTATATAAGCAGTAAAATAGGCAAAGATTATTTGCCAAAAAAAGCTCTTTATTATAAAAATAGAGCAAGAATTTCTCAAGAAGCACATGAGGCAATCCGTCCTACAGATGTAAATGTCAAGAATTTGCAAGGTGGTAAAATAAAAGAGGATGACAAGAAAATATACGATCTTATTTGGAAAAGGGCAGTTGCTTCTCAAATGGAATCAAAACTAATAGGGAGTGTGAGTATAATGGCTAAAGTAAAGGATAAGTATATTTTCAAATCGTCAAGTAGTAAGCTAATATTTGATGGCTGGAGCAAAGTTTTTGGAGGTAAAGATGAGGATTTAGATGCTACAATGCCTTTTGAGATAAAAAAAGGCGATAAATTAAACGCAAAGCAAATTGATTCAATCCAGAAATTTACTCAGCCAAAACCTAGATATACTGAAGCTTCTTTGATTAAGGCGCTAGAATCATATGGAATTGGTCGTCCTTCAACTTATGCATCAATAATAAATGTCATCTTAGCAAGAAAGTATGTTCAGAAAGAAGGGAAAGCTCTTAAACCAACGGATATTGGCGAATTAGTAAGTAATTTTCTAACAAAGCATTTTAATAACCTGGTTGATTACGAGTATACTGCCGGTGTAGAAGAGAGTCTCGATAAAATCGCTGTGGGGAAAGAGAAACTAGTTCCCTTTGTCGACTCGCAATATAAACCTATGATTAAGACTGCACAGGAAGTCAAAGACAATGTTAGCAAGGATGATGTGTTAATTATTGGGAAGTCTGACAAAAAATGTCCAAAATGTAGTGCCAGTATGGTTATAAAGGTAGGAAGATACGGTAAGTTTTATAGCTGTAGCAAGTTTCCAAAATGTGATGGGTTAGAATCTTTTGAGAAAGAACTAACGATAAAAGATGGTGCAAGCGAATCTTCCGTAAAAAACAGTCAATATCTTAATAAAGATAAATACAAGGTTCCTTCTAAGTGTGATAAATGTGGATCTGATATGCAGCTAAAAAACGGTAGGTTTGGGGCGTTTTGGGCATGTACAAATTATCCTAAATGCAAAAATATTGTATCAATAACCTTGCTTGAGAAGTGCCCTGAATGCGAGTCCAATCTTGTAGAAAGGCGGGGAAAGTGGGGTAGGACTTTTATTGGTTGTAGTAATTATCCCAATTGCCGATACATAAAGAAAGCACAGAATAAAAAGAAAAAATGACACAAGGACCAAGAGATAAAATATCTCGTGGTGGGACATCTTGTGCAACTGATGCTGAACTTGTTTCTGCAATAATAGGTTTTGGGAACAAGAAATATGATTATGCAAAATTATCCTCTAAAATCATCTCTCAGTTGCGAAATACTATTTCAGAAGGTGAACAAATTGAGCGTGCTAATATATCAAGTATTTATGGCATTGGCAGAGCAAAATCAATTGCGATATTTGCGGGAATTGAGCTTGGAAGAAGGCTTTATGGGGATTATTCAGAAAGGATTGTCATAAATAGCTCAAAAGCAGCTTTTGAACAGGTCTCTTTTATCGCAAATAAGAAGCAGGAGTATCTTATTGCAATATATTTAGATGCAAGATTTTGCAAGATTGCTACACGCACAATTGCCGTTGGAAGTATAAACACACTTGCTGTAAAACCAAGAGATATTATCGCGCCAAGTTTAACTTTAAATGCAGCGTCAATTTTAGTTGCACACAACCATCCTTCTGGGGATGTGACACCAAGCCCCGATGATATTGATATGACAAAAAGGATAAAACAAGCCTGCGACATTATGGGTATAAAATTATTGGATCATCTCATAGTACATGGTAAAAGATGGCAATCTATATTTTGACTTTTGACGTTTTTGATGTTATAATAAGAACGGAATTATTTAAATTTATCTTAACTTACTCGTTAAGATTCCTTGTGACTATTAATTTTAATCTGTAGTCATAAAACGAGTATAGGAGAAAGGAATTATTATGGAAAAGAAAGAAACAAAAAAAGTAGTTAAACAGCCTACTAAAAAAGCTGTTGTGGCAGTGGAGCATAAGGTTGAAGCAAAAACAAGTTCTGCTTCACAACTCCCTTCGATACCTATTCCGTCATTGGAAGAATTCTTAGAGGTTGGAGCACATTTTGGTCATGAGACTAGTCTTTGGAACCCTAAAATGTTGCCTTATATTTATGACGAGAGAAATAATATTCATATCGTTGATCTTGTTAAAACAATGAAACTTCTTAAAAAAGCTCTGGCAGCGATACAGGAATACTCGCAAAAAGGAAATGTACTTGTTGTTGGTACTAAGGGCCAGGCGAGTAGAATTGTAAAAGAAAACTGTGAAAAAGTCGGTGCTTTTTATGTTGACAGAAGATGGCCGGGTGGTCTTTTTACAAATTTTGATGTTATGAAAAAGAGTTTCAAGAAACTTAGAAATTACGAAGAAATAGTTGCGAAAATGCCTGATGATCTTCTAAAGAAAGAGATTCTTGCGATGAAAAAAGAAGCTGACAAAATGAATCGCATTTACGGTGGTATCAAACTTCTTGATAAACTTCCAGCTATGATTATTGTAATAGACTCAAAGATTGAAAAAAAAGCTGTTGCAGAGGCAAACAGGGCAGGTATACCTGTTGTTTCGCTAATGGATACAAACTGCTCTCCAAAAGGGATTGATTATGTTGTTCCTGCAAATGATGACTCTATTAGAAGCATAACACTATTTATGGAGCTTTTTGCAAAGGCGATAAAGGGTAGTAGGCCTGCAAGTTCACTTTTGAGCATGAGAATTGATTACTATACTAATTTAGAGAAAATGCGAGCAGAGAGGGAATCGGAAATAGCTCAAAAAATCGCACAAGAGCAGGAGAACATTGCTAGAATCAAGAAATTAAAATCTGGAAGCATAAAAACTGTCTCAAGTAGCAAGGTAGGTAGGGTTGTAAGAGTTATTTCTGAAAAATAAATAAATTTTAAGCGTTTAAAAAATGAATATTTCTGTCGATCAAATAAAAGAACTTCGAGCAAAAACATCTGCTGGAATAGCTCTTTGTAAAGAAGCTCTTAATAAAGCCAATGGAGATATGTCTAAAGCAGTTGATTATGTAAATGAAAGAAGTGATGTTATTAGTCGCTTACACAATGAGACAGGTGCTAAAATAGGGATGTGCAAATTAGCTTTTGAAGAAGCAGGCAAGGATTTCCAGAAGGCTGTTGATATTATCAGAGAAAGAGGATGGGCAGATGAAGCGGGTATGGCAGATGCAAATAGCAATGCTCCAAAAGACGGTATTATTGAGGCTTATGTTCATGGAACTGATAGAAAAACAGTTGCATTAGTCGAGCTTACTTGTGTAACGGACTTTGTCGCTACTAACCAAACTTTCAAAGATTTCGCTCATGATGTCGCATTGCATATTGCCGCAAATAAGCCAAAATATGTGAGCCGAGAGAATATCCCACAAGAAGAATTAGATGAAATAAAAAGCATGTTTGAAAAAGAAGTTGCTCTAGATGGTAAACCAGAGAATATTCGTGATAAAATAGTAGAGGGCAAGATGAACAAATTTTATCAAGATAATTGTATAATGGAGCAGGAGAGTTTAAAAGAAGAGGGGAAGACAATTAAAAATCTCCTTGATGAGCTTATTGGTAAAGTAGGAGAACCTGTAACTATTAGAAGAATTTTATTTTGGGAGTTTGGTAAAAACTAATGGATAAAAACACTTTTAAAAAAGAGCTGGATGAGGTCTTAACAAAGGCTGATACAGAGCTTTCAAAATTAAGAGGAAGCAGGATTGATCCTGAAATTGTGTATGGGATTATGGTCGAAGCCTATGGAGGGAAATCTCCTATCCGAAATATCGCAAATGTTTCTGTTATTGATGCAAAAACTCTTACAATTACACCTTGGGACAAGGGTCTTGTAGATCAAGTCTTTAAGGATATGCAGAAAGCTGAGATGAGTGCATCTTATGTGAGAGAAGGCGATAAAGTTAGGGTCATCTTTCCTGATATGACGCAAGAAAGAAGACAAGAAATGGTAAAAATGATGCTGAAAGAGGTCGAAGATTACAGAGTTAGCATAAGAAATATAAGGCAAAAATATATGCAAGATATTGATGCTCAACAAAAAAGCGGCCTATCAGAGGATCTTGCTAGAAGGATGCGAGAAGAGGGGGAAACAGAAACCAAAGATGCAAACCAGAGACTTGAGAAGTTAAAAGAGGAGAAAGAAAAAGAAATTTTAACTGTTTAGTTAAGGCTTATATTTGTTTTTATGACTAATTTCCTTTTGAATATAATCATTATTACATTGCTGATAGTCGTTCTTGTCTTTGTACATGAACTTGGTCATTTTCTTGTTGCTAAAGCATGTAAAATGCTTGTTCGAGAGTTTTCTATCGGTATGGGGCCGATAATAAAATCTTTTAAGAGAGGCGAGACAAAATACTCTATAAGGGCTCTACCTATTGGCGGTTTTGTAGATATTTTGGGAGAGAGTTGTGAAGATGATAATTGCAAGAAATCTGAGCGAGAAAACAAAAGAAGTTTTGTAAATAAGCCAATTTGGCAAAGAATTCTTGTGATTGGCGCTGGAGTAACTATGAATTTCTTTCTTGCCGCTGGTATATTCCATATACTTTTGGCAATAAATAATTACTCAGTACCTTTCTCTAATGAGGGATATGAATATAAGCCAGTTTTTGGAGAAATTGAAATAGAACGATTTTCCGATTTGGGATATACAGAAATAATGGAGGATGGAACGGCTAAGATGTCTTCTATGCCAGCTAATGGTTACATAACTTCTATAAACGGTCAAAAAATTGAGTATTATTCTGACCTGCTAGATGTTCTTGGAGAGAATGCAGGCAAAGGTGTGTCGGTTACTGTTTGTGACGATTCTCCTTACTATTACGAATGGTCTAAGGATGTTCCTACAAAGGAGATTGAATGCAATGATTATCCTGTTACTGTAAATAATGATGGGGTTATCGGGATTTCTTTAAATATTAACAACAGTTATAACAAAATATCTTATAAAGGATCTGGCAGGTTTTTTGCAGGTTTAGCACACAGCGTAAATTTTATGCATTATACAAGTTTTATTGTGCCTAAGTTTATCGGCTCTTATATACAAAAAGGTGACTACGAATCTGTTGCTGTTCAAAGCGTATCAAGCCCAATAGCGATATATTTCGTTGTTGATGAGCTTAAGACTGGAGGATGGGAACCGATTTTGCAGATGGGAGCGATGATGAGTCTTTCACTTGCTTTTGTTAATTTATTGCCAATTCCGGCACTGGATGGTGGGCGGATATTGCTTCTGGTGGTCGAGTGGATTATAAGAAAGCCGCTAAACCGTAAACTTGAAATTGCAATAGTAAAGTATAGCTTTTATGGACTTTTGGTTTTAATGGTTTTGGTAGTGCTTAAAGATATTATATATATAAAGGTATTGCAAAATCTTTTTAAATAGTGTAAAGTGAATTTGAAATAATACTCACTTTACAGTTTATGGCTTTTACACTAAGTCGAAAGAGCATCGTAATATTGATTTTATCATTTGCAGTTGTTTTGGGCTGTGTTGTTGGCTACATCCTTTGGCGCACAAATAAAGATAAGCAAATTAGCGAGCAGGAGAGTGAAGCAGCAACAGATATTGAATGTAGATGCGAGCTTGGTAATAGTAGATTGATTTGTAAAAACGGCACTTATTCAAATTGGTGTGGCGAGGCTGTGGTTTATCAGTGTGATCCTAGTACAGGTTTACCAAAAATTGTTGAAACTTGCCAATCAGGTTATGAGTGTGGTGGAGATTTTGGGAGCGCACACTGTGAAAGAGTTGTTGATCCTTGTGGTGGATGCAATGAATGTTGTAATGGTACTATATGGAGACTTAGCAATGATGGCGCTACTTGTAATAACTCAGGTGAAATATGTCAAGGAGGGCCGGGAGAAGTAGGGCAAATTACCTGCGGAACGGTTGATGATGGAGATCATAATGGTTGGGGTTGCTCAAATCATGTTTGTGAGTATCCGGGAGCGACATATTGTGCAAGTGGGCAGTGTACATGTGTTGATTGGCAAACTCAAAGAGATAATCAAACCACATATCCTGCTGGTTGCACGGCAATTGGTAGCTGTAACCCGAATCCTTGTCCAGCAGATTTGCCTATAAACTGTGGAATAAGTGGCGATAATAGCGATAAAACCGGGTGTGTGAGGGTTGATTCTACCGGATGTAGAGTTGTATGCAAAAATTGTAATAATCCTTCTTGGAAATACAGATACTGCAAAGCAGGTGAGCAACCAGAGCCTGAATATCTACGAGTAAGTGGTACTGCTTACTGTTCTGATGATGGTGGCACAACTAGATATCCTGTAAATGTTGGAACAAAGGTGCTTTTCTATAAAAATGCGAACCAAAGCACAAACGAGAATTTATCATTAACATTGTCTGGAAATGTCGGAGCATATACTTCTGCTAGCAGTACAACGCAAAGTTCTCACGGATATTTTTCAATAAGATTAACAACGCTTGGCACAGGTACATTATCTACTGGTCAGCCTTACTCATCGATGAGGGGTCCTACAATTGTTAGTGGGAAACATGGATGTACGACAGGAAACTCTGGACGCACAGGTATTGTCGGACAAAGCTATGAGCAATGCAATTTAGCTAACGGACAAAATTATACAGGATTTGATTTTGTATTTACAAATTGTTCTCCTGGCGTGATGACTTGTGGTAGTCAGTGTACGACCCTAGATCAGACATGTGCAGGAGACAATACAATATGTAAGAGTACCCCACTTGGCAACAGATGTGTTGATCCAGATAATTACGATGATGTTGGTAAGACAATAGATCAGGATTACTTTGATGCAGGATGTGAGTGGCCCGCCCCAGTTAATCCCGATTGGAGTATAGAGAAGAGATCCAATGGGTATTGTATAGATGAGAATACAGACAATCCAAAATTCAAAGTAGATTACAGTATAATAGTAAGGAATACAAGTAGTGTAAATGGAGATTTAGACAGGGTAGTAGATAGGCCAGAGAATACCAAGACAGTATGGTTAGTTCAGAGTAGTATTGCGCCATTAGGAGGAGTAGTGAATGGAGGAAGTAACGGATTAATAGTAGACATCACATGGACATTGGTAGGAGCAGATAAGACATTTGCAGGAGGAAGTAGTAGGACCTATTCATACAGTGTGATAATACCAAAGGATGGATTTAGTAAGAATTACAGGAATAGGGCGACAGGATATCCAAGTAGTGGAAGTGAGTTTAGTGCAGACAGTAACATATGGGCAAGTTGTAAGTTACCTCCTACGGGAATATTTGACAGTGTAATGTCAAAGGTATTAGTAGGTACTTTACTTATGTTGTTAGGTGGTATATATTTGTACAGCTTCAATGCTAGTGAGAAAACAGTTTTACTTTATAATGGTTTGTTTGGTAAGGAAGCGATTAACCATAGAAGACAAGTGAGCAATAAGAAAAAAGTTGCTGCTAAGAGAGAGAGATTTAAAATGAAACAAGGTAATTAAAATATGACAGTTGCTTTAACAAAAAAGAGTATTATAGTTATCGTGATAGCTGTGATTTTACTTCTATCTGGAGGTATCGGCTATATTCTCTGGCAAACTAGCCAAGATAAGCAAATAAGTGAACAAGAGAGTGAGGCTGCTTGTGTTGTAAATACTCCGGCATGTGATAAAGATTGTTGTACAGGGCATGAGTATAAAGCTGATGAGTACGGGTACACACATTCTATTTGTACAGGAACGGTTGATTGTTCTGCTGATTCTGACTGTACAGGCGGGATAACTTATCAAACTGAGGTTTGTAGAGGTAAATTATCAGAAGGAAGTTTTTGTGAAGTGTGTAGTGGTGGTACTGCTTCAGAAAGAATAACTAATCATCTAAATGACCAATGTAATGCTCCTTGTACCGATTTGACTTGGATGCAAAGCAACACTGGAGATGGCAAGACATATACTCAACAGCAATATGATAAAGTAAGGACACAGTGTTTCATATCATTTAGTTATGGTCAAATAGATCCTAGGACTACCGTTCCTGCTGAGTATGCTGATTGTATAAAAGGCCAGATTGATGCTTGGACGGGGCCTGGCACAACTTATATTTGTCATAACTTGTGGCAAGGTGGTAAATCTTGGGATGAATGTGCGCCTGCTCCTGTATTAAGTTGTGGTGATCAGTGTACAACGCTAGATCAGACATGTGTTGGAGATAACACAATATGTAAAAGCACTCCACTAGGTAATAGATGTGTAGATCCAGATAATTACGATGATGTTGGTAAGACAATCGATCAGGATTACTTTGATGCGGGATGTGAGTGGCCAGCACCTGGCGTATTAAGTTGCGGAGATCAATGTACAACCTTAGATCAGACATGTACAGGAGATAACACAATATGTAAAAGCACTCCACTAGGTAATAGATGTGTAGATCCAGATAATTACGATGATGTTGGTAAGACAATCGATCAGGATTACTTCGATGCGGGATGTGAGTGGCCCGCCCCAGTTAATCCCGATTGGAGTATAGAGAAGAGATCCAATGGGTATTGTATAGATGAGAATACAGACAATCCAAAATTCAAAGTAGATTACAGTATAATAGTAAGGAATACAAGTAGTGTAAATGGAGATTTAGACAGGGTAGTAGATAGGCCAGAGAATACCAAGACAGTATGGTTAGTTCAGAGTAGTATTGCGCCATTAGGAGGAGTAGTGAATGGAGGAAGTAACGGATTAATAGTAGACATCACATGGACATTGGTAGGAGCAGATAAGACATTTGCAGGAGGAAGTAGTAGGACCTATTCATACAGTGTGATAATACCAAAGGATGGATTTAGTAAGAATTACAGGAACAGGGCGACAGGATATCCAAGTAGTGGAAGTGAGTTTAGTGCAGACAGCAACATATGGGCAAGTTGTAAGTTGCCTCCTACAGGTATATTTGACAGTGTGATGTCCAAGGTATTAGTAGGTACTTTACTTATGTTGCTAGGTGGAGTGTATTTATATAGCTTTAGCATTGGTAATAAGACATTACTTATGTATCAGAATGTATTCGGATTACAGGGCAAAAAAAACACACTTAAGAAAAAAGTTGCTAAAGATAGGCTTTAATGATATAATAAAACAAATTATTTTATTGTAAAAAAGGGGGTAAATTTATAAATGTCAGTTACAGTACATCCTAATGAGAATATAGATATTGCATTAAGAAGATTACAAAGAGAAGTTATAAGAGAAAAAGTCCTAGAAGAGCTAAAAAAAAGAACATACAGAGTTAGAAGCTCAGAGGAAGAGATAGAGAGACGCAAAGCTTATAAAAAAACTAAAACTAGAAGAGCAAGGGCAAGAAGAAGATCTAAAAATAAAAGTTAAAAGCAATGGACGGCGGTAAAGTCATCAGCGAGTTAAAAAAACAAACAGGCCTTTGGCTTGCTTTGGCAGGGTTACTTGGTGTTTACCTTTTTTACAGCTATTTAGATAAAAGTGGAGGTTATTTTAATGATACAAGCGATCTTTTTATGATTAATCCTGACGATACAGTAATTACTGATGATAGCGATAATACAACTACTGGTAAATATTCTTCGAAGCCATCATTTATAATCGACCTTACAAAAAATTACTCGGCTGTCATAACAACAAGTTATGGCAATATAACAGTCGATCTCTACGAAGATAGTGCTCCTAATACAGTCAACAATTTCGTTTTTCTTGCAAACGAGGAGTTTTATAATGGTTTGACATTTCATAGAATTGTAAAAGATTTTGTCATACAAGGAGGAGATCCTCTTGGTAACGGACAAGGTGGGCCTGGATATACCTTTGATGATGAGGTGTCCAAGGTCGATAAATTTTTACCATACACATTAGCCATGGCTAATTCAGGCGTAAATGCTGATGGAAGCGGGACAAATGGCTCACAATTTTTTATTACAACAAAAAACTCTGATACGACCTATCTAGCCGGTAAACATACGATTTTTGGCAAGGTCACCTCTGGATTTTCGGTAGTTGATGAGATAGAAAAGGCTCAAGTCGATGGATCATATAAGCCTTTGCAAAATGTATACATACAGAAGGTTGAAATTACGGCAAGATAATTACTATAAGACTTGCTTTGAATTAATTATTAATATAATATTAACCAACATGAAGAAGTTTATTTTTACAATATTGGGTGTAGCTTTAATGCTTCTGCTTTATCCTAAAGCTTCTTTTGCAGCAACAAATATTTCATTTAGTCCGAGCAGTGGCAGTAAATCTGGTAATTTTAGTGTAGCAGTTGTTGTTGACAGTGGTACAGATGAAATAATTGGCGTTGATTATGTTGTTAATTATTCTGGACCAATATCTTATGTAAGTACTACAAAGGGATCTGATTGTGGAACAAATACTGTTGATGCAAGCACAGGTACTCTTGAGATATTATGCGGATTTGATATGGGGTTATTTATTGATCCTGCAAACGGCTTAACAGGTAGTAGGACAATTGCAACAATAACATTTGCTACAACAGGTAGTGGGACTGCAAACTTATCTTTCTCAGATGTACAGGTTGGTGGTTCTACAACTGGGACAACAGGCACTGCGACATTTACTGTAGCACCGTCCACAGGTACGGGAGGATTGCCAACGGCAGGTATATTTGATGAAGTAGAGGGCAAAATATTGGCCGGTATAATGCTCATAATTGTTGCAATAGCAATAAGTCAAGTAAATGTAATATACTTTAATAGAGCAAGATACAAATTTACTAGCAGAATTACAAAAGAGCTACGATCATCTGACATGAGTAGCAAAATTTAACAATATTTTCAAGATTTTTTAATGTGTCACATGCTAATATTTGGGCATGAATTTTCGTTCGACTAAAGCTTACTTTTTCTATGGATCCGTATGTGGCTTAATTGTTGGATGGTTATCAGCATATTACTATTTTACAGCCTCACATTTAAGCCAAGAAGAAGAACCGCAGATAAATGCAATAGTAAACAGCCCCATAGAAGAAAACTCACAAAAGCCCCTAGAGGAATTAAGTAAATGCGATTTCTATGTTGATGTCGCTGGAGCTGTTGGATCTCCGGGCGTTTATTGTATTAAATCAGGTCAAATTGTAAATGATGCAATCAATCTTGCTGGTGGTCTAAACACCAATATCTATGCCGCTAAATTTGTCATGCAGCAGATGAACTTTGCTAGAATACTTTTACCTGAAGATAAAATCTATATCCCATTTGGTGATGATGTCGAATGCAAATTAAAAGCGCAATTGCAGGATCCATCAGGAGTTAACAATACCAAAGACAGCATTTTACAGGATAATAATTTAAAAGATGCAATCTGTATAAGTATAAACAAGGCAAACAAAGATGAACTTATGGAGCTAACAGGGATCGGAGAAGCAATGGCAATAAAAATAATCGAGTCACGACCTTATAATAAACTAGAAGACCTAAAAAATGTCTCTGGAATAGGTGATAAAGTCTACGATAAACTAGTTAATGATATCTGCTTGTGAGAAGCATTGAGTTATTACATGAGTATCTTATACATAATGAACTTGTCTCAATTTGTACTTTCTATATAATCTTTGTTGTATTCGGACTCACATTGCCTATTTCGTATATTTGGGGAATTGTTTTTATACTTATATTAACAGCGTTTTTGAGAATCAAGATAATGATTTTTATTTGTGCTGGAGTGTTATTGGCAGTAATCAGAATAAATGTACTAGGTAGTCAAATAGAACAGGAAATTAGTGAGTTTAATTATGAAAAAGTAGAGTTTTGGGGAGTAATATATGACGAACCAGAATACAAAAAAGACAGTGTCAGAATTAATTTACGGCAATGCCTGGATGATGATATCTCAAGTTGTAATATAAGTGACTACTTAGTCAGCATAAAGACAAATCGGTATCCGATTAAGAAAATTGGTCAGATATGTTTTGTCAAAGGAGATATAACAAACGTATCAAATTTCTCTGATGAATTTGATTATGAAACATACATGAAATCTAAAAAAGTTCTTTGGAATGTAAATAATCCGCAAATAGACTGCAAAGATTCTGAGATAAAATGGTGGTATATCGGCCTGAAAGCAAAAACAGTTTTATACGAATTCCGCATCGAAATAGAGCGTATTATTGAGCAAAATCTTCTTGAGCCTAATGCAAGCTTATTGATTGGGATGATATTTGGATCTGATCGCGTTTTTGACGATCAGTTTACTCAAGAACTCAAAGTTAGCGGAACAATGCATATAATAGCTGCTTCTGGGTACAATGTTGCGGTTGTATCAGAGATTGTCGATAAGATAATATTCTTTTGTAATAAGAAACTAAGGCGTGGTTGCTCGATATTTTTTATTATTATCTTTTGCTTATTATCAGGCATGGGAGCTTCTGTTGTTAGAGCGGGTATCATGTCCATACTTACTCATATATGCAAAATATGTGGCGCTTTTGCAAGGAAGGGTAATATTCTAATATACACTTGCTTTATAATGATCTTTGCAAATCCATATATTATTAAAAACATCGGATTTCAATTATCTGTTAGTGCAACGGCATTTCTGATATTGGGTGGGCCTGTCACAGAAGCAGTTTTGAGCAAGAAAAATACTCGTGCAACAGGCAAAATAATAAAGATGTTTCATAAGATAATAAACTCTCTTATGCCGGGATTAATTACTCTTTTTGCAACTGCTCCGATTTTTATAATACATTTTGGGCAGATTAGTATAGCTGGGCTTATTAGCAATATATTTATATCGCCGTTTATCGACTATATTATTTTTGCTGGTATTGCTTATATCATTTTAAGGATGTCTTTTATAAAAATTTATTTAATTGGCATATTAAACGTTATGACTTCAGTTATAAAAATATTCGGTTCGATTGATGCTTTTTTGATAAATATAGAAAGTGATTTTTGGGGCTATTTAATTTTAACCCTATTTACCCTTTTTATTCTGCTAAACTATCGCAAAACAGCAAAATATTACAGTATAAGAGGCTATAAGGAAACTAGAATAAGTAGTCATTATGAGTAAAAAAGCACATTTTCTAGTATCAATTTTAATCGCTTTTGCCATGTATTTATGTAATGTGACTAAATCGTCAAATAGAATAATTTTTTTGGATGTCGGGCAGGGGGATGGAATAATAATCCAATACGAGGGCAAAAATTATCTTATAGATGGGGGCCCTGATAGCACTGTATCACATAAAATTGGTCAGTATATAAATCCTTATGAGAATAGCGCAAATATGATAATACTTACACATCCGCATTCTGATCACATAGAAGGCTTTTTGGATCTGCACAAAATATATCCTAGAAGCAGTATTATAATTAATAATGTAAATTATAATCGTAATGATTGGCTTAGTTTTCTGAATACTGAAAACGATTATATTGATAGTTATTTGTTAAACCAGAGATGTTGGGATGGATATCACAATATAGCTCTCCAAGAGGCATTAAACGGTCCTTTTGCTATATGCTTTATGTATCCTGTGTCAGATAAAGATTACGATGATAATGTAAACAATGCATCTATTGTAAACTTAGTATTAACAAAAAATAAAGCTGTTTGGCTAATGGGAGATGCAGAAAAAGTCGTAGAAAAGGAGATAATTGCTTTATATAAAGACATCGATCTTGATGGTCGAGAGATTATTTTAAAAGCAGGTCATCATTGCTCAAATACCTCAAGCAGTATTGATTGGATAGAATTTGTTGATCCAGACTTGGTAATATGCAGTGTTGGAGCTGATAACAAGTATGGTCATCCATCAACTGATGTTATTGAAATGCTTGATAAAAAAGGTGTAAAATACCGCATGACAAAGGATGAGGGCGATATTATTATTGATATTTAATTAATATCATAGTATAATTAAGGTTAGAAATAATGATAAATCGTGTGTGCCTGTAGCTTGCTAGGATAGAGTCCTGCCACTATGTAGCAGGATTGTATTGGTAGATTTGTTTTTAAATTGAGAGACATAAATCGTGTGTGCCTGTAGCTTGCTAGGATAGAGTCCTGCCACTATGTAGCAGGATTGTATTGGTAGATTTGTTTTTAAATTGAGAGACATAAATCGTGTGTGCCTGTAGCTTGCTAGGATAGAGTCCTGCCACTATGTAGCAGGATTGTATTGGTAGATTTGTTTTTAAATTGAGAGACATAAATCGTGTGTGCCTGTAGCTCAATAGGATAGAGCAACTGCCTTCTAAGCAGTAGGTTGTCGGTTCGATTCCGGCCAGGCACGATTTATGTCTCAACAATATAAAGCTTCAAGTTTTTAAATAATATAGTGGCAGGACCTTCTAAGCAGTAGGTTGTCTCAAGCTCCAAGAGCAAAGCGATTGGCAAGATTGAGAAATCATACCACCATAGGTGCGTAGGGTTGTCGGTTCTCAGGCCAAAACGAAGTTATGGCCTGACGGCCAGGCACGATTTATGTCTCAACAATATAAAGCTTCAAGTTTTTAAATAATATAGTGGCAGGACCTTCTAAGCAGTAGGTTGTCTCAAGCTCCAAGAGCAAAGCGATTGGCAAGATTGAGAAATCATACCACCTACCACCATAGGTGTGTAGGGTTGTCGGTTCTCAGGCCAAAACGAAGTTATGGCCAGACGGCCAGGCACGATTTATGTTTGATAACATTCACAGCTTTATCTTATTTGACTAATTAGTCTAATTATCATATAATTGATTATGGGTAAAAAAGTACTTATCTCAAACGAAGAAATTGTAAATGGTGTCGCGTCGCTTATACTCCAAAATGGTCTTGAGGATTTTTCAGTAGACGAAGTAGTCAATAAAACGGGTATCTCAAAAGGAACTATATACAACAGATTTAGATCTAGGGATAATCTCCTCATTTATACTGGTCTGTTTTTCCATAAAAAGAATGTTGCTTTGCTGCAAAGGAGCTTGGATCATATATTCACAGCAAGAGAGAAACTTTTTTTTGCGCTATGGTTTACAGGCTATTTATATGATAAATATCCAGATTTGTTAGAAGTCTTTCACGCAATTATGTATGGGGGATCTGCTGTAATAAGAGATACTCTGCGAGAACAGTATGTCTCTGATCGCGTAAGTCAAATAGAAGAAATACTTTATGAAGGTTATGAGGTGGGAGAATTTGATAATATTGACTATAAAAACATACCCCTAATGGCAAGAAGCATTGTTTATTCAAATGATAGCATGCTTGTAAATAATAAAAGTAAAAAGCTTTTTAGTAGAATACTTGACCTGTTTAAATTGTAAAATGGAGTATAAAGAGGTTGAGGCAAAAAGTATTTTGACAAAGTCTAAATTACCCGGGACGGATTTTGTTATAAATATTTATACAGGATGCCAATTTGGTTGTTCTTATTGTTACGCTACTTTTATGAAAAAATTCACATCTCATTTGGAAGATGAGTGGGGTGAGTTTGTTGATGTGAAAATTAATGCTGTCAATCTTTTAGATAAAGAATTACCAAAAGTTCCCAAAAACTCGTCAATTCTATTTGGGTCAGTGTGTGATAGTTATCAGCCAGCAGAATGCAAATATAGATTGACTCGTGGTTGTCTTAAAATTCTACAGAAAACTAAAATTCCTGTAGAAATATCCATTTTGACAAAATCACCTCTTGTATTAAGAGATATTGATGTGTTAGAGTATCTTAAGCGTAATTTAAAAATCGAGATTGGAATTACGATTCCATCTGTAGATGATGAATTTAGCAATAATTATGATGGATTAGCTCCGTCAATTTCTAGCAGGTTTAAAACGCTTGAAAGATTAAATAGTGCCGGAATAGAAACTTATGCCTTTTGTGGACCAATAATACCTGGAGTTAACGATTCTGATTTCGCACTTTCTGAACTTTTTGATAAAATAAAAAATGTTGGTACAAATAAAATATGGGTTGAGGTTTTAAATAAATCAAGATATGTCATTGATCGTATGACGGAGAAAAACGCATTTGTTCCTGATAGGCAGCTTAATAAAAATGCTTTTGATATAATAAAGAAATCAGGGCTTTTGCTTATAGGAGATGAAATAATCCTGCATTGATGCTATAATATCCTTGTATACACATGCCTTTATGCCAATTCTGATGTGTGTCTGTAGCTCAATTGGATAGAGTCCTGCCAATTCTGATATGTGTCTGTAGCTCAATTGGATAGAGCACTAGTTTGCGGAACTAGAGGTTGAGAGTTCGATCCTCTCCAGACACGAATTGGCAGGACGGAACTAGAGGTTGAGAGCGAAGTTAGGCTTTTGCGAAGCATTGGCCTAATTCGATCCTCTCCAGACACGAATTGGCAGGCTAAAAGTATTAAAATAAAAGTAGAAGCAAAAAATCTATTCTGGATAGAAATGCTCTAAAAAAAGAAAAATACTATATGCTTTTTGCTATACATCATTTTAGCGCCTCAAATAGAAGGAAATAGAAATTTTCATAATGTCAATAATTGACAGCACAACCTGTTGTGTATATACTCAGCTCAAACTACTATATATTGTGTAGCAAAAATGAACTGTCCTTATTGTATATCAAAAGAAACAAAAGTCGTTGATAAGCGAAATAATGAAGATGAGGGTTTTGTTCGCCGTCGTAGAGAGTGCCTTAGATGCTTTAAAAGGTTTACAACTTATGAGAGGGTCGAAAATGTTGAACTAGATGTACAGAAGAGAGATGGTAGAGTAGAGAAATTTAATAGAGAAAAACTAAAAAGAGGGATATACAAGGCAGTTGGCAAAAGTGGTGAAAACAAAGATAGAATTGATGATGAGCAGATAGTAAAAGTTGTAGAGGATATTGAAATGAAGCTGTTAAACCGCAAAGAGAAGATTGTCAAAAGCACAGATATAGGGAAGATGGTGCTAAATAGACTCAAATGGATAGATAAAATTGCTTATATGAGATTTGCATCTATCTATAAAGAGTTTGCGACGATTGAGGACTTTGAAAACGAAATAAAATTATTAAAAAGTCGAAAAAATGGCAAAGATTAGTCTTGAGAAAGTAAAAGTAGTTAAAAGAAATGGTGAAATAGTTCCTTTTAGCAAAGAGAAGCTTGTCGGTTCAATATGGAAAGCGGCAGAGAGAATTGGAGGGGATGATCCTAAATTAAGCGAAGAAATTGCTGATAGTGTTATAAAAAAGATAAAAAAAGTAAAAATCTCCACACAAGAGATTTATGACCTTTTGATGAAGGAATTGCAGGATAGACAGCATTTTAAGACCATGGCTTCATATAATTTACATAGGGACTTATCCCATAAGATTAGAAATGTAAAATCTTTGATTGATGCGCACGAGTTAATAGATGGTTATATCGGCACAACAGATTGGAGGGTCAATGAGAATAGCAATATGGCTTATTCCTGGCAAGGACTTAATAATCATATTTCTGGTGCTGTTCAGGCAAATTATTGGCTTTATAAACTTTATCCCAAGGAGATTTCAAATGCTCATGAGAATGCGGATATTCACATACATGATCTTGGCATGCTTGCGACATACTGCTGTGGATGGGATTTGCAACAGCTCCTTTTAAAAGGTTTCCGTGGTGTAAAAGGCAAGTTGGCTTGTAATCCGCCGAAGCATTTTTCTACAGCTTTAGGGCAAGTCGTAAATTTCCTTTATACGCTACAGCACGAGGCTGCTGGCGCGCAAGCCTTTTCAAGCTTTGATACTTATTTGGCGCCATTTATTAGATATGATAATCTTAGCGAAAAAGAAGTGAAGCAAAAGCTTCAGGAGTTTATGTTTAACATGAATGTGCCAACAAGAGTTGGTTGTCAGACGCCTTTTACTAATATCACTCTTGATTTAAAAGCCGGTGGAATACTTGCAAATGAAAATGTGATAATTGGAGGCAAACTTATGCCAGAGAAATACGGTGATTTTCAGAAGGAGATGGATATATTTAATCGTATACTTGCAGAAGTCTATGCTGAGGGCGATGCAGATGGTAGGATATTTACTTTCCCAATCCCTACATATAATATTGGCAAAGATTTTAACTGGGATGATAAAAATCTTGATAAAGTATGGGAAATGACTGGTAAATACGGGATTCCATATTTTGCTAATTTTGTTAACAGTGATATGGATCCTAATGATGTAAGATCTATGTGCTGTAGACTTCGTATAGACAACAGAGAGCTTCGTAAAAAAGGTGGTGGGTTTTTTGGCGCAAATCCCATGACGGGCAGTATTGGTGTTGTTACGATAAACTTGCCAAGAATCGCATATAACTCGAAAAACGAGAAGCAATTTTTTACGCAACTTGCCAAGCTCATGGATATATCAAAAGATAGCCTTATAATAAAAAGAAGGGTAGTAGAAGAGTTTACTGAGCGAGGTCTTTATCCATACTCGAGATTTTATCTTGGTGACATAAGAGAACGATTTGGGAGTTATTGGGCAAATCATTTTAATACTATTGGGATATTAGGAATGAATGAGGCCTGCCTAAACTTTGCTCCGATTAGGGATAATATAGGAAGCGCTAAAGGTCGAAAATTTGCGATTAAACTCCTCAAATTTATGCGAGATAGGATAAGTAGTTATCAAGAGGAAACAGGGCAGATTTTTAATCTGGAAGCGACTCCAGGTGAGGGGACAGCTTACAGATTTGCTAAGCATGATAGGAAAAGATACCCTGATATAATTGCGCAAGGAGCAGAGGTTCCTTACTATACAAATTCAACACAGTTGCCTGTTAATTTTACAACCGACATGTTTGAGGCGCTGGATCATCAAGATGAGATTCAATGTCTGTATACGGGTGGTACAGTTATCCATCTGTTTTTAGGGGAGAAGTTGCCATCTAATGAGAGTGTTAAAAACCTTGTTCGTAAAGTCACTAGTAAATATTCTCTTCCTTATTTCTCTATAACACCTACATTTAGCATTTGCCCTGTTCATGGGTATATCCCAGGCGAGCACGAATATTGTCCAAAATGTGATGCCGAAAATGGCATTTGCAGTAAATAATTTTTTAAATATTAATTAATATGGCTCCTTCAACACCAAGAAAAAGAACAAAATGCGAAGTTTACTCCCGAGTAGTTGGATATATCCGACCTGTACAGCAGTGGAATGCAGGTAAAAAGCAGGAGTTCGCAGACAGAACAGAATATCAAGCCTAACTTTATATATATGCAAATTAAAAAAGGTTGGTACAAACATTTTAAAGGGGAAGTTTACCAAATTTTGGGTATTGCAAAACACACTGAAACAGAAGAGGAGTTCGTTTTATATATCCATATAACCGATAGTAATCCTGATGGCTTTTGGGTTAGGCCCGTCGATATGTTTTTAGGTTATAAAGAGCTTGAAGATGGTACAAAAGTAAAACGGTTTGAGTATGTGGGGCAGACAAATCCTAATGGTAAGCTTGTTGGCAACGGTAATGCAGAATAGGTTTGTTTATTTAGAAAAATCATCTCTTCTTGATTACGATGGTAAAATATCCGCTGTTTTATTCACTTCTGGATGTAATTTTCGATGTCCATTTTGTCATAATCCAGAATTAGTTTTGCCAAAAGATGATTTTGAATATTTATCTACTGATTATTTGCTAGATTTTTTTAAGAAAAGACGACACAAACTTGATGCAATTGTTATAACTGGAGGGGAGCCCCTAATTGGTAATATAGACTACTTAGTCAAATTCTTGCAAATTATTAAGAGCGAAACTGACTACTTAGTCAAATTAGATACTAATGGATACAACCCATTGGCAATTAAGAAAATGATCGACTTAGGCGTTGTTGATTATTGGGCGATGGATATCAAAAACTCGCTTGGCAAGTACTCAATTACAACAGGTGTCAATGTCGCAACAAAATTGGTAACCGATTCTATTGCTCTTATAATGAATAGCCAAGTTGACTACGAATTTAGGACAACGGTGATTCCCGATCTCCATACTGACGATTCAGTCAATAAAATAGGGCAGTTGATTAAAGGCGCAAAAAAGCATTTTATACAAAATTTTAGGTCTGGCAAAACTCTTGATCCTACTTATTCTAAAAAGATCGGTTTTTCTCCAAAAAAGCTAAAGGATTTCCAAGAAATCATGAGTAAATATGTCCAATTAGTGGCAATAAGAGAGTAGAAAGCATGCCATATTTATGATATAATTGCTTGTGTAATGCATCCGTAGCTCAATTGGATAGAGTATCGGTCTTCGAAACCGCTGGTTGAAGGTTCGAATCCTTCCGGATGCGCTTTGTTGTTATGCTATGAAGAAAAAATCTTTTAAACAGCCAAAAGTTCGCAAACCTAAAAAATTTCGCTCACAGTTTATTGCGAGTTGGCTTGTTGCTAATTATAAGCCGTGTAGGGTATTAGATGTCGGTGGTGGAAAAGGGCTTTTATCTTATCTGCTTAACTGTGCGGGATGGCAGGCATCTGTTTGTGATCCTTTTTATCAAGAGTTACCAAATAAATATACGGATCTTAATAAAGAGAAAGTGATTATACAGAAGGAGGCAAAGGTCTGTAGAATTACTCAAAAGTTTACAAATGATCTTGTAGCTGATTTTGATTTAATACTTGGGCTCCATGCGCACGGAGCAAATATGCAAATTATCGATGCTTGTGCTGAATACAAAAAAGATTTTATGCTTCTTCCTTGCTGCGTAATTGATGAGCCTATAGAAAAAAGAGAGGATGTTGATTGGCGTTTGTCCCTTGTAGATTATGCAAGAGAAAAAGGATTTATAGTTAAAGAAGAGCAGTTTAATTTCAAGGGAAAAAATGTAGCTTTATACACTGATACAAATTTGGTTAGAAGAAAAGATATAGATAATGAGCTTATAAAGTTTTTGCTCATTGCTGATGCAAAAAGAATCATATCGTAATAAATTCATAAAAGTGATAAAATATTAGTATGGAAATGTTAGAAAAATACTTAAAAGAAGCCATTAGGGAATTGACAGGGATTGTTCTAGATCAAGAGATCTTACAAAAAAGCTCAAATCCCGCTTTTGGAGATCTCACGAGTACAATTTGCATGCAGTTAAAGGATAAAATCAATCTTGCCCCTTATGATTTGGCCGTTAAAATAGAGTCCAAGCTTCGCGAGCTTATTGCTGATGACGGTAAAACGCTAGAAGAGCTTGACATAAAAGAAATATCTGTCGTGAAACCTGGGTTTATAAACTTCAAAGTTTTGGATAACAATCTTGTGCAAGTTGTTCTTGATGCTCAAAAAGATTGGACGGATATAGGTAAATCGGCTGTCGGGGATGGATGTAAAATTATGATCGAATTTGGTCAGCCAAATACTCACAAGCAAGTACTAATTGGTCATCTTAAAAGTGCGATTACAGGATGGTCTCTTGTTAGAATACATCAAAATGCAGGTTATCAAGTGATAAAAGCAAATTATTTTGGAGATGTTGGCATGCAAACAGCAAAATGTACTTGGGGTGCAAAAGAAAAAGGTGTCCCAGTAGATGCTGATAATTGGAATCCAAGACAGAAAGCGGCTTTTTTGGAGGATTGTTATGTCTATGCGAGTAAAGCTTTTAGTGATGACGAAAAAGCCATGGATGAGATTAGGGCGATAAACAAAAAAATTTATGAAGGAATTGCCAAAAAAGATTATCTATACGACGATGGAGATTTTAAATTGTATTTGAGGCTTAGAGAATGGAGTTTTGAACATCAAAAAGATGTTTGGAGCAAAATAGGCATTGAGTATGACAGAGAATATCCTGAGAGTGAGGTCGTTGATCTGGCAAAAAACATTGTATTGTCAAATCTTGATGGCAAGGGCAAGGCAGTGTTTGAGACTGATGATGGCGCAATAATTTTCCGAGGCAAAGATTATTCTTTAGCAAATTGGGTCTTTGTAACGCAAGAGGGCAATTTAAGCTATTCAGGTAAGGATATGGGGCTGGCTTTTAAAAAAATAAGTGAATATCCCGATGTTTATAAGTACTATATTACAACCTCAGTTGAGCAAAAAGAGTATTTTAAAGCAGTAATAAAAGCAATTGAGCTTATAGATAGTTCTCTTAAAGGCAAATTTGAGCATATACCTTTTGGATGGATGCTTCAAAATGGCAAAAAGACAAGTTCAAGAAAAGGTGGTGCAACAAATGCATATGACCTGATTGATCGTGCTATTGATCAGGCATCAAACAAAATTGCTGAAAATAAAGGGTATAGTAGTAAAGAGAGAGAAGAGATTTGCGAAAAAGTTGGTGTTGGCGGGTTAAAATTTCTTATTTTGTCTCATGAAATACATAAAGATATAAACTTTGACCCCGAGGATATGATTAACATGGAAGGATTTTCAGGACCTTATGTTATGTATGGATATAGTAGGGCAATCTCTATACTGAGAAGTTTTAGCACAACTCATAACATAGACATTACAGGAGGAGAATTTTTAAGTAAGTTGAGCAGTGTAGTTACTCAGATTGCGACATTGAACTTGACAGAAAGGGATTTATTGAGTCAATTAGCAAGGAGTAGCGAGATTGCTAATTTAGCTTTGAATAAAAAATCATCTCACTTTATTTGCACATATCTTTTTGATCTTGTTAAAAGTTTTAATAATTTTTATGATAACTGCAAGGTTAACAATGAAGAAGATGAAATAAAAAGAGTTTTTAGGGTAGCTTTGGTTATTTTATTTTCTAAAACAGTTAAAAAGTTTATGTGGTTGCTTGGGATTGATGTTGTTGATAAGATGTAAGTTTTTATTTATCTAAATTTTAATGAAGAAGAGATGTTTATACAAAGTAAATTAAAATTTGGTCAGACAGAATTACAGCCTGTTATTTCTAGTCAAACAGTCGATTTACATTACAATAAGCATCATGCAAGCTATACAAATAATGCTAATGCAATAATGCAAAAGATTGAAAAAGCACGCACAACTGATGACTTTATGTGGACAAAAAGTTTATATAAAGACTTGTCTTTTAATCTAAACGGTCATCTGTTACACGAGCTGTATTGGAGTTGTCTGAGAGCGCCAAGAGAGGACAATGTTCCACAAAAAGAGATGAAAGATAAAATAGTTAAAAATTTCGGCTCATTTGAGTTTTTTAAAAAGGAATTTACTGCGACTGCAATGTCAGTTGAGGGTTCAGGTTGGGCTGTTTTGTACAAGTTAGATGATAGCTTGATTATTTCTCAAGTGCAAAGCCATAATTTATTAGGCTTGGCGGGTATTAAGATTGTTCTATGCGTCGATGTTTGGGAGCATGCTTATTATCTTGATTATAAAAATGATAGGGGAGCATATTTAGAAAATTGGTGGAAATTAGTAGATTGGGAGTTTGTTAAAACGGCTATTAAATAAGGTTTTGATGGTGATAGTCCCGCCATTAGGGTAGTACTGTTTTTAGAGGTTTAGGAGTTTTGATACTCGGGGTATAATTCAAATGGATAGAATGCACGATTCGGGTTCGTGATGTTGTCGGTTCAAGTCCGACTACCCCGAGTATCAAAATTAGGAAATAAGTGGCGGGACGGGTTCGTGATGTTGTCGGTTCAAGTCCGACTACCCCGAGTATCAAAATTAGGA
>CAZRRH010000001.1:248371-288444 GCA_964602665.1 uncultured Candidatus Saccharibacteria bacterium
AATAAGTGGCGGGACAACCCCGAGTATTAAAACTTAATAATATTGACTTAAAGCACCAAATCCTGTATAAAGTTGATTGAAAGTAAATTATTATTTTTAGATAAATGATTTTTGAACCAACAGAAGAATTACCTACATATGTCAAGCCTGATGATGGAACAGCTTCATTACAAGAGAGTGAGCTTCCTAAACCAATAGCAATAGAGGATCTTAATACTGATTTTTTAGTCGGAGTAGCAAGATATGTTGGAACAGTTCCAGAGTCTGCTGGTCATTCCTTGTTTAGAAGATGGGGAACACCTGATATCATTGATCATATTGCTGGTCTTGGTCCTGATGATGCAGAATCATAACTTTAAGAAAGCGAGATTATGCACATGCTTATATTGATGATGGACGATTTAATACATTTGAAGTAAAGCCTGGAACGTCAGGTACTGTAGAGGCAATAGAAAGAATAGGAAGAAATCCCGGTTTTATAGCGCCGCGATTTGAAGTAGGAGTTATCATGGAGAAAGATTTTAGACTTCATGTCCCGCAAGCTGTTGCGCTTGTAAATCAAGCATTATTTGATAAAAGTCTTGATTTACCCGAACGATATGCTCAATTGTGCGCATCATGTGGTATTCCATTTACAGCAATGGTTCATATCATTGCTGGTGGTAAAGCAGATGGATTAATAAAAATGGTTGATGAAGAGAACTTTAGAACTCGTGTGCGGGAAATCTCAGGCGGCAAATATACAATGAAATCGAAAGGACATGCAAAAATAATAAAAGATATTTTTACGCATTGTCCACCTCATTTTACTGGTTTTAACAGCCACTTTTTGCGTACAGGAGAAAATTTGTCAGGTTTATGGGTTTCAAAAGAAGAGATTGAACTTTTAAGACATTTTAGTATAACTAATTATTCAGGTTTTGCAAGATTACTCAACAATTCTTTTGATAGTGAAAGTGGTCAAAAGGTAATTGTTGTTGGCGGAAGAAATGTTAACTTAGTAATCGCATTACCAAGTGTTCTTGAAAAAACAAATCTTGCAGCTATAACAAAAAAGAGAGTGCGATTTGAGGAAATACAAAATTATTGGTCGCAACAATCGAGGAGAGAACAACAGCTAGGGAAAACAGTGTATCCGCAATTCTTAACTTGCTATCCAAAAGGGGCTTCATTTAAGAGAATAGGGCCTGATTAAAAAACAATCCTAAATCCCTTCCTTACTCATCTGTGCAATGCCCAAAATGTCCAAAGAAACAGGTAAATTGAGCTTTTGAATTGAAGTGTCGATAAAACCACCAATAATAATCTGGGAGGCTTTAGATGCGCTAAGACCCTTGCTTTGTAGATACTCGATCTCATCCTGATTAATTTTCCCAATAGAAGCTTCATGTGACATATCAAGATTAGGTAGGGTAGCCTGCAAAATTGGTACAGTCTCAAAAAAACATGGCTTAAGAATAATTGCATTGCACTCAAGATGAGCAAAAATGCCGTCAGAATTACCAATAAGAGTACCGCGATTTTTAATATCTCCGCCATCAATTACAATACTGCTATTTATTGTCCCTCGGGAATTCTTGTCATTTAAATGGATCGTTCCCCCGAGATCAATTTTGCTATTTTCATAAGAATAAACAAAAGAGTTAAGTTGTGCAATAGAATTTTCACCTGATAAATAAATTTGAGGGTTAGTATCTAGTGAAGCTACTGGGCTAATTAGTACATAATTAGATATAAATTTACCACCTTTTGCTACATTTACAGCTGTTCTTGGTTTTACTTCGCTACCTTTATTCCAAGCGTGTATCATGGTAAATGTCACTGTGGCACCTTCTTCAACATATATTTCTGTTATTCCCTTATGTAAATTTGATTCGATTTCATATGGAGTTATACATCCTGTTATAATATTTAGATCAGAGTTTTTCTCTGCTACGATAATGTTATGTACATTTTGAGTAAATTTATTCTCGGTTGTAGACAGACAAGTTGTAACGCTGACAGTCGTTGTTTCACGGGGTTTTTGCTTGCGAGCAAATGACCGTATAAAATAGCCATCTGTGTCTTTTGCATGGAACACGGCTTGCGTTATTTCGTCTTTGTCAGGGGAAATAAGCTTCCAGGCTCGTTTTTTTAGATCAGGATATTTCTTAATGGCTTCGCGATAAGATATAACTTCTCTTTGATCTGTTTTTGCTGGTGTATTTTGTATGCAATTGTTTTCAAGGTGGAATAAATCTGATGAAGAGAGATCAAATCCGAGTTTTTGTGCGCTTTGGTTTAGTTTGCGAGTCATTTTTGTTTAGCATTACAATTTATGCATTTCTCAAAGCCGTATTTTTTTATCTTTGGAATTATTTGTTTAGGGTCTCCTATGCATTTTATTTCTCCGCCAAGCATGATTATTACTTCATCAACTTTTACATATTTTAATATTTCTAGCGTATGAGTTATAAAGATTGCTGATGAATCTTTTTGTGAGATTAACTTTTTTACGAATTTACCAATAAGGGGAAGGTTTTCTATGTCTACGCCTGAATCTATTTCGTCAAAGAGAAATAACCTGGGATTCTTGTGTAGAGAAGCCAGAAGTAGCTCAGAGCGCTTAATTTCGCCTCCAGAAAGTCCTCTGCCGATCTCTCTCTCAAGGAACTGCTCGCTCTTTATTTCTCGCGCTTTGTTGAGAAAATCCCAATAAGATGAATAATCTGTAAGTTCACTTGCCAAAGTATCTAATTTAACACCTTTTACAACTGGAGGATTTTGCATTACTGACACGATTCCTAAGTTATACCTTGCATCTGGGGATTTTTTTAGTATTGATTTGTTGTTAAAGAGAATTTCTCCGCTTTTTACTTTATCTTTTGACAAACCAATTATTGTTGAGAAAAGTGTTGTTTTACCGCTTCCATTAGGACCAAGTAGGGCGTATTTTTTGCCTTTCTTTATCTCAAGCGAGATGTTTTTTAGGATTTTATTTGTGGATAGATTTTGGAGTTTTAGCAATTAGATTTTAAATTTTAGATTTTAAATTTTAAGTAATTATATCATAAATGTTGCTGTTTTTACTAATTTTTAAGTGTCAAATATCGTTTGTTTGTGGTAAAATATACATTATGCTGAAAATGACACTTTATAATTGCAAAGTTGATATAAAAAATGCAAAAATTGCTCGCGAGATAGTGAAAAAAACGCCAAATCTTGATAATAAAAAGGTAAATATAATATTTGTCTCAAATAAGGAAATGCGCGATCTAAACAGGCAATTTAGAGGTAAAGATAGTTCTACGGATGTTCTTTCTTTTAACCTGGATGAACCTGAGATTTTAGGCGAAGTGTATATATGTCTAGCGTATATGAGGAAGCAGGGTAGAGCCGATGTGCAGGAGATTGAAAGAATGATAGTCCACGGTTTGCTACATTTAGCAGGGTTTGATCATGGAGATACATATGATGAAGGTGAGCCAATGTATAATATGCAAGAAAAAATATTACAAAACATATGAAATTAATAATTGGATTAGGAAATTATGGCAAAGAGTTTGATATGACGCCGCATAATGCGGGCTTTATGCTTGTTGACAAACTAGCCAAACTTCACAAAGCGACTAGCTGGGAGTACGATAAATATTATAACAGTGATGTTTGTTATGTTCTTGGTGAAGGTGCTAAAAAAGTTATGTTAGCAAAGCCAAGGACATATATGAATTTATCCGGAGGTGCTGTAGCAAAAATAATCGCAAAAAACAGTACAAATTTAATTGACATGACACTATGTTTTGATGATCTGGATCTTGCTTTGGGGCAGTACAAAATTAATTCTGAGAAACAGCCAAGAGAGCATAAAGGAGTAGAGAGTGTTCGATCAGTTATTGGTAAAACAGGTTATAATAATATAAGAATTGGAGTTGAGACACGGACTTCTTTGCAAAGAGCGAGGATTCCTGGTGATGTTTATGTTATAAAAAAAATTAGTGACGAGGATTATAATGTTTTGGTTGATACAATTACAGAAATCGCCAAACAAATTGACTTATAAATCCCAATTATTCTCTTATGAAATTAACAATTGATAACTTCTACAAATTATTTGCCAATGAAGATTTTGCACGAGCAAAGGATTACGACAGAATTTTTGCTACGGGTTTTAGTTCTAAATATGCTTTTATTGTAAGCAAAATACTTTCAGAAAAGATGCAAATGAGCATAAATCTGTTTCATTTTCCAGATATTAATACATATAACAAATATAAAAGTTTCACACAAGAGAATGATGCCTTACAGACGATCAAATTAACAGTCAGCATGAGACAAGGAATTGATAATATTTCTAGAAATCTTGTAAAAATCGGCTATACGCAAGTAAGAAGAGTACAACAGGAGGGACAATTTACTGTACTTGGAGATGTGTTAATAGTTTATCCTTTTAATAAAAACGAGATTGTAAGAGTATCTTATTGGGGTAATGATATTGAACAAATTGCTTTATCCGATCCTATAAGTAGAAAAGCGATCAAAAATGTAAATGCATACATCATTAATGGGAAAATAACGGTTCCTACAAAAGAGTTTTTGCATATACAACAGGGCGATTTCGACGAGAAAATGACAGTAATTGCTTACGGCGGAGGAATCTTGATTCAAGAAGTTAACCTTTTAAAAGACGAATATAAAAAGCAAGGAAGTTTTTGGCTTGATTTTAAAATTACAGATATCTTGCAAGATACTGTTTCAATATTTATAAAATTGGGTTGGAATGTTTGGCAGATTGATTGGGAATTGGCAAAAGAGCTAGGTGTACAAAACAGCTTTAAGATTGATTCCATAAAATGCATATTTGAGGTAGAGCAAAAAGTACAAATAGGTGGTGATAAAGTTATATCGGTAGGTGATATGGTCGTGCATAATGATCATGGAATTGCAGTCTATGAGGGAATTGTGAGCAAAGAGGTTGATGGTGAAATTAGATCTTATCTAAATTTGCGGTATGCCGGAAATGACAGGCTTTTTGTGCCTTTTGAGCAGGCAGATAAAATATCTTTGTATATAGGTATTAAAAGAAAATTAAAAGGACTTGGCAGAGAAAGCAAACTTACTAAATTAAATAGCGGTGGTTGGCGAAGAAGTAAAAAAACAGCCCAAATAGAGGCCAAAAAGATTGCTGACGAGCTACTTAGGATTGAAGCGATTCGCAAATCCTGTAATTTAAACCCCATAGTCAATAATACTAAAAAAGAACTTGATATAAAAGAGTTTATTAAAAGTTTTGGTTATAAAGATACCGATGATCAAGTAATCTCAACAATGGAGATAATTGATGATCTTAAGCGAACTATTCCTATGGATAGGCTACTTGTTGGAGATGTGGGATTTGGTAAGACAGAGATTGCTCTGAGGGCTTCTTTTGCGGTGATAAACTCTGGTGGTCAAGTGGCGTTTCTTGCGCCGACAACAGTACTTGTTTCACAACACAAGGAAGTAATTAAAAAGCGATTTGCAAATGTGAAACTGCCCATAAAAGGAGGAGATAAATACAGGCCTGTTTGTGTAGAATCTTTATCCAGATTAAGCAGTAAGCAAGAGAGGGAGAGTATTTGTGATAGATTAATTGCTGGAGAAATTGATATTTTAGTCGGGACGCACGCGATTTTATCTGACGCTGTAAGATTTGCAAATCTTGGGCTTGTTGTAATTGATGAAGAGCAGAAGTTTGGTGTTAAACAGAAAGAGAAATTAAAAAGCAAAAGAGCACAAACACATGTTTTATCAATGTCTGCTACGCCAATACCTCGTACTCTGGGAGCAAGTTTGGCGGGCGTGAGAGATATTAGCGTTTTGACTACGCCGATACCTGGGAGGCTTGCAATAAAGAATGTTGTATCAAAGTTTAATTGGGATAAGGTTAAGTTGGCAATCTCAAATGAGCTTATGCGAAAAGGACAGGTGTACTTCTTGCATAATAAAGTAAAAGAGCTTGAGTATTACGCTGTGCAGATTTTAGAGCTTTTCCCTGATGCAAGAGTTGCTACTGTGCATGGAAGGATGTCAGGAGTAGATCTTGCTAGAATAATGGGTGATTTTGCAAGAGGAGATATTGATGTACTTGTATGTACGACGATAATTGAAAACGGCCTTGACTTGCCAAACGCAAATACACTTATAATTAATACGCCAGAGAGGCTAGGTTTATCACAGATGTATCAAATCCGTGGCAGAATTGGACGATCAGACAAGCAAGCGTGGACATATATTTTGTATAAGAAGCTCAAAGGAGATGGTAAATTGAGGGTGCAGTCGCTTGATGAGCATCAGGAATTAGGAGCTGGCTTTATGTTAGCTAATAGGGATTTGGAGATTAGAGGTGCAGGAAATATCCTTGGAAAGGAGCAAAGTGGTATGATTGCGTCTGTTGGTTATGAGTTGTTTATGAAGATGGTGGAGGGGGAGATTTTAAATTTTAAATTCTAAATTTTAAATTCTAAATTATTAAAAGAGAGTATAAAAAATTGAAGAAGGAATTGGAAAGACTGGAGAAGAAATCAGATGAACTGATGAATTACTATATTGAGAACGCTAGAGCAGGTGATTTGCGAGAAAACGATAGCTATTAGAGCAATTAAGATATGATATAATCTCACATATGAAATTTATATTTGTATACTACATGACTATGCTTGTTTTGCCAGCGACGATATTTTGTGTTTATATGACAATAAAGTATCGAGCGTGCAAATTAACAATGGTGATATTTGTTCTGTCAGCTATAGGTTTTGCGATAATGTCCTATGCTAGATTTATCGAAAAGGAAATGATCAATGTCCAAACGACAGAGATTGAGGTCGGATTTGATGCAAAAATTGTGCTAATAAGTGATACTCATTTGGGATTATACAAAGGAAAGCGATTTTTGAAAAGGGTTGTTGATAAAATAAATGATATTGAGGGTGTGGATGCAGTGATTATTGCTGGAGATATAACATATTGGCCTGATCAAACACAGGATGGCATAAACGATCTTTTGTCTCCTCTTGCAGATATTAATGTGCCTGTATTTGCGGTGGTAGGTAATCATGATAGTCAAAAACCAGGACCAGATATTGCCGAGATTTTGAGAAATTCTCTTGAACAAAATGACGTTGTGTTGTTACATAATAAGGACTCTGTTATTCCTGGAAAAGATATTAAAATTCTCGGAGTTGGTGATAAGTGGGCGGGGCAGGATAAAATAAAACTTATTGATAATTTTAGCATAAACGACAATCTTATAGTAATCGCACATAATCCTGACAGCACAATGAGTTATAAAAATGGAATTGCTGATCTAACATTATCCGGGCATGCTCATGGTGGACAAATACGAATTCCGTTTCTTTACAAATATCGTATACCCTGTGAAGGTGGTTTTGATGCTGGATTATATGATTTAGAAGAAGGAGGCAAAGTGTTTGTTTCATCAGGTCTGGGTGAGGTAGGTCTGCCAATGCGTATGGGAATTCCGCCAGTTATTGACATATTAATTTTAAAATAATCAAGATGAAGAAAGTTTTGGTTGCGATGAGTGGTGGTGTTGATAGTTCTGTTAGTGCATATCTGTTAAGAAAACAAGGATACGAAGTGGTTGGTGCAACGATGCTTATGTGGGATGGTCAATCAGATAAAGTTGTAGAAGATGCAAAGGAGGTTTGCAATATTTTGGGGTTATCACATGTGGTTATTGATTTTAGGAAACAATTTCGTCAAGAGGTTATAAGCTACTACACTTCTGAGTATAAAGCAGGTAGGACACCAAATCCTTGTGTAAGATGCAATAAGCAGATAAAGTTTGGGCTTTTCTTAGAGAAGGCGATGACTATGGGGTTTGATTATATCGCAACAGGACATTACGCACAAATTGCACAACAAAACGGAAACTTTTTGCTTATGCGAGGGAAAGATCTTAAAAAAGATCAATCTTATTTTTTGTATAATCTTAATCAAGATATTCTTTCCAAGGTAATTTTCCCAATTGGAGGATTATTAAAAGATGATGTGAGAAAAATTGCATATAATGCAAAGTTGCCCGTCGCAGATAAAAAGGAGAGTCAGGACGTTTGTTTTCAATATAAAATGAATGCTGATTTTGGTGATATTGTTGATAAAACAAGAAATGTTTTGGGACAGCACAATGGGCTTTGTAATTATACCATTGGTCAGAGGGAAGGGATCAGGATTAGTGCTAAAAAGCCTCTTTATGTTGTAGGAATAGACGCTGATAATAACAGGCTTATAGTCGGAGATAAAGAAGAGTTGATGAACAAAGAGATGTATGCAAACAGTGTTAATTTCATTAATGATGTTGTTGGGAATAATATTAGAGTAGATGCAAAAATACGATATGGAGCAAAAGCTACTTTGGCAAATGTGTCTACTCTAGAAGGGAATAGAGCTAAAGTAGTTTTTGACATTCCAGTTATGGCGGTTACAAAAGGACAATCCGTCGTTTTTTACCAAGATGATATTGTTATAGGGGGCGGAATTATAGAATAAGTTTTAAACTAAGTCCTTAGTTTTTTTAATGCTATCTGCATCCTCCAGAATTACTCCATATTTAAGCTTATAAAGAAGTGGAAAAACTCCACACTTGTCGCATTCTCCCCAACAGCATCTGCCATTTTTCTTTTCAGATAATTTTCTGCATAGATGAACTTCTCTAACGAAGGTTTCTTCATTAATTATATCGCTAGCTAATCCTGTATTACAAAAGAGATCACTAAGTTTTATTTCAGACAGCTTCGGGTCATTTTGTTCGAGTATTAGTTTAAACCTTGGAAGGACAAAACATCTTACTTCTGGTAAGACGATCTTTTTATTAAAATCTTTTAGTGCTTTTTTAATTTGCTTTTCGTATAACAAAGCAAGTTTTTCTTTGGGGTTTTCGTACATAAATAGCTCAAAGAAGGGACCAAAAAAGTGTGATCCTCCATCTGCAGAAGATAGAATTTTAACTTCTAATGGTGCGTTTTCAAAAGAATCTAATGAGTCAATTAATTTACAATAATTAATAATTCTTTCAATATCTGATTTATCATATCCAATAGTTTTTAAAAGCTTTCTCCCTTCGGTAAGAGTTGCGCTATCTGGATCTTCTGCACTCATTATTTTACCAAGATCATGTAACCAAACAAGTGCTTCTACATCTGATTTATTTACATCCTTATATATGAGGCATAGTTCCTTGCAGAACTTCTCAACGACAAGTAAATGATTTTTATAATACCACTTATTATGAATAAAACTCTTTTTTGACGAGAGTTTTTTTACAGTATTTTTTAACTCTTTAATTTTATCCATAGAAATTTATGTTAATTTAATTATCTGCGCAATCGACAATAACTTTTGCCAAATTAACATTGTTGCCTTCGATTTTTGTCTCATAGGCTTTAAAGCCGGGATGTAAACTAATCTCTTGTAAGCAAGCAATTCCACTGTTATTATACATAACGTCAACTGCGATAAAATCTGCATTTACAGCTTTAGAAAATTGTAATGCAAGAGCTTTTATATCTTCTGATGGTTGATTGTATAGTTGATACTCTCCTTTTGATACTGTCATAAAGCTGTTTTTGGCTATCCTTTTCCATCCACCAATGACAACGTCTTTTGCTACAAATATGCGGTAATCTTCTCCTGTGTCTGAGTACTCTTGTACAAAGAAATCTGCAAGGTTTTTATCACGTAAGAATTCTTGATCAAAATCCGATAAATCACTAACTTTGTAAACATTTTTTTTTACTTTTTCTTCACCATCAATTAATCGTATATCGTTTACGCCAGCATATTCTTTTATGATTACTGGGAATTTAAGGCTCTTTTTATCGATTATGTTGGCAGGATAATCGCTATTAAAGTAGGGGATATTATTTTGTGTACATATTATTCCAAAAGCAATTTTATTATAGTGTGGTATGTTTAAAAGTGCCTCCTGATTTAGAAGTTTAATTGGTTTGGAGGGATTTCTTTCATTGTGAAACTTAATTGTTTGAGCTATATATTGATATAGCTCGTACTCTCTAGAATTGTGCAAAGAAAAGCCTCGAAGTATTATATTCGTATATTCTGTAATTGGTTTTACCCCTGCAAATATCTGAGTAATATTTTTATCTATTTTAATATTGATTTGTGAATTTGGGATATAATCGTATTTATAGCCTTTTTTATCGATTTCCTCGATTAGTCGAGAAACAGCGTAGGGGAGTGTCGTTTTTGTATCAATTCTTTGCTCCTTGTCTATTATTAAAAATTGCTTTTGCACGAGTAAATTATATGACAATCGATTTGATTAGTCAATGAAAATCTTATAAGCGAATTTATTATCAATTTGTGATTCTCTTACGAATCCTAGTTTTTCAAATAATTTCTGGCTTGGTATATTGTTAATATTGATGTTGGCAGTTATAGAGTTGATTTTATTATTCCTTGCTATTTGTAAAATCTCTTGCCCTGCCTTATATGCGATGCCTTTATTCCAATTCTTTTTGTCTCCAATTACAACGCCGACATACCAGATTTCATTTTGGGCAGATATTTCAATGTGGCCAACGCTCTTGTTATTATAATATATGTTGTAGGCAAATTGTTTTTCTTCCATCCATTTGCACCATTCTTCTATACTGACTTTTGTATCAGGATCTTTTGTATATGGGGTGTTAGGATGAAGGAATTTTAGAACTTGTTGATCGGAAAACCAATTCTTGTAATTAGTTATCGTCTCCTCTGAGCAGATAAATTTCCGTATAGAAACGTCCGACTCATGCTTTTTCATGAAGAATTTTGTCAATATTATTAAATCCCATCCCATACTCTTTTACAACTTCTTCGTTTTTGTAAACAAGTACTATTTTATCCAGGGAAGCATTAATTTTTAATGACTCAACTGCGCTCCAGATTTCTTGATTATCATTTATCAGCGTATCATTAATGTAAAGGGAATCGTAGTAAAGGACACCAACCCTTTCTTTGCCATCATAATTAGCTTTTTCTAAGACATCATGTATGTTTTTTATTTCTCCTATTATGACAATTACTGGGCACTTTTTTTTATGGCCAATAAGTCCTTTGATATAATTTTCTAAAACATACTCTCTTGACTCTCCTATAACAGGATAAATGTTTAGATAAGATTCGGGCATTGTATTAACCTCTAAAATTGCGCCGTTGTCATTGCTCAGAGGCTTGCCGATGTCAAGACACATAATATCTGCCCCCATAGTAAATGCATGCAGTGAACTTGCAATTGTCTCTACTATATAACGAATTTGTGGGTGTACTTTATCTGTAACGTCTTCGGTTATGCCTCCTTGACTCATACTTGCAGTTTTTCGGACATAAATAGTCTGATTTTTTGCGGGCACAGATTCAAGTGATAGCCCTTGCTCTTGCAGATAGAGGCTTAGCATCTCATCGATAACTATTGGCTTGAGAATATGCGTTGGATTTGTAATATCTCTTCTTGGATCTTGATTGGTTTTTGCAATTAATTCTTTAATGGTTGATTTTCCATCTCCAATTATGTTCGCTGGAATCCTTTTTGTTGCTACTTCTAGTCGCCCGCCTATAACCAAAAGTCTATAATCTTCATTGCCTGCGCTTTTTACTTGATCTTGGATCATAACTTTTCTTTGCCATTGCGAGCGCTCTTTTGTATTTATTGAGTCAATTGCCATATCATAAGCCTTGTAAGCCTTTTGCAGCGTGTCTATCCCTGTTGTAACGCCATGTCCACCTGTTAGACCAGTTGGTTTTATAACGAATGGTTTCTCGTATTTACGAAATAGTTCCTCAATATCATCTTTTGAGTTTATTAGCTCCCATTTGGGAATAGGTAATCCTAATCGTTCGATTGTTGCGTTAGTAAGCCACTTGTCTCGTTGTGTTTTGACTGCCAAATACGAATCTTGACTTGAAGAAACAGAAACAGCTATTTCCGATTGACAACCATGTCCAATGCAATAGTAGCGATTATTTGCCTTGCCGTTCTTTTTAATGACACCTTCTTTAAGGTAAAATTGAGTGATCTCATAGCCCATTTGTGTCGCTTTGTACAAGATTGGAATTGTTGACATGGAAAGAAGTTGCCTGTTTATTATTTCGTCTATTTTCTCTTTTGCATCTGTGTCATTTAGGACTTTAATAATCTCCTTCCATAAATGAGGTAATTCAGATAAAATCTCTACCTCTTTATCTGATTGATTTTTTAATTGTCCAAATAGGGGATGGATTTTTATAACGCGCTCGATTTGCTCGTGATTTAGTCTCTTTTCGTCTGATATTATTATTGTGGTTGTTGGGTTCTTGTAGTTTTGCCCTTGTAGTATCTTGACATCCATAAGTGTTATCCTATAAAAAGTTAGTTTTTTGAAATATATTCCATTATTGGTATTGCAACCTTAACAATCTTGCCTTTACTTGGTTTGTAATGCAAGCGTAAACCTGGGTTAAAATTGATTTCATTTATTGCACAAGGCTTTGCGGGATCTTCTATATCTAAAGCTATTAAATCAACTCCACCAAATTCAAGTCCGATTGCTTTTACGGCGTCGACTGCTAGCTTTTTATAGTACGGATGAATTCTTTCGCTGTACTCTGTTGTTGTCCCTCCTGCAGTCATATTCGCATGTAGTCTTGTTTCTATCACCTCATTTTCTGTTGGAATGGACTTAATAGTTAGTTCAGATAATGCGAGCTTTTTGTGCGTCTGATCGTCAATGGGTATTGGCATAAGTAGCCTTTGTTCACGAAATTCGTTTTCTTTTTGTATTAACTGCTCGATGCTAGACTTGCCATCTCCTTTGACAGAGGCGGGGGTTCTTTGGACAGCGCCAATTACTTTATCACCAAGCACGAGTAATCTATAATGTTTACCCGAAATAAACTGTTCACCGAGGACTTTATTTGGGCCTTTTGATTTACTATTAAGGAGAGCATTTTTGTAGGCGCTGACAATTTCTTCTTCTGTATGAGGAAGAATTGATACTCCCTTGCCTCCAAGAGCTTGCAGTGGTTTTATAACAATGTTTTTGTATTTCTCCCAGAAAAGGAGTGCATCTCTCTCGGAGTGTAAAATTTCTTGCTCTGGAACAGGCAAAGATTCTTTTTTAAGAATTAGATTTGTTAAATTCTTTCTTTTGGCAATTGTAGCGCTAGGAGCGTTTATAAGTGGATTTACAGTATTTATTACGAACCAATGCTTCCTAGGGGTGCTAAAGTGCGCCATAAGATATGGAACAACTATTTCGTATTTTATTCCTAGAATGTCCGCTGCTTCAACATAATAAGAAAGGTGGATATTTCCTGCGATTTTTAGATACTCTTTTTCCATTAGTTTAAATTATAAATTTATCTTACAAAAGTTTTGCTCGTATCGATAAGGTAATCTTTTAATTCGCTGCGACCAAGTAGGATAGGGTAGATAAGCTCTTTTCTTGTGCTGACAATGGCCTCAATCTCTTTTTGTGTATCTCTTACCTCAATTTTGATTTTTATAACAGGACGAACCCTAATTTTGCCGTCTTCGACTATCTTTGCAAGACGGGTAATATTAGGATATTCGATTATTAGATCTTTGTTGTTATCAATAAATTTTTGTGCATCAATAAACTCATCAAATTTTTTCGGAATATCTTCTTTATCAAAGGCATTTACCTCTTTATCATAACCTAATTTTGTTAATGTGTCTTTGTCGATTCTTGAGGTTATTACTCCTGTATCTAACAAGCCTTTTACAACAAGTCGACTTTCTTTTATTTTAACTTTGTTTTTCTTGCTTTGTGTAACAGGTTTGCCAAAAACTGTTATTTTCTCAACTAGATTTACTATCTGCTTACCTGTTATTTTTTCAACCTCTTCTGATACTTCTGAGCCAAAGAGACTTTTTGAGATAAAAATTGCCTGTTTTATACTTTTTACTTCTAAATCTTCTACTTGTTTAAGCCGTAATTTAAGTCCCATAAGATTTGCGACTTGTATTCCGAGTCCTGGACGGCAGTTTAACTCAAAAACCATTGGTCCTTTATCACGATCTAGCGCTATATCTACACCTGCATAGCCGAGATTGCTTTCTATCTGGCATTTTATCGCTATCTCAAGAATTTTATCCCAGTGAGGTATCTGAACGCCGATAACGGGAACATTCTCTTTAAGATCAAATGTCTTTTCTACTTTTTCATAGGTATCTGTTAATACAGATTTACTTTTAAGATGTATTGCATTTGTAGTAATACCTGTCGAAATGTCTATGCCTGCATATATTGCGCCTGCATGTAAATTCGCTTTACCATCAGATTCTTTTGTCGGAAATCTTGCTGCTGCCATTATCGGGATTTTGTTAAAGACTAAAAGTCTTATATCAGGAACTCCTTTATAACTATATTTTTCCATTACTTTATCGTTTCTTAGGCGCTCCTCGATTATTGCTATGTCTTTTCTATCGCCGATAGAGTATTGACCCTCAAAAATATTGTAAATATGATTTTTAATGTCGTTTACTGTCGCATATGTGCCGTTTGGCCTTATCCACTCAAGCTTACCTTTCCTTCTACCGTAGAATATAAGAATTCCTCTTCCTCTAGAGCCCTGATTAGGCTTGACGACAAAGCTTTTAGGCAGTGAGTCCCAATCTACAAATTCTAGCTGCTTTGGAGTTCTTATGACTTTAAAAACTTCAGGAGTTGGAACATTGGCTCTTCTCAAGATTCTTTTTGTAAGAAGCTTGTTATCTGCAATTCTTTTTGAGCTTTGGCTATTTAATTCTCGTAGATAATGCTGATTTCTTAGGTTTATACCGAGAATTGTCTTTTTTATATCCATTTAATCCTCTTTTTTCTTGCTTTTTAAAATAAATCTAAACTTGTTGTACTCCATTAGCCGAAGTATAGTTGTTTGTCCTATAATAAGATTTGCAACTATTAATATTGGTATAATCCAGGCATTTGCAATTATAATCTCTGTTATATTAGGAATTCTTAATATGCCCCAGCCAATAAGTGCTAGAACCAGTGTCTCAAAAAAGCTTCTTATATTACTAAAAGTATCTTTCTGAATGAACTGCTTAACGATTGAATCACAGGCAATAATAATTAGTAGCATACCACCAAGATTTGTATTGTTGAAATTGATAATATCTGTAAAGATCTCATATTTAACTGTCCCATATATTAGACCAAGGAGTACAAGAGATACTAAAATATAGTTGACTGATAATTTTGCTGTGTAATGAAGTCGTACTTTATATAGGATTTTATAAGTGAGGTATGAACATAATATTATAATTGCGGTAATTATTAAGCCAATACGACCTCCTGTGAGAATAAATGCAAAGGATAATGCGATAGTAGGGTAGAAGCCAATAGTCTTAAATCCGATTATGTATCGTGCAATGTTAATGATAGTGACTATTATTGGAATGTATAGCAGAAGTGTTATTATATCAAGAGGTATTATGTCTATATCCATAATCTAATAAAATAAATTTAATAGTAGTAAAAAGAAATTTTCTACATATACATTATAACAAAAAATCACGCCATATGTAAACTATCCTTACGTAAAGATATTTTATATATGGCGTGATATATGTTTTTTACTTCAATTCTACTTTTGCACCCGCTTCTTCGAGCTTTTTCTTCATTTCTTCTGCTTGCTCTTTGACAACTTCGGTCTTTACCTCTTTTGGGGCTGCTTCTACAAGATCTTTAGCCTCTTTAAGTCCGAGCTCTGTAAGCTCTCTTACGACCTTGATGACTGCGATTTTGTTTGCACCTGCATCGGTTATAACAACATTAAACATTGTTTTCTCCTCTGCGGCGGGACCTTCTACTACTGGAGCTGCGGCTACTGCTACTGGAGCAGATGCGCTTACTCCGAACTTATCTTCCATTACTTTGACTAAATCTGCCAACTCTAGGACGGTCAATTTCTCAACCATTTCCAAGATCTTTGTCGCGTTTGCAGATAGTTCTGGAAGCTGTTTTGTTTCGTCTGCCATATTATTAAAAGATTAAAAATTAAATTACTTTTGTGCGAGACCGTTAAGTGCTCGTGTAAAGCCTGCGATATTGCCACTTGTTACACCCACAAACCCTGTTATGGAAGCGTTAAATGATCCAAGTAGTTTTGCTAATAGCTCTGGTTTTGTTGGGATATCAGCTAGTGATGATGCTTTTTCTCCTTCTATATATTTGCTTTCAACAAATCCGTACTTTGAAGAAAGAAGCTCTTTCTCTTTTTGGACTTTTTTAAGAGCTTTTGCAACAACTGTTGGATCTTCTTTATATGAAATAACAGCTGATGATCCATCAAAATCAACTGTCTGTGCGGGTAGATTCTTGTCCTGCAATGCTATTTTGAATAGACTGTTTTTGACAACGCTATACTCTGCACCAAGTGCCTTTAGCTCTTTTTTAAGAACGGTAACAGAGTTGTTATCAATGTTGGAAGCATCGACAAGTATAAAACCGTCATAGTTCTCTAAAAGCTTTACATACCTTGCCAAAAGTGCATCCTTTTCGCTTCGTGTTTTTGCCATATCTTTAATTTAAAAAAGTTACTTTTGTCTCGTCTGGATTTATTTTTATACCAGATGTCTTCGACACAATACTATATTATACCACAAATTCTGTGATTAAGCAAGGGTCATCAAATTTAAATTATAAATTATAAATTTTGAATTTTAAATTAAGAATTGGTGTTATCAAGCTAAATTTGATTCAAAATTTAGCATCTAAAATTTAAAATTGATCCTAAACAATGCTTCCCAAATCAACCTGTACACTTAATCCCATTGTAGGGGATAGATACACAGATTTTATGAGCGTGACTTGCGAAACTCCTACTGTATCAACTGTTGTAGAAAGACATTTTTTAATATTTTCAACTATCTTATCTGTGTCCATGTCTATTTTACCAACTAAAAAGTGTAAAGCGCCTGTCTCATCGCAGGTGAAAGTACTTTTACCTGCGCTATACTCTTTGATTGTATTCTCAAGATCCGCAACATCTACAACTGTGCCATTTTTAGGGCTAGGCATAAGGCCTTTTGGTCCAAGCTCTCGTCCTAGCATTGCTATCTTAGGCATTATATCGGCAGTTGCAAGTGCAATATCAAAATTGATTTTTCCTGCTTTTACTTCCTTGACAAGCTCTGTAAGGCCAGCTTTTTTAGCTCCTGCCTTTATTGCCATGTCTGCATTGTCGTCTGCTGTAAAGACATAAAGAACCTGTTCCTTCTTTTTTACTGGATTTGGCAATGATAAAGCACCTTTTATTGATTTGGCTTCTTTATCTTTAGGAACCTTGATGCTTATATGAGCAGTTATTGAGCTTGGAAACTTTGTGTATCCAAGTGTCTTGACCAACTCTACTGCTTGTTTTATCTCGTAGCTGTCTTTTTTGACTGTTGACTTTTTTGCTACTGCTATGTATTTTTTACCTCTTTTCATTTTCTGTTATATATTAAATTATATCAATACCCATCTGTCTAGCTTGTCCCATTACGATTTTACAAGCTTGGTCAACATCTGCTGTATTTAAATCCTCCATTTTTGCTTCCGCAATTTTGCGTACCTGATCTTTTGAGAGTTTTGCAACCTTCTCTAAGTTTGGTTTTGCCGAGCCTTTTTTGATATTTAACTCTCTTCTGATAAGCTCTGATGTCGGAGGTGTCTTAAGAATAAATGAGAATGTTCTATCTTTATAAATAGTTAGAATAACAGGTGTAAGAATACCATTGTTTTCACGAGTTTTCTCATTAAATTGTCCTGTGAAGTCTGATATGTTAATGCCAAACTGTGAAAGAGCAGGTCCTATTGGAGGTGCCGGAGTTGCTTGTCCTGCTGGAATTACCAATTTCATCACTCGCATTATTTCTTTTGCCATAATTTTTTATCCTATATTTTTAAGTTAGTTAAAGTTTTTTGATTTGTGAGAAGTCTAGTTCATATGGAGCTTCTCTGCCAAGGAAGGATATAAGTACTTTGACTTTACCTTTTTTTGCATCAAGCTCTTGTATGTTTCCGACATACTCTTTAAACACTCCATCTGTTACTTTGACAGCTTCTCCTACCGTAAAAGAGGCTTGGTAAGATGGCTGTTCAGATTCCATAAACTTAATAATTGTTTGGACCTCTTTCTCTGGAAGTGGGCGAGGGTATTTACCAGTTTTAACAAATCCTCTTACACCTTCGATACTTGCAACAAGCTCCCATGTTTGAGGGGTTAATTTCATGTTTATCAAAACATATCCGGGATAGAGTTTCTCTTCTATAATGTTCTGTTTTCCTTCTTTTACTGTGATTTTTTTCTGTACGGGGACAAGGATAGTTTTTATTAAATTGTCAAGATCATTTGCCTTAATTTTCTGCTTGAGTGCTTTTTCTACGGAAGTCTCATAACCATTTTGTACTGTTATTGTATACCAATTAAGCCTGCGAGCTAATCGGCTACTAAGTCCTTTTGATAGTCCTGCTGTGTTTAAGTCCTCTTTTTGCAGATCTTTGATTTTCATATGTATTTTAGTTAAATAATTAAGTTAAAATAATTTCCAGATTGTTTGTATTACTCTATCAAAGCCAATTGATAATATAGCAACAAATGCACATACAAGCATTGCGTAGACAGTATATCCGAGCGTCTGTTTTACTGTTAAATATTCAATTTTAGATAAAAAAGATATTTTCAATTATTTAGCATTTAAAATTAAAACTTTTAAAGCAGGCCCACTCAGACTCGAACTGAGAACAATGGTTTTGGAGACCATTATTTTACCAATTAAACTATGGACCCATTCTCCCATATATCTCGTCCTTGCCTAAGATTTACTTCATTTTAGCCTCGTTGTGCTTAGTGTGTTTTAGACACTTGGTACAGTACTTGGTCTTTTCAACTTTTTCTTTACGAGTTGCTTGCTTTAGTTCTGTGTAATTTCTTTGCTTGCAAATTTCGCACTCTAAACCAATATATGTTCTTTTCTTGCTCTTTGCCATAATTAATTGTAGGAAAATTTATTACTTCTGCATATTATAGTAGATTTTTATCTAAGAGTCAAGTGTGTTGACTTAGACGATATTAGCTGGATCTGAGTTTTGAACTCAGGACCTTTCCCTTACCATGGGAATGCTCTACCAACTGAGCTAATCCAGCATTTTTATATATGATTTATATGAGGTGGTTTAATGGAGCCGAAGGAGAGATTCGAACTCTCGACCGACGGTTTACAAAACCGTTGCTCTGCCAGCTGAGCTACTTCGGCAATTTTGTAGTCTTACCCTTATCCGTGGCTATTATATCATAAAAATTTTTTGTAAACAATAAACTGGCGCATAATGCCTTTAGGCCTGGAATACTACGGGTTTTTATGATATAATATTATGTTAACTTTTGATTAGATGATATGACAAGGGTAGGAAATTTCGGAAAAGTAATGGTTCCTTTGATTGTGGCGCAAGGGCTTTCAGGGTGCGTTTCATCTGAACCATTAAAATCTCCATTCCAATCGCCAATATCCCCTGTTGCTACAAGTGAAGTTTTCCCATAAACTCCTGAAGATGATATAACTTCTCCATCTGAGGAGCAGGTTTATCCGGTTTGTGCTACACCTCCAGACACACAAGACTTACGAATTGTTTGTGGAAGATTGAATCCGCTATTGGCGGGCTTTAGTAAAATAACTGGTGAAATGGCTTTTTACCCAACTTCTTCCCTGGAAACTGAGGCTGATGTTCAAAGATATTATGACGATGAGCGCCAAAGAGTTATAGATTTTTTAATGCAAATACCTGTGCAAGATATTGATAACGATATATATCAATATGTACCGCCAGAGGATTTACAAATTCCAACTGTAGGGTTTTTTGGAGCAGGAAGTCCTTATTGGGATCAATTATTAGGACAACCGCTTGCTGATACCGTTATTAATACGGTCTTTGCAAATGAGATGCTAACTTACGGCTTGATGGAACAAATAGGCATTGATCCTGCTTTGATAGCGAGGATTAGAGAAAAGAGTTTACAGTCGGGCATAATAATAGATCCTCGTGTAGGTCCTTCTATTTTAGGAGTAGGTTTAAATACGGGGCAGGTTGGTATAGTAAGTAATGGAGGAACTGTTTTAGATCCTCTAACGAGTGCATATATAGCATTAAACTCTGGCTTTGGTAAGGGGCAAGATTTTGGTACTAATAGATCTATTATATTTATAAATCCTGCTTATGTTGACAAAAGCGCAAATGTAGAAAGGCATCCAATATATCCAGATATTATAGATCCAGTGATATTGTATATATTATACATGTCAAACGAGCTTGGAAATAGAATGGCAGAAATTTTGAGTATTGTTCCTGAGTTCAGAGAAGTTTTTGTAAAAATGCTTGAACATTGGGATGAAAAGTATGGAACAGGTATGGATTTATCTACTATTTATCTTCCTGCGGTTGGACAAACAGAGATAGACCCTAAAATAATTGAGAGTGAAGTCGTTTTTCATGAAATTTTCTCAAATTTTATGGAACTAGAAGTCCTAAAATCACTTGTAGAAAACGGATTAATATCAGAAAAGTATTTTGAACAACATAAAGAAGTTGCTCTTGCACATATTTCTATTGTTTCAACAGAGATAGAGCAGAGAGTAAATTTAAAGCAAGAAATCGAGAGATATAATCAATTATTAATTGTTTATGCTAGATTAACAGAACAAGCTGTAAGATTAGAGAAAAAAGAGCAAATTCCAAAAGTAACTAGAAAATCAGCTCGAAATGAAAGAAAAAGAAAGGCAATTGCCAATTCTGCAAATGAAGAAGCAAGAAATATAGCAATTAGAGCACTTGGTATGGCAAGTAGCTCGCCTGCACTTGTGAATTGGGCACAAGATTTTTATGCAGGAATGGGTTATTCACAAGGTGATATACCGGTTGGCGTTGATAAATCGCTTTTACACTACATAAATGTTTTGGGGTTGCCAAGAAAAGAAGCCCAAAGGATGGCCAAATTGCCTTTTGGATTAACTACTAATGATCAGAAATTAAGACGATTTGCATAAGTTATGGTTATTTTTTAATTTTCTTATCTTTTCTTCTTTATCCCTTTAATAACCTTAATAATCTCCCTGCCTTGCTCATTGTCAAATCTCTCCCTAGCAGGACGAAGCATATCGACAAGAATATCTGCGACATTGTTTTTTAGATCAAGAGGGTAGAGCTCGCCAGATAAAAATCTCTCGTCAAGTTCATCTGCAGATTTAATAGTTATATTTCCACCATATTTTTCATCTCTTTTGATTTGTAAATCGCCTAAAATTGGCATAAGCAGGTATTTGCACCATTCAAGAATCGGATTAAATTCAGTATTATCTAAAGGGCAGAAGGCTTTTTGGATTTTTTCACGAATTTCATGCTCGCTGTCGTGGATAAATATGGCAGACCCTTCAACCGATTTGCTCATCTTCATCTGTGCTTTGATGCCAGCCTTTTCCTTGTCCGACAACCCTTGGGGTATAGGCCAGGTTTGTGGAGCCTTAAGTCCAAGTATTAAGCGGTTATGGATGACTATGGGCTTGATACTATTGCCGTTTATATCTTTTAATCGATTAATTTTTAATGAAGGAATAACTTCTCGTGCGATAACATGAACTTTTCTTTGGTCCATGCCTGCGTGTGCAATATTTACGCCCATTTCTACGATATCCGCTGTCTGCATAGGAGGGTAGATTAACCACGCAAATGGTTGCGATAGATCTTCTTTTCTTCCCATTATAGATGTTGATTTTAGCACTCTTGATACTGTGAGGTTTTTACTCACGTCTACAACTGTTTGCCAGTACCTGTCATTGTTGTGATAAAGCTCGCTACCGTGTATAAATCTCACTTTTGAAGGATCTGCACCGACGATTTTAAGCCCGACTTCCATTGCAGGTTGGAAATACTCATGTGCGACTTTTTTAATTAGCTCGTGGTCACCGCCAAGTTTGTCATTTATCCATGTGTGCCAGTCTGCTAAGTAAATTGAGCAGTCAACTCCTGCTTTTTGTAGATCTGCAATTTTGGAGATTAGTGAGATGCCTTGTCCAAGATGGAGTAGTCCAGATATTTCTAGTCCGACATAATGGCGTAGGGGAGTGCCGTTTTCAATTAGTGTCGCAAGCTCTTCTTCGCCGATTACCTCTTCTAGATTGCGGGTTATTAATTTTATTTTTTCTTCTGTTGTCATTATTTTTTTTGTTTAAAGTTTAATTATCAATTCATTAATTATCCTCTCAAAAACAGCATCTCTATCATTTGAAGTATCGTAATTTATTATACCATATTTATTAAACATCGAAATATTTAGATTGTTTTGTTCTATGACTTTTTTGCAAGGGTTGATTTTCCTGTTCTTCCCGTGCCGAGTATTACTATGTTTTTTGAGGCTTGTTCATGTGCCTTAGAAAAATAATTATCCCATTATAGCAAATCGCTTTCCTCTTTACAAATAAGTTGCGAAAGTGTATAATAATTCTAAAATAGTCGGTATTTCGTATAAAACAGAAATGAAAATATTAAAAATAAAAGAAAATTTGAGAATTTTAAAAATATTTACCATAAATGATGTATTAAAAATATTCCCAAATTTTAGACAGCAAACTTTGTATGATTGGGAAAAAGATGGATATATAAAGAAAATCAGAAATAAGTATTATGTTTTTGCAGACGAAAATTTTAAGAACTTAGGCTTCTTTCTGATTTCAAATAAAATTTATCATCCGTCATACATTTCTTTGGAACTAGCATTGAATTATTACGGAATTATTCCAGAAGAGGTAATGCAAATTACGGCTATAAGCACCCGTAAAAGTAACGCTTTTGAGACTGAGTTCGGCATATTTTCTTATAGGTCTATTAAATATGAGCTTTTTTGGGGATACTCTATTATTGATTATGAAGGTATTGGAGTTAAGATTGCTGATCCTGAGAAAGCTATGCTTGATTATTTGTATTTAAACAGTAAAGTTTCTTTTTTTGAAGACTTTCAAAGTTTAAGGATTAATAAGGAAATTCTTAATAAGGATAGGCTTGTAAAATACTCAAAGATTTTTGATAATGTTCGGTTAACAAAGAGAGTTGATTCTTTAATAAAATATTTAGAAAAAAGTGATTAGCATACAAGAAATAAAAAGACAGTATCCAAACGAGCTTCATCTATTTGATAGGGGGCTACTAAAAGAATACCTGCAGTATCAGATATTGAGTATCATTTTTCGCCATAAATTAGCTAATAAGCTGTCATTTTTAGGTGGGACGTGTATCAAGATAGTTTATAAATCGAAGCGTTTTTCTGAAGATTTGGACTTTGACAACAAAAATCTTTCTTACGAAGAATTTATTGAATTGTCAGAGTTTATTAAGAGAGAGCTTGAGCTTCTTGGCTTTAAGGTGGAAACTAAACAAATAAGAAGAATGGCTTTTCATTGTGATATAAAATTTCCCCAATTGCTTTTTGAACAGGGTCTATCAGCAGTTAAAAGTGAAAAAATTCTTATTCAATTTGACACGTTTGATCAGAAAGTAGAATATGAAAGCAACGTTTTTATTTTAAGTAAATTTGATGTATTTGATCAAATTATTGTTACTCCTCGGGATATTATCCTTGCTCAGAAACTTTGGACAATTACCCAGAGGAAAAAGGCAAAGGGTCGAGATTTTTATGATATTATGTTTCTTTGGCAAAACAGTCTTCCGGATATAAGCTTTTTAAGAAGTAAATTTGGGACTGACGATTTCAGAGAAATAATTGATTTAATCCAGAGGTCAATAAAATATTTTAATTGGAACGATTTGGTTCTTGATGTCAAACCGTTTTTATACAATAAGTTAGATGCTCAAAAAATAAAAGATTTCCCGAAATTTTTAGAACAAAAAATCCAGAGGAGAGGATTTGAACCTCTGTAGTCACGAGGACGGTGGATTTACAGTCCACTGCATTTGACCACTCTGCCACCTCTGGATCTAAGTGCTCTGCGACGCACAAGTATCTGTTTGACCTTATAATTAAGGTAGGAGATCTCAATATAATCCCACGGGATTATACGATTTTGATCTCACATTAAGATAATCGTCGGTCAACGATTTTCTCGCTTGTCACAGAGCATCCTAATTTTACTATATTTGCAATTAGATGTCAAAACTCCTGGCTAATCAAAATCTTTCTTAATAAACAACTATTCTCATTGCCCAATCAAGAACAATGCCAATTCCTGCTGTAATAAGAGAGCCTATTGGTGTAAGAAAAATTATGGCAATAAAGATCCCTGAATACTTTTCTAAATTTTCCCAGTAATACCTTATATCCTCAGGCAGAATTGCCCTAATTATTCTATGCCCATCAAGTGGGGGAATGGGGGTAAGATTAAAAATCGCTAATGAAAAATTTATCATCACTGCAATAAATAAAACTGAGTATACAAGCGTATCAACAGGTATTTGATTCATTATAAAAGCAAAAATAAGTGCTAAAATTATATTAGATAATGGACCTGCAAATGCCACGAGAGCAGTATCTCTCACAGGGCGGGAGAAATTATACTCATTGATTGGTACGGGCTTACTCCATCCAAATCTAAGTGGGCTAATAAGTAATAAAAAGCCTATTGGATCAATGTGAGCTAAGGGATTAATGGTCATCCTTCCTCGCATTTTGGCTGTCAGATCGCCGAGTTTATATGCAATAAATGCATGAGCGTACTCGTGGACGGTTAAACTTACAACTAATATCGGTAATAACAAAATTGTTGTTAAAATATAATCTGTCATAATATATTTGATGATTTAAGCTATGTCAGCAATTATTTTAGCATGTTTTGAACATAATTTCCACCGCCAAAACTTATCTTATGCACTTAAACCTTATAAAGAGAAGAGATCTATTGCATTATATGATATAATTAGTCGTAACTTCCCAAGGTTACATTTAAATAATTTTATTTATTCATTTCTATGGATGCTTTAGATTATTCAAATGTGCAATTAGTTCCAAGAAAATGTGTAGTGAGTTCAAGACAGGAGTGTGATACATCAGTCGAATTTGGAGGCAGGAAGTTTCAATTACCAATCGTTCCTGCAAATATGCGTTGTATTTTAGATCAGAATTTGGCTGAAATTCTTGTAAAAAGTGGTGTTTTTTATATTATGCACAGATTTGATGTTGACAGCTTAGAGTTTACAAGGGAGATGCATGAGAAAAATATGTATGCATCTATCTCTGTTGGGATAAAGCCTGAAAGTTATGATCTAATAGATAATTTTAAAAAAAAGAAAGTCTATCCAGAATATATAACAATAGATGTGGCTCATGGGCATTCTGATTATGTTGCCAAGATGTTAAGATATATAAAGAAAAATTTGCCAAATACATTTGTAATAGTTGGAAATATTTGCACTGCCTCTGCGGCTATATTCTTGAAAAAGAACGGTGCTGATTCTATAAAAATAGGCGTTGGACCTGGAAAAGCCTGCATAACAAAATTAAAAACCGGTTTTGGAAATGCGGGATGGCCATTAAGTTCAATGAAAAATTGTTATGAAGCGACTCCAGATATCCCGTTTATTTTAGATGGGGGAATGGAGCAAAATGGCGATATTGCAAAAAGTGTGGCTTTTGGAGCTAGACTATGCATGCTTGGATATATGCTTTCTGGGCATGATGAGAATCCAGGCAAGAAAAAAGCTATAAATGGAGCTATTGTAAAAGAGTATTACGGTTCTGCTTCAGAGTATAATAAAGGCGATAAAAAAAATATTGAGGGTAGGATGGTTTATGTCGATTACAAAGGTTCAATAAAAGATAAATTTGAAGAGATCAAGCAAGATTTGCAGTCTGCAATTAGTTATGCAGGAGGAAAAGATCTTTCTGCACTAAGAAAAGTTGATTTTGTAAAGATTGACAAGTAAAAGTGGAGATTATCCTGTACATTATTGTACAGGATAATTGAGGAGCCAAAGAAAGAAATGCAAAATTCAGTTATTAATAATTGAAGAATTTAAATTAATGTGATATAATACCAAAGTACAGTAAAAATTAATTGTTATAATAACGGATATGTCAAAAGTTTGTGAAGTCTGTGGGAAAGGTACAGTTGCCGGTAAAAGAGTACAGCATCACTCAAAAGGTAGTAAATGGCGATATAAGGCTCCTAAAACATGCAGAGTCTTCGAACCAAATGTTGCTAAGGTCAAAGTTTTAAACGAACAAGGTGAAATTTCTACAATAAAAGTTTGTATGAAATGTCTCAAAAAGGTTAAGCAGAGTTAGTTCAATTTTAAATTCTAAATTTTGAATTTTAAATTAGTTGTGCGAAAAGCACTGTTTTTTGTTATATATGCAGCTTAAATAAGGCATTCCTAATGGCGGCCTATTGTGATAAAATAACCAATATGATTATCGACGATTTATTAAAAAAAGTAACATATGATATCGGCATTGATCTTGGCACGGCTAATACTCTAGTGTATCTCACAGGCAAGGGAATTGTTGCATCTGAGCCATCTGTTGTGGCAATGAATCGCAAAACCAAGAAAATTCTTGCTGTCGGGCTTGAAGCTAGACAAATGATTGGAAGAACCCCGCCAAATGTTTCTGCGGTAAAGCCTTTACATGATGGAGTTATATCTGATTTTGATACGACACAGGCCATGATTAGATATTTTGTTGCAAAAGTTCACAGTAGCAACTATAAGTCTTTTATTATACCAAAACCTAGGATTGTTGTCGGTGTACCATCGTCTGTGACTGAGGTAGAGAGACAGGCTGTTATTGATGCTTGCAAAACGGCTGGCGCGAGGAAAGTTTATTTAGTGCTTGAGCCTATGGCAGCTGCTATTGGAGTGGGTTTACCCGTCGAAGAACCTTCAGGGAGTATGATTGTCGATATTGGAGGTGGGACAACTGATATTGCAGTTATTTCTTTGGGAGATATCGTTGTTGATAAGACGATGCAAATTGCAGGAGATGAGATGGATGAAGATATTGTCAATTATATCAAACAGAAATATAATTTATTGATAGGTGAAAGGACAGCCGAAGACATAAAAATGGCAATAGGATCAGCCTATGCGATGGAAGAGGAGGTAAGTGTTGGTGTACAGGGTCGCGATTTGATTACAGGCCTGCCAAAACAGATTGAGCTTAGTAGCATAGAGGTCAGAGAGGCTATAATGAATTCTATTGGCAAGATAACTGACGCTATTAAGGATGCAATAGAGGAGACTCCTCCTGAACTTCTTACTGATTTAATAACTTCTGGAATATATGTTGCGGGTGGCGGCGCTCTCATTAAAGGTATTGACAAGTTGTGGACAAAAGAGCTTCGTGTACCAGTAAAAATCGCTGAGGATCCAATAAGTGCTGTCGCAAGGGGTACTGCAAGCATGCTTAATCATGTCGATTTGCTTGATAAAATTCAGAAAAGTTGGGAAGAGCTTATTTAGGCGTTTTATAAAAAATGAGAAGACAGTTTTGGGTAAAATACACTGTGGTTTTGTTCGTAATTATTACATTAAATCTTCTTCCTTTTGGCGACGGAATAAATACATTACTTGGATATTATGGATTTGCCTCCGTATACGCTAGTGAGGAAGTAATTAAGCTAGGTAAACAGTTTTTCTCTTTTCTTGGCGATTACTCACAGCTTGAAGGAAAATATGTTGAGATAAAAGAAGAGAATATTGTTTTAAAGGCACAAATCGCGAATTATAAGATTATGGAAGAGGAATTAGATCGTCTTTATGATGAGCTAAATGTAAAAGATGAGCAGGCTGAAATAATCGTTGCGCAAGTTTTAAGGCATAATGGATTTGATTCTTCAGATAGAATTTTTATAAATAAGGGTCAGAAGGATGGTGTAAAAAGTGGAGATTCTGTTTTTGTTGGTGAAAATCTTATCGGTATTGCAGAAGAAGTAAATGCAAACTACTCTGTTGTAAAACTTCCTAATAGCACAAGTGTGAATTATTCTGTGCTAATAATCGGATCTGATGGAAAATCTTATGAAGGATTATCATTTGGAGGTCAAAACGGTGTCGGTGTTAAAAATATTTCTCAGTATGCTGTTATTAATAAAGGAGATATAGTAATGATAAACGATCTAAGAGTAAAAAGATATGCGGTTTTAGGTAAAATTGACAGAGTCTTAGATGATAGTACAAACAATTATAAAGAGGCATTTATAGAGTCTTTTGTTGATTACAAAGAGTTAAAATTTGTTACAGTTAGATTATGATTTTTATCCTATCAATAATATCTATATTAGTTTTGCCAATATTAAACGCACTATTTGTGAGAATTGGTTTGGGCGGAGTTTTTTTTGCCTTCGGTTTGATGATAAAACGGAAAGAAGATGATAAAATTTTTGTATGGATTGTATGGGCAATATCTGCAGTTATTTATGATAGTGTGCATTCTGAGTTTTTCGCGCCGACAGTTTTTATTATGGTTTCGGTCCTAATTATAAGAGAGGTTATATCAAAATTTGTTGACTTAAAAGATCTTGCTAAGAATCTAATATGCGATTTTTTACTTTTGCTTTTAGCACACGGTATATATGAAAGATTTATAAATGGATCAATGCAGTTTATTAAATACGCAATTATTTCCATTATAATAATATTTGCTTCTGAATTTATTTCAACTAATAGAAGATTAAAAATAAGATGAGCGAATTTAATCTCGATCAATTTAAAGAAAGCTGTTGTGAAGAGAAAAAAACGAATAAGTGGAATTTTATTTACGGCTTTGTTGTTTTGGGCATAGCTTTTTTATTTTTGCTTGGCTCTCTTATAAATCTACAGCTTGTTAACGGGCAAGAGTACAGCCAAAGATCTCAGAATAATAGGCTTAGAGCGATAAAAATCACTCCTAATAGGGGTATAATATACGACAGAAATGGTAAAAAACTAGTTGAAAATGTCGCAGTCAATGATATATACCTCGATCTGGAGCAATTCGAGTGTGAAAAAGATCAGAAGAATTGTGAGAAATACGATATTGACAAGATAAAAGAAGTTTGTGAAACATTGCAAAAAATCGATGAAACATATGTTACCCAAAAAATTAGCCAAGAGGGTACAGATGAGCAACAATATTATACATTATTTGATAAAGTAAGCATTTCAATAGCTCAAAATGGTGGAATAAACAATGTACTTCTTATAAAAGATAGCTTAGATAAGTTTAAAATAGATGTATTGGCAAATATAGAAAAAATGCCAGGTGTGTTTGTCCAAGAAGGTACAAAAAGAAATTATCCTTACAAGGAGTCTTTTGGGCATTTGCTTGGATATGTCAGCAAGGCTAGTGAAAAAGATCTCGTAGAGTACGAATATCTTTCAAAGAACGACTTAGTTGGTAAGGCGGGACTTGAGAAGCAATACGATAAATATTTGAGTGGTGAAGCAGGAGAATTGCTAGTCGAAGTGGATTCAATGGGTAGGCAGATAGATGGTAGCTCGCTTATAAAAAAAGAGCCGGTAAATGGGAAGAATGTATACTTATCAATTGATGCAAACTGGCAACAAATTGCTTATGATGTGCTATCTAAAGGAGTAGAAAAGACTAGTGGTGATGCAGGCGCATTAATAGTTGAAGACATATCAAATGGGCAGATAGTTGTTATGGCGAGTTACCCTAATTATGATAATAACCTTTTTATCGGTGGAATATCAAAAGTTGATTATGATAATTTAATGAATGATCCTAGAAAAATATTCCTTAATAGAGCAATCGCAAGTCAGCAGGCTCCCGGATCAATATTTAAGACGATTGTTTTGTCATCAGCGTTGGACAGTGGAGTTATAAATAAAAATACAAAATATCTAAGTAGTTCAAATTATAAATTGGCTAGTAGTACATATTTTTTTGAGTACAACAAGGCTAGTTATGGGTGGATTGATCTGAAGAGAGCAATTGCTATATCTTCAAACATTTATCCTTGTGAGACAATCAGAAATTGGGATATAAATGAGCTAGCTAAATATTTTGACAGATTTAATGTTGGAGAGAAAACAGGAATTGATTTACCAGGGGAAATTAGTGGGTTGGCACCTACGCCAGAAAATAAAAAGAAATTAGTTGAAAACGGATCTTATTGGCTTGATTCTATCTGGTATGAGCCAGCAGATTCGTGTTATTCTGTTATAGGGCAAGGCATAACTTTAGTAACGCCAATACAGGCTGCAAATTGGGCATCTGTATTTGCAAGTGGTGGCAAATTATACACTCCACATCTTGCTACAGGAGTTACAGATAAAGATGGCGAAATAACAAAACTTGATTACGGCGTCAAAGAAGAACAGGTCGTAAATAAAGATAGCGTTGATATAATAAGACAAGGAATGAGGGAAGTTGTTGTAAGCGGAAGTAGCTATGGTCTTAGAAATACAAAGTATAATATTGCTGCCAAAACAGGAACCAGCGAAACAGGAAAAAAGCTTTCAGATGGAAGCTATGAGCAAAGTCATTCTTGGGTTACGGGGTTTTTTCCATATGAGGAGCCTAAGTATGCTTTTGCTGTTTTCATTGAGAATGGTGGTAAAAGTTACAATGCACAAGAAGTATTAAGAGACTTTGTAAATCAGCTGGAGTTATGATAAAATCAGGAACATGCAAGTACTTTATAGAAAATACAGACCAACAAATTTTGATGAAATAATCGGTCAAGAGTATGTAGTTAAGATTCTTCGCAACTCGGTAAAACTTGGACAGCTATCACATAGCTATTTATTTGTTGGATCTCGTGGTACAGGCAAAACCAGCATGGCAAGGATACTTGCAAAAGCGATAAACTGCCTTGATTTGCAAAAAGATGGAAACCCCTGTGGCAAGTGTAAAAACTGTTTATCTATCAGAGATGGGAAATTTCCAGACATAGTAGAGATAGATGCTGCATCAAATAGAGGTATTGATCAAGTAAGAGATCTTAAAGAACGGATAGAGTTTTCCCCTGTGATGGGCAAGTATAAAGTGTATATAATTGATGAAGTTCATATGATGACAACAGAAGCGTTTAATGCGCTTCTAAAAACACTTGAAGAGCCTCCTAAACATGTTATATTTATCCTTGCTACAACAGAGCCACATAAGCTTCCAGCGACAATACTATCAAGGTGTCAAAGGCATGATTTTAAGCTCGGCACAAAAGAGGATATAAAGGTCAGAGTACAAAGTGTTTTGGCAGATACAGGATATAAACTCTCGGATAGCGCTTTTGATATCCTTATCAAGAACAGCGGTGGAAGTTATCGTGATGTTTTGTCCTTACTTGATGCGGTTATTAATGGGGTAAGTGATACAAGTGTTGAGATAACAGAGGAGGTCATGCTTAAATCCCTTGGTGTGCCTCTTGTAAGTGTAGTAGAGGGTTTTATTGAGGTTTTGCTCTTTGGAAGTAAAGATCAGGCTTTTAGTTACTTATACGAAATTGAAAGAGATGGAGTAAACTTGGGTCAATTTATAAAATCATGTCTTGAGCTTTTTCGGCAGGCGTTTTTGTTTAAAAGCACCAAAGAGGTTACAAATATCTCTGATTTTGCAAAAAAAATTGCAGACGCATATAGCTTGTCTGAATTACTTAGGCTAATAGGACTTTTTCTTGAGGCTGATGGTGAAATAAGAAGTACTCCTATACCAATACTTATCATGGAGATGCTTATAATGAAGTTGCCTTCAAATAAAGAAGAGCCTGCTAAGGATCCCGTGTTAAAAATTGTTAAAAACAAGGAAAAGAAGCCTGCAAAACTAGAAGAGAAAAAAAGGATTGTTGTTGAAAATAACGATAATACTACACAGTTGCAAGACAAGGAGTCAAAAAACAATGAACGTTCAAATAAAATAATTGCAGACATACAAAAACATTGGCAGGAGCTTAAAAGTAAAATCAAAAAAGACAATGCTCATCTAGGGGCTATACTTGAGGGTGCACAAGTTGACTCTGAAGATGATGGCGGATTTAACATAAAAGTTAACTTTGCTTTTGCTAAAGATCTTCTTGAGACGCCTAAAACCCGACAGCTGTTATCAAACTGCATGACAGATATCTGTGGCACATCGATAAGTTATAGATGTACAGTTGTTGAGCCAACAGTTAAAAAACCAAGAAAAGATCCTCTTGATATGGGTATTGTTTTCTCAAAATCAGAAGATAAAAAGGTTGAAGAAAAACCTAGCGAACAAAAGAAATTTAGCAATAAAAAAATTGACGAGATGTTTGCAGGACTTTAGGAGAATTGCTAATTTGGGTGGCAAAATATTTAAAATTTGTTATTTAAAATTTAAAATTATCTAAATATGTTTAACGATTTAAAGGATCTATACAAATTGCAAAAAGAAGCAAAAGAGATGCAGAAAAAGATGCGAGAAAAGAAAATAACTGGTAACTCAAAAGATGGTAGAGTAACTGTCTATATGAATGGAGCACAAGAATATGAGGGAATTGAGATAGACGATATGCTCTTTGATGTCGAGATGAAGGATCTTTTTAAGCAAGATATGGATGAAGCTTTTAAAGATTATCAGAAAAAACTTCAAAAAAGTATGCAGGAGTCTTTTAATATTGATGATGTCAAGTCAATGCTTGGCAAATAAAGCCTGTAATGAATGCACTTCCATTATCAGTACAAAAAGTCATTGATGAGTTTGCAAAGCTACCTGGTGTAGGTCCTAAAAGCGCTTCTAGGATGGCTTATTATTACCTAAGAGGAGATCGTCAAGATGGCCTGTCTTTAGCAAGAGCCTTGTTAGAAATGGAGAAAAATGTTGTTTTATGCCAGAAATGCTATAATGTAAGCGAAACAGAGATTTGCCCAATATGCGATGCTCCAGCCTTAATCGTGGATAGTAATGATAAGAAAGTTGGATTGTATGGTAAAAAAGGTAGCGCACGAGATCATAAGAAATTGTGTGTCGTAGAGGAGTCTTTGGACATTGTGGCCATAGAGAGCGCTGCGATATATGATGGGTTATATTTTGTACTCGGTGGGGTCATATCGCCAGCAGACGGCATATCTGGTGACGAGCTTAGATTTGTACAGCTTAAAAAGAGAATAGAAGAACTAGAAGCGGAAGATTTAGAGATAATTGTTGCAGTAAATCCATCTGTAGAGGGTGAGGCGACATATGACTATATAGTCAAGATGTTTGAGAAAGATGCTGTTAAAATAACTAAATTGGCAATTGGACTTCCTACAGGAGCAGACCTAGAGTATGCAGATAAATTTACTTTGAGTAACGCTTTTGATGCAAGAAAATAGCTGATAATTTTAAATTTTGAATTCTAAATGTTAAATAGAATATGCCGGAAATTTGTGTGATAAAATTAATTTTTAATTCAAAATTTAGCATTTAAAATTTCTATGAAACTCTATAACACTTTAAACAGAAAAAAAGAGCAGTTTGTACCGCTGAAAAAGAATGAGGTGACAATGTATAATTGTGGACCTACAGTCTACTGGGATGTGCATACAGGAAATTTGCGAGCTTATACAGCTTGGGATGTTTTGGCAAGATATATTAGATATAAAGGATATAAGCTTAACAGAATAATCAATTTTACAGACATAGGGCACATGTCTAGCGACGAGGACTTTGGCGAGGATAAAGTGGAATCGAGTGCAAAAGCACAAAAGCTTACACCAAGGGATATATCTCTACGGTACATAGCGAGAATACTACAGGACTTTAGACTTATAGGTATACAGACGCCAAGTGGACAGGATATTTCGTCTTTGCCAGATGTACATGATATTACTTCACAAGAGTGGCGAAAATATGGATTTGCACCTGCGACTGATTACATCGCTTCAATGATAAAGATAATAGAAAAAATAGAAGACAACGGATATACATATGAAACAAAACAGGCAGTATATTTTGACACAAGTAAGTTTAAAGATTATTGGAAATTCGCAGGACAAAAACTCACAGAGAAAACTGTCGCGGATAGGGATGAAGTGGTATTTGATCCCGAGAAAAAAAACAGTGCAGACTTTGTCTTGTGGATGAAGGCTACTGGCAAGTATGCCGATCATATAATGAAATGGGGCAGTGATACTGGCGATGCGCCCCTAAAAACTCGCTGGGGTGTCGGCTTCCCGGGCTGGCATATTGAGTGTACTGCAATGTCAAAAGAGCTTTTGGGCGAAAAGTTTGATATACATACGGGTGGTACTGATCATATCCCTGTACATCACACTAACGAAATCGCGCAAAACTGGGGCGCTTTTGGGCATATTGGGGCATCTTATTGGCTCCATAACGAAATGGTGGTCGATAAAGAGGGTAAAAAGGCATCCAAGAGTAAGAAAAATGTGTACTTTCTTAATGAGATAACAGAGAAAGGTTTTGATCCGATGGATCTTCGATACTATTTTTTGACTGTAAATTATCGAAAACCAATGCAGTTTAGTTTCGAAGGACTTAGCGGAGCTAGAAAGTCGCGATTAAAGATTGTAAAAAGCATAATGGGCAATAAAACTGATTTTAGAGATACCGAGGCGAGGGAGAAATTTGAAGAATATATGGATGATAATTTGAATACTGCAGGCGCGCTAGCTGTTTTAAATGAAATAGTATCAAATAATAAATGTGATAAAGATCTTTTAAAAGATATTGACAATGTCCTTGGTCTAAGACTTATTGAATCTAGCAAAGAAGAAATTTCTAAGATCCCTGATAATATAGAGGAATTAGCAAAACAAAGAGCTAAAGCTAAACAGGGAAAAAAATATGATCAGGCTGATAAGATAAGACAACAAATTGAACAACAGGGATGGATTATCGTTGATGAGCAAGATGGATATAAAATAATAGCGAAAGAGTAATTTAAATGCCACAAGAAACTGTAAGCCTAAAAATAGAAAAAGGTAAAACTGAGGATTTTAGACAGTACATTTTGAATAGACTAACTGGTCAGTTTGAAGATGTTAAATCAGAATACGAGGTCTTAAGGTGGAGAGGACAAGGATTGACTGTCGTGGTTTATAGCTCTATGAAAGTAGTTTTACAAGGTGACAGAAATGAAATTGAAAAGCTATCCGACTTTTTTGATTTGACTAAACCGTCAGTTATTGAGAAAAAATACGAAAATTCAATAGGTTTTGACGAAGCAGGGAAGGGTGAATTTTTTGGCCCACTTGTACTTGCAGGATGTTTTCCAAGGGTTGACGAATATAAAAGGCTTAGAGAAATTGGCGTCCAAGACTCTAAAAAAGTAAGTGATAAAAGGGTTTTTGAGCTAGAACCGATCATCAAAGAATGCTCTGAATTTGAAGTAAGAAGAATTGAGCCTGATGAGTTATCTGATAAATGGACGATGTCGTCTAATTTATCTAAAATAATGTCTTGGGAGTATGCTGTTTTAATAGATAAACTGACCAAACCGTCACTTAAAACAGATCATAAAAAACTCGTTGTTATAATAGATAAATTCACATCTATCACAAATAGGATTACACAAGATTTGTCAGAAATTAGACCAGAATTTAATATGGAAATTGTACAGGAAGAACGGGCTGAAAAATATCTCTGTGTCGCTTGTGCATCTATACTGGCCAGGGCAAATTATCTACACTGGCTAGAGGAGGTAGAAAAGAGGCTATCTGATAAACTTGGGGCAGAATTTAAACTGCTTCGCGGATATGCAGGGCTTAAGCAATTTGGCAAGGATTTTATTAAGCAGTTTGGCAGAGAAGAGTTCAATCTTATTTCTAAACGGTTTTTTAAGACTTATCAAGAAGTAACTTCATCATTTTTTTGAAATCATTAATCGGATAATGAATATATCAAATTCCTGTTTAGTGTTTGTTTATCGGCCAAAATATGATATAATTGACAATTGTTAGGAGAGGTGTCAGAGTGGTCGAATGAGACGGTCTTGAAAACCGTTATATCGCTTGTCGATATCCCGGGTTCGAATCCCGGCCTCTCCGATTTCCCTTATTATACTTTATACGCATTTATTTCTTGTTGCGATAACCCCCTGTCTATGATATAATATATTTATATAAGATGTTATATAAGAAAATATGGATGACGCTTATGAAAAGGGAGAGCAGGAAAGATTAGACGCCAGCGAAATTGCAGCAATGGCAACAGAAATTGCTAAGGGGGCGATAAAGAGCTATCGTCGTAATCCTGAACTTGAAGTTTGTGAACCATTTTTTAAAATAGGTGAATCTGGGAAAATTTATATCGATGAAATTGTAGATTTTGCGGGTTTTCAATCTATACTAACAAGTCAGAAATTCGAATTTAATAATGATGGTACTTTAGTTTCATTTTCATTTTTATCTCCATATAAAGGAATCTATTATGTATATTTAGAAAAAGAGGGATATTTAAACATACAGATAACACATAGAATCGCAGCTGATCGACCTGGTCGTAGCTTTACTTTTTCTATTTCGCCTGATGGAACTGAGATTGAAGAAACAGTGACACTTAATTCAGTTACTGCATATTCTGTTTGTTATGAACCAAGAAAAAATCCAGAAACGGGAGAGTTAGAGTTTATAGGAAGAGGAGTTTTTTTGGATAATTCTGATGAAAGGAAAATACCTGAAGAAGATTTTCAGCGACTTTTTCCGGCAGGACGTTCATTTAAGCTTGATGATTTATTGAATGTTGCATTGGATCCTTTTAATAATTGTCTTGATGATAGACTCCCCGAAATAAATAGAACACCAGGTTTTCCTGTGCTTCAAAGAGGTCTTTCTGATAAGCATAGAGATGAATATATTAATGTGAAAATAGGTTCTGATGCGATTTCGGGTTGGGCATATCCACTAGAAACTGACCCTAATGGGTGGCTTGCATTTGTAGTATTTTATAGTAAGAATGTAGAGGAAAATGCAAGAGCTGTGATCGTATCGATAAATAAAGAAGAGTTAGAAGTAACGCAAGTGGACGAATACCCAACTATAAGTTGCTCAGTCACAATTGCAGATGAAGTGGTCAATATAGTTTTGCCTATAAAATCAGAGAGAGAAGTTGAAAATGTCCAAAATAAAATATCTCAAGGCTTTTTTGACCGATCAATACTTTTAGCTGCCATGGAACAATTTCATCTAACTCATTACGCACCAAAACCAGAGTAGAAATAAATTTGATTTGCTTTTTGAGCTAAAATTCTGTACAATGACTATTGTTTAAATTTAGTTTTCGTTTTTTGATATGGTAGACAATAAAGGTTATACTGGTCAACCGCAGACAGCTGTGGCTGGAGAAGATTCTAGGCAAGAGAGATTGGCAACTGTAACAGCAGAAACTGCTCAATTGCCAGAAGTCGCTCAAGAAGAGGTTAATTCCTTTGCAAAATCTGTTGTTGCTTTTGTAGGAGCTGATCTAGAGGAAACAGATGGGGCTGTAGTTCAGTCATTGGATAAAACCGTTGGGCAATTAACCTCTCAATATCCTGAGCATACAGAGGCCATAAAAATATTAGTGGTAGAAGGAATAGCTGCGCTTGTATGTGATGAAATAACCGCTGGAAGGCCAGTAAGAAAGTTGAATTTTACGCAACTTGTAGAAAGTAATATCTTAGATGAGGGGTTAAGACAAGAAATATTTTCTCTTGCAAGAATTAAGGTAAAAGAAAGAATTATAAGCCAAGTAAGGGAAGGAATTAAAGAAAGAACTTTTGCAAAAGCAGGTGATTCTTGGAAAGGATTTGGTACTTCAGAATTTTTTGACGGAGATTTAAACGCAGAGATATACAAGGCGATGGAGCAAGTGGTTAATCCTGTAGTCGCGGAACATATTGGAAGGGGCGAGTTTTATTATGCTTACTCATTAATTTATAAGGCTAGTCAAGAGGGCGTAGGAACACTTGATTTGTTTAAGCGTTCTGCTAAGGAAGTAGTAATTAATTGTATTGTTGATTCTGTTAGAAATGGCGACGTACTTAAAGCTGGACGCATATTAAAATTAACTCAAGATAATCAGTTAATAGATCAATATGATGTGAGGGATGAGAGATCAAAATGGGAAAAAGTTATTAAAGACGAAGTGGAGGGTTTTGTTAGAACTGGAGGGCTACAATATATTAAGCCATTTCTAACTGGTTGCATGGCAAATTCGTTAATAGGAGCTGATATTGAGATAAGATATAGTGATAGTGTTTCAGAATTAATATATAGCAGAGTAGAAGAATTGGTTGGCGAAAACAGATTCTTTGATGCAAGGACATTATTGTATTCGGGTAGTAGATATGGATTTCGCGTAAACTCTACTCGCCTAGATTATATAGCATTGTTAATAAGGCGAAAAATTAGGGAATTAACTGATAAATATGACGACTCTGGTGCGCATCGTCTTGCATCTCTTGCTAAGGAACAATCTTTAATAACGAAAGATGATGCAGAAAATGCTCTTGATATTTCTTACCGTGTTACATCCTCCGCCATTTAGTCTTATTAAGATAAATTTTTATTTTAAAAAAATGGAAGAGCAAACGCAAGAGTGCTGTCCCCGATTAGATCCGGCGGAATGGGAGAACAAAGAGTTTGAATGGAAGGAAAAGCCGTTTTTAAAAGATAATGTCTTCACATTGTTTTTTATGCCGATTAATTTTGGACAAGTCATGACGAGGATCATTGCAAAGGCTGAAAAGCTTGGTGCAAAGATTGTTGATGGAGTGTGTCTATCAGATCATAAATCCAAATTTAAAATGGAAGTTTTAGTTGCATTAGACAAAGAGGTTCAAGATGACGCTTTAGTCAAATTATCAGGCAGATTTTTTAGCAAAGTGTATGAGGGAGATTTTAAGGACACTCAAAAATGGTGTGATGATATGGAAAAAGTCATGCAGGATAAAGGGCGCAAAATCACCAAGTGGTATATGTGGTACACTACTTGTCCAAAATGTGCTAAGAAATACGGCAAGAATTATGTTGTTATTTTTGTACAGTATTAGTTCATATTTAAGTTGTTATTATAATCATAAATGAACGAAGTTAAAACAAATGCGACAGAGTTTGTAGAACCTGTTTTAAGCGATAATATCAGTAATAAAAAGTGGAAGAAAATTCTTAAAATAATAGGATATGTTGTGCTATTTGTCTTGGTGGCTATAGTTGAATTTGTTGTTTTAGTCAAGATTATGTTCGCGACGGGAGTAATTAAAATGCCTATTGATAGAGTGATCCTTGATGTGAACGAAAATAATGATGATGAGGAAGATGAAGATGGTGCTTTGGTAGCAGATGAAAAATATGATGTTTATGCAGATAATTACATAACTTTTAAATACCCAAAGGGCAAAGAAGTAGAAGTAGAGTCAGGAATTGTTCGTAAGGACCAATTCACAGATATGGAGGGTGTTGCTTCAATCAAAATAGAAGGATTATTGAATTTGTATGCAGGACCAAATGGTGGTGTTGCGAGTCTTTCTTACACTGAGCCAAATATTTTTGAACTAGGTGGTCATGTTGGAGATTCGTCCACAATCATGCTAAAATCTCCTTTATATATGCGTGAATTAGCAAACGGACTTTTTTTGGGCGCATTTAGAAGTGAAGATATTCCAAATTCTGCAACAGAATTCTATGAAGGAGATAACAATATAACTAATTTCTTTACTTCAACAGGCGATAAAACTTATAACGGGACTCTGGAATACGTTTTAAGAGAGAATTTCGATTTTATTAACTGGGAGGGTATTTATTACGGTATTGATGATGATTCGCAACGAGTAATTTACGCCGATGTTCTTTGCGACGTTGATAGCGAAGAGTCTTTTAATTCTTGCGCAGACGATATAGATGCTTTCATAAGTTCAGTTAGAAGATTGAAGTAGGAGTGTAAGGAGATTAGAAAAAGTTTAAAAATAAATAAATAATGCAACGATGCAAATAGATAGACCCTATGGTATATAAAACATCCTATTCTACATATAAAGATGGAAGATTTGTTAATCTGAATTAAAAGAATATGGATTTTATAAAGGCAAACTTTAAAAAAGAAGAATTATAACTAGGGCCTTGCCCAGTTAACTGAATTAAAATGGTCAACTAATTTTGGTATAATGG
>CAZRRH010000002.1:0-143317 GCA_964602665.1 uncultured Candidatus Saccharibacteria bacterium
GCCCATTATACCAAAATTAGTTGACCATTTTAATTCAGTTAACTGGGCAAGGCCCCTTAATTTTATTAATCATCCTCATAAAAGCATATTGATCATTATGTTTTTGAGCTTCATTTATGTTTATCCATTTGACATCTATTGATTCTTTTGAAATCGCAAATTTCGTTTTAAAATCAACGACAAGAAGCATTCTAACATCATAATGAAAATGTTCTGGGAATCCTTTGTAGCTGTTAATTTTATGTACATCGATGTCAAAAATAGTTGGAACCCTTTTATCAAAATGAAAATCAGTAATTCCTGATTCTTCAAATACTTCTCTAAATGCAACTGCAAAGGGGTTTGGATCTTTGTCGCTATGACCGCCAAATTGAAGCCACAAACCTATTTTTTTGTGATATGTGAGAAGGACATGTTCAAACTCTTTGTCTACAACAATGCCTGATCCTGTTATATGACCAGGCATTGTTTCTCTATCAAACGGATCGTTTGAGCTTTCAATAAGTTTTAAAAATTTCTTCTTTGACGCTATTTCTTCTTTATCTTTTGGTTTGTACTCTAAAATCTGCTTGTACAAAAAGAAGCTCTTGTTAGATGGTAGAATATCCATATTCCTTTTTACTCAGTCCACTCACTCTTTTGTATAATTTCAGACAAGACCCAGTCATAATCTCCATTTACAACTGTTGCGTTACAGTATTTACACTTACCTGCGACATCAACATCGATTGGAGCACCGCAATTAGGACACTTTCTATCAAAAATACCGTCTTTGATTTTAGTCTTTAAGTTAGATTTTCGTATAAAAACCCAGAATTCCGTAAATGGAGGGTTAAGATCTTTACTTCCGTGAATGAGCTTATCAGGTGCGTCTTCTTTTACTCGGTAATCTTTCATTGATGCACGAACTTTCATTGAGATTTTATGGTATGTGTCGCCAAGATCAATTCTTGCAAAATCCATTGAGCCAACAACTATATCTTCAAGTACATTTATTTCTTTGTTTTTTATCATGCTGTCGATTTGCATCTGATGGCTTTGATAAACTTCTTCTGCCATAAATGGTCTACATACGCTTTGATCTCTTTTGGTCCATCCTTCTTGTACTGCCATGAAGACTTTTTTTGAGTGTGTCTTAAATTTTTGTTCGTCAAAATCAGGATCGACTTCCTTAAGCTTTTTGATTTGATCACTTATCTCGTCTGTGGTCATGGATTTGTTTGTTCCTGCTGATCCTTGAGATGAAGATGTTGTTGGGGTACTTCCTGTTGGGCCAGATCCTCCCTTTCTCTTTTTAATTATTGAAGCAATGACAAATATTGCAACAACTATGAAAAAGCAACAAGCTGACATCCATCCGTTCTCGTCTGAGCTACTAGATGTATAAGAACTTGATGACCAGTCCGATCCTGATGACCAATCTGATCCGCTATCCCACGAGGATCCCGAGTCAAAACCTCCGTCGCCAAATGTATCACCGCCACCCGCTCTTGCTAATAAATTGTCCTCTTGTGCCAAAGCAAAGCTACCACTTAAATGTAGCATTACAGAAATAACAAGCAAAAATCTTAATGTTTTGCTCATAGATGTTAAATTTTTAAAAATTATTTACTATTATTATTCTGTCGTACTTGTTGGTGCTGGCTCTGTTGGTGTAACGGGAGCGGTTGGTTCTGTAGGCTGTGGATTTACGGCTGTCGGAGCTGGCTTTGCAGTTGGCTGAGCTGATGCTCCAATTCCTGCTCCAATTCCCATACCTGTCATCATTCCTGCGCCCATATTGGCTACTTGTCCTGCAGGAGAATTGCTTTTAAGACCCTCTGCCATACCAAGCTTGACTGCAACATCTGCAGCTCCAGCATTGTTGGCATAAGCGAAGTCTCTTGTTAATTGCTTTAGCATTGCTTCATCTTCCTCTTTGATGCTAATTGTAACATTGCCAAGTTTAGCTATTTCAATACCGTAATCTTTAAGCTCTTCCTTTACTTTACTTATCGCACTTACTTCAAACTCTGAGGCCTGAGAAGCGATTCCTAATACAGGCTTTTTTTCTACTGATACATAGTCAGCAACAATTTCCCTGAATACTTTTAATATTTGTTGCTTTATCCATTCTGTGATTTCATCATTTGAATAAAGGTTTTTTGTTCCTGCGAGATTGACAATTAGCTTGCCAGAATCTATTACTCTAAGACTATATTCGCCAAATAGTCTTATTGTTATAGCAAGATTTGTTGTTGGATCTAGCACATTATCAATCATTCCACCAAATGGCAAAGATGCAAATTGCCTTGTTGATACGAAATACAGCTCAGATATGAGGAAGTTACCACCTGTTGCGGCATCTATTAGTCCGCTTAAAAAAGGAATACTTGCACCATCAAGAGTATGTGTGCCAGAATCTAGTAATCCTACTACTTCTCCTTTTTTAATAAATAAAGCTACTTCATCAGGCTGGACTGTTAATTGTGTGAGCATCCTGATGTTTGTGTCTGGCCATTTATAAATTATTAGATCTTTACTCTCATCTGGTCTTGCAATAAACTCTCTCTTGACCTCTTTTTTTACAAAATTAAAAATACCCATATTTATTTAAATAAAAAATTATTTTACACTCTTCTTACTTTTTGTTACGGGAGCTCTTTTTGTCATCTGTCTTTTGACAGTGCTCCAGTCAGTTTTAAGTTGTCCTGCAAGTTTTGAGCTTGCTTCTTTTGTTACAGAAGCATCGTCTTTTAGCTCACTTACGACATCGTTTACGATTGCTTTATAGTTACTCTCGTCGAGTTTTGCTCCTAACTTTTTTGCTTGCTTGACTTTGTACAAAACCTCTTTTTTTGCAAGGGAATATTGCTCGTCAAAGTCCTCTTTTAGTTTTTTGCCAACCTTTTCCAAATCTTTTCTTGTTTCCTCTCCAGACTTTGGAGCAAGGAGTATGCCTGCTACTGCACCTGCGACAAGTCCAGTAGTAAGTCCTGTCAGAAAAGATCCAAATGAATTATCTCTTGACATAAAATTTTTATAAAAAATTAATTAAAGTCTCATCTTAAATATTAGTAAATAAGCAATTGCTATTAATATAACCGGTGGAATTGATATAAAAAGGATCTCTCTTATACCAAACTTATTCTCCTGTGGCTCTATTAATACTGTTTCACTTACTTTTTGCTCTGTTTGTTCTTCGTCATCTGTTGTACTACTGGAGGCTGTATCTTGTGGCTCGTAAATTTGTACTACAGGCTCTGTATTTGTTCTTTCTGCTATGTCTTCTAGTATCTTTACGCTTCCAAAGATGCAATCTTCTCCATCATAGGACATCGGTACTGAGTAATCACTCTCGGATATGTCGTATCCGCAAGCATCTTTCGCTATGAGATATTGATTAAGGTTTTCATCACTAGTGTCAATATCTTTAAATATTATGTTAAGTTTCTCATCGTATTTTTGTTCTTCTGTTGCTGATTTTACTTGTGCACAATATCCGCATGTTGTGGAAGTGAATATTGTATATTCATCTTTGGCTAGAACATCACATGGGGCATATATAATTATTAATGAAAACATCATTAAAAAAAGAATTATTTTCTTCATGATAACTATTCTATCATAAAATCAAATATGTTAGAATAGATCTTATGCAATATCCGACATTAGATTTAGAAAAGAAGCTTTGGGCTGATGGCAAGGACTTTATTGTAGGAATAGATGAAGCGGGTAGAGGACCTTGGGCGGGACCTATGGCAATTGCTGGGACTTTAATCACTCCCAATACGCCTTTAATTGAAGGTATTGCAGATAGCAAAAAGTTATCCAAGAAAAGAAGAGAAAGAGTTCTCTTACAAATGAGGGAGGAGAAAATTATCTATGAAGTTATAATGGTAGAAAATACTGACCTAGATAAATACGGTTTATCTGCCTGTTTGTCATCTGTTATATCTAAAATTTGTTTGAAGTTAGAATTAAGAGTGGGCAAAAAAATCGATGTTATCTTGCTTGATGGCGAGAATTTAAAAACGAGTATAGACAGGTTTTTTATTAAAGAGAATAATGCTGATATGAATCATTATACTGTTTCTTGCGCCTCTGTAATTGCAAAAGTTAGTAGAGATAATATAATGTGTTCGTATGCTAAAAAATATCCTGAATACGGTTTTGATAAGCACATGGGATATGGTACTAAGCTTCATCAGGAGATGATTGATAAATATGGTCCTTGTCCAATACACAGGTTCTCATTTAATCCTATCAAAAAACTTATTGAGGAAAAAAATAACTCACAAAAAAAGAATTGGAAATATTGGAGAGGCGATTGTAGCTAATAAGCTTATTCAGAAAGGTTTTACTATTATTGACAGAAACTATTTTTGTAAAGGGCACAAAGGAGAGATCGACATAGTAGCAATAAAGGATAATAAGGCATATTTTTTTGAAGTAAGAACAAGATCTTCCAATTTATCAAATGGAGAATATGCTGTCATAAATTCGTATAAAAAGTACAAATTCCTAATGGCGTGCTATTGCTGGATTAATGAGCATAATTATCAATTTGGAGGTATATATCTGGCAATTGTAAAAATCATAGTAGATGATACTTTTATTTTTTGTAAAAGAATGATATAATAGTATCTAGAATACTTTGGGTCGCTAGCTCATCAGGTTAGAGCAACTGCCTTTTAAGCAGTAGGTGCTGGGTTCGAGTCCCAGGCGACTCATTTTTTATCTCCACAGAATGACAAAAAAAGCTTGAAAATCTCTATGGTTTTTGATATATTTTGTATATGAAGAAAAAAACTAATAAAAAAACTTATCAAGAAATTGACAGATGGGCAAAAAAGCCTAATAGGAGACAGCTTTTTTTAAACAGGCTCTCAAAAATAAAAAGCAAATATTTTATTATTGGCGTTGTTGTTTTATTGATAGTATCAAACTTTCTATTTTTTATCCTTGTAAAAAGAGGAAATTATTCATATAAAAGGCTTTGGGAAAATGGTGATGAAGTAGCAAATAACAAGATCGAAGAGGGAAAAGAGAGTGTTGTATTTGACAAACTGTTATTCAATGTGCCATTTAGATTTTCTGTAGATGACAACAAAAAATTTGACTGGAATGTTTTTATAATAGAAAGTCCAGAACTTAAATATTATCAGTATAACGGATCAATTTCAGATGACCAAGACAATATTTTATCTGAGGTCGATTTGTATTTTTATCCAAAAGGTATAAAATTTCCTTCAGACTCAGATGAAGAAATTAAACATATAAAAAGTTGGGACATTTATATCGTTGGTAATGATGCCAAGGAAATTAAGGAAAGTTTTAAATTGCAGGAGTAGATTTGTAGTCAACAAGTTGCTCGATACTGTAGGCCAAGTCCAAAATAAGTTGCTCTTCCCAATGTCTTGATAATATTTGGAAGCCAACTGGTAAATTGCCAGAGTATCCTACTGGAATTGATATTCCCGGCATACCAGAGAGGGAACTAGCTTCGGTAAGAACATCCATCATTTCGCCAAAAAGCGGGTCTTTGCTTGCGTCTCCCTGTTTAAGTGCAGGAATTGGTGTGGTGGGGCCTATTATTGCATCGTATTTTGATAATACGGAATTTATATCATCTATAATCATTTGTCGTACGAGCTGGGCTTTTGCATAATATTTGTCGCTGTAGCCTGCAGAAAGAGAGAACTTTCCTGTCATTATGCGCCTTTTCGCTTCGGCTCCAAATCCCATTCCTCTTACTTCTTCCATGTAGTCGCTTGTGCTTTTTCCACTTCTTGAATTTATTCCATATCTGATACCATTGTAGCGACTCAAATTTGAACTAACCTCACTTCTACAGACAATTGTATAAACCGCAATTGCAAGTTGTGGATCAAGAAGTTTAACATACTCGATTTTTGCTCCTTCTGATTTTATCGTTTCTAAAACCCTTGTAAAATTTTCTCTTACTCCTTTATCTAAATCTAATTCTAGCCACTCAGTAGGGACAGCGAGCTTTGCTCCCTTAAGTTTTGATTTGTTAAGATTAGTATAGTAGTCGGGAACTTCTTTTTCTGAAGTTGTAAAGTCGCTTTTATCATGACCTGCTATTACGCTAAGTAAATATGCGCTGTCTCGTACACTCTTTGTAATAGGCCCAGGGCTGTCAAGAGAAGACCCCATGGCTAAAACTCCATATCTTGATACTCTGCCATATGTTGGTTTGATACCAACACAGCCACACCAAGATGCCGGCTGTCTTATGGATCCTGCCGTTTCTGTGCCAATAGCAGTTGTTGCAAGGTCGGCGACAACCGCTACTGCACTACCTCCAGATGAACCTCCAGGAAGTCTTGATAAATCATGCGGATTATGTGATGCTTTGTAATAAGATGTTTGTGTTGATGAACCATGACAAAACTCATCAAGATTTGTTTTTCCAATAATAATCCCTCCTTCATCAAGTATTCTTTGAGTAACAGTTGATTCAAATACGGGGATATAATTTTCTAAGATCTTTGATGCACATGTCGTTTTGAGCCCTTTTGTCGTAAAGACATCTTTTACTGCAATTGGTATTCCTGCCAACTTGCCTGTTTTAATGTCGTTTTTAAGATCGTCGTGGTTTACAGTTATAAAGGCGTTAAGTTTTGGGTTTAACTTCTCGATTCTTTCTAAATAGTACCTCAAGAGTTCTTCTGAGCTTATTTCTTTATCTTCGAGTAGCTTTTTTGCCTTAATTATGTCTAGATTTTCCATGTTTTATTAATAAGATTATGCCTGTTGTAATCATTGCAATGGAGAATATATCCGCCCATCCCCAAAATCCTATCACTGCAACATTATCTATCCTAAATCTACCCACAAATAAACGAATTAAACCGTACCCAATTGCGTATTTAGCTGCTATTTTACCTTTTTTACGGTAAAAAAACAATAGTATAAAAAGTATAAGATTTAAAACACTCTCATAAAAGAATGTAGGGTGAAAGAATTCGTATGATAAGAACTCAGGCGCTCTATTTTCTGTAGATATATATATTTTCCAAGGTAAATTCGTTGGATAACCATAAAGTTCTTGATTAAAAAAATTCCCAAGTCTGCCAACAGCCTGTGCGATTGGCAAATATAGCGCGATTGTGTCAAACCAATTAATCAGATTAATTTTATTTCGTTTTGTTATCCATAAAGAAGTCAGGATTATACCTATAAGGACGCCGTAAAATGATATCCCTTCTACTCTTGGATTAGCAATTTGTCTTATTGATTGCCAACTTAATCCTTCTCCTACAATATGAAAAATTCTTCCGATAATTATTATTAAAAGCAGTGATAATATTACCTCGTTATTTTTTATTTGTGGAAATTTGCAGAAAACCGGGACTAGAACTATGAGCACAGATATCCCTATCAAAAAGCCATATATTGAAAAAATATTCAAAAGCATATATAATTATACACCATTATGAACAAACTAGCACTATTTGATTATGATAATACGCTCGCAATGGGCTTTGCGGTACCTGATGTTTGCAAGCTTATGGAGAAGAGTAATTTGGGAAATAAAGGATTTGCCAAAAGCTGGGATGAGTTATTAAGCGATTATGAAAGCGGTCGTATTGAGTATAATACAATGGTTGATAAGAGTGAAATTGTTATAGGAAATTTTCTTAAAGGAGTTAGCACAAATGAGTTTATGAAATTTATCAGGGAACAGTATAAACCACTAGATTATTTAAATGCATGGGTAGAGCCACTATTTGATTTACTGAGAAAAAACGGATGGCATACTGCAATAATATCAGGCGCAATAAATGAGTTTTTGGAAGTTGTGCAAGAGTTGCTAGATGTTGATTTTATATGGGGTAGTAGAGTACATAAAAAAGGCTCGCTTTTTACAACAGACTTTAATGTCGTAATGAATCATCAAGAAAAGGCTAAAATAGTTAAGGAGCTTGTTCCTTCTTTTGAAAAATCATTTGGAATGGGGGATAGTGAAGGAGATCTTGAATTTCTAAAGCTTGTTGATAGCGCTTTTGTATATAGCCCACAACCTGTTTTTGCTTCTATGCTTAAAGATAAATATCCCCAAATTATAATAATAGAAGACGGCCAGGCGATAGAAAAACTTACCAAGACGCTTGTTTAGCAATTATTTTATTACGACAAGTTTGTGTAATGTCCTTGTGAATGCAACATAAAGAAGTTTTGCATCTAAGATTTTTTTCCCTTCTCTGTCTGGAGTAAAGTATTTTGAATCTTTATCAACAACTATTACAGAGTCAAACTCAAGCCCTTTGGCTTTTTCTATTGGTAGAACCAAAACAGCAGATTTATAATCTGAAACCTCATAGTTGTAGATAAATCGTTTAGATTTGAAATCTTTGATCATATCATATATTTTGTCTGCATGCGCGTAATCTTGACATAAGATCGCCGTGGTACTATCACCTTCTTTGTCGAATTGATTTATAAGTTCAGATAGACTGTTTTTAAGATCATTTGTGCTTATTTCTTTTACATCAGCTCCATGTCTTAAAACTCCCTCTGGAGGAGAAAAAGGCAAATCGTTTTTACCAAAAACTGTATGTAGAAAATTCCTTGTATAGTCAATAACCTCTATTGTTGTTCGGTAGCATTTTTTTAGCTCGTGATAGGATATGCTTGGTCTTGTAAATCCGATTCCTCTTGATAATTCATCATCGTTTAGCAAATCTATGACCTCTTTCCAGCTTTTTATCTGAAAAGGAGGAATAATTGATTGAGCCAAATCACCTGTTATTGTAACATTGCCGTTTTTACTGTATAAAAAAAGAGTAAATATCGCAAATAAGCTTATATCTTGAGCCTCGTCTATCAAAATATAATCATATTTTTTATTATCATCTCCGTTTAAATAGTTTTCTATCAATAGAATAGGGGGAAGGTCTTCTGATTTATACTCTCTGCCATTTAAAGTTTTTGCTGTGTAATTATATATTTTGCTTAGCTGCTCTTTATTAAGGTTAGCAAACCTATCTAGTAGTTTATCTCTAAATAATTTACGGTAAATGTTATATGATCTACATTCCTGTTTAAAATATCTTCGAATAGCCTCGATTTTATAAGGCTCATACTGGTTATTAAAATAGTTTGAGACAAAGTTTTTTCCGTAGTTTTGTTGTTGAAGAGCATATTCAAGTGATAAATTAAGTGCTTCGATAAGCGAAAGAGAACGAAATTGAGATTTTAGATAGGTAAAACGATTTTTTATTACTATCTTTAGTTCTTGGTGAGGTATATTCTCTATTAAGTTATCTTCCCAAAATTTAAGGTAATTCTTGATCGTTTTTATAAACTCTTTGCTTCCTTTAAAACTTTTTATGTCAAAATAATCCTCTTTGTTTGATATAAAATATTTATCTTCCCAGCCAAGTTTTGATTTACCCCAAAGAAGATAAGTATTTCGCTGTATTCCAAAAACACCGAGCGTATTGAGTGCATCAGATATATAATCCAAGAAAAGAACATTTGGAGCTATAACAAGTGAATTGTCGATTTTAATTTTATCTTTGTAATTATAAGCAATGTAAGATATTTTATGTAGCAGTATTGTTGTTTTGCCACTACCTGCGACACCTTGTACAATTGTTGTTTTACCAATATCTTCTCTAATTATATTATTCTGCTCCTCTTGGATGGTTGATATGATATCTTGTAGTTTTTTTCCAACCCTTCGCTTAAGATTTGTTAATAAAAATGCGTCAACTGTACTGTTTCCTGTGCTTTGATCGTAAACATTGTTAAGAGTCCCATTGGAGATATCAAGCTGTAGCTTTTTTGTCAAATCTCCTTTCTGAATTCCAACGGGAGATTTAAAAGAGACTTCTTTTGTTGGACCTGAATAATTGTAGTATAAGTTCGCAATAGGAGCTCGCCAATCTGTTACTATTACTCGTTTTGTCTCTTCATCGAAATATGCCTGTTTCCCAATATATGATGTTATATTGCTTGTTGGGAAATTATTATCTTCTTTGCGATCAAATATTATTTTGCCAAAGTATGGGGAGTCAAATTGCGATAAAAGTCTATCGTTAATATAATTAATATTTAAAGAGGCAAGTTTATAGAATTTATTATACTCCGATTGCGCTGAAGATTTATCATCTCCCGTGCTGTTTTCTACTTGTTCAATAAGCTCTTCAAGCTGTTTTTCTAGCTCAACAAGACGATTATGCTTCATATATATTTCGCTTGAAACAAGTGAGAGTGCTTTGTTCAGATTGTCTTGCTCCTGTGGGAATTTGCTGCTCTTCTCGTTAGCTTTTAGTATCTGTCCTATTTTCTCAAATAAAGGATCTAGATATTGAGTTAAATTGAGCATTCTTATATTATAGCATATTCTAAATAATTTTGCTATAATTATTTTTATGAATAAGAGAATAATTGCTGTAATACTTGCTTTCGTTGCTTTAATAACATATTTTGGATTAAGGTTTGACCTTTTTGATAAAATAAAATTAGAAAAAGTTAATGAAATAACCCAGGAAAAAGCAGAAATCAAGCAATTCCGGATTGATGCTAGCCACCCCGTTTTACGCATCATAATCGTAACAAAAAATGGTGACAAATTTGATTTGGAAGTTGAAATTGCAAAGGAGGAAAGAGAGAAAGAAATAGGATTAATGTTTAGAGAGAAGTTAGAAGAAAATAAAGGAATGCTTTTTGTCTACGAAGCTGATAATAGTTCGAAATTTTGGATGAAAAACTGTAAAATTCCGCTAGATATAATATTTATAGATAAGGATGGTGTCATAATAGAGATTGCTAAAAACGCACAGCCATGTTATTATGACCCTTGTGCTTTTTATGGGTCAACTCTCCCTTATAGATATGTTTTAGAGGTTAATGGCGGTTGGTCAGATAAAAACGAAATAAATTTAGGAGACAAGATGATTTATGATAACAACGATAATTGAATACATGATTAAGCTCATGGAACAGACAGGATATTTTGGTCTTGCTTTTGCTGTTATGCTTGAGAGTTTTGTGGCGATAATTCCTAGTGGGGCAATTTTACCGTTCGCAGGATTTTTAGTTGGAGAAGGTAAATTAAATATGTTTCTTGTCGTTTTAGTGGCTGGATTTTCAAGCTATATTGGAACATTGCCTTTTTATCTAATTGGATTGATATGGGATAGAGAAAAGATTTTTTATATGACAGAAAAATATGGTAAATACATATTTATTGAGCTTGAAGAAGTTAAAAAAGCTTTTGCAATGTTTGATAAGCATGATAAACCACTACTCTTTTTTGGTAGGATGATTCCAATTGTAAGATCACTAATCTCACTTCCTGCAGGCATTGCTAGAATGAATTTCTGGCAGTTTTCACTTTATACAATATCTGGAGCTTGTCTGTGGTCCGCTATTGCTGCGACGGCAGGATATTTTTTGGGGAAAGAATGGGAAGTTTTCGGCTATTATTTAGATAGATACGAGAATTTCTGGTATGCGATTATAGCGCTTATTTGTCTTGGATTTGTCTTTTATAAAGTAAGATCTGCTAAGAAAAAGAAATCTGAAAATCTCAAATAAGCACTTTACCTGTCATCTCACTTGGTATATTTATTCCCATAAGTTTTAGTGCTGTTGGAGCAATATCTGCAAGGATACCTAACGGGAGTTTGGCACTTTTCATATCATTCCCTGCCAAAATAAATGGTACCGGATTAATTGAGTGTTCTGTATCTACTTCACCTGTTTTAGGATTTAGTAGCTCTTCAACATTTCCATGATCTGCTGTTATAATAACTTTGCCATTGAAAGCTAGAAATCTCCTTGTAAGCTCACCAACGCAATAATCTACTATTTTAACAGCGAGTTTTGATGCTTCAAAATTGCCTGTATGACCGACCATATCTCCATTGGCAAAATTTACAACTATTAGGTTGTAATATTTTTGTGAAATTCTTTCTTTTAAAACTTCGGTTATCTGTAGCGCGCTCATCTCGGGAGCATAATCGTAAGTGGGGACATTTGGAGATTGTATTTCTATTCTGTTTTCGTTTGGATAGATGATATTAGCTCCGCCATTGAAAAAATATGTAATATGAGCAAATTTCTCTGACTCTGCGATTCGAAGCTGTCGAAGTCCAGTTTCTGAAATAATTCTTCCAAGGGGTAATGTTATATTATCTCGTGGCACAAGAATATTTTGTGGGAAATTCTTCTCGTACTCAACCATTCCTGTAAAGAAAATCTTTTTATACTTATTTACTTTAAATTGTGTGAAATTTTCATCTGCAAAGCTTTTACTTATTTGTAATGCTCTATCAGCTCTGAAATTAAAATTAATTATAAAATCGCCATTTTTTACCTTTACTGGGGTAATAACTGAAGGTTTAATGAACTCGTCGTTTATTCCTTGCTGATATGATTTTTCAATACAGTCTCTCCAGTTATCATATTTTGTTCCTTGGCTATTTGCAATCAAATTGTAAGCTTTCTCTGTTCTTTCCCATGTTTGATTTCTATCCATGCCAAAATATCTACCGCAAATCGTCGCAATTTTGACTTCTGGTTTGTCTGATATAAATTTTTCAAGCTGTTCAAAGTAGATATTTGCAGATCGCGGTGGAGAATCTCTCCCATCAGTAAAAAGATGAAGATAGGTATTTATTTTACGATTATGTAAAAAACCAATTATTGCAAAAAGGTGATTAATATGTGAATGAACACTACCATCGCTAATACAGCCCATTAAATGAACATTTTTTGCGCTTGATGCGATTTTATTAAGAGTATTGTTTGAGTAAAAACTCTTATTTTCAATTGCTCTATTTATCCTTGGAAGGTTTTGATAAACAACTTTGCCTGCTCCAATAGCTAGATGTCCGACCTCACTGTTTCCTTTTGTATTCTCAGGTAAACCAACTGATTGTGAGCTTGCAAAAAGATAAGTGTGAGGGTAATTATTCCAAAGAGTACTTAAATTAGATGGGTTAGCTTCTGTTATTGCGTTGCCTGGGCTTTTCTTAGCTACTCCAAAGCCATCAAGTATAATTATCATTAAGAATTTTGTTTGCATTATTTCTAATAATATTATATAATTGAGGAGTAGTAAAGGGGCTAGTTAATATTTTAAAAATAATCATATGATTGAAAGACCTGATATAACTGTAGGTGATACAGTAAGATTACATCTAAAAATTAAAGAAGGCAATAAAGAGAGAATTCAGATATTTGAAGGCATTGTTTTATCATTATCCGGTACTGGGGAGACAAAAACTATGACAGTAAGAAAAATGTCTGGCGGAATTGGCGTTGAGAAAGTTATCCCACTAAATATGCCAACAATGGAAAAAGTTGAAATCGTCAAAAAAGGTAAGGTTAGAAAAGCGAAATTATACTTTATGAGAAGCAAAATTGGTAAAAGGGCGATGGATGTAAAAACCAGTGAAAGTAAATAATTTGTTGCGGGAGTAGTTCAGTGGTTAGAATAGCTGTTTTCCAAACAGTAGGTCGTGGGTTCGAATCCCATCTCCCGCTGTCTAATATTATATTAGATTAATAAATGCCAACGATATTTCCTCCAGCAAAATCAGTTACACCTGCTAATACAAACACAAATTCGAGTACAAGCACTTCTACAACCCCGCCATCTAATAATATTACAATGCCAAACACTCCATCTCCTTATGTTCCTGCGCCAGCACCAATGCCAGCCTCGCCAGCGAGAAATTATTGGAATGATACAGGCTTTGATGGATGGAATGATCCTTATTCAAGAAGTATGCCTATGAGTGATCAAGGCAACAAACGAATTACACCAGAGGAGAGAGAAGCTCTTGTTAAAAAGCTATATAAAGAGATTTTGGGTAGGGAAGCTACCGCTAGAGACATAAATTATCATAAATATGGTATATCTGGCGAAGATGAGATAAGGAAACAGCTTATCTCTTCTGAAGAGTTTAAAACAATGATATCAAATGCAACAAAGTATAATGATATTAAGGATAAATATAACAAAACAATGCAAAGAAATAATCAAATGGAAGCTCAAATAAAAGACCAGATAGAAGAGTTCAAAAAGCTTTTGCAGTTATTAAATGAGAAAAATAAATATATTGAAAAACTAAGAACAGAATTAAATAATCCATATAACATAGTAAAATAAAATTATGTACGAGTACATCGGTGAAAGGATAAAAAGGGCAAGAGAATCTAGAGGATTGTCGCAGAAATTACTTGGTGTTAAATTAGGTTTATCTGACAAAGCAATAAGCTCATATGAAAGTGCAAGGACGGTTCCTCCTATCGAGACAATGTATAAAATCGCAAAAGAGCTTAAGAAGCCAATAAGCTTTTTTCTGGAAAGTGAAGAGGACGATGCTTCTTTGCTTGAACGAATTGACAGAATAGAAAAAAGTATTGGTGGCTTTGTGGAAGATTTGCAAACAGTCAAGCAAATATTAAAAGGGATGGAGGACAATAATGAGCAAGATCCTAATTTACCTCCTGTTACTGTACCTGTAGAAGATATTTAGAGATATTATGAAAAGAATACTCTTTTTTATATTAATAATAGGTTTTCTAAGTTTGGATACTGTATTTGCTGCGGATGAAATTGCGCAAGAAGATCAATCTAATGAATATTTCGATATAGAGGTTGATATTGGAACGCAATCATTTTGGGATAAATCAGTTCCTATAACAGTAAAATTTACTCCAAAAATTGACAGTAGTAAGACTGAATTAACTTTCGATCATCTTGATGGGATACAGATAGTTAAGAGATTTGACGATTTTTTTGCTGTTTCGAAAGATCAATCAGTTTCATTAAAAGCCAAAGTTATTCCCGAGAGCAGTGGTAGCTTTTCGATTGGGGTTAATGTAATAAGTTGGGGCGATTATAATTATATAAACTCAGAAAAAATCAAGCTAGAATTTGGAGATGATAGAGTCCTTGTACCTGCTCAACAAGGTTACAAAACTGGAAGAGCAATCTATGTCGTAATAATACTGGGATTTTTTGCAGGATTAATATTTGGAGTGTTCTTATTCCTTAAAAAGATATCTCCACTTATAATTAAGTGGATCAAGCCTGATGTTTACTAAAAATTTTCCTAAATATTAAAAAAAGTATAAGTCCAAAAATACTTATCGATAAGAGTTTAATCAGTATGGCAAAAGAGCTATTTTGCATCTTTTCAACTGAAATACTTGTATTAACAGTTGTCGTCTGATCATATCCGCTAGTTACTTCAAAAAATGTTGAGAAATTGTTTTTTTCTTTTACAAGTACGGTTATTGATTTTTCCTGACCTGGGAGAATTATATTATCAATGTTTTGGACGATTTGGAGCCTTTCATCTTCTGTTGATACAGATCTTACAATTCTATTGCCCGAGTTTTTTATCGTTATGTTTGCAAATATGTCTTTTTGCCAGAATTCATATTTGACATTTGGAGAACTTGCAACTAGGTAATCAATTTTTGCTAAGCCGTTTTGAGAGAGGACAATTGAATAATTAGCAGAATCAGTTGTTGTAAATGAGGGAGATATAGAGTCTTGATCCCTGACTATTATTGAAACATGATCATTAAATTTTTCACCATAATAAGTTTTGCTCTCTACAAGTAAGTCTAATGTAGGATCTAATACAAGCCATCCTGTGCTGGCAGTATATATTTCGAGCCAATAATGGAAAAAGCCTTCTTGGCCATACTCGTTTGGGCTTACATATCCAAAAACCATTCTTGCAGGAATTCCAAGTGAGCGATAAACAGCAATATATGTATCGACAATGTCCTCAATTGATAAGTCTGTGTTTTGCTTTAAGGCCTCTGTTGCACCAATTCGTTGATTTAAGTCATTATTTTGTGCTAATTTAAGCCTGTTTATCAGGTAATTATATATGTCTTCTGCCGAGCTGTTTTTCGGTAAATCTGCTGTTAATGTTGGATCTGTTATTTCCCAGTATCCGGTACCAGCGGTTAAAATATTACTGTTTTTATAAGTAGTTTTGTTTTCTTCTACAATTATGCCTCCGCTGATCTTTATATTTACTGTCTGATTAGGATTAACATTATATTGAAAAAAGATATTGTCAGCAGAATCAATATACACAGAGGTTGGCATCGGTGATATTTCTGAGAAAATAACGGACTGATTATGATGTTCTCTTGGAATGTTTATTGTAGCGATATAGCCTTGGTTTGAATCTGAATTTTCATATGTTTTCTCAATATTAAAATCGTATGTAAAATTATCGCCTGCTATAACTGTTAGTGCATTTGTATCATCTTTTATCTGGTTAATATCCTTATATGAGAGATAAAAGTAATCTCCAATAGTATCCAAATTTGAGTATCTCAGAGATGAATATAACGGCTTCCCTCTGCTTTTAGGATAGATAAGCTGGAGTGATTTAATGTTTAAGTTCTGAGCTAAATCTATTGGAACAACAAATTTCCTTCCATTTGTATCAAGGAAGTTTTCAATCTCAAAGAAGGCATTAAAAGTGTATGGAGAAGATTCTTTTATTATTAAATCTCCTAAACTAACAACAATCTCCGTGAAATTTTCTCTAGAGTATTTTGCAAAAGGAACTGTCTTGCCCTGACTTGTTATTACGGTGCTTTTTACCTCTGAGAAAGGAAGATATAAATTGTAATGATTTAATACTGATGGATAAGTGCTGTTGCTTTCAAGCTTGACGGTTAAACTTATCAGAAGATTGCCATTTTTTATAGTGTAGATAACATCTGAATTAGAGGCAATACTTGAGCTCTCTTGTGCTAATGCGTAGTTGCCAAAGGAGAACAAAAATAAGCTAAAAATAAATATTGATATTTTTCTCAAAAAGCCAGTTAAACTTATCATATTTTCTTAAAAGCTGCTTAACAATAGGTAATTTTGATGATAAATTATATCTTGCATCAAATTTATCTGGCTTTATTCTATAATATTTCTCGACATTAATAAAGTCTGGGTTAAGAACTATCGCGGGCTTTGAGTTTTTGCTTATGACATAGTATGGAATTTCATCCTGTTCGTCTGCTAGTAAGAAATTTCTTGCGGCATAAGAGTAAATCTCACATGCAATTAATGGTGTATAAAGTTTTGTATTTATAATTTTGAGTTTAAAATTTGGTGGTACAATAACTTTTTGTCCCTCCTTGACTTTAACAATGTATATCTTATCGTTTTTTACATCTTGCATCATTACAATGCCACTTCCATGACTAATCTCAATGATTTTAGGATATGATTTTAAAAGATAGCAATGGGTTTTTATGTATTCGATGCCTGCTACTCCAGGTTGGAGCAAATAAAAATTAAGCTTAATTCCTTTTTCTTTAAAAAATCCTTCATGATCAATTGAAACAAATCGTGAATAAAAACATGTTGGACAATTAACATTTCTATTAATTAAATGCTTACGGATATCTGCCAAAGTGTAATTAACTGTCTGAGAAAAACAGAAATCTTTACTACAGATATTGTTTTCTTTTATGTATATAGGAAGTCCTGTTTTTTTCTTTAGGTCTAAGTTGATCATTTTTATAGAGAAAGTGCTTTTATTATCTCTACAACGACAAGCATTATAATTAAGTAAAAAAATAGCCCAATAATTGCGTTAATATCAATATAAATTCCTTCAAAATATGCTGGTGAGCCAAGTCCAGCTAAAGGGCTTAAGAAAAGATCAGAATAGCGATAAACAATCCTTGTAAGTGGAGTATAATCGGGGGAATTAAGTAATTTAAGAACTATCCTTGCAGCTATAGTAGTCTCAATGATTGTAAGTACTATGTAAATCAACTTTGCAAGAAGTTTCATGGCCAATTATATCATAAATAGCCCTAAAAGTCAAGCAAGACAGATGAAAAGTAAATCCTAGAGCCTGTTAAGGTACATATCGAGCTCTCTCATGTACCTTGTGACGCCATTTGCCCAAGGATGGGCGGGATCTTGAGAGCAAGGAGGACAATAGGCAGGTTCAATTTGGCTTGGAGTAAGGGTTGTTCCATAACCAACGGCCAGTCCTCTTGTTACATCTGCGATTGATTCTGCCCAATTATTCCAGCTACTCCATGTCCTTTGTCCGTTTTCTGTACGACCACCTCTCCAACCCCATGCGTTATTTGTATTTATAGGAGTGATTCTTCCAAAAGCCGATTCTACCCCTGATATTGAAACGACAAGCCTCCAATCAAGTCCATATCTATCAGCTTCATAAATAAAAATATCCGCATAAGGATACATAGGCGAGTTATAGTCCAGTAAAAAGTTGCGAAGAGCGATAACTCTAGGATCGTTATAAGACATATTGGCATATCCTGATACCATTTGAGATGAGTTTTTACTTGAAATACCTGATGAGCTAAAGTTGCTGTATTGATACTGCTTTTGTGCTGGAGACAAGCTGTTGATTATATAATCTTGTTCTGATGCAATAATAGTGCTTATTCTATTTGTTAGAGTAGTTTCTACCATTGGGGATATATATAAAGAATAAGCCGTCATTATAATGAAATATAGAAACCACTTTGAAATAGATTTGTAATTTTTCATAAACTCTCGTAAAATAAGATAGATCCCTTTCTATTTTACTTTGTAAAGAAGATTAAGTCAATTTATGGAGTTTACACATTTGCACTTACATACAGATTTTTCCCTATTAGACGGTGTTTCACAAATCCCTGCACTTATAGAGAAGCTCCAAAAAGAGCAGATGAAAGCCTGTGCAATAACTGATCATGGGAATTTATATGGCGGATATAAGTTCTTTTCAGCATGTAAAGCGGCAGGTATAAAACCAATAATTGGAGCAGAAATTTATATTGCACCAAGAAGTATGCAAGATAAGGAGAAAGATGTTGATAATAAATACATGCATTTAGTGCTTTTAGCAAAGAATTTCCAAGGGTACAAAAATCTTATAAAAATACTCTCAGCAGGGCATATGGAGGGATTTTATTATAAACCAAGAGTAGACTTTGAGCTTTTAAGTAAGTATAGCGAAGGTTTAATTGCACTGTCGGCTTGTCTCGGAGGTATAATCAGCAGACCTCTTCTAAATAAAGATAAGAAACTTGCAGTTGGAAATCTTAAGAAGTATAGCAATCTTTACAAAGATAATTTTTATATTGAAATACAAAGAAATGGTATAAAAGAGCAGGAGACTGTAAACAAATCTCTTTTGGAAATGGCTAAGGAGTATTCTTTGCCAATTGTGGCAACTTGTGACGCACATTATCTTGAAAAAGAAGATTATGAGCTCCAAGAGATATTGTGGGCTATATCTGACGGACATACAATATTTGATCCAAACAGACGAAAAGCATCTGCACAAGAATTTTATGTCAAATCAACAAAGGAGATGCAGGAGTTATTTTCTGATTTACCCGAAGCGATTGAAAATACTCAAAAGATTGTTGATGCCATTGAAGATTATGATATTAATCTTGGAAGAGTAGAACCTGTTTTCCAGATATCAGAGAAGACAAAAAAGGATCATAAAAAATATGTTGCAGATAAGCTGCAGGAAATGGCTTATGAAGGGGCAAAAATCAAGTACGGAAAACTTACTGATGAAGTAAAAAAAAGAATTGATTATGAACTCAAAGTAATCGATGATAAAGGTTATAACGATTATTTCTTGATTATGCATGATTTTGTTGATTTTTGTAGGAAGAATGGGATAGTAACCGGCATGAGAGGATCAGGTTGTGGCTCTGTCGTTGCTTATTCTATAGGGATAACTCATGTGGAGCCTTTTGAATGGGAGCTCTATTTTGAAAGATTCTTAAACTATGAGAGAGCCGACCCCCCAGATTTCGATATCGATGTCGCAGACGATAGAAGAGATGAGTTAATCCAATATGCGATTGACAAATATGGTATTGACTGTGTGAAGCAGATCGGTACTTTTAGTAAATTAATGACAAGACAGGCTATAAGAGATGTTGCAAGAGTGCTTGGTATTGACTTGTCCATTGCAGATAGATTATCAAAAAAAGTTATCATACAGTTTGGTAAATCTAAGTCTTTGGATTATATGATGGAGAATGATGTTGAGTTTGCTCAAATAATAAATTCATCCCCTGAGCTTCTTAGGCTGGCTGATATTGTGCGTAAGCTCTCAGGAGTGCATAGAGGTGTCTCAACGCACGCCTGTGGCATCGTAATAACGCCACAGCCTGTTGTAGAGTACTGTCCAATACAAAGAGATGCCCATGGAGCAGGCATTGGCATGACTCAGTATGAGATGTTTGATATTGATCCTATGGGACTTATCAAATTTGACTTCTTGGGACTCAAAAATCTTTCTGTTATTGGTAGGACAATAAGAACTATAAAAGCAACAAAAGATCCTGATTTTGATTTGGCAAAGATTGATTATAAAGATAAAAAAGTTTTTGAAACAATAATGATGGGGCATACGGTTGGCATTTTCCAGATGGAGGGAGGCGGAATGAAAAAAGTCGTATCTGAGATAAGGCCAGATAGTCTTGAGGAAATATGCTATGTTTTAGCTGCATACAGGCCTGGTCCTATGGAATTTATACCGGACTTTGTATCTGTTAAGAGAGGAAAGAAAAATCCTGAATATATTGTTCCAGAAATGAAAGAAATTCTTGAAGTTACAAATGGTGTCATAACTTATCAAGAGCAAATCATGAAATTGCTAAATGTCCTTGCTGGTTATGAGCTCGGTGCTGCAAGTGTTGTCATGAAAGCAATGAGCAAGAAAAAAATGGATAAGGTCGAGGCAGAAAAACCTAAGTTTATGGAAGGAGGTATTGCAAAAGGATTTGATGAGAAAGCTCTTGAAGAAATCTGGGAAAAGCTTCTAAGATTTGCTAATTACGGATTTAATAAGGCACACAGCTCCTCATATGCTCATGTAAGTTATTGGACAGCATACCTAAAAACACATTACCCATTTGAGTTTATGTGCTCTTTACTTGAATCAGATCTTGAGAAATTTGATAGACTGGTAATTGATATGGAAGAGTGTAAAAGGCTTGGTATAAAAGTATTATCGCCGAGCATAAATAAAAGCTATCACTATTTTAGAGTAGAGGATGATGTTAATATTAGAATTGGTCTTGGTGCTATAAAAAATGTTGGTGTCGATATTTGCAAAGATATAGTTGAAGACAGAAAAAAGAATGGAGATTTCTTAAATTTTGATGATTTTATATATAGAGCGAACAAGATCGGAGTAGGCAAAAAAATAATCTTATATCTTGTACAAGCTGGAGCTTTGGATGAATTTGGGGATCGAGGAGGTATGATTTCTTTGCTTGATAATTTGTACGATTTTTATCGCAAAAAAGTAGAGAAAGAGGCTAATGGCCAAAAGGGTCTATTTACGACTAAAAAGCAGGACGATGGACACATAACATTTTCGTCACAAATTCCAACTGATAAAAAAATGACAGCACTGCAAATGCTTGAATATGAGAAGGAACTTTTGGGAGTCTATATAAGTAGTCATCCACTTGATCAATTTGAAGAGCTTTTTATATCAAAAGGTGTCGTTAATATCGTGGATTTGGATAAATATAAGGACGGAGAATTAGTTCTAATTGGCGGATATATAACAAATATTAAGAGAATAACTACAAAAAATGGCGATTCGATGGCGTTTGTGACGATCGAAGATAGGGGAGGGCGAGTCGATATTGTAATATTCCCAAAAAGTCTTGAGACAATGCAACCTGAACTTGTAAGTAAAGCCCCTATACTTTTTGCAGGTAAAGTAAGCAGAAGAAACGATAGTATAAGTATACTTGCAAATAAAGCAAAAGCAATTGATCCCACAAAGCATATCGAGCAATTTGATGGAATAACTTTTAGGATAAGAGATTGGCATACTGAGCAAGAAGTCCAGGATCTTAAAGAAAGTATAAAAACTAATGGTGGAGATGTAAAAGTAAAAATTGTTAACTATAAAGATGGTGAAAACAGCATTTTTATGCTTAAGCATACGATTAAAATTACAGATAAAATTAAACAATTACAGGATAGGTTTGTTTAGGAAATTTTTAATTTTAAATTCTAAATTTTAAATTATACAGAGAGATTATTCTTCTTTTTGATTTATGAAAACAAATGAAATTTTGGAACAGTTACCAATAAGTTGTGGAGTTTATAAGTTTTTTGATAAGGAAAATAAACTTCTATATATCGGCAAGGCCAGCAATTTAAAACAAAGGGTTTCTTCGTATTTTCATGACAATCACGTTGATAGGCCTCACATTATCCCAATGATTCCGCTCATAGAGGATATAAAATTTATCCAGACTGTAAATGAAGTTGAGGCGCTTATTCTTGAGTCTGCCCTCATTAAAAAGTATCAGCCTAAATTTAATATTGATTTGAAAGATGACAAATCATTTGGATGGATTTTTATATCTACTAAGGCCGACATTCCTCAAGTCAAAATTGTTAGATCAATAAAAAAAGCAGATTACAAAGGGGGAAGGCTATTTGGTCCGTATCCTCACGGTATTGTTATAAAAAGAGTTTATAAATATCTTCGCATGATTTTCCCGTTTTGCAATTGTAAAAACGATAGAGAGGAGCTTTTATATCATCAAATAGGATTATGTCCAGGTCCAATTATCGGTAAGATATCAAAAGAAGAGTACAAAAAAAGTATAAATAAACTAATCGATTTCCTCTCAGGAAGAAGAGTTTCGCCTATAAAAGCACTAAGTAAGAACCTTGATTTACTAATAAAAGAGCAAAGATTTGAAGAAGCCCAGAAAATTAGCGAAAAAATAAAGGATCTGCAATATATAACTCAAAGAATAGATATTGATCACTTATCAAATGAGCAGGATTACAGAATAAAGAGAGAAAGTACATTAAAAAAATCAAATGAGATGCTTGCAAAAGAGCTCAAGCTCGAGAGAATAAATAGGATTGAATGCTATGATATTTCTAATATAGGAGGAGATTTCTCTTACGGATCAATGGTTGTCGCAAATGATGGGATAATTAATACATCAGGTTATCGAGCTTTTAAAATAAAAACAGTTGAAGGTGCAAATGATTATGCGTCATTAAATGAAGTTTTATCAAGGCGAATAATCCATATTGACAACAATTCGAAAGACCAGAGTTTAAATACTAAACCTGATATTATACTTATAGATGGTGGAAAAGGGCAGGTGAAAGCTGTTGCAGATATTGTCCCAGAAGATATTATTTTAATGGGTATAAGTAAAGGGAGAAAATTTGCTCGTGCCGGGGGCAAAAGATCAAATCAATACTGGAGTAGGCAGGGAGAATTAATAACAATAAAAAGCGATTTTGTTTTAGTAAATTTGAGGGATGAAGCTCACAGATTTGCAATAAAGTTCTACAGACAAGGGCACAACAAAAGTCTGCAAAACGACAAATAAAAGCCTTGAAAATATACACTAATTTTAAACACTATGATATAATCGGAAGATTTAAATTTTGATTAATAAAAAAATGAAAATACAAGTTTTTGGAACGGGATGCCCAACATGTTTGGAGCTTTTTGATAAAGTTAAAAAGGTTAGGGAAGAACTAAAAATTGAGGATGAGGTAAGTTATACTTCTGATATAATGGAGATCGCAAATGAAGGAATTGCTGCTACTCCAGCCTTAAAAATTAATGGTAAGGTCATTTTTGCCGGTAGAGCTCCATCTATTGAGGAGATAAAGGAGAAATTTCAATTTATAATTGAATCGGATTCATCTCTGGAAGTTGATGCACATACATGCGACTGTAATTGTGCAGATGATTGCAAATGTGGCGCTGGAAATTGCGACTGCGGATGTGACGAAGGAAATTGTGATTGCAAAGATAACTGTAGTTGTGGATGTCAAGATTAAAATTTTGAATAAAATTGTTCTAATATGCAAGTTAATATTAATAAAAAACTGTTATATATATTATTAGCGATTATTTTTCTTATCATAGCGGCCCAAATTCTTATCGTAAAATTTGGCAAGAAAGAATCTGAGCAGGAGATACAGAAAGGTGATAGATTAGAAATATTGCAATTCCATGGAAATATTAAATGTGCTTCGTGCACAACGCTTAGTGATAATATTAATGCCGTTTTGGATGAAAAATTTACTGATAAAAAAGAGCAAAATAAGATTGTTTATAAATTAATAAATGTTGATCTAGCGAAGAATCAACAAATTGTCCAAAAATATAATGCAAAAGATGGCAATGTATATTTTAATGTAATTAATGGAGACGAAGAAACAGCAATCGCCGAGTACTCTATATGGGGTTACATATACGATAAAGAGGGTTTTAGCTCATATTTGGAAAATAAAATAAACAGCTTATTAAATTAATGCAAACGGTAATATCTATATTTTTGGCGGGTTTATTAATGACAGTAAGTCCGTGTCAGTTTAGTAGCAATATTTCTGCTGTAGCATTTTTATCAAGAGATGTACAGAATAAAAAGAAAGCCTTGCTTAATAATGGATTGTATATTATCGGTCGAGCGAGTGTTTATTTAATAATCACTATAATAATCTACACAGGTGCAGCAAATATAAATTTACATGAATTATCTGAAAAAATCCTAGCGCCGTTATTTATAGTCGCAGGAATACTCATGCTTGATATTATTAAAATAAAAGGTTTGCATAACAGCAAATTCGTTGAGAAAATAAATGGGAAGTCATTTTTAGGCTCGTTTTTATTTGGAATTGTACTGGCACTGTCTTTTTGTCCTCATAGCTTGGGCATATTTTTAGGGGTTTTTATTCCTATCGTTTTAAAAAACGAAATGCCTTTATTATCACCTATTTTTTTTGCCCTTGGGAGCTCATTACCAGTAATTATTTTTTCAATAATAATCGTATTTAGCGCCAATAAACTTGGGATTGTATTTAATGCAGTTAAGAAAATCGAGAAATGGGTTAGAAGAATTGCTGGATTAATTATGTTGGGAGCAGGTTTGTACTATCTTATATTGGAAATAATATAATCGTACATATTTGAAATTGCTTCATTATTTCCATATCTCTCAATTAAGAAAACGACTTTTTTATTATACTGTATCAATATCGTTACAGAATTAGGGATCTGGGACAGTTGAGTTTCTGACTCTGTATTTGATTGCCCAGAAGAATTAGTTGTAGTATTTGGCTGTACTTGAGCCTCAAGAACCGTTCCAATACTTAACTGTTTATAACTATGATTATCGATTTTATATCCTCTTGAAAGCTCGACATCATCGATATATTTATCAATAGTGCCCCCTGTGTAGATCATAACAGGGAAAAGATCAATACGGCCACTTTCGCCTTTAGTTTTAAAAGACACGCCAAAAATCTCACTAATAACTGTCTCTGCTGAGTCAATTATATAATATGTTGCAACATAATCTCTGTCTATCTGTAATTGCCAAGGATAATTAGGTAGAAGAGACACCTTCTTTGCATCTTCGATTATTTGTGCGATTTCTTTTTCATAATTAACAATATCTGACAACCCATTCCTAGCCTGTTCATCTGTTATTTTTTGATACCATATGTCATTTATTTGATCGTATAGCCTTATGCCAATTCCTTCAGATTCTTTTTGCCAGTAAAAGCCATATTTTTTATCTGTAGACTCAGGAGGGACTTCTTGTACAAAAGTCCATCCGAATTTTTCCATGTTTTCTTTGTAATACTGTGTGGCATCTTTAAAGGTTTTTGAAGGAGAAATTCTGTATATTGAATAACCCTTGCCAATAAACTCTTGAACAGCCAACTCTTCTGTTTTGTTTTGAAATACAAATTCAGAATAAGGATAAGCAGGTACATCTTCAAATCCTATAACGCGATCCTCTGTATAATCATCTAGGTTTACCGAAGGCTTTTCTCTTATCTTAAGGACAAGTTGTACAAGTGATATTATGAGAATGAAAACAGATATTCCAATAATGGGAACTAATATTAGTGTCGCCAAGTTTTTCTTGCCTGTGCTCAGAGTGAATAGGCGATTTCTTTTTATTCTTTTACTAGAATTTTTTTTAGGGAGCTTAATTTGCCCAGGAGTAAAAGGTTTTATTTGCTTCTTTTTTTTAAAAATCATGCTTTTAAAATATAAACTGTTACTTTGTTTTGATATTGTGGTATGGTATAATTTACTATGCAATCAAATAAAAATCAAGTATGGTTAGCTCCTATGGATGGTTGGACTGACTGGGCTCTCAGGAGAGCAATAAAAGATAAAAACTGTTATGATAATGTTACTTATTTTACCGAATTTGTACACGTACAGTCTTTAATAAGAGATATTTACAACAATAAAAAGGTTCTTTATAGGCTTAGAAATGAAGATGATATTGCACAGCTTTATGGACAAGACGAGGAAGCGTTTTTTAAAGCTAGTCAAATGCTTATAAAGCAAGGATTTAAAGGAATAGATATAAATATGGGTTGTAGCATAAGGAAAATTGCGACAAGAGGCGATGGCGCTGGATTAATAAGAGATAGAGAAAATGCAATAAAAGTAATAAGAGCAGTTAAAAAAGCGGTTAAACAAAGTGGAAAAAATATCACAGTTTCAATAAAAACGAGACTTGGTTTTGATAAAGATGATGGTGAGAATTGGATTTCATTGCTTGTACAGGAGCAGCCTGATTGGATTACAATACACGGTAGAACATATGCTCAAGGTTTTAGCGGTAAAGCCAATTGGAGTAGAGTAGGTGAAATAGCTAAATATGTCACAAAGAACTTTGGATACAACAAAATTGTTGGCAATGGAGATATTAAGAGCATAGAACAGGCTCATGATTTGCAAGAAAAATATAATTTATATGCCACAATGATTGGTAGAAATTTGAGATCTTTTATAATCGATCCTACTCGTGATATAAATGAGCAAAAAATTACTATCACATCCTTTCTGATTAAGTATTTATCTTATCATAGAGAGCATTTATCTAAATTTTTTGGCAGCGAAAAATCTGCTTATGATTATACAAAGAAAATTAGCATAATAATGCTTAAAGGACTTAGCAATATTAAACAATTAAAAATTGATCTTTTAGTTGCTGATAACTATGATAGAGCGTTAGAAGTATTGGCTCTATAGAAGTTTTTTAATCCCATATCCAAGTTTTTCCATTATCTCAAAATCTTTTTTTCTATAATATTCTCGTGTCCCGACAGAAGCTATTACTGCGATGCTTTTTATATGGTGTTTTTTTGTGATATTTTCTGCTTGTGATATGAGATACGAGCCAATTCCTTTGTGTTGAGTCTGATCGCCTGATTTTTCATCTACATTGAGGGATCTTCCATAAACATGAATCTCACGGATCATTGATTTGAAAGGATAGATTTGGAGTTTGCATGCTTTTTTATTGTATATTGATAATCTCAAAAAACCAAGAAGTTTTTCTTTGTTTAAATCTTGCATTTTTGATATGTGTTTTATATCTGCTTCCTGTGTCATTTGTAAGAAATATTCTGTGCTGATAGCTGTCTTATATTTGATTATTGAGAGTTTAGGCTCTTTAGAACTATTAAAAGATAGGTCTCTTATTTCTCTACATCTTATGCATTTACACGGTTTTTTCCTTAAATATAGCTGTTTTTGGAGGTCTTCTCTGATGTTGCTTTTATTAACACCACTTACAATATATTGTGCAGGTATATCTCTAAAGAGCCTCGATATACGACAGTAAGCCTTGGTTTGTAATTTGCAATTAGTTAGTACTTTTGCTAATGTATCGTAATCATAAGGTTTGTACTCTCCTGATAAATATTTTGAGTAAAGATCTGATGAGGAGATTAGACAGCAAGGATATATTTTTAATTCATCAGGATGCAAATTTTTATTTGAGAATAATCTTTTATAATCTAAAACATCTTTTTTGGGAGATGAACCATATAAGTTGCACATCCAGTGAAGCTGTATTTTAAAGCCGTTTGCTCTTAACAAATTTATTGCATCAAAGCTTTGTTGTAAAGAATGACCGCGATTATTTAGCTCCAAAACTCTATCGTAAGTAGATTGTATGCCTAGCTGGACTTTTGTCACACCTAATTGGCGAAGCTTGGTTATTTCTGCTAAATTTATTTTATCAGGCCTTGTTTCTATTGATAGACCAACACACCTGTGTGTAGTGTTCTCGTTACACTTTTGTAACTTATACAAATTTTGATATGAAACTGTTACGTAATCATCAGCAGGCTTTTCATTGTTAAGCTGGGCGTATATATCCATTAAAAACTTAAGGCGGTACTCCTCTGGATAATCATGCCATGTGCCTCCTGATATTATTATCTCGATTTTGCCTGTATTATGCTGATTATCTTTATATGAATTAATCCTATGCGCTGTTTGGATTTTGGCATCAAAATTTAGGGCATTTGCTCGTTGTATGCCTGGCTCATCACCAAGGTAACTTTTAGGTGACTGTGTTTCTTTTGGGCAAAACAAACAGTTACCAGAGCAAGCATAAGGCTTTGTAAATACTGTTACAGGAGTTACTCCTGATATTGTGCGAGTAGGCTTTTTCATAAAATAAAAATTGCGGGACTAGGTCTCGAACCTAGATTCACGGCTTCAAAGGCCGGTGTCCTACCATTAGACGATCCCGCATCACCATATATTATAACATAATTAGCAGTTTTGGAAAATGTTATGAAAAATATAGTAGACTTAATTTATTATCGGAAGAGAGGACTTGATAGATATGTGACATACTCAGCCAATTGCAAAACGGTCTGAATTCTTGGCCCAACAGTGCCTTTGGCCTCTTTTGCTTTATTTAGGTCATCCATTGTTATATTTCTTGCTTTTAAGGCTTCTGTAATCATAATGTGCATAATCTGTAACCTTAATGCATGAAGATTTCTAAAATCAGACCAAGCCTGTGGGGTAGATCGTAAGAGCTCTTTTATATCTGGTAAATTTGCTGATGAAGAACCGAGAGTATAGCACTCTCTAATAAAATGGATCAGGGAAAATTCTCCTTTTGCAAAGGCGCACAATAGATTACCTACTAATCTATCTTTATCAAAATCGTCGCTAAGAAACCCTTGCTGTTGAAGTTTTTCTACTACCGAAGATAAATCATTTCTTGTAGGATCAGGAGTTGCGGCATATTTTCCTTGACTCCAGGCTAATATCATCGCCATATCAAAAGAACTTACTGTATTTATAAAGATTTTTTGAAATGGAACCAGCTCTGGGAGTTTCCATGTTGATTGACAAATTGTGTTTGATTTACCGTAGCCCAGAAAGACAAGAGCAAGAGTTTCATCTCGGAAATATGGGCTAATTGAGGTATTATCTTCGTTTAGTACATCTTCTCCTGTTCCCATTACGAAATCAAAAACTTTTTCATAATTCCTTACGAGTTCAACTTGGGTAAACAATTCTGTTGTGGTGCCATAAATCAATGAAACCATAGTCTCAACTTCCTCAGGAGGTGGTGGTGTTATAGGACCTTTACTCTCGGCCATGTTCTGATTGTTAAGGAATTAAAGTTTGAATCTTTAGTTGTTTGGTGCTGTAAAAGCAATTATTGTTGGGCCTATTATAGACATTGTCCTCGTGACCAATTCTTGTGAGTCAGGAGATAATTCATCTCCAATTTGTTTATCCTCAAGTGCTCTGCTTGCATCTGGACTTTCAAGAAATGTAAAATCGAATCTGGTTCCTGTCTCTGGATTAATATCAGGTACACTGGTTGTATCTATATGATATTGGATCATATTTATTTGCTAACAAATTACTGCATAGTATTATACTATAAAACAATTAAAATGTCAATAATAGGAATCTAATAATGGGGTGGTCGACAGGACTTGAACCCGCAACCTCCTGTGCCACAAACAGGAGCTCTAACCAATTGAGCTACGACCACCATAAGTATTGACTATCAAATAGCCATACAGTATAATTATACCATGAATGAAGGGAAATTGGAAATCGTAACACTAAATGATGACGAGCCTTTTTTGAGGCAGAAATCGAGAAATATCACACAAGAAGAGCTCGGAAGTGACAAAATACAACAGTTGATAAGCGCCATGAAAAACTATCTCCTTGACGCGCAAAATAATGCTGTTGGATTATCAGCGATACAAATTGGTCAGCCGATTGCGATGTTTTTATTCAAGGACTTTGGACAAGGTAAATCCCCAATTATAAGAGTTGCTGTTAATCCGCAGGTTCTTCCCGCTTGTGATTTGCTCAAAGAAGGCAAAGAAGCGTGTCTTAGTGTGCCTGGTGTTGATGGTGTTGTGGCAAGATATCAGAGTGTCAAGATGAAGTTTTTAGATGAAAAGGGTGATAAATGTTCGAAGAAGTTTGAAGATTATACTGCGCGAATTATTCAGCACGAGTATGATCACTTGCAGGGGGTTCTTTTTACTGATAAAGTGTTATCCCGCCATTAGGTCCTGCCATTACTGTAAAGCGGAGAATAGCTCAGATGGCTAGAGCACACGCATGGGGTGCGTGGGGTCGCAGGTTCGAGTCCTGTTTCTCCGATGGTAATGGCAGGAGGGTGCGTGAGGTCGTAAGCATGGTTAGGCTATTGCGGAGCAATGGCCTAATTCAAGTCGGGTCGCCCCGACCATTCAGAACGAGATTGCATTTTTATAATCTCGGAAAATGGATTTTTAGCGGTATAATCGAATTTTTCATTGGTAATGATAAAGTTCGAGAATACAAATTGGAGAATTTCTCGCTTTTCTTCTTGTGTCCCCTGTTTATATATATATGAAGCCATTTTACAGAGTTCGAGAATTTTTAAACCTGTTTCAAAATAAGATTGATTAGCTCTTTTGTGCTTTTTTATAAGGTTTAATAGTCTATCTTCATTTTCCTGTTCTTTCTTTGCTTTCTCAAGATAAACTTCTTTTGAAATCAAACCATCTAATTTATCATCGTACAATTGATCTTTTCGCTTTTGAATACGATCTAACTTTTGTTGCAATGTTTTTAATGCTTCATTATGAAACTGGATTTCATTCGTGTGAGAATTTTTTAAAACGTTTTTAACATCATCATAAATATTCTCTGGAATAATAAGCATATCAAGCACTTGTATAATTTCGTCTTCAAGTTTTTCTTCTCTCCAATAATTGTGAGAATGCTTTTTGTAATGCTCTGTACATCGATAATAAATATATTTGCCTTTCTGAATTTCGGTCGTATAGCTCGAGCCACAAACACCACATTTAATAAGTCCTGAAAACAGGAAGTTATGTTTATCTTTTCTTGGACGTTTTCTGTTATTGAATATTACTTGCACTTTATAAAATAATTCTGGTTCAATTATTGGCTTATGCTTACCTTGATAAGTTTCACCTTTCCATATCATTTTACCAATATAGAAGGGATTTTGTAAGGTTACGTGTAATTTTGATTTTGATACTTTTTTATTGAATTTATTCACAAACCCTTCTTTATGTAACTGTTCACAAATGCGTTCTAACGAGAAAAGCTCTGTAGCGTACATTTCAAAAGCTTTTTTTACAAAATGGGCTTGTGAATCATCAATGATAACGTTTTTTGTATTTGCATCGTTTTTATATCCAAGTGGAGCTGATCCCGGCCAGCCACCTTGTCGTAACTTTTCCTGAAAACCTTTTTTAACTTCATCTGAAAGATTGTTAATGTAGTTTTTAGCAAGTACTGCTTGTAAGTCAAAATTTAATTTCTCTGAGGATCTAGAATTTCTATGAAGTACAATATTTTCTCTTACAAAGTGAAACTCCTTGTCGTAATCATCAATTAATTCTTGAACTTTTACAATGTCTCTAAAATTTCTTGCTACACGATCTATTTTTTCAAATATTACAACTCGTATGTCCGATTTCTTTAAGAATTCAATCATTTCATTAAATGCTTTTCTTCCCTCTTTTTTTGCTGATTCGGAAACTTTCCAACTTTTTTGTACTTTTAAATTCTGCTTTTCTGCGTAAATACCGATTTTCTCGTACTGAGCATCAAGTGAATATCCTTCTGCCTGTTCTCTTGATGAAACTCGACAGTAGGCAATTGCTTTATTCATTGTTTACTATCCTTAGATTAAATAAAAAATGGGGATCCGTTGGACACAACTCTGCAAAAACAGAATTGTACAGATCCCCATTTATTCTATCTATAACCTTCAGATAGTTAGGTCTGTCTTTGCATTTTAAGTTGTGTCCATTTCCATTTTATCATTTTCAAGAAGATTTTTGTACTTTTTTGAAAGGCTTTTTTCTGTCTTAATCCGTTTATCAATTTTATCAAGTGTTTTTATAAAGCCGACAAGATTAAATAGCGAATTATACGCTTCTTTATCAGATATATTCTTTTTAAAGTCCTTTTGGTAATTTCTCTTAAAAGAGTTTACAAAAGGTTTTATGTTATCCACAAATTGTTTGTGCTTTTATTCCAGCCTATGTATTGAGTTTCTACAAGTCTTAAAAGCTCCGATTTAATATCAGATGAATAAATTCCTATCTCAATGAAATCAGAGGGCTTTAAATTGGCTACAGAGCGTCTGCAACCGATTGAGAATCTGGCAATGAATAAAAGTATTTTGATTTGCCTTTTAGTGAAAATATTTGAAAAAAGAATTGGGTTTAAAAGTGTGAGAGGATTTTTAAGAAATTCAAGTTTGTCAATTATTTCAATTGGAACAGGAGACAGATTTATTTGTTCTGTTTTATAGCTATTTATGATGTCTCTTATATGTTCCATTACTATAAATTTTCTCGCATGTTCTAGTCATATGCAAAAAAATTGACAACTCTCAGAAGAAGAAAAAGTTAAAATAATATTGATAGTATGGGCAGTTTAAGAGATTACAAAAAAATCAAAATATATGGTCTACACTATAGTCTGCACACTATAAAAAACAGGGTTAAATAGATAAAAATTATTTAAAAGAGATTACTTCTAAAATTTTCCAAAAACATACATTTAAAAAATGAGTGTTTTCGAGGATACACATAGTGTCCGTAGTCGAGGGAGTGATTGGGTGGAGGTTGCAAACGTCCACCCAATCACTCATACCGAGAGGAAAATTTTAAGGAATAATCGCGTAAAAGTGACTTTTTTTATAGTAAAGGTAGATTGTTTCTTTTGGTTTCGGAGATGAAATGGGTGGGCAACAAAATTGGTTTAGAAATTTAACAAAATATGATATGATATTTCTATTAATAGATTGCTAAAATTAATTGGATTTTGAAATGAAAAATGAATAAAAGCAAACTTGCAAAGAATATTAACAAATTTAGAAAAGAAAGAGGTTGGACACAGGAGCAATTAGCAGAAAATTCTGGTGTAACATATACAACTATTATTAAATTGGAACAGGGAGTTGTTGAAAATCCTATACTTAGAACACTTGAGAAACTGGCAAAAGTGTTTGAAGTGAGTATAGATAATTTGATTAAATAAAGAAGATGCAAAATTTAAAAGAAAAGCTGTTTGACTTACTAGAGTCAGATACAAGAATCTGGAATGAAGAAAAAACAGAATTGAACGAAACCTTACTGAAAGACATGATTGATAAACTTGATGAAAAATTGCTTGAAATACTATTAAGTAGTGAAGATATTAAGGAGAAATTTTTTATCAAAGTAACTCGGACTGAGCAAAGTCGAAGTCAAGATGTCTATGTGCTGAAGCAGAACGAATTGAAGTTTTTTATTGATGAAAACAAACTTGACAACTCCTATACACAATATAGAAATAAGATTGGGTTAAGGGTTGGGAATAAATTACTTTCTGAAAGGGATGAGGTTGTGCTTGACTGGCCTTTTAAAGATTGTGTGCTTGAGGGTGGTATGACAAAAGAAGATCAAAAAAGAAATGAGATATTTTTCAATGAGGTGTTGGCAAAAGATGAAATTGATAGACTGTATGAGCCCAAAGCTCTTGTAAACTGGAAAAGATACACTGCAAAGGGTGAAGAAAAAGTTACGGAGATTAAAAGAGATAAAGATGGAATGATAAGGGAGAATTTGATTATTAAAGGCAATAATCTTTTAGCCTTGCATACGTTGAAAAAAGAATTTGCAGGAAAGGTGAAGCTGATTTATATCGATCCACCTTATAATACCGAAAATGGTTCTTTTAGATATAATGACTGTTTTAATCATTCTTCGTGGCTAGTTTTTATGAGGAACAGATTGGAGATTGCAAAACAATTACTTTCTGATGACGGCTTAATCTTTGTGCAAATAGATGATAATGAGCAGGCATATTTAAAAGTATTAATGGATGAATTATTCGACAGAGAAAATTTTATAAATTCTATTATTTGGAAAAGGACATTCAGTCATGGTGATTCCGGTCAGGGTGCTAACCATCTTGGTAGACTGCACGATGTTATTCTTCTTTACAAAAAATCAGATCAAGGGAAATTAAATAATGTTTATACTGAATATTCAGAAGAATATGTTAAAAATTTTTATAAATATACTGATGAGAATGGGCGCAGATATCGTTTAGTAACTATGACGGCACCCGGAGGATCAAATAAAGGAAATCCTTTCTATGAAGTTATGGGAGTTGAGAGATATTGGATGTATTCGAAAAAGAATATGGAAGAACTTATCAAGAAGGGGGAAGTTGTTCAAACTAATCGAGGTACCGTACCACAAAGAAAAAGATATTTAGATGAATCAAAGGGTGTCCCACTACAAGATCTATGGGTTGATATAAACCCGTTGCAGGGAGTACAAAAAGAAAAGGTTGATTTTGTTGGACAAAAACCCGAAAAATTACTTGAAAGAATAATAGAATTGTCTACAAATCAAAGCGATTTGGTTATTGATTTTCATATCGGGACAGGAACGACTTTAGCGGTCGCTCATAAAATGGGTCGGCAATATATCGGTATTGAACAAATGGATTATATTCATGATTTGGCGGAGTCACGGTTAAAAGAAGTTATTAAGGGGGATCAATCGGGAATCTCAAAAAATGTAAACTGGCAAGGGGGTGGTGACTTTATCTACCTCGAACTTGCCAAGTGGAACGAAGAAGCTAAAGAAAAAATCCTTAATGCCAAAAGCCTTGATGAGCTAGTTAAACTATTTGATGAACTCTACGAAAGATACTTCCTTAACTACAATGTTAAAACAAAGGAATTCAAGGAAAAGATTGTAAAAGAGGACGAATTCAAGAAACTTTCACTTGATGAACAGAAAAAGCTGTTTGTAGAAATGCTAGATATGAATCAGATGTATGTCAATTTCAGTGAAAGAAACGATAAAAAATATGGATTATCAGCTGATGATATTAAAATATCAGAAATGTTTTATAGTAAATAATTATGGATGATCAAATATTACAACAACAAGTTGAATCTGAAATAGGTAGAAAAACCATTTCAAAAATAAAGATTCCTGAATATATCACTAGTAATATTAAGCATGATCTCTGGCAGTGGCAGATCGAGGCCTTACAATACTTCATAGCATATGATGATCCTGAGTATGACTTTGAAAGAAGTTTCAGCGCCCCTGTACATCTAATGTTTAACATGGCAACCGGAACAGGTAAAACAGTACTCATGGCTTCACTGATTCTTTATTACTACAAAAAAGGTTATCGCCACTTCATCTTCTTTGTAAATCAAAATAATATTGTAGATAAAACTGAAAACAACTTTATCAATAAAAACCATAATAAATACTTATTCAAACAAAACATCGTAATTGACGATAAAACAGTAAATATCAAGAAAGTCGAAAGTTTTGATGATAGTGATGATATTCAGATCAAATTTACTTCCATTCACAAGTTACATAATGCAGTTTATCTGGCAAAAGAAAACGCTGTAACGCTTGAAGATCTGCAGAAAAGGAATCTTGTGATGATTGGTGATGAAGCTCACCACTTTAACGCCTCAACGATGAAAAACGGACAAATGAATTTAGATATGCCGACTGAGCTTAAAGATAATTCAAGTGCCAGTGATGTTGAAAGAAGCTGGGAAAATACTGTTTTGAATAAAATACTTAAAAAAGAAGGTTATTCAGGACAAAGTGAGAACAGAAATGTTTTGCTTGAATTTACTGCGACTATTCCAAACAATCAGGAAGTAAAAGAGAAATACCGCACAAAAACAATATATAAATACGAATTAATAGACTTTCTTAATGCAGGATACACAAAAGAGATAAATTTAATTTCCACTTCTTTAAATAAAAAAGAAAAAATCCTGTTAGCACTACTCTTTAATTGGTATAGACACAAGATAGCTTTATTAAATAACATTCCCAATTTCAAACCAGTTATTTTATTTAGAAGCAAATACATTGAAGAATCAAAAAATGACTATCGTGAATTTTTAACAACAGTAAAAGAATTACAAAAAACTGATTTTGAATTTTTATCAAGCATTGAAAAGAAACTGCAATCAGAACAAAGGTCAGTTCTAAAAGTATATGAGCAAGGTGCAAGCAGGATAAAACAAATGATTGGATTTATTAATGAGCAGAATATTGACTTTAACGACATTATCAGTTTTATAAAAGCTGATTTTGATGAAAGAAATTGCATTATTACAAATTCAAAGGATAATAAGACTACAACAAAGGAAAAAACGACAGAAGAACAGGAACAGCTTTTAAACAGCCTTGAGGATAAGAATAATCATATTAGAGCAATATTTACAGTTAAGCGTCTTACAGAGGGCTGGGATGTGCTAAATCTATACGATATCGTAAGGCTTTACGAAGGTCGTGACGAGGGTCAAGACAAAAGCGGAAAAAGAAAGGCAGGAGAAACAACAACGCAGGAAATTCAGCTTATCGGGAGAGGTGTAAGATATTATCCTTTTGAATACAAAGAAACAGAAGCAAGTAAAAGGAAGTTTGATGAGGACTTAGAAAATCCGTTAAGAATATTAGAAGAATTTTATTTTCATAGCGAAAATGATATTAGATATCTGGATGAATTAAAACGTGAATTAAAGAATAAAGGATTTATTCAGGATAATAGGATTGTTAAAAAGTATAAATTAAAGGAGGATTTTGAAAACACGGACTTTTTCAAAGAAGTAAAAGTTTGGAAAAATGAAAGAATTGATAATCCTGAAAAAAGAAAGCTCAATTTATCTGAAATAAAAACAGATCCACAATTTAACCCGTTTACTTATGAAATTAAAGGATTTTCTCTAAAAGAACAGAAAGTTGACCTTAATGAAAAGTTTGATAATGTATTGGCAGAGTCAAAACCAGCATACAAAAGATCGATACAGATATCTTTCAAAGAGATAGATAAACACATAATTAGAAAAGCAATAAATATCAAGGCAAAAGCAGATAATTCAATTCTGAAATATGAAAATTTAACCAATGAATTAAACATCTCCTCGATTGATGATATATTCAATGATAAATATCTTGGAGATATGAAATTCAATATCATTACAGAAAGCGAAACCGTAAATTTATCAGATATAAGTGCAGATGATTTGTTAAATTGCTTACTGATTTTCTTTGAGCAATTCACAAGCAAACTAAAGGAGATTAATAATCCATATAAAGGTGATACAAAGTTTAAACACTTCTCGTTTAAAGAATTATTTGGAGAACAAAAAGAAAAGAGCGTTTTAATCGATGAGGAAAGCAAACTACTTGAAGATGAAATGCTGAAATGCAAGTGGTACGTATTAAATGGTTTCAACGGTACGAGTGAAGAAAGAGAACTACTTGATTTCTTAAAAAAGAGAATTGTTAATCTACAGGAAAGATATGATCAGGTATACCTACTTAGAAATGAAGAAGTATATAAAATATACGATTTTGAGAAAGGTAGAGGATTTGAACCTGATTTTCTTCTATTCCTAAAAGGGAAAAATAAAACACTTTATTATCAAATTTTCATTGAACCAAAAGGAGATGAATTCAAGGATAAATCAGGATTATTCACTGAAAGTAAGGAAGGATGGAAAGAAGAATTTATGAAACAAATATCTCATAAATATGGTAATGGAGAGATTTTGAAAGCCGAGAACAGAAAATATGTTTTATATGGTTTACCTCTTTTTAATAGTAAAGATAAACTAAGTTTTGAAAATGAATTTAATAAATTTATTTGAATGCACAAATAGTATAATTTTAATTTTATTTATATGATAGATATTGGAAAAAGCAAAATTTCTCTCACATGCCCTTTATGTAAGTTTATTAACCATGTTACTTTAGAGGATGTTTCAAAAGGGAAGTCAATTATATGTAATGGATGTTTAAAAACAATTAAACTTGTAGACAATGAAGGTTCGACTAAAAAAGCCATAAAAACGATCAAACAAGCTACCAATGATTTATCCAATAATTTGAAAAGATTATCTAAATGATGGAAATAAGATATATTCGAAAAAACTTACAAAGTAAAAAAGAAGAACTTCTATCCGCAAAATATCAATTAGCGGAGAAACGATTAAGTGACTTTATCGAATACTGCAAGGGAAATCAAATTATTAGCAAAATAATATCTGAACTCCCAAATATCGAAATAGATTTTGAAAAATGGGAAGCAGAACTATGGGGAGCTTCTGACTATGGTATCCCTGATGATTATTCTGAAGCAGCAAGTTACTGTTGGGAAATAATTACTAAATATAGGGGTAGATCTGTTAATATTGCACAGAATTTTCATGTGTCCTCAAATAAGATTACAGACCATGTACAAGAGTATTTTGAATCATTTGTTCCATTTATTTATGATTACATAGACAATAAATTAATTGAACTTGAGGAAATCATTAGCCCTCTGGATATGGTGTCCGAGGTTCATGCCCTTGTAAATACAGGACTTTCGGAAAATTATCCTGAAATTCAAAAACGATTAAATGATGTTTATAAAAGACTATATATATCAGAATCAAATGATGAATATGTGGGTATAGCTAATTCTTGCAGATTAATAATTATTGATTTTGCAACATTAATATATAAATCTGAATACTTACCATCAAATGCAGAAGTCCCGAAAAATGATGATGCAAAAGTAAAATTGAAATATACCTACAGAAACTCAAATTCTGGTATTTCTAAATCAATATTAGAAGGACGTGAAAAATTTATTGATTCTATTTGGCAGATAGTTTCTTCATCCGTTCACAGGAAGAATATTCATAAAGAAGAAATAAAGGAGGTAGTCTTGTTAACATATCTTCTATTATCTTCTTTTATAAAAACAATGAATAAAAAATTAATTTGATAACTTACAAAGCCATGCAACCATATAAACCACATAAATTACCCATAAAAGAACTAAATTGGGTTGAATTTATACCATATTTAGGCAATGCTAGAGATAAACTCGCAAAATTTGATGGATTATTACAAGGAATCCCAAACCCAAGAGTTCTTTTATCTCCTTTAACAACAAAGGAAGCTGTACTCTCATCAAAAATCGAAGGAACTCAAGCAACACTTGAGGAAGTACTAAAATATGAAGCTAATCCATCTGCGACTCAAGGAAAAACTGAGGACATAAAAGAAGTACTCAATTATAGACAAGCTCTCATGTATGCAATTGATCGCCTTGATAAACTCCCGCTAAGTGAAAGACTTATCAAAGAGGTACATAAAATTCTGCTTAAAGATGTTAGATCAAATACTGGAATGCTAGGAGAATTTAGAGATGGACAGGTTTTTATTGGTAAGGATGGAACTATGTCAAGTACAGATTACCCAATGATTCAGAAATTAATTAGTAATGACCAGTTTCATGTTTTATGAGAATTTGCAAAAACTTGTAAAACAAAAACACTGTTACAATGGGAGTTTTATCATTTTTTACAAGTTTATGATGATAATTTTTACATAAGGAATGAGAGCTAATGTTTATATTTTTAAAAATAACTGAAAGCTAGTGATATGCAATAGACTGACCGCTACAAAGCTAGAGGGCGGTTAAATACATATTCACTGACTACTAAATTAAAAACTTAAAATATGATAAAACCAAAATTTACATTTGAAAAAATTAAGTTCTCAATAGATCCCTCTACGCTTAAAAAAGCAATTGACCTATACGAAACAGGTAAAATAAAGGATTTTAAAGAAACAGCTTATTGCTACACTGCAAAGGTTCAAGGAACAAGTTTATATAAAGTAACAGTAGATATAGATCATTATGATTATGGAGATTGTGACTGTTATATAGGAAAACAGGGTGACTTATGTAAACATATGATAGCAGTTGCAATATATGCACTGTTTAGAGGAGACAAAATCCCAGAAGATAGCATAGAAGTTTTACTACATCCTGTTTGCAGTAATAAAATAGGAGAATTAAATGAAAGTGAACTAGTAGAGGTTAAAGAGAAAATTTCACAGGCAGTAAAATTAATAAGAGCTTACTCAGGACCATCAAGCACATGGTTTCACTATCAGAATAAGCTATCAGAAGCTGTGAATCGACTAACGGAGGTAGTCTCGAAAATGCCTGTAAGCTATCAAACTACTGATATTTTAATAAGACTTCTTGTAAGACTCGATAAAAAGCTTGTAAGTGGTGGAGTTGATGATTCGGATGGAACTGTTGGAGGTTTTATTACCGATGTCGTTGAAGTCTTAAAAGAGTTTGCAAAACTAGATGAGAAATGTTTAAAGGCATTTAATAAACTTAAAGGAGTCAGTACCTGTTTTGGTTGGGAAAATTCTTTGTTGCAGTTAATAATGCCAAGCCATCTTTTCTATATAACTAAGATACGTGATGAGCTGAAAATGTACGGCTATCAAGTTGGAGATATTGAGTACACATCTAACAATTATGATGAAAAAGGTAAACTTATTACAAAAAAGATCCCCACAGTTACATCAAAATATGGAGAAATGGGTATAATAGAAGGTAAATTTTATCTTGTAATAATTTTTAAGAAGGAGCTATTATCAGAAAAATTTCTTAAAGACATAGCCAAAATAAGAAAATATAAACTGTATGGATTTAATGATTTCTTAAAGGATATTGATATTAAAACAGTATTTTCAGAAGATTTTAAGGAAAAATACATTCAAATACAGTATGGTGATATAATTGAAACAGACTATTATGAAATCATTAGGATTCACGATAAGTTGAAAAATATGTTTTTAGAAAATAAGATTTATCCAATTAATCAACTGAATATAAATTTAAGATCCGAAATTGTCTAAAAACCTTCCTATATAAATTGAAATTATCTACAATCTCTATAAAGCTGAAATTCGTAAGTACGTCTTTCAACCCCGATAGTAGTGGCAGGAGTGTGCGTGGGGTCGTAAGCATGGTTAGGCTATTTTAAAGACTTGGTATAATTCAGATCATTTATTATAATAAAATAATTATGTCTACAGAGCAGATATACGGTATACCAGAACAGCCACCAATGCCATCGGTTTTACTAGGCAAAGAGTATCAGCCAGACAGACCTATAAGCGAAACATTTTACCAAGCATTAGAGGAACAGAATCCTTTCATGACATCAACTCAACTAGAAAGTTATCTAAGCAATAGGGGTAAAAGTACCTCTCTCTCTCCAGAGAAAGAAGAGCGAATAAGGTTAACTCGTATTGGAGAGATTTTTTCCTTGTCAAAAATTATTTACCAAAGTGTTCTACTAGAAGACTATTCGATTGACGACGCAAATGTATATCCAGAGATAACTGAGCTTCGCAGAGTCTTAAATGATATGAAGAAGCAAGTAAATGAAGAATCAGATCCAGAAATAAAAGAACAACTCAAAAGGCAACTTTACTTTGCTGAGCTACAATTTTTACTAGAATGCTCAAAATATGCATCAGGCATAGTTGATACAAATGATAGAAAAAAAATCAAAGAGATCAAGAGAGGAACCCATTCAACTAAATTAACACAAAAAATATACCGCATTGCTACTCCAATTGCCCTTGCAACGACATTAGCTATCTCATCAGGCTGTTCTGCAACAGGTCAATCAGTGATTCCCCAAACAACGCAATCAATCGAGGGAAAATTTATCATAAATGGGATTGACTATACAGATAAATTTGGAAGTATGCATAATCCAGAAGAGTTTTGTAAAGCAGATTTTGATTCACAAAGAGAATATAAAAGACACTTTCCCGAAAACCTCCCAGCCATTCTTGAAAGACTTATAAAAACTAGAGATGTCGCGACAGATCCTGCTTTAAAAGACCAAATTGAAAACGCAATTATTTCAATCGTGGTCGACTCAGAAATTCCTCTTACACAAGATCAAATTAATGTAAGTGGAATATATTTTCAAGTTGGTCCATTTGGAAATTTAGAACCATACTTGGATATTTCAGATACAAATATGACCTTGGTAAATTTAGGATATTCTGTAGAGTATTATCTTAATGGACAAAGAGTTAAATTAAATCAAGATTCTTCAACTAAATCTCAATTGCCTATTCAAGCCAATTCAAACTTGACATTAAGGATAATGGATTCAATGGGGAACATAGTTTTACAGATAGGATACTCCCCTTTAACAAAAATTGGAAATTCGATCCAATATGAACCTAGTGGAACAATGTATGATTCTGTTTTACCTCTTGATCAGTACGGAATTACAGAAGATGATCTTGTACCAATAAGAGAAGTAGTTAATAAATTTAATTCTTTAGGTCTAAGTGGAATTAATAGAGTTCAAATTGTGCCTTTGAGAGATAACAGGGTTGGAGCTCTTTACGATCATCCGCACAAATTAATTACTATTAATACTAATTCGCTTACACAGGATGATGATAAAACAATTTTAATACAGATTTATCATGAATCTGCTCATGATCTTTTTGCTACAATCACAGGTAATTATCAATATCCTAGTTCTTTAGAGTTAGAAAACGATTACTATAATAAAAGATTGCAGGCGCTAGGATTGCAACCTCACGGACAAATTGAGACGCAAACAACTTTCGAAAGCCCTTATCTGACAAGGTATAATGATTTGTTCGATCGATTTAATTCTTTAGGAGAAAAAATTTATGCATTTTTTGGCGGTGGCGGTGGCCATCCCGAGAATCCAACTGAATTATTCGCTTCTGCAGTAGTTTATTTATACGGAGCAAATAGTGAAGAATTAAATCGCCAATTCCAAAAACTCAATGAAGAAGAGAAAAGAATGGTTATAGAAATTTTTAGAACAACATTACTTGCTTTTCATCCTGATGTGTCTTACGCAAGAATTTCCTCACAAGTATCAGGCCTTCAATCATATGAATTGTCTGATTTCTTTAATCCAGACATCCTGAGATTTGTCGATGAGCAAGATGCTATAATAAACGGCAACAAAGAATAGATAAAAGAATAAAACCAAGCCAAGCTTAATTTAGAAAATTAGTTTTCGCATGCTTTATATGAAAAACTTAACTCTGGTTAATAAAAAGCTTTTACTTTTAGCTATCTGGATTATAATGCTAATACATTTTTTAAAAGACATGACACAAGATATACTTGGAATACCTTCTGTACTTGATTTATTTGGGAATATACAAGAAAACACTTCAACATTCCCTATTTGGCTTGAATATTTATATCATTGGGCGATGGTAAATACTTTTATTGGAGAACTTATTCTTATTTTCCTTATTCCAAAATACATTTTTAAAACAATAAATCGTTTGGAAAAATTATTAATAATCGGTTTTATTTTTTATATTCCATTAATATTCCTTCTTGCCTTCCTCCAAACCTTCTAAACCTTCATAACCCACTCAACATATGCTATAATCGAACAAAATGGAAAAAATACTCATCATAAGCTACATAGCGATAAGTATAATTGGTGTACTACTACACTTCACACATCAGATATTCAAAAAAGGGGCATTCCTGCATTACATATCGGCCATAAATGAAAGCACATGGGAGCATACAAAACTTGCCTTCTACCCCGTCCTAATGGCGCTACTGGTGCACAGCTACATACCCGTACTACAGCATCAATATTTCTGGAGCATGAGTGCAATAGTCCTAATATTCTCAATCATACTAATCCCAGCATTATACATCCCAATACGAAAAATATTAAAAAAAGAAATCACATTTGTTAGCATATCATTATATTTCATAACAATCCTGATATGTATGATCATCGAATATTATTTGATCAAATTCGGATGGCCCAAAATCAACAATATTTGGGGTTTGATAGGCATATTTATAATGTTGCTTTTGTATCTTATATTTACATTTAAAACTCCTCGTCGCAATCTTTTTTTGGATCCTATTCATAAAAAATATGGCGAATTTAAACAAAAATTTGATAAAAAAAACTAAATTCATAATTAAAATCAGATGAAAACAAAACAGCTCGCAAATTTCTTCTTTGAGGCGGGTACAATGAGAAAACTTGCAAGATCACATAGACAAGTCCTGCTAACTGATGATCTTTCTGACAATATAGCATCGCATTCGTACAGAGTAACGCTAATCGCCTATTTCCTTGCGCAAATGGAGCATGCAGACACAGAGAAAGTGCTTACCATGGCGATATTTCACGACATGGCGGAGACTCGTTCTGGCGATCAGAACTGGGTCAATAAAAAGTATGTCAAGGTTTTTGATGATGAGATTACGCAGGATCAACTTGGAGGTTTAACCAAAGGTGATAAACTTCTTAAGATCATGCAAGAGTATGAGAAAAGAGAGTCGCTTGAGTCCAAGGTTGCTAAGGATGCAGATTTGCTTGATCAGATTCTGCTTCTTAAGGAGTATGTCAATAATGGCAATAAGGAGGCGGGTGTATGGCTTGACGATAAGGTTGCCCAGAAACGCTTGCATACTGATTCTGCCAAGAAGCTGTCCGAAGAAATTTATTCTGCCGATGTCCATGATTGGTGGTGGTTTCTGTGGACGGATAAGAGGAGATAAATGTGGGTATAAAGAAAAATAAGAGTTTATATTTTATTAACTAATTTTAAATGAAAATTTATGCATAAAAAGTCATTAATTGCTGATCAGAATAAAATTAATTTAGTAATCAGAAGAATTTTAAGGGAAGATCCAACAATAATTAAACCGTCAGAAAGACATTTCCTTGAGAGAGAGAGTTTTTTAAAATCTTCTAAATTTGATAAGGAAGAGATAATTTTAAATGATATAAAGCTTATTGGAAGAGATGCATATATTGTAAAATTGCTTAAAAAAGTTGCTGAATCTTTGCCAATTGACAGCTTTGATAATATTATTGAATTGCTTCCAGGAACAGCAGAGGAATTAAGCGTTGCTTTTAGCAAGGCAGGATATAGAAAAATTTATGATAAATTAGACATGTTTAATTTTTTCTCTGAAGATGAGTTATATTCTGTCAGGAAAAACTTTCAGGCATTAGGGTTTGATAAGGAAAGCGAAATTTTGATATCAGATGTTTTTTTATGGGCATCAAAAGAGCAAAAAGAATATGATGCTGTTATTGCTAAACATCCATTTGATGATCTTTTAATTGGGCAATTTGCACAAGACAAAGGATTAAGTAGCTTTGATTATTTTAGGTCTCCAGTTAATTGCAAAAAGTCTTGGAAAATGCTAACTCAAAATTATTATTATTATTTAGAAAAGATTATTGAATTAGCAAAAAATATTTCAAGTATTGTTCGTAAGAATGGTTATTTTATAGTAATTAATCATCCTGATTCGTTCTCTACATTTAATAGGATGGATGACAGATTGATATTGGCACAAGATGTAACGAACAGATTTATTACAGAATTGTATAGAAATGGTTTTGAATTTATAGAAAACACTGCTATAAATGACTATAATAATAATACTTACGCAAACTCTTTGTTTGTATTGAAAAAGGAAAGATATTATAATAAGAAAAATGATACTGATAGCTTAGGCGACTTATTATCTGCTAATTTTGTGAAGAATGTAAACCCTGCTGTGGTGGGGAAGTTGTATTATCAGTCTCGTATGGAAATCTTTAAGAGCAATTCTTCTCAAAATGAAAATAGTTTGCACAATGAAGTCGAATTGTTAATTGATTTTATATGTATTAGCAGTAAAAGAATAAATTATAGGGAAAAATTAATTGAAGAAAAGATTTTTCAAGCTAGAGAATTGCTTAGGACAAAAGAAGGCTCTTATGAAGCGATTAAACTAATAAAATCATTGTTAAAAATCTTAAAGATTAAAACTAAAGATATAATTATATATCAAAATATTTCTCCTTGCCAAAAAAGAAACAGACAAATTAGCTGCAAAGAGATATTTTCAGAACTTGGTATAAAAATAAGATATGTTATTGACGATTCGATTGAACAACAAACCCCTGGTAATTTTAAAAGTTATTTTGTAAATTTGGATAAGCTTCATTATATGGCATTATATTTCTTAAAAAAATACGATTTTGCGATTGTTAATGGTGGACACATAACTGTGATAGACAATAAAATAAAATATTTAGGAGGGTTTTGTTCGTTTAATAATCTTCTTGGTTTAGAGGAAGGGATATTATTCGTTAACATAAAGAATATAAGTATAAAAAAGGTAATTGTCAAGCTAAAAAGTGAAAATCTAAAGCCGTGGAAAATTGTTGTTAATGTCGAAAATGACTTTGATGAAGAGAAAAGAAATGATTTAGTTAAGGCTTTAAATTTATTCTCGGATGACATTGATATGGTTACTTATTATTGATAAGCTTAAATAGTTTACGTATAAATTGTTACGAAAATGCTATGAAAATTATTGAATACAGATATACAATACCTTTAGACAACAGGGATGAATTTTTAGAATATGCGAAAAGCACACTTTAGCCTATCTGGCAAAAACATGGTTGCAAAAAACATGAGCTTTCTGTTGTTTCTTCATCTGTTTATGTTGGGAGATAAATTGTTGAGGAAGGCGCATTTATTGAGAGGTTATATTTTGAAGATGATTTTGATTTAAAGAATTTTTACAATGATGCCTTAACTTACGATAAAGAGAAAACCCGAGCTTATCAAGATAGGTTTCTTGCATCTTCTATTGAACTGAGAGTTTTAAATGTAATGGTCGAATAGAGTTTCTTTTTTTTTAAGGTTTAGAAAAGTTTTTAAACATGGTAAAATATAGCTCATACAAAATTTAAATATTTTATCAATTAAAAGCTAATAAAATCATGAATGAAGCAGTAAGAAAATATCTTGAAGAAATCTTAAACAAATATAAAAGTGGACATGCAAGAGAACATGCTTATCGCCCTGCTCTTCAAAGGTTAGTTGAAGAAATAAACGATTCAATAAATGCAATCAATGACCCTAAACAGCAAAAAGTTGGTGCTCCTGACTTTGTACTTCTTAAAAACAAGACGCCAATCGGCTACATTGAGGCAAAAGATATTAATGTAGATCTTGACAAAGAATTTAAAACAAAAAATCAGTTCAATCGCTATAAACAATCTTTAAATAATCTTTGTTTTACTAATTATTTACAATTTATATTCTATCTTAATGGACAAGAAGTACAGAGGGTCGAATTGGCAAAACTTGTTGATAAAAAAATTGAAATAATAGAAGAAAACATTCCTTTGTTTGAAAGTGTCCTGAAAAATTTCACAATAGCAAAAACAGTTTCAATAAAAAGTCCAAAAGAGCTAGCCTCATTAATGGCAGAAAAAGCGAAAATGCTTAAAAATGTTATATATCTTGCGCTTTCACAAGAGGAAGAGGAACAGCAACAAATTGAGAAGCAGTTTGAGACTTTTAAACATATGCTAATTCACGATTTAACTAAGGAGCAGTACGCTGATATTTATGCACAGACGGTTGCATATGGTATGTTTGCAGCTAGATATCATGACAATTCAATGGAAACATTTTCAAAAGATGAGGCAGGTAAACTTCTTCCAAAATCAAATCCATTTCTTAGGAACTTTTTTGACACTATTACAGGGATAAATATTGATGATCGTATAGTTTGGATTGTTGATGATATGGCAGAGCTTTTTAATCATGTAAGTGTCCGTGAGTTGCTTGAGAATTATGGTAAAGATACAAAGAGAAATGATGTGATTGTGCATTTTTATGAGACTTTTCTTTCGGAGTATGATTCCAAAATGCGGAAATCACGAGGTGTTTACTACACTCCTGAGCCTGTTGTTGATTTTATTGTCAGAGCTGTTGATGACATTTTAAAGAGTGAGTTTGGGATTGCCGATGGGCTTGCTGATACAAGTAAAATCGAAGTTGTAAAAGAGGTCCAAGGAAGTAAGAAAAAGCAAAAAGTAATGGAACACAGAGTACAAGTACTCGACCCCGCCACTGGTACTGGGACTTTTTTGGATCATGTAATCAAGCATATCTATAGAAGTAAGTTTGAGGGTCAGCAAGGGCTTTGGCAAAGCTATGTTGATGAGCATCTACTACCCCGTTTGCACGGTTTTGAGCTTTTGATGGCAAGTTATGCGATGGCTCATCTTAAATTGGACATAACTCTTGCCCAGACAGGATATGATTCCTCTAAGGGGCAAGGTGGGCGTTTGGGTGTATATCTTACTAATTCGCTTGAAGAACCAACCGCTACATATCGTGATTTGTTTTCACAATGGATTACGACTGAAAGTCTTGAAGCTAATAAGATTAAGAAGGAGAAGCCCATTATGGTGGTTATGGGAAATCCACCGTATTCGGTAAGTAGCTCTAATAAGGGAGAATGGATACAAAATCTTATCAAAGACTATAAAAAAGATTTGAATGAGAGAAAAATAAACCTCGATGACGATTACATCAAGTTTATTCGCTATGCCCAATGGTTTATTGAAAAGAACGGTGAAGGAATTATTGCCTACATTTCAAATAATTCTTTTATAGACGGAATTACTCATAGGCAGATGCGAAAGTCATTGCTCGAAACATTTAATAAAATCTATATTCTAGATTTGCATGGGAATTCAAAGAAAAAAGAAGAATCTCCTGATGGTTCAAAAGATGAAAATGTTTTCGATATTATGCAAGGTGTAAGTATAAATATTTTTGTAAAAAATAAGAGTTCAAGAAGTAAATTAGGCGAAGTCTATCATTCAGAGTTGTGGGGAAAGCGAGAAGAGAAATACAATGAATTGTTCAATAATATCGAGAAATTCACTTGGAGTAAATTACAATGCCAGTCTCCAAGTTATTTTTTTGTCCCAAAAGATTTCTCAAAGATTATTGATTATGAAAAAGCTATAAATCTTTCGGACTTATTTAGGAGCTATTCTTCTGGTATCGAATCACAAAAAGATTCTGTTGCTATTCAATTTACAGATGGCGAAGCTGATATTATTTTCGAAGATTTCAAAAACCTAGACGCTGTAGATTTATCCAATAAATATAAAATTTGTGATACAAGAGACTGGACTATTAAGAATGCCAAAACGGATTTAATCAGCTCAAAAAGAGTGATAATTTCATATAGGCCATTCGATTATAGATATACCAATTACTCTGGTAAATCAAAAGGATTTATTGCATATCCTCGTGATGATGTCATGAAGCAATTCGTTGAAAAAGCAAATTACGGCTTAGTGTTTAAAAGAGGGTTTTCTGAAAGTTTGGCGGCCCCCTGTTTCATCTCAGATACAATCATTGATAGAAGGTTTTGGTCAAGACCTGGAATGCAAGGTGCTGAACAAATAGCCCCTCTTTACCTCCATTCTGAATCACGACTAGATTCTTCAACTCGTCAACCAAACTTTGACCAAAAAATCATTGACGAGATTGCATTAAAACTAAAACTTCAATTTATCCCTGACCACGAACACGCAGATTCAGGCAAAGAAGGAACATTCAATCCTCTAGATGTTCTTGACTATATTTACGCAATATTACACTCTCCAACATATCGAGAACGATACAAAGAATTCTTGAAAATAGATTTTCCTCGAATACCATTTACATCAGATCAACAGCTATTCTGGGCTTTAGTGAAAAAAGGTCGAGAGCTGAGAGAGTACCACTTAATGGAACATGTAAACAGCAGTAAATTGATTACTAAATTTCCAATTACTGGCGAAAATGAAATAACTCAATTCCCCAAATTTGATGGTAGCAAAGTATGGATAAACGAAACTCAGTACTTCGATAAAGTGCCTCAAATTGCATGGGAGTTTTATATTGGTGGCTATCAACCTGCTCAAAAATGGCTAAAAGATAGAAAAGGTCGTAAGTTGAGTTTTGATGAAGTTTTGCATTATCAAAAGATTATTGTTGCATTGGTGAATACAGATAGGTTGATGAAGGAGATTGATAAATTAATACCGAAGTGGCCGATTAAATAATATTGATTAGTTTAAACTTATAACAGAAGGAGTCACATCAAAAGAATTGGCAACACTATTACAGTTAATAGTCTTTATGATAATGGTATTAGTAAAGAAAAATACAGAAGCCCTTTTATTAAATATATCTTGAAACCTTAAGAATTAATGCTGTTTTATAAAGGAAATATTTTTGAAGATTATGAAAATTAAGACTAAGGAAACTAAAAATAAATTATTTAAAACAAATTAACATGGCAGTACCAAAATATGACGACTTATTTCAGCCTTTACTTGATGCTTTACATGAGTTGGGTGGCTCAGCAAGCATAGAAGAGATTGATGATAAAGTAGCAAAAGTGCTTAAATTAAACGATGATGATATAAATGAAATTCATCGTGGCAATATGACAAAATTGAGTTATAGATTAGGATGGTCGAGAAACTATCTTAAAAAATTTGGATTATTAGAAAATTCACAGAGAGGAGTTTGGAGGCTTACATTGAAAGGGCAAACCACAAAGAAAATTGATAAGGCAACAGTAAGACGAGAAGTAAGGAAAATGTCTAAAAAAGAAGTTGATATTAACGATATGGATGAAGGAACGACGCCGGAAGATATCGATACCACATGGCAAGAAGAACTTATTGGGAAACTATTGCGAGTATCTCCACAATCTTTTGAAAAACTTTGCCAGAGAGTTCTTAGGGAGGCAGGATTTGTACAAGTTGAGGTAACAGGTCGTAGCGGGGATGGCGGAATTGATGGAAAGGGAATATTAAAAATGAACGGTCTTCTTAGTTTTCATATTATCTTTCAATGCAAGCGCTACCAAAATGCAGTTTCTTCAAAAGAGATCAGAGATTTTCGTGGTGCAATGCAAGGTCGAACTGATAAAGGTCTTTTTATAACTACGAGTACTTTTACAAGAGATGCAAAGCAGGAAGCTACTCGTGACGGAGCTCCTCCCATTGATTTAATTGATGGGAATTCTTTAGCAGAAAAAATGAAAGAATTAAATTTGGGCGTAAAAATCAAAACAGAGGAGAATGTAAGTATTGACAATTCTTTTTTTGAAGAGTATTTTTAATTTTAAAAAGCAAAAACTCCAAACAAAATGCAAAACATAGAAAATAAAACATTGCCAAAACTCCAGAAAGGAGATGCAGTTGCAATAATATCTCCTTCCTTTGCGGCACCTGCAAAATGGCCAAAAGTATATCAATTAGGATTACAAAAAATAAAAGAAGTATTTGGCTTAATTCCAGTTGAGTATCCAACAACGAGCAAACTAGGTGCAAGTGGCGAAGAAAGAGCAAAAGACATCTTATCAGCTTTTCGTGACAGTAAAATCAAGGCTGTAATAGCATCATTGGGTGGCGATGACCAAATAGCATACATTTGGAAACATTTGGCTAAACACAAAGATGTTTTTATTAATAATCCAAAGCCATTTTTTGGATACTCCGATAATACACATCTAATCAACTTCTTATGGTTACAGGGTATTCCTTCATTTTATGGAGGGAGTCTTTTTACCGAATTTGCGATGCAAGGGCATATGGATGATTTCACAATAAATTACCTTAAAAAAGCTCTGTTTGAAAATGGCGAGTTTGAACTAACAGCAAGTCAAGAATTTAACGATGAAGGCTTAAGTTGGGGTGATGATTCAAATCTAAATAAAAGAAGAAGATATCAAGCCAATGAAGGTTGGTACTGGGATGGACAAATTGATTCAGAAGGTATTCTTTGGGGCGGTTGTATTGAATCAATTGATGAATTATTAAGGCATGGTACGCCAATTCCCTCTCTTTCACAATTTGAAAACATAATTTTATTAGCTGAGTCATCTGAAGAGTTACCAAGTAGTGATTATGTTAATAGGGTTTTTAGAGCTTTTGGAGAAAGAGGTGTTCTTGAGAGAATACAGGGCGTTGTAATAGGAAGACCAAAGGCTTGGGAATTCGACAAACAGAATACCGACGAACAAAAAGTTGAATATAAAAAGCAACAAAGAGATACGATTTTAGACATTGTTAGAAAATATAATTCTACAATTCCAATAGTGCAAAATCTTGATTTTGGCCACACAGCTCCGCAGATTCCTATGCCTATGGGGAAGTTGATGAAAATAAAGGTTGGCGAAAAGAAAATTTTTGCTCAGTTTTAAGACAAAAACTTGTATAAGAAAGCAACTTTTTTCTTAGCAACAATCAATAATAATATGCTATAATATCATAGATATAAAACACAAATCGCAACATGCAAAAAAAATACACAAAACTATTAAAAGAGCTAACATCAATCTCCCCCAGAAGAGGAGACGGAGAGCAAAAAGCTTGTGAAACAATAAAACGCCATCTAGAACAAAACAAAATAGCCTACACAGCACAAACATTTACCACCAAAATACCTGTGACAAAAAAAGTACAGTTATATACAGATGGCGAAAAAATACCATGCATAGCATCAACATTTGTAAGTGGAAAAATAGACAAAAAATCACCAATCTTAAACTCAATAGATGCGAAATCAGACGGCCCAGCAATAGTATTTCATCCAGTTTCCAAAGGAATATGTATGCAAGCATATAAAAACTTCCCTTGTATTTCTGTAAATAGAGACTCAGTTGCAAAATTAATAATGGCAAAAGAAATAATTGGCGAGGTAGAAGTGGATTCACAAGGTTTTAAGTCTGCCAACATCATTGTTGGAAACTTAGTAAATCCAAGCAAAATCGTTTTTGCACATTATGATTCAATTATCGGTGCCGGTGCAATTGATAATGCCGGAAGTGTAGAGGTAGTATATCAAGTGCTATCAGAAAACAAAGATCTACTGGACAAACATCTTTTTGTCTTTGCGGGATCAGAAGAAGAGTCTATTTCAAGTCATTTTGGTCTTTACGGATTTGAGATTTTTGGTCAGAAGTATGGAGCACTTTTGGAAATTGCCGAGGAAATAATAGTTCTTGATGGGGTAGGCGTTGGAACGCCATCTTTTACAAGTGATCATATTGATTGGGTTTTTGAAATTTCCAATATGCCCGATCTTGCGCAAAAAACTGTTTGGATGCTTAATGATCAATCTTTAGTTATGCAGTACTATCACAGCGATTTGGATACTTTAGATAAATTAGATCATCGCTTCTTGGATGAGGCGAAAACTTTGCTTTTGGAGCAGCTAAGATAAATCAATTCAAATATGGAAAATACAAATGAAAATAGTATAACAATCGCAAAAATACATAAAGAATTTGTGCCCAAATATGACCGTTGGCAAGGAAAACTATTTCCAAGAATAAAATCGTGGTTTGCTCATATTGGTGAAGTCGTGATTCTGTGGCTTAAAGGCAATAAGCCTTATTACAAACATGGCAGAACTCTTGGTACTTGTAGAGAGCATTCTAAAACGGAGCTAGGCGATTGGTTATGGCTTACTGCCGAAATTTTTTGGATGATTACTAAAATTGAGCTTTATATCGTGCCTAAAAGCACTTTTAAAAGGGTTTGGGATAAGATGCAGGAGAATAAGGATAGTGATTTGAAAAAATAAGTATATGACAGAGAAATCGAACTGGAAAAGAAACATACTAGTATATAAAATAGACTCATTAATCAACTGGTTTTTTATACCCATAGGGGTATATATATTAATATGGAACAATGACCTAAAACTAAGCTTTTCACAAATAAATAGTGCCATATCAATAGGACTCATATGGAGCGTCATATTGGAGCTACCTTCTGGAGCTTTGGCTGACTTAATAGGCAGAAAAAAAACAATAATCATAGGCAGAATATTTCTTGTCATAGCGTATGTGGCATTTGCATTACAGCATAATTGGTTAGGAATAATGCTCCATCAGATATTTTATTATACGGATCAAGCAATGAACTCAGGAGCTCAATCAGCTCTCTTATTTGATTCATTAAAAGAAAATGAAAAAGAGAAAGAATATTATAAAAAAGTTGAAGCAGATTCGTTTTTTCTAAATACTGTTGGCATGGGAGTTGCTAGCATAATAAGTGGCTTGTTATATAAGATTAACAGTTTTCTACCATTTACAATAATGATTCCGATAACAATAACAGGTGCCGTGATGTCTTTCTTTTATACAGAGCCAAAAATCGATTCTCAAAAATACTCACTTAAGGCGTATTTACGACAAAATGTCGACGGCATGAAACATATCGTTAGGAATTCTAAAATAAAGTGGATATCCATATTTAGTATAATAACAATGACAATTACATATGTGTCCTTGTGGTATATATACGAACCAAGAATAACAGTTGCTTTTGATAATCCTATCTTGATAACATGGCTTATTGGCGGTACTTATATAATTAGGGCCGTTGGAATAAAATTTATCAATGTTCTTGACAAGAAGATTGATCAGAAACGCGCACCTGTTTTTATTGCATTCCTACAGTCTATTGGCTCCATGCTGTCATTTATAAAAAACGGCTTCGGTGCAATATCTTCGGTTTATCTTCGTAAGTTTTCTGATGGATATATTCGCCCAACTGTTTTAAACTTGCAAAACGAGAATATTGAATCTAGATATAGAGCAACTTCGCTTTCTGCTATTAGCCTTTTTTACAATATTTTAGTCTCTGTAATTGGAGTTTTTATCGGTTTTTTGATGGATAAATTAGGGCCTGCTACAACTTTAGGCTTAGTTGGTACTGTTGGCTTGATTGTTGGTCTTCCAGTTGCTTTTAAGCTTTCAACTGTTCTTTCAAAGGAATGATTTAAGTTTAGATGTGATGAAAATGATAGAAGATAAAAATGCACCAGAAATTATCAAAAATATTTAATGAATTTAATATTAAACCCATAAATCAAATAAAATGAAAACCATTCACTAATTTATGTAAACTGCATTTGACAAAAACGGTAAACTAAGTATAATTAAATTATTAAATTTTTATAATATCAAATATGAACCCAAAGTTAAAAATGGCATTAAGCATACTTTCAATGATAACAACTCTAGGTACAGGAACTGGAACCGTATATGCATCTGACTCGGCAACACCTGGCGATCTGCTCTTTGGAGTTGACACAGCAGTAGAAAGCGTACAGAGAGCTCTTACTAATGATCCAGTGGCCAAAACAGAGCTAGAATTAGAAATCATGGATGAAAGATTAGAAGAGCTTGCGGTGCTAGCAGAAGAGAACAAAGAAGATGGTATAGCAACCGCACTTGAAGAAATTGAATCTCAACAAGCAAGGTTAGGCGAGAGAGTTCAAGAGATGAATCAATTAAGAACTGAGAATAAACTACAGACCTCTTCTCAAGAACAGGTTATGGTTAAACTTCAAGCTCAAGTTGAATCTCATCAAGAGCAAATGAACCAAGTCAATATACAATTAAATTCAAACGGGAATGGGCAAAATTCTGATAATTTGCAAAACATACAAAACAGTTATTCTGAAAAAACTATGGAACAAATAAGGAATTTTGAAGAGGAAACTGGCCTACAAATTCAAAATCAGCAACAGAATCAGAATGGTCCAACGGATAATCAGCAAGGTGGAAATGGTAAAGGGCAGTAATAGTCTTAAAACATTATTAAGTCAGGAATTTAAGCAAAGCTATTAAAATGAACAAAATAAAAAATTTCATTAAAAAAAAGTGGGCATTAATTCTTTTGATTATATTACTAATGCCCCTCTCCTACTATATAATCATCTATTCAATCGATTCCTATTTCTATTCTAATAGTGATGCACGAAACAAAGCAATAAAACAAGTTGCCACAAAATATATCCAGGCAATAGAAGAAAACGATCAAGAAATACTTACGAGATTAACAAAAAAAGAGGATCATTGTCTTACTGAACTTGAAAAGATGAAACAGGGGGCTTACAAAGATTTTTTGGGGAAAGATATATCAAATTTAGAAATAACAGTAACAACTTCCAATCATGAAGATGTATCAAGCTTCGAAGCATCTTTTGAATTTACAGACAATGACGAGAAAAAAACTGGTAAAATAATTAATTCCGTATTTCTAGAGAGAGGACGGTTTTTAATTTGTGGGATATTTTAAAATTTTGACGAATTAACCAAAATGAAAACTCAGATCGATTTAAACAAAATATTACAATTTAAAGAAATAATAACTAAAACAAGACTCCAAGAAGGTTATCAAGAGCAAACAAAGCTTTTTAGACTACTAAAAAATCACTTGCAAAAAGAGCTAAAAGGATATGCTTTTACTGGCAACATAGTTGAAAACAATATGGATTACGCATATTTTCAATTTACCGACGAGAATTTAAAAGCAAAAGGCCTCAAATTTGTTGTTGCTTTCCTCTACAAAGATTTCCAATATGAGCTGTGGCTTTCTGGATACAATAGAAAGATACAGTCAGACATGTACAAGAAATTTGCAAAAATGAAGAGCTTGCGATTTGCATTAACGGCTAACCCATTAAGAACGGACTATGTTTTGAAGCAAAGATTTGACTGCAATTTTAATGATTTTGAAGATTTTGATAGGTCACTTGAAGCTTTTACGAAGGAAGCCCGCCTGATTATAGAAAATATTATTAAAGAGCTTTCTAAGGCCTCTTAGATTCAGAAAGAATCATTCCTTGAAATTTTTTAGCGCCAATATGTAATGCAATCCTGTGGAAATATTGTAATTTGAAGGAAATATTGTTTTAATCTTTAACGCTTTTGATACTGCAAAAATGTTTATAAGAGCCTTATCAGCAGCCCACATATAATAAGGTTCAGCTGGATACATCTCCATTCTATCTTCATAGCTTTTTCTAATTATTTTCTCATAAAGCTTTTTCAATGGCGGTATCCCAATATAATACGGGTGATCAATAAATGCAGATGTTCTATTTACAGGTAAATTCATAGCCTCAAAAAAATCAATAATATTAGTTGATCCATATATTATTTTATCAAGACGAAAATTAAGTTTTTTTAATTCACTCATTTGAGTCTCTACATACTTTTTACATTCTGCCAATTCTTTAAGTGTTGGATGATGAGATCGAGAAAAAGACTCTTGTAAAAAGTAAGTTCCTGTTTTAAAAGACTTGTTAAATAATATCTTTTCTTTGCTTCCGATTATTACTTGAACGCTTCCTCCCCCAACGTCAACAGCACAGAAAGTTTCATTTGCAAAATCTTTTGTTAAGGCCGTGAAAAATATTTTACCTTCCTCTTTTCGTGAGAGTATTTTTGGGATAAAGCCCGTCTCTTTTTCAATTCTTTTCTTAACAATATCACCATTTTTTGCTTTTCTTAAAGCATCAGTCGCCACCACGGAGAAATTTATTACTGAATATTTTGCAAGGAGTTTTTTACATTCTTTTAAGGCTGTGATTGTCTTTACAATGGCTTCCTCAACAATCATATTGTCTGTTTTATCAAGATCTCTTCCTAAAACTGTGAGGTATTTCTCTTTCTTTAATGTCTTGCTTTTTAATGTATTGTTGAATTCACATATTTCAAATTTGACTTTTAGCGTTCCAATATCTATTACTCCAGTACGAATATTTGGAGATTTGTCTTTCATAATAATGAATTAGTTGTTAAAACAAAATATATCTCTCATCTTTTTCCCAATTTATTTGAAATAATACTTCTAATTAATAAAACTATTAAACCAACAAGTCCAGCGCTCCATACATACGCAAAAACATTTTCAGCGGGAGAACCTTCAAATGGAATGAAAAGCTCCCAATTAACGAAAAGCTTTTTATCACAGCTACCTGTTGCTTCCCAAAAATCTTTTGCTTCAGGACAAAACTCCTTATCAATACTAATTTTTTCCTCATATTCTTCCACTGTCACTTTACAACTTTCATATAATTTATCAGCATCCATCTTCATCCCATCCCAACAGACCACGCCAAAAGAGATAAAAAAAGGGATAAATATTAAAATCCACACACCGATTAGTATTATTATTATTTTGTTGCTCTTCATTAAATATGATTTATAAATTTATACTTGCTGTCTAGTAATTTGGAGATCACCATTTTCATCTGAAAGAATCTCAACTCCTGTCGTGTCAACTACATCTCCATCATCATTTAAATCAAAAGTGATCGACTCGTCCATAGGTTTTAATATATGATGCTAAGTTATTGTAAGGTATAGCAAAGTATATCATAAATGCTTTTACTGCTCAAGCTTTATTTAGAAATCGTTTTTTACTTTTTTTAATCTCATCAACTCGATTTCCGAGCGCGACATTAAATTTATTTGTTCACAATTTGTCTTGATAAAAATTTAGAATTAGTATAGAATCAAAGTCAATATGAGTCTGAACTTTAGCAGGAAAACATTGTCAAAAATTCTTATTTTTATCTTTTTATTAACAATTGTTTTTGCATTAGGCTATGTTTTATTGCTTTTTATACAGTATAATCCTCAAAAAGTCAGAGTTACAAATATAACAGATAGAAGTGCAACGATTACATGGCACACAGATTCACCAACCACTGGCATTGTAAATTGGAGAAACAGTGATGGAAATAAAGGAATTGCTTATGATGATAGAGATTATCAAATGGCTGAATTGATTCAATCCACAGAAGATCCAAGCTATCAAAATGTAATTGTTAAACAAAGAAGCAAATATTATACACATCATGTTACTTTGAGAGGTCTTAAACCTAATTCGGAATATACATTTGCGGTTAGTGATGGATTTGTAGTTAAATCAAAATTTGATTTTGCCGCAGCGGATAAAGAGATGTTTAGTGCTGTAAATGAAGCGAAGTTTATTACAACACAAGAATTACAAAACACACAAGCGCCTAATCCAACATACGGCAAGATAGTTATGGAAGACGATTCTTACATAGGAGGTGATGGAATAGTATTTCTAAGTGCAGTAAGAGATGGTAAGTTGATAACTTTGTCGGCTGTACTCAATGATCAGGGAAGATGGTATATTGACTTAACGACAGCGAGGAAAGATGATGGGCAAATAATGTCGTTTGATGATGATACCGATATTCAGAATGTTAAAGCAGAAACTGCTTATGGAGATTCTGCTGTTTATACAGTATCGATGAATATGAATGCCCCAATGGAGAATATAAAATTGACAAAAGATCGAGATCTAAAGGCAAGTCTGCTTACTAAAGTCTATGCCTGCACTGGAGGTTCATACAGCAATTGTGTTAAGCAGTGCAAAAGTGACTGTGGTAAAGGGGCGGATGCTAGAGCTTGCCAACTCGACTGTGAAGAAGGCTGCTCTTCAGAGTGCACTACTACTCCTGCACCAACAATACGAAGTAGAGTTACAGAGACTTTGGTTATCCAGCAAGAAGAGAATTTAAATGTGCATGCAGAACAAGATCCTCGTAAAGGATGCCCAGGATGTGGTGGGATTTGTGATGATGGTTACCAGACTTTAACAGAATATCCTCCTGAAGGAGATATTTTAGCTACTTGCAATCGTAAATGTGATAATGGACAATGGGTAGCTGGTAACTCTTGTTCTGATAATGCAAATGGCGTATCCAGGGTTAATTGTAGTTCTCCAAAGTGTGTTGTAAATGACAAATGCCAATTAAACGGATGGAGCGATGGAACTTATCAATGTGTTAATGGGGCTTTAGAGGATATTGCAGAAAGGGAGTTACGTGCTTTAGCCGGTTTAGGAGGGGAAGATGGTGAGTTAGAAGCATCTTCTTCAGAAATAATATGCTATAAATCTTCTCCCACGGGGATTTGTGAAAGATTTGCACATCAGGGATTTAATTGTCCTGTTGGTTCAGATAAAGACCAATCAGCTGTCTGTCCAATTTCTATACTTCTTAAGCCTATTAATGAACAGGTTATTACAGATCAATCTATCCAAGAAATATACGAAGATGTAATTGAAGGTTTAAATGAGGGTATAGAAGAGACTGAAGAGGAAATTAATGTGCCTTTAGTTTTATTAGATTGTAGTAGTAGTGATGCAGATTGTGGAAGTTATGGATGTAACCTAATATGTGAGAAAGCAAATCAAGAAAACGGATGCCAATGTGGAGGAGCATTGTGTTTTAGCCATAAAGATGCAATTTATTGCGATGTTAGATTGGCCAACAGAGATATGCAGATGCAACAAGAATTACTTGCTCATGAAGCCACTCATAGAATACAGGCTCAATATATTGATATGTGGGGGGATGACTGGACTAGTGAGAATAGACAAAAGCTTACAGAGCTTGGAGCTGAGTATAATTCAAATAATGGCGGGAAATACTGCTTTACAACCGAAGATGGAGGGATGAAGGGGACAGATGTCGTAGCAAAGCTATTAGAAGAAGGCTGTGATATTGATTTATTAGAGGATGTGATGAACGGTGATAGAACAGCAATAGAAAAGGTCAAAGAAAATTGCGGAATCGATGTTAACGAGTATATTAAAAGTCATCAGCTCTCTGGCTTTGATCAGAACTGTAAGAACAAGATAACATTTTTAAATAACTTATTTAAACCAAAAGCTGTACAGGCCCAGGAAAGCGAGCCAAAGATTGTGCAGATAGAGTACTCTGGTGAATATATAATCAAAGCAAAAGAAAGTGGCGTTTACAGAATAGAAATCCCCGGGGCATTACCTCAAGAAATAACAATGGAAGCGGGAAGAGAGCACGTTTTGTTCTTTGATAGAAATGGGAATGGTCAGCATGATGAAGGTGAGACGATAGAGGTACAGGATGATACTGTAAAAATAAGTTATATTGACCAGAAGGTTAGCTCTAAAATTTCATTAAGTGAGGGAATAAACATTGTCTCTTTTAATGAATTGCCAAACAATACAGATTCTTGTCAACTGATTAAAGATCTTAATATTGGTTACCAAAAGAATGTAAATCCTGATGCTTTCATAAGTCAGATAGCCCGATATGTCGGGACAACATTTGAAGTAACTTCATACAGGCCAGATATTGACCAGGGTACAAGCGGTAAGTGTTTCCCTGTTAGGCCGGGAGAAGGATATATATTAAGATCTCATAGCGATATTGATATTTCATATGTTGGGTATAGACTTGCTGTTCCAGCTCCTATCAAAATATCACAGGTTGGTTGGAATCTTATAGGCGTCAATGGTAGTAACAAGTCTTGGACTGCAGAAAAGTTGATTGATGAATTTAACTCAGATGAAAGATTTGAGGTGGATAATTTGAGCAGATGGCGAAATGAATCAAGCATGTATCAAGGGTTGCAGAAAAACAAGCTTGAAAATCAATCTCAATTTGAAACTTTTGGTTTTGATTATCCCTTAAGTAATGATGAAGGGTATTTTATAAGGGTTTTAAAAGGGACCGGAGTACTAGAAATCGAATAAACTTTTTTTAAGATTAATTTAATATTATATTAAAGATAAGACATGGAAAACACAGAAGATAAAAATGTTAAGTCCAACAGGAAAAAGGTAATACTTCTTGTTGTTGGGGTACTCGTATTATGTGCTGTCTCAATTCTTGGAATAGCAATAGTAGGATATATTTATTACACAAAAAACAAAGAATTGGTTATTGTGAAGGAAGAAGAAGGCTTATTGGATAATTCAGAATTTTACTCTGCAACGATAGAAAACGACAATCCGACTTGTAATTTACCAAAAATTGAGTATGAAGAAAGCGCTTTTAGCATAGGGGTTCCTAATGGCTGGATGTATGAGGTTAATAATGGGACAGTATCTATTATGGAAGATGAGAGTAATACAACCGCGACATTTTTTTACACAGCTAAGCTAAAAAAAGAATTAACAACTGACGAGCTGATTAATGCTTTTGGAGAGATATTTGAGCAAACAATAGCTTCTGTTGGAGGGACATTTCAAATCTCAAATATAGTTGCGGGCGAAGACAATGCTTCTGCAGATATTATTGCTAGAATAGGTGAGGATAGCATGAGAGGTCAAATGTCATTATCAAAAGAGGGCGATTTTGTTGTCTTTAAATCATACTGGGCTCCCATAGTTAGTTATGAAGAGAAAAAACCTTTATTAGAAGAAGTCTGTGGATGTTTTGCAAGGACTAAATTATTAACTCCAGAATTGCTAAATGCTGTTAAATCTCGAGGTGACGAATCAAATAATATTCCTAATGGCTTAACTGCATATGTAGGGAAATACTTTAAGCTTAATAAACCCGCCAATTTTACAGTTACGGGGGAAACAGATAGTGGAATTGATTTAACAAGAGATGATGATAATGCTGGCTTTAGTTATGCTTATGCCACAGGGTTTACTGGAAATTATACAGTCAAAAGTTGGGCCCAAAGAGCACTTACTGAATTTGCTTTGATACAAAATGTGAGTATGACAGATGGAAACTCTCTGCCATCAGAAATTTCTGGTCATACTATACAAGAATTTGGTTTTACAGGAAATCTTTGGAATGTTCCTGTAAAGGGAAAAATAACAGTTGGAATTTATGAAGCACCATATTATGGTGTTGGGACAAGATATTCATCAGCTTTTTGGGCGATACAAATCGCTGAAAGTTCAAATTGGGAAGGAGCCTCTTCAACCTTGCAGCTTATACAAGACAGCTTTCAGATAATAGATATTGGCGCAACAAGGAAAAATACTTTATTGCCTTCAAATAGACCAATGGAGAGTAGTGGATCATCAATAACATCAAAAAGTAGTAGTTATTCATCGGCGCTTGACGATGAGTCTAGTGAAAATTGGGCAGAAGGTATGCGAGGTTACGAGACAGTTTCGTCTCCTAGCACAGGTCAATCTTATGATGTGCCACTTAACTCGTGGAGTTCATATGGACCAGAAGGTCCTGGCTATTATAGACAATTACCGGATAATTCTGTAGAAAAATTAAATTAATTATTTAGAGAGAAAATGGTAAAGAAAACAAAGATAATTATAGCAGTAATTGCGGTAGTCGTATTGTGTGCGTCATGTTCTATTGGGACAATCATTTACAGACAAATTAAAGGTAAAGGAGGTAGTGGCTCATTAACAAAAATTGGAGGTTATAAAGCAGATGAAATAACTCAAATAAAAGATTTTTCTGCAGTTACGGATGGTCAGGAGCTTATTTTAATGGGAAAAATCGCTGGACTTGCCTTTAATAGCCAAGATTCCAAGACATATAGCTTAGAAATGGCTGATTATGTGACTCTTTTTATAGAAAGTAACCTATCTACAGAGCTGAAAAAAGACGACTTCGTTATTGTAGAAGGCACATGGATTTCTACAAGCTACACTTTAAAAGCAACGAAAATCACAAAAATTACTCAAGAAGATTATGAAGACATGCAAAAAGCTAATATGCCGCAGCTAAAAATTGAGATAATAGATTATCCGACAGCTTTAAATCATAGTTGTGCTAAGACTTTTTTTAAACTAAAACTTACAAATATTGGCAATATTCCAATCGACCACTCAAAGATTTATGACTACGAGTATGGATATGGATTTTATTACTTTGTAGATGGTGAATATAGCAAATCTTACTCATATGATGAATCAAGAGGAGAAATTGCGCATCTTGGTCTTAAGGATTTTGGCGTATTAAATCCGGGTGATAGCAAAGAGGTCGAATTTGGCGGAGGTGGTCATGTTGTTCAGACTTTATATAAAGATTATTATTACGACGACGGTAGAAGAAGAGAGCTTGGTGGATCAGGAGAAGGAAATTTATTGCAAAACAAGGGAATAGGTGAGCATCAAGTGCATTTTGGCTGGGCAAAAGATAGGGGAGATTTATCAGCACCTGATAAACCTATGTTTTTATATGAAACTGAACCTGTTAAAATATCTTTATCTAAAGATGAATGCGATATGACAGATATTCACCAGACTGTCATTTCAGAATTGTAAGAATCTTGCATTTTATCTTGCAAAAAAGTTATAAATAGAATAATATATACCCAGGGAGGGTATATAAATTTAATTGTAAAAATAATGAAAAAACTGATACTAATCCTTATACCGACCGCTCTTTTGTTGTCTTCACCGATGATGATCAGCGCTCAAACAGGTACTAACAATGTAGACTCTTATTCGCAGGAGTTAGAGACTCAACTAATGCTAGAGATGCCTCCTGTCACAGAGAATCCAAGTCACGCGATAATTTTTAAGGATCCTAGTGGAAAAGGTGTCTCGATTGTTATTGATGGTAAGGATTATGGCACTATTACAAGCCCTTATAGTCTCCCTACTTTAGGAATTGGTAAGCATACTATTGAGCTAAGCTTCAAAGATGAGGAAGAGGTCTCTCAAAAGGTCTTAAAAGATATTGTCATTATACCAAGACCACCTCGAATTGATACTCCAAAAATTATTGGAAATAAAGTAAATCTTGCCGGTACAGGAGTCGCTGGCGGGTCAATAGAGGTTTTTATTTCAGGAGGACTATCTAATTATCGCAAAGAGGCGGAAATTAATATAAATGGCATGTGGGAGCTTGCAATAACTGAAGACTTATTAGATGAGAAATATACTGTTATTGCGATCACTCGCAAAAATGGTTTCGCAAGCAAATATAGTGAGCCCGTCAATTTTGAGATCAGTATAAATGGAGGTCAAACAGAGGCAGAAAATCCTGTCGTTAGTGTGGCAGCAACGGACATTGAGAATATGAGCATAGAAGAGCTGATAGATTACATAATTAATTCTCAAAAGCTTCTGATAACTTCTGGGGTTCTTCTTTTAATCGGTATTTTGCTCGGCGTTTTACTTAAATTCTTATTTACGGATAACAGCACTCGTAAAGTCGAAAGCTTGTTAAAAAACTCTCTCGGTCTTGGCAACAAAAGCCCTCAAGTCAATACAGAAAAAGTATTGCCGAAGAAAAAAGAAGAAGAAGTATGTTTTCCTGTCGATGAGGTTAAATCTATCAAAGATAAACTTGAACATGGACTTAGAAAAGATAGCGAAAAACCAGTCTTAAATGAGGTTGTTATATTAGATACCGCCACTCAGAAGAAGGAGTCGAAGGAATCTGTGGTTAAAAAAGAAGTTGTCAAAAATGATCAAAAAGATGTTGAGTCAAAACCTATTGAAGTTGCCCATGAAGAAGCAAAAACTGAGGAAGAACCAGTTGTGGCTGTTTTAGAGACCAAAGAGGAAGAAAAAACTGAGAAAATTAAGAAAATAAGCTTTTTTGATAAATTAAAAAAGAGGATTGGTACAAAGAAAGAGAAGATGGGAACAAAAATAGCTCCAGAAATAGCTCCTAATCTTATTGAAGAGGAAAATTTTGAACTTAAACCTTCGCTTGATGATTCTTTCGCTGATGAGAACGAGAATAAAGAAGAAGATGAGAAACCTAGTGAAGATATGCTCGCAAGCTTTCTTGATAATTTGTCCAAGAATAACAGTGAGAAATCGGATTCCGAAGTTGTAAACAAAGAAAAAGTTAAGAAGGACAAGACCAAAAAGAAGAAAAAGAAATAAGTGCTATTAAATCTGCCAAAGGAGGGACTTGAACCCTCACCCCTCCGTTTAACAGGCAATTATTACCTACTAAACGGAGGGACTGCGTTCTGAACACAGCGTGTCTGCCAATTCCACCACTTTGGCTTTTAAATCTTATCCCAGTAAACAATATTATCAAATCTATCCGAGGGAACAGCCATATATTCTTGCTCTGGTATTATAACATTTTTTGATATAAAAAAGGAATAAGTAGGGTTGTATAAGAACAAAACAGGTGCATCAGACATAAAATATTTCTGAAAGAGCTGATAATACTCTTTTCGCCCTTTTTCGCCATTAATTTTCGTTGTCATTCTAGCCATCTCAAGCAAAAGGTCGATCCTTTTTGATTTCTCTGTTGGGCCAGAGATATTTAGATTAGGGTAGTCGCTTTTTAGTGAGTGCCACAAATTATATTGATCCGGATCAATTGTAGTTTCAATTTCAAACAATAACATCTGAAAATCTCTGTTTGGAAGGATTTCTCTTATTAATTGATCATATGTTTTTTTGCCACTATCAATGTCAAGGATAATGCCATTTTGCATAAGTTGTTGGCTTATATTTTGTGCAATCTTATTGTTTAATGGTGTATCAAGATATGTTAAAACAAAGCTTAATTGCTCTCCACTAGAGTTTTTATAGAAAGAGGTTTGTTCATCTTTTGTATAACCGTATGATTTGAGATATGCATCGGCTTTTTCTGGTGAATATTCGTAAAATATTGAAGGATCATCAAGATAAGCCCAAGATTTTCTACTTATTGGGCCATTTATTGGCATTGCCAAAACTCCCACATCGTTTATTAGCTCCTGTTTATCGATAAGATGGCTAATTGCTTGTCTTAAATATACACTTTTAAATTTATCTCGCGTGTTAAAGTAAATAAGACGATTTCTATTTGATAATTCTATGTCAATTTGTCTAAAATTTACACTGGCGTTGGCAAAATCAGCTTGATACAGATCAAGGTTTGAGACAATATCAACTTTATTATTAAAATATGCGGTTAGAAGATCTTCATAACTGCTGTATATCCTAAATTCGTAGAAATCTATGTTCGGTTTCACGAGATAATATTCAGATGGAACAAGTGTTATAGAGTAGCCATTGTTTTGAGCTATCCTATAAGGACCTGAGCCAACAGGTTTATTATTTAACCAAGAATACTCGAGGATATTGACATCTGATTGTTCAAAATAGTGCTGTGGCACAATATACTGCGCTATAACTTCGAAAATTGTGGCGTTTTGCTCTTTTAATGTGAATTTAATAGTGTAATCATCAATAACATCTATTGTAATACCTTCCATAGCTGTTCCAATTGTATTGATACCGTTTTTATCTGATAAGTAAATAGCCGTGTCAAAGGTGTATTTTACATCAGAAGCTGTTAACTTCTCACCATCACTAAAAAAAATATCGTCTCTTAGGTAAAAAGTATAAACTTTATCTTGCTCTATTCTCCATCTTGTCGCGATTGATGGGCGAGGATTACCATTTTCATCAATTTTTATTAATTTTTGAAATACAAGTGCCTGTACATCTTTATCTGTTTGACTTCTTGTGATAAATATCGGATTAAGATTTGAAATGGTGCCCAAAGTTCCCTCTGATATGCTCTTTTTTTCAGCATAAATCTGTGGAGGATTTTCTAGGCTTGATTTGATATTGCCATAAGACAAAAAGAATATTATTGTTAGTAGCGTATATATTATTATGCTACTTAAAGGGGTTAATTTAACAATGTACTTTGCTAGAATTGTAGGATAATCCCATAAAAAATCTCTAAATGTGCGCTTTTTATCAGACAAGATCTCTTCATATACTTCTTCTGAGATCTCTACTCTGTTTTGCAGGTAGTTCATTTAGCTTAGTTTTACAATAAAATAAGACAAAAACGCCCAGAAAATAGCTAAAATTATAGTTGCATAATATAAGAATTTCTCAAGTCCTCTCCTTGTTCTAAAAACTTCTCCACCTCCGCCAAACATTTTGCCAAGTCCTTCGGCTCTGTTTTGTAGAAGAACTGATATTATAAGGAAAACTGATACAATAATTTCCGTGATCATTAAAATGTCTCGTGTATTCATAGTTAGTTTTTTAAGAAATTAAGAAAAGAGATGAATAATGAAACCGCAAAGCCAACAATAATCAAATTAAATGGCATATCCAGTGCTGTTTCTTTTATAATTATGCTTCCAATAGACATAGTATTTATTATAAGAGGATCAATTAAAAATCCAGGAAGTAATGTTTGAGCAAGGAAAAGTGCAATACTAATGCAAACTGTGCTTGCCAGAATATAAGTTAAAAAATTGTTCCTTATTGTCAGAAAGCGAAGTAGGTTTCCCGCAAATGATAAAGACAGAGTAATCATAAGTAAAAAAGCTATAAAATATCCAGTTGATGTAGGTAACGTAATATTTGGGAAGAAGGATATTACCAAATAAGAAATCGCTGATTGAATTATCAGATTATATAGAACTCTTTTAATGTTCATACTTGCAAGTATACATCATTTTGAGCTTTTATGCAAAATAGTGTATAATTAGCTATCACTAGAAGCTACTAAATAGCAACCAAACTTTTTTAATAAGGTGATGTAGCCAAGTTGGTTAAGGCCGCAGTCTGCAAAACTGCTACCGTGGGTTCGAATCCCGCCATCACCTATTATTGAAAAAAGTTCGTTGTTTTGGTAGAATCTACACATTGCCGGGGTGGTGGAATTGGCAGACACGCAGGACTTAAAATCCTGTTCTAGAAATAGAGTGCGGGTTCGATCCCCGCCCTCGGCAGTAGGATTTTACACGGGATTCTTAATTAAGAGATGGCTTCTGTAATATTAGTCTAGGTCTTCAAATTTGTCTGGGGAGCTGTTCTTACATCTTGGACATGAAAGTATTTTCATAGGTTTCTCAATAACTAATCCACAGATAAGACATTTTTTTCTACTCCATGATAAATAAAGATCATCGTCGTGCTCTTTATCTGTCAGCAGAGGATCATTTAGTACATCCACAGGAGATAATTCTTTTTTAATAAAATCTAAGACAGTTTGAACAGTTTGATCTAATGTTTGTTTAGAAGAATCAAGTACTAGGTCATAATATTTTTGTGGACTTTTATAGTCGACATTATATAAAGATAGATATCGGTTAGCATCAAGTTCGTATCTTCTGATTAAATCTTCTTTTGCTTTATCAAAATTTTGGTAAAGATCGCTTTTACTTTCTAACGTGCGTTTTGCCCGTGTATCAATATCACAATCTAGCCATATTTTTACTGTTTTAGGCATGTCAAATGGCAAAATTGTTGCTACAATTTTACTCTCAACTAATGTGTCACCTTCTTTTAACTTTGCAATAAGCATTTGATCGACATCTTTATCGTATTTTATTACCTCTTCTTCGCTTTTACCTTCTAGAAAAGTATTGACATTTTCAAATCCCTCTTTCTGAGCAAATTCTCGCATCATCCCCCCACCGTAAAAACGAGGAAGATTAAGTCTCTCTGAGACAGCTTTAGCTACTGCAGATGAGCCACTACCTCCAGGACCACCGATAATAACATTATATTTCATATTAATGCTTTAATAATTTATATAAATGTTATACAATTGTACATTATATGGTCAAATTAGACAAGCGAGCCCAAAATAGAAGGCATATTAGTAAAAAAAATATAAAATTGAGCTCAGAGCAGATTTATATTATAGGTTTTGTCATTTTTATGACAATTATTGGTTCGCTTGAGATATTTAATGCAAGCGGATATCGTGCTTTAGTAACATCATTTGCTGATCAGTTCCATTTTTTAAAGTTACATATTATATGGGTCATTGTCGGAGTTAGTTTTGGTACGGCTCTTTTTTTTATATCACATAAAATCTGGCTTAAAATGTTTTGGGGCATATTTATTGTACAGACAATTATGCTTATAGGTGTACTTATTTTTGGCGTTACAATAAACTCTGCCAAAAGATGGTTTAATCTTGGCCCGATTCCCTTGCAGCCAGCAGAATTTGCTAAATTGGGAACGATAATAATATTATCTGTTTTACTCTCAGGCAGCTATGCAAGCATTGACATATGGAAGCGCAAAATGTTTGGTTGGAGCAGGGAATTTGCAAATAAAGTTACTATTTTTGTTATATTTTTGGTCGTTACCCTTGTTTTAATATTGATAGAGCCTGATATGGGTACGACAATGGCTATTGGTGCTACCTCGATTATCATGTTCTTCTTGTCTTCAAACGAAGCTGATCATATAAAAAACAGTTTTCTTATGGCGCTTGTTTTGGTTTTAGTTTTAGGACTGGCTATGATACTAGAGCCTTATAGGATGACAAGAATTAAGACTTATGTTAATTTATTGACGACCGGTGAAGTCTCTGATGTGAATAAAAGTGGTCATCAGATAGAACAAATTTTAATAGGGGTTGGTAGCGGAGGATTTTGGGGCAAGGGGTTTGGACTTTCAAGACAAAAATATGGCTATTTAGTTGAGAATACTGCGTTTACTGATTCTACTGTTGCAATATTACTTGAAGAACTTGGGACTGTTTCTGGTATAATACTTGTGACTGGTTGGCTTCTGTTCCTTATGAATGGATATAAGATAGCAACAAAAACGACAGATCCGCGGTCAAAACTGCTTGCTTACGGTATAACGAGTTGGTTGGTAATACAAGCATTTATAAATATTGGGGCTAATCTCGCTTTGATACCTCTAACAGGGATTCCTTTGCCTTTTCTTACATATGGGGGATCAAGCACGATAGCAACATTTATGGGAATTGGGATTTTACTTAATATTTCAAGAGAAAGTATATGAAAATAATTGTTACAGGAGGAGGAAGTGGTGGCCATGTTTCACCCGCAGTTGCTGTTATAGAAAAGTTACAGGAAATAAAGGATTATGATATCTTATATATTGGAGGAAGGGCCGTTTCACAAAGCGTTTCTAATTCAATAAGCATTGAAGAGAAAATTTTTGCCAATAAAGATGTAAAAAAAGTGTTTATAAGAGGAGGTAAATTGCAAAGGAAATTTAGGTGGTCTAGTTTTAAACTGCTTTTTGGCGTTTTTGGAGGATTTATAGATGCTTACAGGCAGATAAAGAAATTTTCGCCAGAGTTGATATTTTCTACGGGAGGATATGTAACAGTGCCTGTTTGTATTGTTGGTTGGCTAAAAAAAGTTCCAATATACATACATGAGCAAACCGCAGGAGTTGGGCTGACTAATCGAATAGTAGGCAAGATAGCGACTAAAATCTTCATCTCATTTGAGCAGTCTGCAAAATATTTTGACTCAAAAAAAACAATTTTAGTCGGGAATATTGTAAGACCTGCTATTTTTAAAATAAATTCTAAAACTGATTTGTCTAAGCAAATAGCTAAAATGAAAGAAATTCGTAAACCAATTGTATTTATAGCAGGTGGAGGGCAGGGCTCTCATTTTATAAATTTGCTAGTCAGACAGATGCTTATTTATGCACTTATGGATTTCCAAATTGTCTTGCAGACTGGCGAAAATGATCAGTACAAAGATTTTGATATTTTTATAAGAGAAAAGCTAAAATTATCAAGTAAATTATGTGATTCTTTCGTTCCAGTAAAGTATATATATGAAGACGACATTGGTTATGTTTTTAAAAATGCCGATGTCTATGTTGGCAGAGCAGGTGCAAATTATGTCTACGAAATGGGAATTTACCGCAAGCCATCTTTATTAATCCCTATCCCTTGGGTTACTAACAACGAGCAGGTTAAGAATGCACAGGTACTAGTTGATTGTGGTATAGGGAGGATTCTACCACAAGGTGAGCTTACTGCAGAGAAATTACATCAGGAAATAAAAAAGTTTCTTGGTGATCTGAACTCGGGCAAGATTGTTGCCAACGAATCCGAAATCACCAAGAATTTTAAGACAGATGCGTTAAATACGATTATTACTAATATTGAGAATCGTAATAATCTTGTGTTCGGAAAATAAGCTTTAATTTAATATCTCCATCTAAGCCTAATTCCTCATTCTTTTTGTCTATATATTCTTTATCATCTTCGTAAATAGATCCATCATCATAATTTTTCTCTGGTTCTTTAGTAAAGGTTTTATTCTTTGGATCATATTTATAAGTGTAAGTTGTTTTATCTTCATCTTCATCTGCATCTTTTTGATAATAAAATTCTATATCGATCTCTGGATAATCTGTAATATTAAAATAAATGCAGTTATTATCTATTTCTCTAGCTACGCTATAAGATGCTTTTCCATCCAGATCTGTGACTAAATAATCATTTTTTTCTTCTATTAATATCTCTTTATTAAGGATCTCAATGTAGTAAATATAATCTGATTTATTCCAAGACCTTATGACTTTTGTCTCTCCCGTTTTAAGATCTTGTTTTTTTAAATTTAGATAAATATGACTAAAATAGCCTTCTTGATTGTCATATTTGCAATTGGATGAACAGTAAAAAGATATATCTGAAGTATATAAATAGACAGTGTTGTTTTCTTCTACTAGACCAAGCATTAATGTAGATGTCGCAGTTAACAGATCTTTGTCTCCAGTAAATCTTGGAGCCTCATTACCTGGGTAGATAAACTTTGCCAACTCAGTTTTTGCTCCAGATGAAAGATTTATTGTTATAACTGATTCTGTAATAAGCATTTCAGGAGAATTTTCATAATGTCCAAGAGTTACATCTATGTATGCGACATTATTTATTATTGATATTTTATCACTAATAATGAAATAACTATCGGAATCTTCAAGACTTGTTAGAAGAATGGTATGTTTTGGAGTTGTGGATTTTTGATTTAGATCAAAAATATAGAGATTAACATTGCAAGGATTGCTGTTTTCATCCTGATAATTATAACTAAAAGCATATGGCCAAGCAAATAAGGTGTCTTGAACAATTTTAAACTCAACTTTTGTATATGAACTGGTGAGACAATTTGAATCGTTTTTAATAATGCTTGTTTTATTGGCAAAAAGTTCAAGGGTCTTTGTTTCTAAATTGTATCGAAATATCGAGCCATCTTTTACAAAATACAGGAAATCTTTATGGACATAAACATTTTTTAGGTAAGAATCATAAAAATAGTACTTATAAGACTGTTCTCCAATTGTATTTACTATTTCTTGATTTTCATCATCAAAGATAACTAGCTCTGGTGATGTAAATTCATTTATTATGTCATAAGTTAGACTGTAATCTTTTGTACCCTCATCTTCTATCTTTTGCGTAGAAACGGGTGGAGTATAAGGGACTGTATCATCGCAACATTTCGATGCAACTTTGGGCGATACCAAAGCTTTTACATTATTGATAAATGCGTCAAGGAACAATATCCCGGCAAAGCCATAAATAAAGCAGTATATAGATACTGATAGAACGATAAAAAGCTGCATTAATAAACTGTTTGCCCTTAATGCAGAAAAGAGTGTTTTATTATTTTTTTTCATAAATACATTATATAAAAATTAACTAACTATTACAACGATATAATATCTAAAAAGTAACAAAATGTACTTTTGACAATGAAAAAGAGCATTGCAAATCATGATGAAAATATGTTAATATATATAGTGATAAAATAATCATAAAAAGCTATGCCAGAACAAATAAATATAATGGATTACTTCTCGCAAAGAGCAAGTAATTCGCTACAAAAATCAGCAGAAATCGCAGTAAATGCCGGAAGTAATAAAATCGATACTGAGCATTTGCTTGCAGGAGTTCTTTCTGAAGATGAGGTCGTTAAAAGAGTCATAAAAGAGCTCAAGCTTGATATAGAACTTTTACAAAAGCAGCTGTCTGAATATATTGGTGAGGACGAGGATAGGGAAATCTCGTATGAACAAACACCGACGCTATCTCCTAGAGTAAAACAAGTTTTGCAACAATCTTTTATGGAATCTCGCAACTTAGGTCATAACTATATTGGAGGTGAACATATACTTTTGGGACTAATATCTGAAGGAGAAGGATTGGCTTCACAACTTTTTGTTAAATATGGTGTTGATTATAATCAAGCACGGCAAGCTGTTGTTAAAGTCGTCGGAGAGGGTGATGAAAAGGGTGAGAAAATAACCGAAAAATCAGAAACGCCAAATTTAGACAAATACTCTCGTGACCTAACACAATTGGCGTATGATGGCAAAATTGATCCGATAATAGGTAGAGCTGATGAGATAACTCGGGTTATACAAATACTATCGCGTCGTAAGAAAAACAATCCTGTGTTAATTGGAGAACCTGGAGTTGGTAAAACAGCTATTGCAGAAGGGTTGGCTTATAGGATATCAAAAAATAATGTCCCAGATATCCTAAGAGATAAAAGAGTAAAAGAGCTTGATGTCGCGTTATTAGTCGCAGGTGCTAAATTTAGAGGTGAATTTGAAGAACGCGCAAAGAAGGTTATAAAAGAGCTACAGTCCACAGGTGGACAGATAATTCTTTTTATAGATGAGTTACACACAATTGTTGGATCGGGTGCATCAGAAGGACAAATGGATCTTTCTAATATGTTAAAACCTGCTCTTGCTCGTGGAGAGCTCAAAGTAATTGGCGCAACAACTTTAAACGAATACAAGAAATATATAGAGAAAGATTCTGCTTTGGAGCGACGATTTCAGCCTGTACTTGTTAATGAGCCAACAGTTGATCAGACAATAGATATTCTCAAAGGACTTCGGGATAAATATGAAGCTCATCATAAGGTAAAAATAACTGACGAGGCAATTGTTAGTGCCTCAATTATGTCTGATAGATACATAAAAGATAGATTTCTTCCAGATAAGGCAATTGATTTGATAGATGAGTCTGCAAGCAAGGTTCGTATTGAGTCTTCACTTGTTCCCGATGAGATCGCAACTTTACAAGACGAGATTGAGAAGCTTGAGAAAGAGAGAGAAGCTTACAGCAGGGCGGGTGAGCATGAGAAAGGCGCTCAATTAAAAGTGCAAATCGAGAAATTAAAAAGTCAATTACAACCGCTTAACGACCAGTGGAGCAAGAAAAAAGGGACGGGTACTCCAACAGTAACAGCAGATTCAATTGCGGATTTAATATCATTACAAACAGGGATACCAGTTAGCCAGCTAAAATCAGAGGATAAAGAGAGACTTTTGCACTTAGAGGAAGAATTACATAAAAAAGTTGTTGGTCAGGATGAAGCAGTTAAGGCCGTGTCTGAGGCTGTACGCAGAGCAAGAGTTGGCCTTAAAGATCCTAATAGACCAATAGGCTCATTTTTGTTTATGGGGCCAACAGGAGTAGGCAAAACATTGTTAGCTAAAACGCTTGCTTGGCAAATATTTGGTGATGAAGAAGCAATGATTAGGCTTGACATGAGCGAATATATGGAGAAATTTGCAGTAAGCAGAATGGTTGGGTCTCCTCCTGGTTATGTTGGATACGAGGAAGGAGGTCAGCTTACAGAAGCAGTACGAAGACAACCATATAGTGTTATTTTGCTAGATGAGATAGAGAAAGCTCACAGTGATGTTTTTAATATTTTGCTTCAAATTTTGGACGACGGGCGTCTTACTGATGCTAAGGGGAGAACTGTTGATTTTAGAAATACAATTATAATCGCAACTAGTAATATAGGTTCTGATTTGATTATGGACTCCCTAAAAGGAGGCAAAGATCCTGATTGGGATAGGCTCAAAGAAAAGATGATTGACAGATTAAAAAGTCATTTCCGACCAGAATTTTTGAATAGACTTGACGATGTTGTTATCTTTAGAAAGTTAGAAAAAGCTCAGATAAGAGAAGTCGCTAAAATTTTAATTGATGAAGTGGTTAGAATGCTTAAGGCACAAGGTTTTGAGCTAATTGTTACAGATGCTGTTCTTGATCATTTGGCTGATATTGGATACGATCCTGAATTTGGTGCAAGGCCAATGAGAAGAGTAATACAAGAGAGTATTGAAAATAAATTAGCTGATGGATTGCTTAAGGGAGATTTTAAGACGGGACAGAAGATTACTGTGGATTTTAAAGAGGGGAAGGTTCTTTTAAATTCTAAATTTTAAATTCTAGATTTTGAATTCTAGATTTTGAATTCTAGATTTTGAATTCTAGATTTTGAATTAGTAGAATGGTTTGGTTGCATTTATGCTTTAAATAAGATAAAATAATGACATGCAGAAAATAACAAAACAGAGCGAGAATTTTGCTAAGTGGTACCAAGATGTTGTGGCTTTTGCAGATCTTGCAGAGAGTTCTGAGGTCAGGGGCTGTGGTATTATTAAACCTTATGGGCTCAAAATATGGGAATTGATAAAACAGAATCTTGCTAATAGAATTGAGGCTACTGGCGCACAAAATGTTTATTTCCCAATATTTATACCTCTTGCTAATCTAGAGACAGAAAAAGAGCATGTAGAAGGATTTGCTCCTGAACTTGCTGTTGTAACACATGGAGGAGGGCAGGAGCTTACGGAGAAATTGACTGTCAGGCCAACAAGTGAAACAGGAATGTATAAAGCTTATGCTAAGTGGATTTCTAGCTATCGTGATCTTCCTTTAAGGCTAAATCAGTGGAATAATGTTGTTAGGTGGGAGAAAAGGCCAAGGGCCTTTCTTAGATGGAGTGAATTTTTATGGCAGGAGGGACATACTGTTTTTGAGACGAAAGAAGAAGCGATTGATGAAATGTGGCAAATGCTTGGAATATATGAGCAAGTTTACAAAGATTTGGCAATTCCTGTATTTAAAGGTAAAAAATCAGAGAAAGAAAAATTCGCAGGGGCTGATATAACAACTACAGTCGAGGTAATGGCTAAAGACGGGAAAGCAATACAAGGTGCAACAAGTCATCATCTCGGGCAGAATTTCTCAAAAGTTTTTGACATCAAATTTGCCGGAAAAGATGGTAAAGAGCATTTTCCATATCAAAACAGTTGGGGATTTACATGGAGGTCTGTTGGAGCTGTGATAATGGCTCATGGCGACGATTTTGGTCTAAAGTTACCCCCTAATGTCGCACCAATTCAGGTTGTCATAGTCCCTGTTATCAATAATGAAAAAATCGCTGTTTTGGATTCTGCTAAAAAGCTTGTAAAAGAATTAACAGATCTTGGATTAAGAGTAAAATTAGATGATCGAGAAGATCAAACAATTGGATACAAGTTTAATGAATGGGAGTTAAAAGGAGTTCCATTACGCATTACAATTGGTTCAAATGAGCTTAAAAATGGCGAATTTGAGCTATTTAGACGCGACAAGATGAGTAAAGAGTTTGCAAAAGCTGATTCTATTGGAGATTACATTGTAAAAAAGCTCATTAAGATTCAAGAAGATATGTATAAGGAAGCCAAGGAATTTGCCGATTCTCATGTTTATACTATTAACAACTTAGAAGAAATAGATGAAAGAAAAGGATTCTTCCGTGCTAGCTGGTGTGAAAGTAAGGACTCTGAAAATTTACTCAAGGAGAAATATAAAATGGTGTCTCGAGTATTGCCTGTTGAGTGGGAAAAGCTACCTCCAACAAATAAAAAATGTTTTATCACTGGCCAAGAAGCAAAACACGACTGGCTTTTTGCAAAAAGTTACTAATATCGTCCATAAAACGAGAAAAGTAAAATTCACGCAGATTTCACATAGGTTAGATTATAATTCGAAGCATAAGGTTGGCCACCATAAATATTTAAATTTTTATTAAAAATATGATGAATAAAAAAATTATGGCTGTTGTAGGAGTAGTTGCTTTATCTGGCGCTGCTACTTATGGTTTATTAAAAGCCGATCCTGTAATTGCACAGGAAACAGATACAAATGTCCCAACCTGCGTATCAGAATTTATGCAGGAACAAAAGGCGCAAATTGATCAAAAGATCGAGGAAGCTTTAAGTGAGGGTAAAATAACTCAGAAACAGTACGATATAATTACTGCAATGAGAGATATTATGCCCGATTTAGGCAAGAATAGGGGTAATATGGAAGACATTGATCCCAATACAACTGTTGGACAACTTCATGAGCAAAGACAGCAAGAAATTGTTTCTGCACTCAAAGAAAAAGGTATAGAAGTTACCATGCAGGAGCTTGAGGATCTTAGAGAATTAAGAGAGGATCTAGGCCTAAAGGGCCCTATGGGAAGAGGTGGAAAAGGCAGAATGAGAGCAAATCAGTCTGCTGAGTAATTAAATTTTTAGATGTTCTCCCATCGTAAATGATGGGAGAACAGAAAAATATGAGAATATTAGTTGTGGAAGACGAAAAAGACATATTAGATCCTATCGTAAAATTTTTGCAGTATAATAAATATGCTGTTGATGGCGTTATGGATGGTAAAACTGCTCTTGAACAAGCAAAAGTTAATAAATACGACTGTATCTTACTAGATCTAAACTTACCTGAGATTGACGGCTTATCAGTTGCAAAGGAGCTAAGAGAAGAGAAAATCGATACTCCGATTATTATGCTTACAGCTAGAGGATCTTTGGGTGATAAACTGGTTGGATTTGAAACAGGAGCAGATGATTATATTGTCAAGCCTTTTGATTTTAATGAATTGATAATGAGGATTAATGCAGTAATTCGTCGTACTAGTGTAGTCAAAAAAGATGTTCTAAAATGCTGTGATATAGAGCTAGATACAATTAATAAAACAGTAAAAAAAGGGACAGAACACATAATACTTGGTAGTAAAGAGTACGGTATTTTGGAGTATCTTTTGAGAAATAAGGGAAGATTTATAAGCGCAGAGGAGCTTTTAGAAAAAGTTTGGGATGAGCAGGTCAATATTTTTACGCAGACGGTTAGAGCTAATATCAAGACCTTGCGTAAAAAGATAGATAAGAATAAACAAATAATCAAAAATGAAAGAGGAAAAGGGTATATCATTTATTAAAAAAATTCCGCTGAGATGGAAGTTCACACTGTTATATTCGGGGATACTTTTTGCACTAATAATGATTTTTTCAATATCAATGAATTTGGCAATAAAGAATCATTTTGAGAGAACAGCCCTACTTCAACCAATAAGAAAAAATTCTTACTCAACACAGATAAGAGAGCAGATACAGGAGCAAATGAAAGAAAATAGAGCACAGGATTTGGAAAAAATCCAAGAGTTTACTTTAATAAGTATTCTTCCTACTATTTTTGTAAGCTTGATGTTTGGATACTATATTTCTGGACAATTTTTGTCACCATTGAATAAATTGAGTAGAAAAATAGGTGAATTAACACAAAATAATCTTGGGCAGACAATTCCAATTGAAACAAACGACGAGATTGCTCTTATAACAAGCAGTTTTAATCAGATGTCGATAAGGCTTAAAAAACAGTTTGATTTGCAAGAAGAGTTTATACAAAACGCTTCACACGATATCCGCACACCGATATCTATAATACAAGCCAATTTATCATCTGTATCTCTAATAAAGAATGCTAAGCAATCGGATTATAAAGAAGCGATTGATAAATCTCTTAAAAGTATAGAAAGATTAAATACGCTAACAGATTCTATCCTTAACTTATATGAGGCAAAAAAGCTTATAAAAACAGATGTCAATTTAAACGATTTAGTTAATGACCAGATATTATTACTTAAAGATTATGCAAAAGAAAAAGGCGTTAAAATAATAAAAAAGTTTGATGAAAAAAGGAATGTTAGGATTGATAAACTCAAGATAGGGCGAGCGATTTACAATATAATTCATAATGCTATAAAATTTTCTTCTTCTAGTAAGAAAGCCTCTGTTATTATTACAATTAAGAGAGACAGAATTTCTATAAAAGATAATGGTATTGGAATACCTAAAGATAAGACATGTAAAATTTTTGATAGATTTTATCGGGTTGATAAGGCAAGAAGCGGTAAAATAGCTGGGAATGGACTTGGTTTGGCAATTGCCAAAGATATCATTGAAGCTCACAACGGAAAAATAGAGTGTATAAGTAACGTAGGTGAGGGAAGCGAGTTTGTGATATTTATATAACCTCCGTAAGATCTGTTCCGTTCATACAATCTGGGGCTTTGACCCCAAGAAGTGATAATATCGTTGGTGCAACATCTGCAAGAATCGAAGTAGCTCCGTTTATATCTGGTCTTAATCCAATTTTATAGATTCGATCAGATGAGTTTTTCTCTACTTGAGAAATATCGTCAACAACAATAAAAGGAACAGGATTATTTGTATGAGAAGTGTTTGGTTTATGAGTATATTGATCAATCATAACCTCGCAATTGCCATGATCTCCAACAATTAAGACTATGCCACCTTTTTTTATCGCTAGACTACAAACTTTTTGGACACATTTGTCGGTAAATTCAACGGCTTTAATTGTGGCATTATAGTCGCCTGTATGACCTACCATATCAGGGTTTGCATAATTAATAAGCATAAAAGAGTAGTAATCAGCCGTATGGGCCTCCAACTCTTTTAAGACTTGATCTGTAACTGCTTGTGCACTCATCTCTGGTTTTTTTGAGTAATCAGGGTCAAAAGGTGATGGAATATTATAAAATTTCTCTTTGTTATGTTTCTCTTTTCGTCCTCCATTAAAAAAATATGTCACATGAGCTGTTTTTTCTGTCTCACTTATGTGAATTTGACCCCAACCTTGGCTAGCGATAACATCCGCAAGGGTTGTTTCAATTTTATGAGGTTCAAACATGTTTTTTGTTCCTAAATCTCTTTCATATGAAGTCATTGTTACGATGTGGAGATTTTTTGGGGAGGAGATTTTTGGTAATATCGAAAATTTTTCATCTGCAAATACCCTTGTTATTTGTCGTGCTCTATCTTCTCTGAAATTAAAGAAAAAGAGTATATCATTATCTTTTATACTGCCAACTGGATTATTATTCTTGTCAACCATGGTCGTTGGTGTAAAAAACTCGTCTTTTTCACCGTTTTTATATGTCGATTGTAAAAGTACAAATGGATCAGTTGCAAACCTTTCGCCTTTGCCAATCATGCAATTATATGCAGCAATGGTTTTGTGCCATCTCTCATCTCTATCCATAGAAAATCTCCTTCCCGAGAGTGAAGCCAAGTGCCCGCATTTGCTTTGGCGCATAAATCTCATTAGATGGCTAAGATAAAGGTATCCATCCATATTTGGAGTGTCTTGACCGTCAAGAAAGCCATGAATGTAAGGATCTATTTTATTAGCTTTGCAAATCTTTATTAGCTCAAAAAGATGGTCAATATGCCCATGAACACCTCCTGCGCTAATTATTCCAATTAAATGAAAATTGGTTTTTCTTTTTTTTGCGAGAGAAATAGCTTCTTTTAATGCCGGGATGTCTTTAAACGTGCCCTTTTCAATCGCATCGTTGATTTTTGGAAGGCTTTGTTGAACAATTTGTCCTGCTCCAAGATTAAGATGGCCAACCTCACTGTTGCCGGGCTCATTTAAAGGCAGTCCGACATCTACACCGCTTGCTTTCATGAGTGTACTACGCCCTTTGCTCCACACAGTATCTAAGAAAGGTGTTTTTGCATTGTAAGTAGCATCTCCGTATGTTTCATCCGCACTAACTCCTAAAAACTCATCAAGCTTATTTTTTTTCTTTTTCTTAAGCTCTCTTGGGACAATGCCAAGACCATCAAGAACTATAAGAATAATTAAATCTGTCTTGCGAGCTTGTGTGTCGGGGATTTCTTTTATCTTATCGTCTTTTTTGAATATAGAAAGTAGCTTTTTTATCATAATCTGATATAATTATACACTATGGAAGAAATAAGTAAAGAAAAACTATCAAAATTACGAGAGCAAATATATGATACTATAAAAAAGATAAAGATAGACGAGAAAAGAAGCAAAATAGAGGAACTAAAAACTCTTAGTACTGCAGGGAATTTTTGGCAAGATAATGATAAAGCTCAGAAAACACTTAAAGAACTTAGTTCTTTGCAATCGCTGGTTGACGAGGCTCAAGGCATTTTAAAAAGCATTGACGGATTGACAGAATTTTATGATGAGGGAGGAATTGACGAAAAATTTATTATTGAACAGTATAATCAAATAGAATCAGATTATAATAACATTTCTAAATATCTCTTCTTGTCTGGTAAATATGATAATTTAGGTGTAATAATGAGTATACATGCTGGACAAGGCGGCACAGAGGCTTGTGACTGGGCTATGATGCTTATGCGTATGTATACAAGATATTTTGATAGGAAAGGTTGGAGTTACAAAGTTGAACACATTGTTAGAAATATTGAGGCGGGAATTTCTACAGCAACAATGGTTATTGAAGGAGAGTATGCTTATGGACTTCTCAAAAACGAGCATGGGACACACCGCCTTGTAAGACTTTCGCCATTTAATGCACAGAACCTGAGGCAGACATCATTTGCTGGCGTTGATGTGATACCACTTATTGAGGATACTGAAGATGAATTGATAATTCCTGATACTGATATAGAATTTAAGGCCGTTAGAGCAAGTGGTCCTGGTGGCCAATGTGTCAATACAACATCGTCAGCTGTCCAAATTAAGCATATTCCCACAGGCATAACGGTACACTGCTCGCAGGAAAGAAGTCAGCTCCAAAATCGTCAAACAGCTATGCGTATTTTACGTGCCAAACTTATTAAACTTGAGGATGAGAGGAAGGATACTGAATTAACAAAAATTAAGGGAGAGACGAAGAAAGCAAGCTGGGGCAATCAAGTTAGAAATTATATTCTTCAACCTTACAAATTAGTCAAAGATTTGCGTACGGGTGTAGAAAGTTTTAACCCTGATGCTGTTTTAGATGGTGAAATAGATCAATTTATAGATGCGGGGATAAAACTGGTTGACATATCGTAGCAAATTTTGTATAAATTAGCTATGGTCAATTTTAATTCTGTGAGCAAAGTATATCAAGGTAGTATTGTTGCATTACAAGACGCTACATTTAGCTTAAACGACGGTGAGTTTTGTTTTATAGTGGGACCGTCTGGCTCAGGTAAGTCAACAATTATAAGGTTGCTTGTTAGACAAGAACTCCCAACGCAGGGGAAAATTCTATTTGGAGATGTCGAAATAACGGATATACCAAGAAAATATCTCTCAGTTTATAGACAAAACCTTGGTGTTGTTTTCCAAGATCTAAAATTAATAGAAGCAAAAACAGTAAGAGGAAATGTCGAGTTTGCACTTGAAATTATTGGTACGAAAGATAATGAAATAAAAGATTTAACTGATTATTTGCTCGAGGTGGTAGGCCTGCAAGACAGACAAAAACTTTTGCCTGTTGCTTTATCGGGAGGTGAAAGACAAAAGGCTGCGATTGCAAGAGCCCTTGCTAATAATCCAAAGCTTTTTATTGCTGATGAACCTACGGGAAATTTGGACAACAAAACATCTCAGGAGATTCTTGAGATACTTAAGGTAATAAATAAAAGCGGAACAACTGTTTTAGTTGTTACACATGATAAAGATATCGTCGATGATATGCAAACTCGTGTAATTCATATGGAAAAAGGTAAAATTGTAGCTGATAAGGTTGGCGGTTATTATATCTAAAAATAAAAATAAATTTATTCTGATGATTTTGTGAAACTATTAAAGAAAATATTTAAAAACATGGCATCAAATAAATGGATGTCAGTTGCAACAATAATTGTAATAACGATTGTCTTTTTCATAACAACTGTGTTTTTGGGGCTTGCTTTTGTATCTCAAAAAGCAGTAAATTATTACGAAAAGAAGGCTCAAGTCATAGTATATTTTGTATCGGATGCACCTGAAAGCGAGATTAGAAGTATACAGCTTTCAATTGAAGGAACTGGCAAAGTTGAATCAATAGAATATGTAAGTGAAGTTCAAGCTATTGAGAAATATAAAACGATGTTTGACAATGGTCAAAATCTTAATATATTGCCTGGAATACTTCCTGCAAGTCTTGAAGTGAAGGGTAAAAGTGCCGAAGAACTTTCAGAATTAGTCGAATACATTGAAGGTCTAAAGAAAAATAATACATATATTGAAGATGTGTGGTATTATAGAAATATAATAGATCAGATTCGTACATTATCTCTTGTGATAAAATATGGTGGAGCAACAATTGTTGGACTTTTGGTCTTTTTTACTGTTATATTAATTGTTATAACAATTGGATTTAATATTGTTTCACATAAGGACGAGATAGAAATAATGCATTTGGTTGGTGGATCGGATGATTTTATTAAATCTCCTTTCATTTTTGAAGGGGCATTTTATGGGCTAATTGGAGGCGTATGTTCGTCGTTGTTTTTGATTATAAACTGGTTGCTTATTGTCTATCTTGCTAAAGGGAGTGATCTTTTCTTGTGGACGGCATCTCAATTAAAAGAATTCTCTGTTGATTTCATAATATCGCCAAGCTTACCTTTATTACTTCTAATTGCTTTAACACAGATTTTTATTGGCACAGTCCTTGGCTCTATTTCTAGCTATTTTGCGGTTGTAAGATATCTAAATAGAAGGAGGGTATGAAGAAAATACTTTTGACTATAACATTAATAATTGCTTTCGCTTTTCCATCAGTTGCTAGTGCACAACAAACAAGCTGTCCTACTGGTTTGACAGATGCACAGTGCCTAGAATATCTTCGCAATGAAGCTGCAAAAATATCACAGCAAAGTGATAAATTACAGAAACAGCTTTCATCTGAGAAGTTAAAACAGATGAATTTAACTCAAAAAATCAATTATTATAACACTCAAATAAGTTCCCGTGAATCAAATATTAAGCAAATAGAGATTGAATTAGAAGCAAAAAACCTTGAAATAAGAATTATAGGACAGGATGTAAGCAGAATACAGGACAATATTGATCTTATAAAACAGGAAATAAATGAGTTTACTGAGGCAATTAATAGCAGAATAAAATTATCCTATAAATATGGTTTTATCTCTCCAATAGAATTAGCTCTCTCAGCAACTGATACACAGGAAGTTCTTTACAAAATGAAATATGTGGATATGGTAAAAAAACAAGATTATGAGAATATACTTGTTTTAAGTGATAAAAATGATGAGCTAAAGACTCATCAGGACGAATTAATTGCTCGTGAAGAGGAGATAAAGCAGGTAAGAGATGCCATCGAGGAAGAGAAAACGACTCTTTATAATGAGAAAACGCAACTTGCAGGTGAAAAAACCGAGTATACAGCACTTCTTGCCGAATCAAAGAAGCTTGAGGATGAGTATAACAAGAGCATAAAAACTCTTGAGGCTGAGAAAAACAATTTTGATCAGCAGATTACCGCAATGATTATGAAGATGTATAATGAAGGTAATCTTAAGAATGGTACTCCAGTAGTCAAGGGCCAAATAATCGGATTTCAGGGGCACACAGGATGTTCTTACGGTTCGCATTTACACTTTGGTATTGCGTCAACCTCAAACAACAGATTTGTTGGTGATATTGATCCTTTTGCTACGGGTCATCTGACTAAATCAAATGGTTATGTTAGGGCGGGCAATGCATCTGCACCTATGGATAGTGCATATATGACACAAGGATTTCATAGCGGTAAGTATGTTGATCTTGTAAGCATGACGGGTGGTAATCAGTTACAAAATACCTATGGAAGCTGTTGGAGTACACCAACTGAGCATCAGTGCTATTTTGTGCCTGCTGGAACAAGATTGTGTGCAAAAAACACAACTTCTGATAAATGGTATTCACTTAGAGGAGAAGGCGCCCCAGTATATGCAATATACGATGGTACTGTGTATTATGGCGTTGATAGTTGGGGAGGAGCAAAATATGCTATGGTGGTCCACAACAACAACCTAATTTCAATGTATGTTCACCTAAGATAATTTCATATTTTCTTCAAGATTTCTTAACCTTGCTTATATTAAAATTTTGCCATGAAATTTATTATGGTAATTTTATTTTTTGCTCTTTTTGCAACTTCAGCCTATGCTGTAAAGATAAATGAGATTATGTACAATCCTACTGGGGCAGATCTTGGTTATGAATGGATAGAGCTTTATAACGGCACAGAAGATATAATTAATCTTAAGGATTATTCATTTGAGATTGCTGGCTCAAATTGGAATAGAGCTTTCATAATAGAACAAGATATTTCACTGGCAGAGGAAGAATTTATGCTTATTTGTGAGCGAGAAATAGTCGGATGTGATTATTATATAGATAAAATCGGTATGCAAAATGGTGGTGGAGCGACTGATGGCATAAGAATCAAAAATGAAAATGGTGCAGTCACAGACACTTTTTTATATGATACGCCCAATATTAATAAGCTAATAAATGATTTTGGTGATATAGAAATTGACGAGAATATTGCCAATAAATGCTTGGAAGGCAATTCTTTGGGCCGAAAAGTTGATGGAAATGACACTGAGAATTTAAGAGAAGAATTGGCTTGCTTTGTAAAACCCACACCCAGGGTGACTAATCAGCAAATAAATTATGACAACATGTTCTCTTTATCTGAGATCTTTCCATATAAAGAAGGTGGGTATATTGAAATAATTGGTAATGGGTTAGACTTTGAAAGTTGGTACATAAAAAATAGCCTTGGAGAAAGAAATGCTTTAAAAACATCTTATTATGATAAGAATACAATAATTGTGGGCTATCCATTTAACGATGAAAAGGAGGGGTGTGTTTATTTACACTCTCCTGACGATAAAATTCAAGATAGCTTATGTTTCTCAAAACCAATTCTTTCCGTTAGCTTTTGTAAAGAAAGCTCTTTTTATTGCTATAAATCACAAGGAGAAATTCCAAATAAGGTTTATCCAAAAGAGCCTTCGACTTTATTTGTAGATGATATTGATATTAAAAATCCGCAATATGTTAAAATTACAGCCAAAGCTGTTTTGGAGAAGGAAAGTTATATATACTTTGAAATTGTAGATGATTCTGATATTGCTGATAAAGTTTTTAGAATTGAGAAAGATAAACTTGTCTTAGATATTGATTATAGCTCTTTATATTTACATCAATTTGAGATCGTCGGATTTTGGTATAGTTATGAGGAATATAAATACCAAATTTATCCAACTTCTGTAAAAAGTACAAGGCTTATAAGTAACGGATTGGTGCAAACAGGTGAGGGTACTTTCTTTGTAATTTTACTTTGCATATTTTTGCTTTATCTGGTACAATAGTAAAGTCAAAAATAATTTTATTTAATTAATATCGATATGCAAAAAAGTTCAAGTAGCAAGGGGAAATCACCTGTTGTAAGTAAAACGAAAGCTGTAGTCACAAAAAGTGTAAAAAGCAAGACTACTCCGGTAAGTTTTAATATTAACAAAAATAAACTTCTTGGGGTTATTAAGTCAAAGAAGTTAATAAAAGCAGTTTTATATTTACTGTTTTTTTTCGTTGGCTTGATCTTAATTGATTACAGTTTCCAATATCTTAATAATGATTATAGTGCAGTTGTTATAACACATAAGGATGGAGTCGGGACAATCAGAGTTCCTAAAAGAAAAGTTGTAGAAGCGCTATTAAATAGCAGCGGATCAAATACAGCTGAGTATCTTACAGATATTTATATAATTAATGATTATGCTACAAGAAACGGCATTGCTGTATCAGATATTGAGATAGAATTTTATAGATTTTCTTCAGAATACCAACTTTATGGTACGCTTGAGGAGTTTAGAAATGCAGATGCCTCAGCAGATAAAATTGCTAAACAGTTGGCAAATGATGAGTATGAAGCAGTTTTAATTTTACATAAAGTTATTTTTGGAGATCAGGATATATCCGAAGAGGAGGCTAACGCATCTTATGAGAAATATAAAGAGTCTTTTTCAGAAGCAGATTATAACTATTTTAACACAAAAGAAATTAGAGAGCTTAGCTACATGATTGAAAATATACAAACGAAAGCTGCAGATAGTACTAAGCTTGAAGAAATATACAACCAATATATAACTAATAACAATTTGTCAACAAAGCCTGAGTATGGATTTCTTAAATCAACAAAGGCTGTTTTCAATATGCTCAAAAAGGCCGAATAAATTTGTTATAAAGATGGTAGCAAAGTAGCGGATATGATTTCATAAAAAAGAAATATGTCTGCGTATTGCGCCATCTTTTTTGTGTTGTAATAAATTCGTAATTATGTTATAATAACTCAACATTTAATTTGATTGTAAAAAGTATGAAAGCATCAGATGATATAAAAAGTTTCTTGTCTGATAACTATAATCTTTCGGATATTGAGGTCTCTTTGTATATTAGCCTCTTAAAAAGAGGTCCTTCCACGATAATGGATTTAGCAAATTTTGCAGATGTAAACAGAGCTACAACTCATATAAATGTTGAAACACTAATAAAAAAAGGCTTAATTGTACAAAGCCGAAAAGCTAATACAAAGCGAAGAATTGTTATTGCAGAGAAACCAGATAAACTAGGTTCAATACTAAATAATCGCAAAATGCAGATAGAGAAAGCCCAGGTTGTTCTTCCTGATATTGTAAAAAATCTTAGTGCATTACTTCCTGAAATCGACTCAAGATCTGGTATTGAGATAGAGTATTTTGAGAACAAGAAAGAGGTAAAAAATATCTATAAAAAAGTTTTGGAGGCAAATGAGATAAGAAGTTACGTCAATCTAGACAAAGTATCTGAGATGATGCCTGACAATGGACCTTTATACATCGAAGCTCATAAAAAGAATAAAAAAATGAAAATATGGTCAATTGTTAGTAGTGCAGATCCTAAAAAAAATGTTTTCCAGAAAAGCATGGACAATAAAAGATATTTTTGTAAATATCTAAAAAACGATACGGACATTTCGTTGATAGATTTCTTAATATTTGATGATTATATTGCATATATAACCGTTGAGGAGCAAACAAAGGGTGTTATAATTAAAAATAAATATATTCAACAGCATTCAGAGGCTATTCATAAATTAGTCTGGAGCTTATTATAATGAATAAAGAGCAGTTGCTTGAGATTTTCTTTAAAACCCCATCTTTGATAAACATATCAAGCAATAAAGATTTACAAGTTAAAAAAGGTGTCTTTACGCCTATTTTGATGAATATGAAATCGTTACTCTCATATCCAGATCGTCGTAGGGTAATTATTAAATTGATGAGCCAAGAAATTGATAAGAAATACTCTGCAATCGTCGGTATTGCCTATGGAGGAGATTATTTTGCTGCTGCCTTGGCAGATGAAGTGGACACACCTGTTGCTTTTTTGCGCAAAGAGAATAAAGCTTATGGAATTTTGCTTAACGATTTGTTTGTTGGTAAAATTGATAAAGCAAATGAGCAAATACTTCTTATTGACGATGTGGTTGCCACAGGTAATGAAGCTAAAAAAGCTCTTGTAAATATTACAAAATTATTAAAAGAAAGAAATCAAGAGATAGATTACAGTAAAATCTCTTTATTATCAATCTTTTCTTATTGCGATGAAGTTGAGATATCAAAAAAAGTTGGTATAAAAATTAGTGCTTTAATATATGCTAAAGATATAATTGAATATGGATTAGAGCATGGCTATATTGATGAAAAAACTGCTCAAATGATTACAGATCAGATCTCTTTTAATAAAGGGTTTGAAATCTAAGAGAAGAAATCCCGTTTTTATGGTAAAATAAGCTCATATGAATACATCCGTCGATAAAAGCGTTGCGATTCTCATATTGGCATATAATGGCATTGATAGGCTTAAACTTTGCCTTGAGAATCTAAAATGGGTGATAGATCGACCTAATACAAAAATAGTCCTTGTAGACAATGGCTCTATAGACCCTATTGCTCCACTTGTAAAAAGCAAATATCCTTGGATTTCTTTCATTAAGAACAGTGAGAATTTAGGTTTTGCGATAGGCCAAAATAGCGCATATGAATTTATTAAGAATTCCGGTAAAAAATATAAATATATACTTGCATTAAATCCTGATACTTTACTAAATGAAGATGTATTAGATAAGATGATTGAACAAATCGAAAAGGATGAGAATATTGGTTTAATAGGACCTAAAATAATAAACGATGACGGACAACTTGAGAAGAGTATACATATAAAGCCAACAGCTTTTACATTCTTTTATAAATTAATAGGTTTGGATTTACAATATTTAATAAATTATCGTAAATATAAAGCCAAAAGGGCCGTAAGAGTTTTTAGCGTTTCAGGGGCTTGCATGCTAATAAAGACGCAGGTTATAGAAAAAGTTGGCTACTTTGATACTGATTTCTTTTTCTATTATGAGGATGTAGATTTATGCAAGCGCATAAATGATGCAGGATATTTTGTTTATTACTTACCCAGTGTTGTTATAAAGCATGCCAGAGGTCGATCTGTAAGTACTCAAAGTGATAAAAACTGGAGTAAAGAGCAGACATATATATCAAGTTGGATATATTTTAAGAAAAACAGTAGCTTATTTGAGAAATGTTTATTAAAATATGGTAGAATGTTTGAAATGAATTTGCGCATTTTGATAAACTTCGAGCGAGAATGGGCAAAAAAAATGCTTTTATATTTTAAAGATGAAAAAATTTCTAGCTAAAAAAATATTTGCTGTTATTATTTTTCTTCTGTTAACTCAGAACACATATGCTACAGATGGCTTGATGCTTTTAGAAAAGGATGCACAAACCGTCTCAGTTGGACAAGAATTTTCTGTTGATGTAAAAATCTTCTCTGATGAAGAAGAGCTAATACTAGGTCGAGCAGTACTAACATTTGATCCCGACTATTTGCAAATTACAAGGATATTAAGAAATGAAGACATTTTCTGCAATTATGATGATGACAGGCAAAGTGCAGATAATGAGAATGGTGTGATAGTTATCGAAGGCTATTGCCAAAGTGGAGAAGATGAGCTTTATAAGACAGCTACAGACCCGGATGTGTTTGCAAGGATATATTTTAGACCAATCATCGCTGGGAGTACAGATATTGAATGGGAACATAGTGGTCAAAATGTTGATTTTAAATCTGTGTTAATGGCTGAGGGTAGTCCTCCTCAAAATATATTAAAATTTGCTCCATCAAAGCTGATAATTAATATCCAATCTGTAAACAACAAGACAAAGACACCACAGACTAATATTTTTGGAGTAGACAACGTCTTAATAGGTATTCTTCTAATAGTAATCGGGATAGCTTCATTTGCTGTTCTATCTATGATTATAACCCTTATAAGATATCGAGGCGTTAGAGCGTATAATACAATTATTATATCAGACGATGAAGATAGCAATCGTCCATGATTTCGCATACAAAATGGGCGGAGCTGAGCGATTAGTTGATACTCTCCTAAGTATGTATCCGCAAGCAGACCTTTTTATGCTTTTTGGTGACAAATCAAAATTGTCCAAGAATTTTAGTAAAAGAGATATTAAATACTCATTTTTGCAAAAGATACCTTTTATCAGATATTTTTATAGGTGGACATTTCCTTTGTGGCCAGGGGCTATCGAGAGTTTTAATTTCGAGGGATATGATTTAGTTATATCTCACAGCACCGTCGCTGCAAAGGGTGTAATTACTGATATAAACAGCTATCATTTTGCATATATTTCATCTTTCATGCGGTATGCTTGGGATTTGCGACATAGATATTTCGATAAAAAGCCCAGAGTCCTAAGATTTTTCATAAATTTCTGGCTAAGTTATCTAAGGGCGTGGGATGTATCTGTTAATAATAGAGTAAATAGCTTTGTGGCATGCTCAAAATTTGTTGCCAAAAGGATGCAGAAATATTACAAAATTGATAATGTGCCTGTTATATTTCCTCCAGTTGACGTAAAGAGTTGTTTGCCTCATAAAAGCATTAAAGAGCAGTATTTTCTATCAATTGCACCGTTTGAACCTAATAAAAATGGCAATTTAGCAATAGAATGTGCAAAAAAGCACGGTTTTAATTTAAAAATTATTGGCACAGGTTCAGGATTAAAAAAGATTAAAAAAAGTGCAAAAAAATATAGAAACATAGAAATATTAGGTTGGGTAGATGAAAAGCAGAAGCTTGATTTATTAGCTGGAGCAAAAGGGCTTCTTTTTTGTGGTATTGAGGATTTTGGAATAGCTGCAGTTGAGGCTATTGGGAGTGGTACGCCGGTTATAGCTCTAAAAGCAGGTGGAGCATTAGATTATATTGTAGAAGGAGAGACAGGTGTGTTTTTTGAGAATGAAAATGCTGATAATTTATGGGAAGCAATAACAAAATCTAACCAGATTAAATGGAATCATGAAAAGATGCGCGAATTTGCTTATGACAATTTTGATAAGCACATTTTTGTACAAAAGATCGCTAGCGAGTTGAAAAAAAAACTAAAATAGTGTATTATTGAAGCTAAGCCGAGATAGCTCAGTTGGTAGAGCACGCGACTGAAAATCGTGGGGTCACCAGTTCAAGCCTGGTTCTCGGCATATGTTCGAGTACAAATTTGATCTATAAATGTGCGGGAGTAGTTCAGTTGGCTAGAACGTTACTTTGCCAAAGTGAAGGTCGCGGGTTCGAGCCCCGTCTCCCGCTTGTTTTAAATAATGAAGAGCGGGGCGAGACTTGTCTGTCTATTACAAAGTAATGGGCAGAAGCAGGGTTAGGCCACTATGAAGCGAAGCGAAATAGTAGCGTAAAGTCCCGTCTCCCGCTTGTTTTAAAAACCATGAAAAAGCTTTTACCGTATATAATAATACTGACATCTTTTGTCCTCTCGTTATTTTCTTTGAGCAATTATCCTTATAAATATGCTGTACATTGGGGAATAACCGGAGAAGCTGATGGATTCGCAACAAATCGATTTGGGCTGTTTTTCATTCCAATAATGCTTCTTGTATTGCAGGTATTTCTTGTCCTTGTGCCCAAAATTGACCCAAAAAAGAAAAACATCGAAAAGTTTAGTGGCGCATATGAACGATTTATACTGTCTTTTCATCTTTTGTTCCTTTATTTACAGATAATTATGTTTGTGTGGAATGTAATTTCTGAATTTAACTTTACACAGGTTACTGGCTTAGGTATGGGTCTGTTTTTTATCAGCATAAGCGATCTTATAAAACATGCAAAATCAAATTACACAATAGGCATTCGCACTCCGTGGACATTGGTAAATGAGCAGATCTGGGATAAAACTCATCAACTAGGTGCTAAACTAATTAAGTATATCTCAATAATTGCTATTATAACATTGCCTTTTGCTAAATATTCATTCTTTATTCTTATCGGAGGGGTTTTATTGTCATTTCTTTTTCTGACATTTTATTCATTCTATTTATTTAAAAAGGATGTTAAGAAATAGTTTCATGAATAAGCAAGAAATAAGAGATAAGGTAAAAAAAATCAAAATAAGCGATAAAGATAGTAGATCAGCACAGATTAGAGCAGAAATAGTCAAAATAATCGCAAATAGAAATTCTCGAAAAGTATTTATTTATCAAGAACTCTCTGATGAAATCGCAGTTTACGAAATTGTTAAATTACTGTCTAATATTTCATTTTATATTCCGATTTTTACATCTAAATGGCAAATAATTTCCAATGATAGTAAAGAGCTTTTTGATAATGTAAATGATGCAGGATTTGATAAAAACGATATTTGTATTGTTCCCGGGCGAGCTTTTACTATTAGTGGTTGTAGGGTAGGCAGGGGTGGGGGATACTATGACAGATACCTTGTCGACTCTATTTGTTATAAAATCGGTGTTTGTTTTAGGGAGCAGATTTTTGAAGAATTGCCTTTTGAGAAACACGACATTACAATGGATATTGTTTTGGCTGCTTAATTATACCGATAAATCTTTTAAGATATATTTGAACATGCGGACAATTGGATCCATACCAAAAGATCCTGCACCAATACCCATTCCAGGAGAATTGTTTATCTCGATTATGAAGAACTCTCCATTTTCATCTATAGCAATATCAAGCCCAACAAAATTTATTGGGATGGCGTTAAATACCCCTTGAGAAAAAGCCTCTAATTTCTCCAGTATATTTGCATCTTGCACAAGAACACCTTTTGCGTTCTCCCAGTGCAAAGGACTTAAGTTGCCGACAAAAATTGCATCGTCAATGTTCTTTTCATAAGCAAACATAAGCTTTCTTTTATAAGCTATTACTCTGTATTCCTTTTTGATTTTAATGTATTCTTGTGCGATAGCAATATAATCAAAAGCACCAAATTTGCGTGATCTACTAAATATCCTTCTTAATGCTGAAAGAATATCTGCTCTGTTATTGCATAAGTATACATTATGTCCTTGCGAGCCAAAATTTCTTTTTAAAACGATTGGATATTTAAAGTTTTTTTCGATATCGTTGGCAATGGTTTTTCTTGTTGGGAACTCCAATAGTGGTAAGTATTTTTCGTTTAAATTAGGTGCGAGATAGCTTTTCCACTTAGGTACTTTTATATGTGGTGCTAAAACAGTGTATGAAAGGTCTTTGTCTTTGCATATTTTTACAATATCTTCTCTGTTAAATGCTTTGTAATGATGTGTAAAGAAAAGATTTGTTTTATTGGGAAGGGTTACTTTGACAAGAATTTGATGCTTATGAATAATCTCATACTGAATATTTAGCTCTTTGCAAGCCTTTATTAGAGCTAGTTGCGATATCTTTAATCCGGTTCTTGCATCGTTTTGTTCCATTATATAATTATACTATAAAACAGCTGATTTTACAAGAGTTCCACTGCATAAGGGTCACCAATAATTCATAATAATAAAGGCAAATTAATTTTCTACGACAACCCGACAATATTACCATCTTCATCTATGTCTATAATTTGCGCATTTGGATGAGAGGATAACCCGGGCATAAGGCGCATTTTGCCAAGCATTGCGACTATAAAGCCGGCTCCTGCAGAGACTTTTACTTCTCTTACAGTTATATCAAAGTTTGTTGGTCTGCCGACTTTAGTTGGATCATCAGATAAAGAAAGATGAGTTTTGGCCATGCAGATTGGAAGTTTATCCATACCATTTTGCTCTATTAATTTGATCGATTTATCAGCTTCTTCGGTATATTTTACGTTATTTGCACCGTAAATATTCTGCGCAATTTTGCTTATTTTATCTTTAATGCCTTCTTTTTCATCATACAGAAGTTTAAAATTCTTATCACCTTTTTCTATTACTTGTACGACAGCGGTTGCTAGATCAATTCCGCCATCAGCTCCTTTGGCAAAAACTTCGCTTATTACGCTTTGATCAGCCCCAAGTTCACTTGCGCGATTCTTTACATACTCGACCTCTTTATCTGTGTCTGTTGGAAATCTGTTTATCGCAACAATTACAGGTACACCAAATAACTTAGCGTTTTCAATCTGTTTAGCGAGATTTCCGATTCCTTGCTCGATACTCTCAATATCTTCTTGTATAAGTTTTTTGGGCAATTTTTTGCCTGGTTTAATATCGAATTTACCGCTGTGGTACTTAAGTGCTCTTACTGTTGCGACTATTATTACAGCATCAGGCGTTAGTCCGCTATATCTGCATTTTATATTCATAAATTTCTCCATACCAATATCAGCACCAAAACCAGCTTCTGTGATAAGATAATCTGCCATCTTAATTCCGATAAGATCTGCTATTATCGAGCTGTTACCGTGTGCGATATTTGCAAATGGTCCGGCATGTATAATTGCTGGTGTATTATCTAGTGTTTGCACGAGATTTGGTTTTATCGCGTCTTTCATTATTACCGCCACACTTCCCGCAACTTTTAGATCTCCTATTGTGACAGGTTTACCGTCTGTATTGTATGCAACTACAGTTCTTGCAACTCGAGCTTTTAGATCTTGCAAATCATTAGCAAGTGCAAGTATTGCCATTATCTCTGAAGCTACGGTTATGTCAAACCTTGTCTCTCGTTCTATACCAAACTCTTTTGGGTCTTTATTATCACCAATGCGGACTTTGCGAAGTGCCCTGTCGCTTACATCAAGGACTCTTGGCCATATAATTTTATCAGGATCTATTTTGAGTTTATTTCCTTTAAGAAGATGGTTGTCTATTATTGCTGCAACAAGGTTATGTGATGCAGTGATTGCGTGTATATCGCCAGTGAAATTTAGATTAAACTCCTCCATTGGAATAACTTGTGCGTATCCACCACCTGCTGCACCACCTTTTATGCCAAATGTCGGGCCCATTGATGGCTGTCTTATTGCTATCACGCTGTTTTTACCAATTTTGTGCATAGCCTGTCCAAGTCCAACTGTGGTTGTTGTTTTGCCCTCACCAAGTGGAGTGGGCGTTATTGCTGACACAACAATGTATTTGGCGTTTGGGCGATTTTGCAATCTCTTGCGTACTGATAAATCGATTTTGGCTATATATTTGCCGTACTGATCGTACTCATCAGGATTAAGACCTAGCTTTTTTGCTATGTCTGTTATTGGGAGTTTTTTTGCTTCCCGTGCAATTTCCAAATCAGTTTTCATCACTTTTCTTAAGATTATTTTAATTATTAATTCCCGGTATTTCAAATTTGCTCATATAGGAGGCTACTTTAGCTCTTAATTTGCTCAAATAAGACTCATCTTTTCTATTTTTTAGTGCTTTGTCAATTGAGTCAGCGACAAACTCCATGTCTTTCTCAACTAAACCTCTTGTGGTTATTGCTGGAGTACCTATTCGGACGCCTGATGGATCCCAAGGCTTGCGAGGATCGTTTGGTATACCGTTTTTATTTAGTGTAATATTTGCAAGCTCCAAAGTATCGCTAGCGATTTTGCCTGTGAGACCATTTTGTGTTGTCACATCGACAAGCATAAGGTGGTTATCTGTTCCGCCTGATATAATTCGATAGCCCTTGTCCATAAGTAACTTTGATAAATAAGCTGCATTAGCAATAATCTGCTTAGCATATGCTTTGAAATCATCCTGGCTTGCTTCTTCTAACGCAACGGCAATTCCTGCAGTAGTGTGATTATGTGGTCCACCTTGCAATCCTGGGAATACAGCTCCGTCAATCTTCTCGGCAAACTCTTTTTTGCACATAATCATCGCGCCTCTTGGTCCTCTTAGCGTCTTATGTGTAGTAGTAGTAACGACATCAGCGTATGGGAATGGATTTGGATGGACTCCTCCTGCGATTAATCCTGCTATGTGAGCTATATCTGCAACGAGAATTGCTCCGACTTCATCGGCTATCTCTTTAAATTTCGCAAAATCTATTATGCGTGGATAAGCTGACCCTCCTGCCCATATAAGTTTAGGCTGGTGCTTTTTTGCGATATCTCTAACTTCATCGTAATCTATATAGCCGTTTTTGTCTACACCGTAAGATGCAGAATTAAAATATTTACCAGTAATGCTAACTTTAAAACCGTGTGTGAGATGGCCACCAGCAGATAATGCCATCCCAAGTGTGCGATCGCCGGCGTCAAGAAATGCAAAATGCACAGCGAGATTTGCGGGAGAACCTGAATATGGTTGGACATTAGCATGCTCTGCATTAAATAACTTGCAAGCACGCTCTTTTGCAAGATCTTCTATCTCGTCGATAAACTCATTGCCTGCATAATATCTTTTACTTGAGTATCCTTCTGAGTATTTGTTTGTTAAAATAGAACCCATTGCCTCAAGTACTGCTGATGAGACATAGTTTTCGGAAGCGATTAACTCGATTCCTTCTTTTTGGCGTTTAGCCTCGCTTTTTATAGCGTTGTAGACCTTTTGGTCTTGGTTTTGTAAAGTGGACATAAATATAAATTTTAAATTTTAAATTTTAAATGCTAAATTTTAGATTTTAAATTTTAGATTTCAGATTTTAAATTAAATAAGTGGTTTTTTCTTTGAACAGCTGATAACAATTTTTGTTAGTATTTTAATTATTTCTTCAATATCTATAAGTAAATTAGAGCATTCTGCATCAACTAAGTTACTTTCTTTAAGCAAATTTAGCCAGTATCTTGTCTCTCTTGCTTCTTTTGATGCGATTGACATCTTATGTGTAAAGTCCTTTTTACTTTGTCCTGCAAGAGCCTCTTCAATATTTGCGCCAATGCTCGTACCGCTTCTAAGTAATTGCTTAGATAGAATATATTCTTTTTCTGCTATTAAAATTTTATAAAATTTAATTATGTTTAAGCTAAAAACAAACGCCTTCTTTTGAATTATATTTTCTGTTTTCAATACAAATTTTAAACTCTAAATTTAGAAGTTTCATTTTATTTTACCTCTCTAATGATTAAAAAATCCTGAATTATAAATGATAATACTCAATTCAAAATTCAAAATTTAGAATTTAAAATTACAAATTGTAAATCCTTTGCCTTTAATTCAAAATTTAAACTTTAGAATTTAAAATTGTTCTGTATTTCTTCACCACCTCTTTTGGTGTACCATCTATTGCAACTTGTCCTTCATTGATAAGAATTGCTCTAGTGCAGAATTTCTCGACTAGCTCTAAATCATGAGATACAAAAATTACCGTTTTATCTTTTTTGCGGAAACTCTCAAATTCATTAAAACACTTCTTCTGAAAATTGGCGTCACCAACTGCTAATACCTCGTCCATTATGTAAATATCGGCGTATGAGCGGATAGCGATTGAGAAAGCGAGTCTGACCTGCATACCTGAGGAGAAATTTTTAAGCGGCATATCAAGGAACTCTTCAAGCTCCGAGAATGCGACGATACTGTTAAATTTATCCTCAACCTCTTTGCGCGACATGCCAAGTATTACACCATTTAGATAGATATTGTCACGAGCTGTTAATTCTGGGTTAAAGCCAACACCAAGCTCCAGAAAAGGCACCAAAATACCTCTTACTTTGATTTTACCTTGGTTTGGCAAGTAAATTCCTGACATTATCTTAAGAAGGGTCGATTTGCCTGATCCGTTATTTCCAAGTATTCCAACAAATTCGCCTTTTTCGACCTTAAAAGAGACATTTTTTAAAACTTCGAGTTTTCTTTTGCCATCGTTGCTAATCCATTTGTGCGGTTTTGCGAGTCTTTGGATTAGGGTGTCTGTTTTCTCTGTTGGTATGTTAAAGTGTTTACTTACATCTGACACGATAAGTGAGTAATCATGTTCTTGTACGATTTTTTTTTGCTTGGTTTTTGCCATATTTTTAAAAAAATTCTGCAATCCTCTTAACTGTGGGTTTAAAATAGTTATATCCCATAGATGTAAATAAAAATATTATTGAGAAAAGGAGGAATATCGTTGCGAAATCGTTTATGCTTACTTTATCGGCCTCTAAAAGCCCAGTGCGGAAAGCTTGGAGGATATGTGTTAGTGGATTAAGTTTAATAATCCTAGCGAGATTGTCTGGAAGCTGATCAACGCTATAAAGAATCGGAGTACCCCAAAACACCATTTGTAAGCCAAGCTCTACTAGATGATGCAGGTCTTTCATAAGAATATTGCCAAGACTTGTGAAGAAAGAGATAGACAAAATAAGCAGGTATAGTGTAAGTAGAGAGAATATAACTAATAATAGACCCCAAAAAGAGAGCTTTATTCCTGCTGCTATAGCAAATACTAGAAGTATGCCAAGATTAACAAGAAAATTAATAAGTGCAACGGCCGTCGAACTGAATATAACAACCTCTCTTGGGAAGTTGATTTTTAGTATTATGTGAGACTTGTTTTCTAGGCACTTAAGACCAAGAGTTATGCCATCATTGAAGTAGTTTGATATCATGATACCAGAAAGTAGGAAGAGGCTATTTTGATCTCGTGTGCGAAATATAGATGTCCAAATAAAATATAGTATAGAGAATAATGCTAGGGGTTTAATTACCATCCATAAGAAGCCAAGCGCGGAGTTTTTATATCTATGTTTGAAGTCTGTTTTGACAAATTCATTTAGTAGATCGATATAGTTTTTAAACATGGTTTGTATTGTATCATATGATCATGTTTTAGGCAATTATTTTTCTGTTTTTTTGGCTGTTGTTATTATGATGTCAGGTTGACAAAAATTGTCATAGAGGTATAATCGAGAAGTAAAGTTTTAATTCAAGGTCTGATTTTAGTATATGAAAAAAGCTGTTTTAATAACTGGAGGTGCAGGATATATCGGCTCACATGCGGTAAAGATGATGCTAGATCAAGGGTATAAGGTTATCGTATTTGATAATCTTTTTAGAGGCTATCAAGAAGCTATTGATACGCTTGCAAAATATTCGAAAGATAAAGGTCGTGGGGAGCTTCTTTTTTTTAAAGGCGACTTGCAAAAAAAGAATGATATTAAGAAAGTTTTAGCAAAGAATAAGGTTGGTGGGGTAATGCATTTTGCGGCATTGTGCCTTGTCAATGAGTCAATGGAGCAACCTGCTTTGTATTTTGAAAACAATGTTATGGGGACACTTAATCTGCTTGAGGCAATGAGAGCGTATGATGTTAAGAATATTATTTTTTCGTCGACTTGTGCAATATATGGTGAATCTAAATATTTACCTATGGATGAGAAACACCCTGTTAGTCCAATGAATCCCTATGGAGAATCAAAATTAATGGCTGAAAATATAATAAGGTGGTATACAAAACTTCATGGATTTAACAGTATAATTTTTAGATATTTTAATGTATGTGGAGCAGACTCTAGTGGGCTTATTGGCGATAGTAAAAAGCCTTCTCAACTTTTGGTACAAAATGCAGTAAGAGGTGCTATGGGGATTGAGAAATTTTATCTTACATGTGGCAAGGTTGATACTCCTGATAAGACCCCTATAAGAGACTATATTGATGTGGAGGATCTTGTCAATGCTCATGGGTTGGCATATAATAAGTTACAAAATTTAAAAAAAGTTGGCATTGAAACTGTCTATAATCTTGGTAATGGCAAGGGCTGGTCGGTGCTTGAAATTGTGAGTGAAGTCGAGAAGATTTTTAATGTCAAGTTAAATGCACAGATGGGTGAGATTAGGAAGGGTGAGTATGCGATGGTGTATGCGGATACTAAAAAAGTAAAGAATGAACTAAATTGGGCTCCAAGGAAAAATTTATCTGACAGTGTAAAAAGTTTGAAGCTATGGTATGCAAATTATAAGAATGGATGGCATAAATAAAATTAACATTTAAAATATAAATGTCTAAAAACAAAAAGAAAAAAGCATTAATAACAGGCATTACAGGTCAAGATGGAGCTTATTTAGCGAAGTTTCTTTTAGCGAAAAATTATGAAGTTATTGGTGGCGCGAGAAGAAGTGCTTCTGGAGAATTATGGCGACTTGATAAACTTGGAATAAAAGATAAGGTAAAAATAGTAGATTTTGAACTTACAGACTTTAGAAATATGTATGATCTCATAAAAGATTTGCAACCTGACGAATTATATAATCTTGCCGCAATGAGCTTTGTTGGATCATCGTTTAAAGCCCCAATTTCGACATACATAACTAACGGCTTAAGTGTAGCATATATATGTGATATTATTAGCTCAATTTCGCCTAAAACGAAAATATATCAAGCATCTACTTCTGAAATGTTTGGAAAAGTAAGAGAAATTCCACAGAAGGAAACGACACCCTTCTATCCAAGGAGTCCTTATGGTGTTTCAAAACTAAATGCTTATTGGGCTATTGTAAATTACCGAGAGGCTTATAATGTGTTCGGATGTAATGGGATACTGTTTAATCATGAATCACCGCTTCGTGGTTCAGAGTTTGTTACTAAGAAAATTGTTGAATATGTTGGAAGATATAAGAAGGGGCTTACCAAGAAGGCGTTAGAGCTTGGCAATATGCATAGTAAAAGAGATTGGGGTTTTGCTGGAGATTATATCGAAGGAATGTATCTTATGTTACAGCAACAAAAAGCTGATGATTTTGTACTAGCAACTGGTGAAACACATGAGATCATTGAATTTGTTGAAGAGGCTTTTAAACTAATAGATGTAAATATCAAGTGGGAGGGAGAAGGAATAAATGAGATTGGTAAAAATGGAAAAGAGTTAATCGTTAAAGTTAATCCTGAATTTTTCAGACCGGCAGAAGTTGATTTACTTATTGGAGACTTCTCTAAAGCAAAAAAGAGTTTAGGTTGGGAACCGAAAACAAAATTTAAGGAACTTGTTAAGTTAATGGTTGATGCGGAATTAAAGTAAGTAAGGAATTTTTATATGAGAAAAAAAATAGACATAATATTACCTGTTCATAATGAAGAGGAAAATATCCCATTAATTTATAAAGAAATTTTGGATCAAGTTAAATTTGTTAATAAAAAATATGATTTTGAGATTATATTTGTAAACGATGGAAGTACCGATAAAAGTACGGAAGAAATAAAAAAATTGGTAAAAAAGAATAGTAAGATCAAATATCTTGTTTTTTCAAGAAATTTTGGTCATCACGCAGCGTTAGAGGCTGGCATGAAATATGCTAAAGGTAATGCGGTAATCATGATGGATGCGGATTTACAGCATCCACCTTCTAAAATTCTTGAAATGATTAAAAAATGGGAAGAAGGTTTTCAAATCGTTAATACGAAGAGAGAGAATACCGAGAAAATAGGTTTTTTGAAGAAAATAATGTCCGATGGTTTTTATTGGGTGATAAATAGAATATCCGATATCAAAATTGAAAATGGATCAGCAGATTTTAGATTAATTGATCGAAAAGTTGTAGAAGTCTTGAATAAACTGCCTGAAAAAGAGAAATTTTATAGAGGTCTTATTAACTGGGTGGGATTTAATACCGTTGTAATAAATTATAAAGTGAGGGCCAGAATACATGGTAAGCCATCATATTCTATGAAAAAAATGATAAATCTGGCAAGAATTGGGATAACATCTTTCAGCATGTTACCAATGAAGATAATACTTTCTTTTGGTATTTTACTAAGCCTTTTTGGAGGGATATTCTTTGTAGTAACACTAATAGGATATTTTTTCTGGGAGAATTTTTTTTCTGGATCTACAATACTGGGGTCATTTATTTTAATGAACACAGGATTTATTGTTATAATGCTTGGAATAAATTCAACATATCTGCTAAAAGCATTAAAACAAGTTGAAAACAGACCAAGTTATATTATAATGGAAAGCAATATAAATGAATAAAATAGGTATAGTTTCAACATATCCATCAGAAGATTTTTCTGATATGAACGAAAGCGCAATGAGCTGGTACAGTAAAAAGCTTTTAGATACTGTTCCAAAAGAATTAAGAAAAAATTTTATCGTTCTTGCGAATAAGGAAGAAAGCTTAACTTCTTATTATGATAATGAAGTAAAAATAGATAGGTGTTGGAGTAGAAAGTCGTTTTTCTTCTTTATTGATTTAATAAAAGAAATTAAGAGAGAGAAAATAAAAACAGTTCATGTCCAGCATGAGTTTAATCTTTTTGGATCGTTAATATCAACACCTTTTGTTTTATTGACGCTCTTTTTTTTAAAACTTATCGGAACGAGAATTATCGTCACTTTTCATGGGGTAATAAGTAAGAAAATCATTAAAGATGATTTTAATAAAATAAATCAAATTAGATACCCTAATTTTTTCTTGAAAATATGCTTCTTTATATTTTATTTTCTTTCAGGCATTTTTATAGATCAAATAATTGTTCATGAGGAAATATTTAAAAAAATTTTGGTAAAAGAATATTTCTTTTCTAAAAAAAGAATTCAAATTATAAATATAGGAATAGAGAAAATACAGAAGATTGATAAAGAAGATCCGTTACTAAGAGAGTTAGGAGTGATAAAAGACAAAAAGAATCTCTTATATTTCGGCTTTCTTGCAGGATATAAAGGAATAGATCTTTTAATAGATAGCTTTAATTTGCTTAATCAAGATAAATATACACTTTTTATATGCGGTGGTAAGCCAAAAAGAGTTGAAGAAGATATAAAATACAATGCCTGGTACAATAGGGTTGAAGAAAAAATCAAGAAAAATAAAAACATTATTATGACAGGCTTTGTGCCTGAGAATGATATAATAAAATATTTCTCAGTAGCTGATTTGCTAATTATTCCTTATTTGCAAATGTTGTCTGCAAGTGGTCCAATGGCTTTGGCTATTAGTTATGGTTTGCCGTTCATTGCAAGTGAAGTGTTTTCTGAAATTTGGGGAGAAGAAATTTGTTTTAAACTAAACAAAAAAAGCTTAGCAGAAAAAATCGAATATTATTTCGAACACGGAAAAGATAATATAAATGATATCGTAATTAAAGCAAGAGAAGAAAGAGAATGGAAGAATTTATGGTTAAAATATCAACAAATTTATTTTAGATGAAGATTCTTTTAGGAGTTCCTGAGTATCCTCCTTACAATGTAGGGGGAGGGGGGATAGTGTTTAAAAACTTAGCGGAACAATATAGGCAGAAAGGGCATGAAGTGGTTGTAGTTTATGGCTTTTATCCAACCAAGTCTATTTTTGCTAGCGTTTTAGAGTTTAAAGATGAAAATGGGATTCATTTTTATCAGATACCTGAGATACCTTATCCCAAGAAATTGCCTTTTTTAAGAACAGTTATGCCACCAAATTTATCCGGATTTATAGCCATGTGGAAGATTTTGGGCTTAGAGAAACCGGATGTTGCACATTTACATGGATATGGGCTATTTATTGTTAATTTAATGTCCGTTATGTTAAAGTTAAAAAAAATTAAATATGTCTTAACGATACATGGGTATCCTGAAACGCAGAAAAAAAGTGCTCCTTTGGTAAAATTAATTTGGGGAATTTTCGATAAAACTTTAAATTATTTCTTGATTAAAAATGCTTCAAAAATTACTGCGGTAAGTAAATTTATTTTAAATGATTCAAGAAATAAATTTAAACAAAAATCCATAGTGATTTATAATGGGTTTGATTACTATTCTTACAATAAAGTAAATAAGAAGTATGACATAAGAAATAAACACAAACTTAAGAAAGACGATTTCATAATTCTCTCTATTGGGCGAATTACTGAAATGAAAGGATTTCAATTAGTTGTGAAAAAAATTCCGGATCTTATAAAAAATGGTTTTAAACCAATATATATGATAATGGGAGAAGATGACGGATACAAAGCTGAATTACAGAGAATAATTTCTAAAGAGAAACTTGTTGATAATGTTCTTTTTTTAGGTTACATGAATATTGATGATAAAAAACAGTATTTAGAGCAATGTGATATATTCGCTGCTACATCAATTTGGGAGCCATTTGGACTTATTGCTCTTGAAGCAATTTTTTTTAATAAAATAATATGGACTACCAACATAGGAGGTTTGAAAGAGATTCTAAAAGAGTACAAGAAAAAAATATTATTTACTACCAAAACCAATGAATTTATGAATAAAATAAATTTAAGCAAAAAAATAAAGGATGATTTTAATTTAGATCAATATTGGTGGGATAATATAACTTTAACATATCTAGAAACTCTTAATGAAATCAAAGAAGATTTTAATAATAACAAATGACTTGTATGCAAAAATAAAAGCATCAATTTGGTTAATAAGAAAAATCGGTTTGTTTAAATTCGTTATGATTTTTGGAGGAATATTGTTGCAAATAAAACGAAAGATCATTACAGTTTTTGATTTTCGCGGAGAAAAAATCTCTATGCAGATAGATTCCTTAAGAACGGACATATCGATGTTAACAGAATGTTTTTATTTTGAATCATATTTACATGAAAAATTATCAATTGGGAAAAACGGTCTTATAATTGATGCTGGTGGTTATAAGGGAGATAGTACAGTTTACTTATCAAAGATGTACCCTCTTGCAAGATTTGTTGTTTTAGAAGCTAACTCATCTCTTATTGATTATATAAAGACGAATTTAGAATTAAATAAGATAAAAAGATACAAAATTATTAATAAGGCACTGTGTGACTTTAAGGGGACAATAAAATTTAAAATTAATGATAACCTTCAATATTCAAGAGGAAGTAATGATGGAGAAACTTTTGTTGAGACAATTACTATAGAAGATATAAACAATCAGTTCGGCAGAATTTCTCTTTTAAAACTAGATATTGAGGGAGCCGAAGAAGATGTTTTAGTTCGTTCTAATTTGTCAAAAGTTGATGCAATAATAATGGAGGCTCACAACGATAGAATTAATCTATGGAGAATAATAAAAAAGCTTAGGAAAGAGGGATTTAAAAAAATTAAGTTGAAGAATAGTAATCTGAAACTGCTGAATTTAGAAGATGAAAATGCTATTGTGTTTTTTGTAAAAGAGCATACAAAGTAAAAACATTAAAATGGATAGTAGATATTAATTTATTAATTTTGTAATAAAATGATAAAACAGAAAATGGCTGTTTGTATTACTGCATACGAGCCGGGCGGACAATCGGTAGTAGTGGAAGAAACGACTAAAAGATTTGCTAAATTTTATGATATTGATTTATACTGCGTTGGTGCGTCAAAACCTAAGCCTGCGTGGATAGACAATTTATACCTAGTTAAGCCGTGGGTACATAAGTATATTCCAATAATCAATAAGCAGTTTATAAATGATATAAAATCTCGTAATTATGCGCTTATACATTGTCACGATTCGCTTCCCTTCTTAAACGCATTCTACAAAAACGGTATAAAATATATGGTAACTTGTCTTGGTAACACAGATTGGCAGTATAGAGATGGATTAGTATCAAAAATAGATGGTATTGCGAGTTTACTATTTTATGGTAGAGGATACAAAGAAGCTGTTAAAGTTATATCTATAAGCAAATACTTGCAAGAATGGCTTAAAAAGACTTATAAAGTTGAATCACAAGTAATAGATCTTGGTGCCAATACAGACAGATTTCACCCTACGCAAAAAGCAAATTGGAGAGACAAAAGATTTATTTACTTTGGACAAATATCTTATCGCAAAGGCATTTTAGATCTTATTGAAATGTCTAGATTAATAAAAGATAAACATCCAGATTTTGTGCTTGAAATATATGGATTTGGCAAAGAAGAGTTTATGGAGAAAGTCCGAAATTTAATAAAAAAGCACAAACTAGAAAAAAATGTAAATTTAATCGGCTTTATAAAAGATGAGGAGCAAAATAGTAAGTATAACAGTGCTTTAGGTGTTATATCAGCTTCTTATTGGGAAGGATTTGGGTTGCCAATAATCGAGGCGTATAGATGTAACAGGCCAATCTTTGTTAGAAACAGAACCGCCATGAAAGATCTTGTAATTGATGAGAGATTTCGATTTGATGATGTTGATCAGCTTGTTGGGAAACTAGATTATTTTCTTTCAAATGAGAAAGAGTTTAGAGATATTGATTGGACAACTAAGCTTGATAGTGAAAAGTTCAGTTGGGATTTTAACGCAAAAAAATACTTAAATTTATTTAAAAAAAAATATGATTATAGGGCAGAATTTTAAACAAAATGTTACGACGGAAAAATCTCTTAGAGATGGGTATGATAAAGTTTATGCTGAAGAAATAATGAAATTGGATGAGGATAAATTTTATAACTATATAGCAAAATTAGCAAAAAAATACTCAAATAACGGAAGTTTACTTGATATATCGTGCGGGTTAGGCCAATTGACAAACTTCTCTAGGGAACTTGGATTTGATGCTTATGGTATAGATATATCAAATGAAGCGATAAACAAAGCAAAAAGGAATTATCCTGATTGTAAATTTAATATTGGAAATTCGGAAAGATTACCATTTGAGAATGAAACGTTTGATATTGTTACAAATATGGGTTCTTTAGAACATTATATTGATATGGAAAAGGCAATAAAAGAATCTGCTCGTGTTCTGAAGAAAAAGGGTTTTGCATTGTATATGTTGCCAAATCAATATTTTTTGCCAGATTTCTTCAAGGTTTTTTTACTTGGTGATCCAAATAATAAGCTTCAGCCAATTGAACGATTTGCCTCAAAAAATGAATGGAAGGGCTTACTTGAAAACAACGGATTAAAAGTTGTTAAAATCTTAAGGTATAATCAAAAGTTTAGAGGCAAAGGATTTTTAGGTTTTATTTATAATGTGATCGAAAAGATAATTCCTTTTAATCTGTCTTGGCATTTTATATATATATGTAACCGAGCATAGGTTAAATGGTTATCATCTGTGAGGAACGAAGCAAATTGAAAGAATCATGAAAAGATCTCTTTATATTATATATACGGTTTTTTTTATAATATTTTTTATCTTGCCATTGTTTTATCTTTTTTGGAAAAATAAGGGCTCTTCTATTCTTGGGCTTGATTTGATAAATTATTATAATCCTGAAAAGAATCTCAAAGAAATTTTTTATATGTGGATTGAGAACGGCGGGAATGGATTTGGGTTTTATTTACCTATAAGAATATTTGAAATTTTGAATGTCTCGATAAGCGTTTTTTTAAAGAAGTTGGGGGTTTCATTTAATGCTTGGTATAAAATATATTATTTTTTATCATTGATAATTGGATATATTGGAATTTTTAAGCTTCTTAGTATGTTTTATAGAACAAAGATCATGTCTATTAAATTATTACTCGTTTCATATATATATATATTAAATCCATTTACTTTAATAATAATTTATAACCCCGTTCCTTACTTTATAAATTTTATGGCTTTAACTCCATGGATTGCCTTTTTTTATATTCGAATTATTCGTGATCCTAACAGTAAAAGCTTATTATTGTTTTTAGCACTTAGTATTTTCTTAAATGTGGCATTTGCAAATTTAGCCTTCTTGGCTACATTAGTAATTCTCTTATTGATAATTAGCGTATTAGAAATAAAGAATATTTATAAAAATAGGAAAATACTTACTATTTATTTAATTATAATTTTTCTATTCAACTCATATTGGACTTTGAACTTAGGTCATTTTTATATTTTTAATAGAACAGACTTATTTGAAAGTGAGATAAACATTATTAAAACGGTCTTTGATATTGAGTCGATAAGTAAGTATGCTAAACTATCTAATATTTATCGTGGAATCGGAGGTTGGGATTTTTTTAATTCTCCTTTTGGTAAGCCATCGATAAGCTTCTCCTCGTTTTATAAGCAAGTTGTGCCAAGTATTTTGTTGTTTTTAAATCTGGTGCCTTTTCTAATGATTATTATTGACAAGAAGCATCAAGGTAGAAAAAGCATAATCATGGGTTCGTACTTGCTAATAATATTTATGATATCTTATGGATTAGATAGTCTATGGTTTAAATCTGGAATTGTTAAGTCTGGTTTATATATGTTTAGAGATACTTTTAGTAAATTTGGAATGCTAATTCCATTTTTAATGACTATTTCTTGGTGTGAAACGATTAAGAGTAGCGGAAAAACAGCAATTTTTTTTCTTAGCCTTGCCATGCTTATAAATTCATATCCTCATTTAACAGGACAATTTATTAATAACGACTATTACTCTAATTATCCAAATGAATATAAGATTATTGGCAAAATAATCGATGAAGATTTTTCGTCAAATAGAGCTCTAAAGGTTCCAATCCCGACTTTTATTGCCATAGGAGAGAAAAATGATACATTGGCATGGGATTATTGGGGACCAGCTTTTTTATATGAGTTCACTGAAAAAAGGACGATAGAGATTCCTTCAAGAGCTGTTAATCGTTACTCAGATAAATACATGGAGAATTTCGTTGAAAATATAAATGAAGAATATTTTTGTGAAAACTTAGATGAGATAAACATAAAACATATTCTTTTCAATAATAATTATTATGACTATTTATCTCCGAATGATAATGAAAAGATTAAAGATAAATATTTTAAGATAGTAAATTCTTGTCAAAAGCTGGAACTTGTTTATGAAAGTAATGGTTATTACCTTTTCATAAACAAGGATGATTTAAGAGCAATTATTGATGGGAAAAACTTGTCTTTCCATAAAAATAATCCTACAAAATATAGTTTAAAAGTAGATAAAATAAAAGATAAGTTAAAGATAAACTTTTATGATTCATTTGATTATAATTGGCAATTGTATTTAAAAAGTAATAAAGAGTTTGCATCTGAAATGTTTTTAAATGCAGAAAAAAAACATATTGGCAATTCAATAGAATATATTTCTAAAGATAAATTTGCTTTTAAGCTTACTGATCTCTCATACCTTTGGCGTAAGCCAATATTTGAAGATACGCATGAACTAGTATATGACTATGCAAACGGGTGGACAATAGATCCTGAGTACATAAAAGCAAACTATCCACCAGAATATTACCACGAGAACCCAGATGGCTCAATAGACATACAGTTGACCCTGTACTTTAAACCCCAGTCATACTTTTATCTTGGCATAATAATCTCCGTCACGACATTTACAGGATGTATAATATACCTAATAATAGACACAATTAAAACTAAACGGCGCAAAAAAGATACAAATGAACCTCAAAACAAAAAGTAAAAAAACATATACCACAATAATTCTTATCCTACTAATCATCCTCTCCATCCTCAACCTTCTCCCACTTAACCACATATATTCTCAATATGACATCGCACAGCAAATTGTTCCACGCCAGATCTTAGAGCAAATATACCTGTGGTCACAAAGAGATCTAGGTGCAATGGCAACATCTTACTCCTCACTCCAATACTATCTTCCTCTCACAATCATCCCTACCACGCTCCACACAGCATACTATTACCTCATATTCCTCATCCCAACATACCTTGGCATAACATACTACCTATCCCAAAATAAAACGCAAAAATTAAAAAACAAAACTTACCTGCTCTCTCTAGTCTATACCATCTCCTTCTTCCCAGTATACTCATTCTTCTATCAGGGAGGACATTTCCCATTTCATAACCTATACTCACTATTTCCACCAATATTCATCCTATACTACTTATACATAAGCAAAACAGAAAAAGAGGAGGCAAAAAGCTATCAATTTAAAATTCAAAACTTAAAATTTAAAATTGATAATAATTTATTAATCCTCCTTGCCATTCTTTTTCTAACTAACATAGTCAACTCCAATATCCCGTATTTTTTCTCGCTTAACCTAGTTTTAATACTAATTGCAGTAGTTAATTACATCATCCTAAAATCACGCAAAGCGGTTCGTACAATACCTTACTTGTTCAAAATAGCTAAATTTTACATACTATATTTCTTAATTACCGTTTGGAGCACAGTGCCACAAATAATACAGCATTTAAACACATATTCATCGTTTATGAGACAGCAAGAGCACTTTCCCATAGACCAATGGCTGTTTTGGCAGTCAATGAATTTCACAGAGAGCTTGACGATGTTTTGGGAGACTCGCAGATACCTGGATCAGATACCTCTAACTGTATATGGCGCACTGGCCATTACATTTCTAGCCTTTGTCGTTTTAATCGCAACAAAAAAGAGAACAGCGATACTTACGATACTTTGGGCAACATATATATTTGTCATATTTTTAGCCAATAAAGGGGCATACTGGCTTCCGCAGCGTTGGACACTTGCCATTTTCAAGCTTCCATTTTTGGCACCAATAAGATCATATGATAAGACGCTAATTTTTATGCCATTTCTTTTGTTTGCGATAATATCTTACTATATCCTGACTGATTACGAGAAAAACAAGAGATTAAAGCAAGTCATGCTTGCAGTACTATGCATCTCACAGATAATCGCCTCATATCCACTATGGAGTGGCCAGTTAGTCACAAAGTACTCACAACAGCATGCTAAAGGTGAGGATTACACAACTGCAGAGTATTCGCCCGTTGTACAAATCCCACAAGATTATTATGATGTAGCACAAATATTAAATGCCAAGTATGATAATGGTAGAAATCAATTCCGTGTTATGCGCTTGCCATATTCTGTAGTAAACTCGGCGGGTTGGGCTAACTACCCTAAGTGGAAAGTCAACAGCGCTGATCCTACAATACAGCTATTTGATATGCCTTCCGTTCAGCCACAGTCCTTTCCTGATGAAGCTTTTGGTTTGTGGAATTGGGGATTGGAGTGGAATGAGGATGATAAATCGCAGAGCATGTGGCTTCTTAATTTTATGACATTTACTAATAGTCGATATATTATTTATCATAAAGATGTTAAGCCGGAGTTTATTGCTGATACGATTGACAAGATAAACTACTACAAAGAGCAGGGGTTGATAACGCAGATTTATAGTGGTGAGTATATTGACGCTTATGAATTATCTCGGATTTACATTGGCGATCATTTTTATATCGCTGATAAAATCGAGTATTTTAGTGGCGACTACGATAATTATGCAAGCCGGCTTTACAATTTGAATGCTAACTCGGTTTTTATACATAGCGATAGAATTACACAAGAACAGTTAGTTTCGCTATATAATATTAAAAAATCAGATGCACAAATAAGCTATGAGTATATTAGCCCGATAAAATATAAAATAACCGTAAAAAATGCGACAGAGCCGTTCGTTTTGGTTATGCGAGAGGGTTATCACAAAGGCTGGAGGCTTACTGGTGCAAGCTGTGATCATATATTTGCAAATGGTTTTGCTAATGGATGGATAATTGATCCTGGTGATAGCGATGAGCTTGACTTAACTCTCTATTTTATACCGCAAACATTATACTGGGTTACTTTTGCTATATCCTCTTTGACTTTTTTATGGGTTTTATATATGATAATCATGATTAAAAAAAAGAAATGAAAAAAAAGATACTACTAACAGTCCTTGTTACAAGCGCTATATCAGCACTCCTTCTAGCTTTGTCATCGTATATGAGCAAAGACTTGCAGGTCAAGCCAATTGATTCGCTCGATCAGCTGTATTTATCTAAGTATATTTCTCAAGGTAGTGCAGGACTAAGTGTGTCGACTACAGATCAAAACGCAGATAAACTTGTCCCATACACCAAGGAGTCTTATGTATCAGCACAAACCGCACAAAACACTCCTTATTCTAATTATAAATATGAGGGCGCGTATTTACCAAAAGAATCGTATTATAAAAGGTTAGATTTCTCAGAGTATTATGGCCTTAAAACGGTTATATCCCTTTGTAAAGACGAGTATTTTTACACATCAGAGGTTGGAGAGGAATTTATTACTCACAATCAGTCAAGAGATCATGAATATCTTCTTAACCGCAAATTAAGCGATATTGCAAAATGCAATGTCTCGGTACTTAAGTTTGATGATACAAATCTACTTCAAAATCTCCAAACCAGTAAAGATTTTCCTGCTGTTTTAAGTGATCACAGACTGGCACTCTCAAGCGAGAGAAGTTACACTATTGATGAGAATGGGCAAGCAGGTATATTGATAGAAGTTAAGGAAAAACCAGCATATTATGCTCAAAGATATCTTGCTACGATAAAACCATTTGACGATTATCTTCTTGAGTTTAAGTATCAAGCGCATGACACCCTAAATCTTCGTTATGGAGTTAGATTATTTACACAAAAGTATCTTGATAGACAAACCGCAATGGAGCAAGAAGATTATGATCCTATTGCCTGGAGTGATATTGACAATGAGTACACTGAATACTATTTTGACATTGCAAATGAGCAGTCGCATTTATTACAGCAGGTCGTTTCGACAAACTTAGAAGATGTCATCGGAGTAGAGGTGATATATTATGCTGATTCGTGTACAAATGCCAGATATTCTTTTGGGATGCCTTCTCTCTACTCTTTGGTTTCACAAGATAGTATTGATGAATATAAACAGGAATACTCTTTGTTGGCTGAACTTGTAAAAGTAGATTTACCTGCTAAATTGCCTGTATCCGAATTGGAATCTCCGTTTTATATTCTCAATAAGTCTGTGCAGTCAGAAGATGGCATATATACTACAGATGTCTACATAGCTAGTAATGACTATGCTCTGTATTTACTTGAGTTTGATGGCAAAGCATATACTATTACTGGTGAATTTGGCGAAATGGTGGTTGAAGATTATGATTGTGGTAAGGTTGTTATTGGCGATATAGCACTTGGCAAGATAATGAATTTATCATTAAAGAGCGATAAGCCGGTTGATAGCATATCTTTGGAAAAGGCTACCTTTTACGATCCTTCATATTCAGAAACGCTTTTCAAACTTGATAAAACTCAGTTTACAAGTGGCGATTATAAGTTAGTTCTATTAGAGAAACCTTATTCTCTCAAATATTATATAGCGGATTCTGATTATTATCATTATATGACAAATGGTAATCAGAACTTATTTCTAATAAATAGTGATATAACTATATACCCCATAGGGTATAAAACAGCCGAAAGTATTAGAATATTGGCCTTTTTGATTATACCCATAGGGGTATTTATTATGCTTGTTTATCTTAACCGGTCTAAAATCGTTGGAATCTATAAAAAGATTAATAAATCTTATATCTATATAAACACGCTTTTTTCAAGGAAGATTAGTATTCCACTGCTTAAATTCGTTTTTGACTCAAAGGAGATAAAATATAAGCATATTTTTGATACCAAAAGCAAATTTTGGGGTGAAATTGACATGATAATTGAGAAGATTGTTACTGATGTTATTAACAAGCCACTTGGGCTGATTTTTATCGTTGCAGGATGTATTCCTTTGATATTTGCCCTATCTATACCTCTTAAATCTATTGCTATTCTGATCGTTTTCGCAATTATGTTGATTTGGCTTCTTTACGGATGGGATAGTAGGGTTTTGGGTCTTGTAGCGTTGATTTTTTTGTGTGCAGTGCCTGTTTTGCTGATTCTTAAAAAAGATGGCTATGCTGAAGGTTTTGCCATTATGGTCTACTTTTTCCTTGTTGCTAATGTCGCCGTGCAGGTTAAAGAAGGCCTAGAGCATAAGCAGTAGTGATTAATATATAGGTGAATGACAAATTTCCATGACTATTGTGTTATCATCTGTCGGGGGTGTAAATGTTATGGTATTTTTTTGGCCGTTTTTTCCAAATATAACGGAGAAGCCCTCTACATGGATAGTGAATGGAGTTAGTTCATCAGCTTGTATTTGGAGAGATGCTTTGGCGGGCTCGTAAATTCCTGTTGCTCCATTAAGATTATCTGTAGTTATTTTCCCTACGATATGGGATTGATTTAGAACTTCAGACGATCCTTTAGGTAGTCCATTAAACATTGTCATATTTTAATTATATCATAAGGCTGGCTGTATGTCAAGTGATTGCATTACTTCAATTAATATTTGAATCGCAAATATTTGTTAATGAGAACAATGGCGGCCCTTCTTGTGGACGAATACTTACTGTTGATGGTTCTTTAGCGTATGAAAAGGTCTCGCAAATGTATCCGGCTAAGTCTAATGCTACTCCTCTTGCTGTTGTTGGACCAAGCGGCGTTAAGTATAGCTGTTGTAATTCTGAGTCAAAATAAGCGGCTACGGGAATTTCTTTAACAGTTGTTCCTGGGCCTTTTTCATTAGCACAAAGTTGTTGAAAACTAGCTGTAAAAAAGCCTACAGGTAAAACAACATTCCATGGTATATTTGATTCAAATTTTGCCCTATTATTTCCGTCTTCCATGTTATCATTATATCATATCAAGGCCAAAAAGACAAGATATGTAATTAGGTAATAATAACATATTGTTAGGCTACTCTCTAGAGATAAACGCCTTAAAAATATAAGCAGAGTCGTCTTCAATGCAAACAGAAAAAATATTGTTGGAGAAGGCATCTTGGCAATCAGTAAATGGCTGATTAATGCTGTCATCTTGATTGCTTTCAAAGTTGTAAAATCTCAAAATAATGCTTGTAAGTTTATCGTTGGTATAGCTTTTGCTAACGCCCTTATCGGCAATAAATTCTATAACATCAGTAGTCTTATTGTAATCAAGCCTATATTTAGCTATCATCACTGAGCTATTTATGATAGATAAACCAATTGCACAGACAATAACTAAATAGTAAATTTTCTTAAATCTCGCAATAACAAAGCTTAATATAGCAAAAACCATTACAGGAATAAAATATCTTCCAGGGTCAACGCTATTATATAAATCAAAATATATCATATATATTGTCCCAAAGGTTAGAATTGACAGTGATGAAATTATGATAGTTAAGGCAGTTTTTTTGTCTTTTTTGAGGTTTTCGACAAGGCTAATGGCAAGAAGTACTGTTAGGATACCAAAAATTATAACATTGCTCAAATAGAAAGCGGTAAGAAGCCAACTTGGTACACTACCCAGTGTTGACAATTTATCAAGCGATGCAAACTCCCAAAAATACTCAAAACTTTGTTTTAATTGAGGTAAAAAGCGATCAAATCCGATAAATTTAAGTCTTATACTCTGACTTAGATCATTTGTACCTACATTTACATCTTGTACTGAGCCGTTTTTAGCAAACCAAGGAATATACCCTGCGATGCCAATCATTGTTGACAATCCAAAGATCATAATATGCTTTATTTTAAACCAGTTTTTATATAGAAAGAGCAAGCAAAGTGATGGTAAAGCAAGAAATCCGGTTGGTTTTGTCATGAGCATAAGCCAAATGATTAGTGCGAGCTTGATAAAAGATTTAGTATCTGGCTTAAAGCTATATACCACGCAAAGTGAAATAGAAAACAGCATCGCAAAAAGCATGTCATTATGTATAGAAGCGCTCATTAAAATGCTCCAAGAAGTAAAAGAGGTTATCAAAATGGCAAATTTGCTTGCTTTATCGCTTATACCAATTAATCTTAAGAATTTATGCGAAAAATACGCCCAGCCCGTGAAAAAAAGCAGGTTAAGAAGTTTGATAAAAAAAGTGGCTGTAATAAATGGAAGTAAGCCCAGAAAAGGTGCTATTATAGCGATATAAAGTGGAGGATACCAAAAACTTAAATCAAGTTCTAGTAATTTGAAAGCAGATGGGATATAATTATCAATACCATCGGTAAATAGCGTCGGTGGTGCTATAATAATTAAAATAAGGCGAAGAAGTAACGCAAGAAGAAAGCCGATTTTAAACCAATTCTTTTTTAGAAATATGCTAATATCTGTTATCACGCCAGTATATAAAGGAGAGAAGTTATTAGTACAGGATTTTACCAAGAAATATAAGTATTTGCAATCAAGGTTTGGTGAGGGTAATTTTGAGATGATTTATGTGTTTGATGGAGCATTACAAAATAACCCCAAAAAGCTACTAGATTTAAAGAATAAGTCGTTAAGAGTTGTTTTTAGAGCTGAAAATAAAGGCAAAGGATTCTCTGTTAAGGAGGGGTTCTCATTGGCCAAAGGAAAATTTCTATGCTTTATAGATTTTGATCCTGAGGTTCCTGTCAAATTCATTGGAGATATGTATGATGCTTTGATTAATAGCAATGCAGACTTTTGTATCGGTAACAGATTTGACAAAAAATCAATATATAAAACAGATCTTGTCCGTAAGAGCCTATCAAGAGGCTATTTGGCGTTTAATAAAATGTTATTTGGGTCAAAATTCCCAGATAGTCAAGCGGGTATTAAAATGATAAGAAAAGACGGATATGATAAGATTAAAAAAGATCTGACTGTAGATGGCTTTGCTTTTGATATTGAGCTAATAGAATCAGCTTTACACAGAGGATTAAAACTTGTTACTATACCAATCGAGTATATCCGAGAGGATAATATAAGCACAATTAAGCCAATAACGCCAATAAATATGGCCAAAGAGTCTGTAAAGATATGGAAAAAATCTTATTAATAACAAAAATCCCTTATCAAAACAAAGATCTTGATGGAATTGGAAGATACTCGCAAAACATTGTAAAAGGGTTTAAAAACACAAAGTTTATTATTATCGCCCAGAAAAGTGACGATAAGGTATCTGAAGATAAAGATATACATCGTGTGCTTGATATAAAAAGGCCATATCTTCTATGGACCAAAATTCCTTACATAATAAGGGTCGCAAAAAGAAGAAAAGTTCACCTCATGCATATACAATACGAGTTTTTCTCTTACGGGAGCGCTGTATGGGGTGCTGTATTTATTTATTTGCTTGGCATAAGCGCAAAAGTTTGTGGGATTAAGGCTGTTATGACTGTCCATCAGGTACCAACCCAAGATGAGATCAAAGAGATAATGGGAAGCGAGAGAACCGAGCTGTTTTTCTTTATAAAACAGTTTTATCAGCAGTGCGGTTATTTATACGAGATGATTGTACATGAGAAGGTGCTCGCTGATCGTCTTGTCAATGAATATAGGATAGCACGCAGGAAAATTGTTGTAATAAATCATCCAATTCCGCAAAACAAAAAAATTCTGACAAAAACCAAATTCTCAAATGAGCAAATTATAAAGCAATATCAGGGTTATGAACGCAAAATTCTCTTTTTTGGATACTTATCATATTATAAAGGAATTGATCTTTTTATTGAGAGCATACTTTCTCTGCCTAAAAAAGATCTTAACCGTACTGGAGTACTTATTGTTGGTGGATATAATCTACGCGATCAGAAAAAACCTGCTTATAAAAGCTGGATTGATGGTCTGAAAGCTAAAACAGCAAATATCCCAAGTATCATGTGGTACGGATTTGCAAAAGATGAAGAAATCGATAATATATTCTCATTGTCAGATGCTCTGGTTTTATCTTATCGAAGCTGTTTTTCATCAAGTGGGCCTTTTAGTTTTGCTGTCTCAAATGAGATCCCTGTTATTGTCTCAGAAAAGATGGTTTATCTGGAAGAGCTTGGTTATCCAGTTTTTGACAACAGCAATTTTAATAAGATATTAGATGAAGTGATTAGCAAAAAAGAGAAATATGCTCAGCTTGCCCGCAAAATTAAAAAAGATCGAAGCTTAGTTAATATGGAGCGCAAATTTCATGAAAATTTTATTAGGCGTACCTGAGTATCCTCCGTATAACATTGGTGGTGGTGGCTTAGTATATGAAGCACTAGCTAATCATTATCGTGATTTGGGACATGATGTTACAGTTCTATACGGTTTTTATCCAACAAAGAGCATATTTGACAGGACTAAGAGTTATACAGATAAAAAGATAAAATTTCATCAAATTCCGCTTATCCCGTATCCTAAAAAGATGCCTTTTTTACGTGGTGTGATGCCACCGAATCTTGCAGGCTTTATTAAAATGGTAAGAGTTGTTATAAAGCAAAGACCTGATGTTGTCCATTTGCATGGATACGGTCAAGTTTTTGTAAACATGCTTGCGATTTTCTTAAAACTGTTAAAAATCCCTTATCTATTAACATTTCATGGGTATAGTGATACTCAAAACAGTGCAGGTAAATTAGTAAAAATATTGTGGAACATATACGACAAATTGTTTAATAGTTTCACGATTAGAGGCGCGAGAAGGATTACATGTATTAGTAAATTTATTTGTGACGACAAACGAAATATCGGTAAAAGCAAGTCAGTCGTGATAAATAACGGTTTTGATTTTAGCATATATGACAACATAAAAACTGAAATTGATATTAAAAAGAAACATAATCTGCCTCAGAATGCAACAACAATCTTATCAATCGGTAGGATAAGCAAAATGAAGGGCTTCCAATTAGTTGTAGAAAAACTTCCTGAGCTTATAAAAAACGGTTTAAATCCTTACTATTTTATAATGGGCGATGACGATGGTTATAGAGATGAATTAGAAAATTTAATAAAGGAAGAAAAAGTACAAGATAGAGTTATCTTCTTGGGGTTTATGGGACCCAAAGATAAAAAAGTATACTTGGAGCAGTGTGATATCTTTGCGGCAGTGTCTTTATGGGAGCCGTTTGGGCTTATGGTTCTTGAGGCAATGTATTTTGGCAAACATATCTGGTCATCAGAAGTAGGCGGAATCGGCGAATTATTGGCGGACTACAAATATAAAACAGTAATTGACAAGATCCCACGGATTGACAAACGAGAGTATAAATACGATATGAGTAAATACAAATGGGATAATATTGCAAAAGAATATATTAAATTATTACAAGAGATTTCTTAATGAAAAAAAAGATTGCTGTTTGTATAACATATTACGAGCCGGGCGGACAATCGGTAGTAGTGGAAGAAACGACTAAAAGATTTGCTAAATTTTATGATATTGATTTATACTGCGTTGGTGCGTCAAAACCTAAGCCTGCGTGGATAGACAATTTATACCTAGTTAAGCCGTGGGTACATAAGTATATTCCAATAATCAATAAGCAGTTTATAAATGATATAAAATCTCGTAATTATGCGCTTATACATTGTCACGATTCGCTTCCCTTCTTAAACGCATTCTACAAAAACGGTATAAAATATATGGTAACTTGTCTTGGTAACACAGATTGGCAGTATAGAGATGGATTAGTATCAAAAATAGATGGTATTGCGAGTTTACTATTTTATGGTAGAGGATACAAAGAAGCTGTTAAAGTTATATCTATAAGCAAATACTTGCAAGAATGGCTTAAAAAGACTTATAAAGTTGAATCACAAGTAATAGATCTTGGTGCCAATACAGACAGATTTCACCCTACGCAAAAAGCAAATTGGAGAGACAAAAGATTTATTTACTTTGGACAAATATCTTATCGCAAAGGCATTTTAGATCTTATTGAAATGTCTAGATTAATAAAAGATAAACATCCAGATTTTGTGCTTGAAATATATGGATTTGGCAAAGAAGAGTTTATGGAGAAAGTCCGAAATTTAATAAAAAAGCACAAACTAGAAAAAAATGTAAATTTAATCGGCTTTATAAAAGATGAGGAGCAAAATAGTAAGTATAACAGTGCTTTAGGTGTTATATCAGCTTCTTATTGGGAAGGATTTGGGTTGCCAATAATCGAGGCGTATAGATGTAACAGGCCAATCTTTGTTAGAAACAGAACCGCCATGAAAGATCTTGTAATTGATGAGAGATTTCGATTTGATGATGTTGATCAGCTTGTTGGGAAACTAGATTATTTTCTTTCAAATGAGAAAGAGTTTAGAGATATTGATTGGACAACTAAGCTTGATAGTGAAAAGTTCAGTTGGGATTTTAACTCTAAAAGATATTTGGATATTATCGAGGAGATTATTGCCAATACGATGGTAATAGAGTGATGTCCACGGCAAGTAGATTATGCTAACAAGAGTTATTAATTAAATTTGACCGCAAAAAATCCATTTAGTAAAGAGTTTTTAGGCGTGAGCATATTCTAAATTATCGGTAAAGTAAATCTTAGGCCGATTTCGCAATTGCTTTTCTGCTTTGTACGAGAATAAAAAGGACATTAGTTACAATGAAGATTGCTGCTAAAACAGCTGTGGCATACGCGATATGAAATAGTGAGCCTGAGAAAACATACAAAACAATAATGAACGATGTCGCGTATATGAAAATGAGTGTTCGTTCAACTTTATTATCAGGGACTGTTTTTAGCATATATATAAATAGGTAGTATACAAAAGTATTAAGAAACCAAGCTAGGCCAAACCAGAGAGAATAGCCGGATAAAAAATACTCTTCATATCCTACAAATGATAATATGGCTCCCGGTGCTAACCATTCTGCTATAAAAACAGCTCCGTATGAAAGAGAAATAAGCGCTAAAGATACACCTAAAATTTGTACTAAATATTTGCTTATATGCTTTTTACCCTCTGCCATAAGGTCTTTACCTGTCAATACAACAACAAGACTTGTGCTTATAAAAAGTGGAAATTTATAGAGGAAAGCATAAGTTGTATAAATAACATAATTGGTATCTGAAAGTAGTGATTTTAATACAATGCCATCTAAGCCAAAAAAGACAACTAGACTAAGTTGGATAAGCATATTTACCAGAATTTGAACCGTGTCAATTTTCAGATCTTTTGCTAGCTGTTTATTTTTGTTAACAAAGAATTTCTTAAGAAGCTCTTTAACGCTAATATTGTCCTCTTTTGCAACAGCTAAAAATGTAATATATGTGTTAATAAGCGGAGTTACTAAGAAGGCCGTAAAAAGTGGCCACACAGCACCATTGGAGACAAATAGTAATGTAAAAAGTGTCCTAGCAATAGGTGCAGTAAGTGCAAGTAATCCTGTTAAAGTAAATTTCTCGCGGATAACGGCGATAGCTTGTGGAAATACAGCAATCATCCCAAGAGAGTTGGATATCAAAAGAAGGACGATTATTAAACTTTCATCAACGGCAAGGGGTAAGTTTCTAATTATTATTATCGCACATATAATTATTGATATTATAAGATTTATAATTGAGGTTTTTTTAATAAGTATTGCGATAGCGTTAAACCGATCTTCTTGTTTAATTGCTGATAATTTTAATAAAATCCAGTTGTAAAGAGAGGAGGTTGCATAACCAAGAAGTCCCATTGTGTATATTCCGAAGTTTAGAGTTGCCAAGTTAGTATCTGTTAGTTGCTTTACTTGTTTTTGTATGTAGAAGCCACCAACTTGTAATATGCTGCTAAGCGCAGAGAAAAAGATGACTTTAAAATATGACGAATAAAAAAATCTTGTTAAAAATGCAACAGGGCTATCTTTTTTTAAATTGTCATCTTTCATTAATCTTATATATTATTACTAATTTATTTTACAAGAATCAGGTTTGATTATACCATAAAAATATATTATAATCAGCCTTAATGAGAAAGATAGATATAATAATTCCTCTTTTTAACGGGCAAGATTTTTTTGTTAAGTGTCTTGAGTCAGTTTTAAAATATAATGATCTTGATAAACTCAATATAGTGATTATTGATGATGCAAGCACAGAAGATAAACTTCTTGATTTCTTAAAGGAGGTGTCAGATAAAAAGATTCCAAACCTCACAATTTTAAAAAACGATAAAAATTACGGCTTTGTAAAAACTGTAAATCGTGGAATGAGTCATAATAAAATTAATGATGTGATTTTGCTAAATACCGATACTGTGGTAACAGAAAATTGGTGGCAAAACATGGCAAAAGCTTGTTATTCAAAAGATAATATCGCAACTGTAACGCCCTTGTCAAATAATGCAACTTTGACTTCTGTGCCAATTCCATTTGTTAAAAACGAGCTTTTTGATGGAGTAACCGCTGAGGATTATAGCAAAATAGTACAAAGTGTTGGGGAGCCTAAATATTACGAATTACCAACGGCAAACGGTTTTTGTATGTACATATCTAGGCAGGCACTTAATGAAATCGGACTTTTTGATTATGATAAATTTGGAGCAGGATATGGAGAAGAAACTGATTTTTGCTTACGAGCAAGAAAACGAGGATATATAAACATCGTTGCTGACAATGTTTATATAGAGCATCTTGGAAGCGCAACTTTTTCAATCAAAAGCAGGGAGCAGAAAGTTAAAAACGCCATTAAAATAATTAAAAAAGAGTACCCTAAATATTCTCGTGAAATATTTGATTTTGGATATAATAATCCACTAAAACCCCTGTGTGACAAAGTTAAAATATTACAGATGCTATGGAAATACCAGCAGAAAAAGAAACTTTTATTATACAAACATTATGAGGCGACTACAGCAGGAACAGGTGTTTATGTTTATGACATAGCTAGAAGTAAATCTAGTGATTGGCTTTATATTGTTATGTGTCCAACACCGCATGATCAGCATAAAATTGAAATTATGACGGATAATGGAGTTGTGACATTTAATATTTCATCAAATGAACCCATTGAAAAAATTATTGATATGCTAGGGATTGATTTGTTGCATGTTAACTTTTTGACTGATTATATTAAGAAATCATTAAAAAACATTGAGATACCCAAAATCATATCTGTGCATGAATACAGCTTTATTTCTCCCGACAATCCTTTTATTGTAATCCCGGGAAAGCATGGTAGAGATCGTTTTGCAAAAAGCCTTGTTGACTACTTTAAAAAAGTGGATAGGAGCGAGCAGGAAGAAATCGATCAGAAATTAACAGAAATATACTCTCAATTTGATAAAATACTTTTCTTGTCGCCTTATATGCTTGAGCAAATTAAAACTATTTTTCCCAAAAAAACCAAGATTTTTGATGAAAAAACAATTATTTTACCGCCCAAATTGACACCCTTTAGTAAGATAAAGAGTAAAGATGGTAAAAAGACTATCGCATATTTAGCCCCTAGTGTTGAACATAAAGGCATAATTGAGTATTTGGAAATTTGTTCTGATCCTCAAATAAGACAAAAATACAAATTCTTAGCAATTGGTAGTGTTAAGCATATTCCAAGACCGCTTTTAAAAATGCCCAAATTACTTATTTTCTTTGGATTTAAAGTAAAAAAAAGTGGTGAATATAAGAAAGAAGAGCTTGGAAAGATATTTGAAGATAATAATGTAGAAATAGTAATTATTCCATCGCTTTTTGCTGAAACATACAGTTATACTTTATCTGAAGCTAGTATGCTTGTTGACAAGGTTTTGGTAAATAGCGTAGGAGCACTTGCTTGGCGAGCAAAACATGAAAATATCGCTACAGAATACAACTGTACTGAAGAAGCAAAGAAGATAATATTGCATAATAGTTTTAAAAAAACTGACAATATAAATACAAAAGAAGGAGAGTTTATAGAGAAGTATCATCAAATAACAGATGAATATGTTAAAAACAGTAGAAGTGGTATAATACTTGACATCGAGATAGATTTATCTGACAACACAACTAATAAAAGAGGCGTAAAAAATCGAATAAGAGAAAGGTTAATTGGTACTTGGGTGATGAAACTAATTAAAGATATCAAATATTACAAAAATGAGTATTTGGGGTAGTAACGCAAATCCTTCCAATACAAGGCTTGCAATTCGAAACTTAATACTTAAGTGCAATTTGTTACATAAGGGCTATAGTAATGCCAAGTATTTTTTCCAAGGTAGTCTAAAAAAAGATAATTATAATAATTGGATAAAAAATGTTGAGCAGCCGATGTTCGAAAAAGTCTATGAAAACACACTTCCTGAGCATTTTGTTTATCAGCCTAAAATAAGTATATTATTACCCGTATTTAATGTTCATCCTAAATATCTTAGTCGTGCAATTAAATCTGTGCAAGCTCAAAAAGCACAAAACTGGCAACTTTGCATTCATGACGATGGAAGTACATTATATAAAGATGAGAACAACTCTTTAATAAAAGAATTCATGAAAAAGGATGCAAGGATTTTTTACAGCGAATCAGCAAAGAATGAAAACTTATCAGAGTCTACTAATAAAGCATTTTTGTTGTCTACGGGCGATTTTGTAACATTCCTAGATCAAGATGATCAGCTTTCACCGTATGCAATTTATTTTGTGACCAAGACCTTAAATGAGGATAGAAAAATAAAAATAATTTATTCTGATGAAGATAATATTGCAGACATCAAAGATGAACAGTCACAAACTATCCGACAGAGTCATTTTTTTAAACCTGACTTTGCGCCTGATACTCTTTTGAGTATGCCTTATACCACGCATTTAACTGCTTATGAAAGCAAGCTTTTTAAGAAAATGGGAGGCTATAGAATAGGATATGAGGGTGCACAGGATTTTGATATGATACTTAGAGCTAGCGAAGTTGTTTCTTACGAGCAAATTTATCATATCCCTCATGTGCTATATCATTGGAGGACGGTTGCTACATCAACAGCAAGCGCTAAGCAAACATACAAAGACAAAAGATATGCAGAAAACAAGTCTGGAATTGAGAAATCGCAAGAAAAAGCGCTAAAAGATGCTATAATGCGTCGTAAAGAAGGCAAAGATGTAAAAGCAGGCATGGTCAAAAACAGCTGGCAAGTAATTTACCCAATCGATCCTAAAAAAGATAAAGTATACATACTTATCCCAACAAAAAACCGAGAGGATTTGCTTAAAATTTGTCTTGATAGCATAAAAGAGAGAAGTACATACAAAAATTATGAAGTCGTAATAATTGATAATCAATCCAGCACAAAAGAAAGCCTTGATTTCTTAGCAAATATTAAAAAAGAATATGGTAGAAAATTTAGCGTTATAAAACATGATAAGCCCTTTAACTACTCTGCAATAAATAATTATGCTGTTAATAAGAGCGTAAAAAGCTTAAAAAACGCTCACTTACTATTTTTAAACAATGATACACAAGTTATTTCTCCTGACTGGATTGAGCAAATGCTTATGCATAGTAAAAGGGATAGTATTGGTGTTGTTGGGGCGCTACTACTTTTTGCGAATGAGACTGTACAACACGCTGGAATTGCAATTGGGACAGGTATTGTTGGAACATATTTAAAAGATGACATAGTTAAATATAGTCGCGATGAAAGCGCAATAATTCGCGTTGCATCAGAGTATCACAAGTACTACAATGCAAAAAACTCTGGCTATATGGAGAGATTAAAAATTGTAAATAATGTCTCTGCAGTCACGGGTGCCTGCATGATGATAAAAGCTTCCCTTTTTAAGAAATTAGGCGGCTTTGACGAGCAGAATTTGCCAATAACTTGCAATGATATGGACTTGTGCTTAAAGGCTCTTGAAAAAGGTCTTAGAAATATTTATACTCCTTATGCAAAACTTTATCATTACGAGAGTTATACTCGTAAAGAAGAGACATATATTGAGAAAATCAGTGATGTCAAACTTGAGGAGATTAACTTTTTTAGAAAAAAATGGTCCAAATATATTGATCACGATCCTTATTATAATAAAAATTTCAGTAAGGATAATGCTAATTTTGAGATATAAATTATAATTAAATAAATTATGAAATATCTAATATTTGCCGGCGGGAGTGGTACAAGATTTTGGCCTCTAAGTAGGAAAAATGAGCCAAAACAGTTTTTAAAAATATTTAATGGCAAATCAACATTTGAGCTTGCGGTTGAAAGAGCATTTAAAAACTGTAATGCAGATGATATTAGAATCTGCACTCACTTTAGCTATAAAGACAAAGTTTTAGAGCAAGGTAAAAAATACGGTATGACAGAAAAGAACTTATATCTGGAACCTGCCAGAAAAAATCTAGGACCAGCAATTGCTTATGCCATGGTGAGACTAAAAAAAGAAGGGTATAATGGAAATTTAATGATGATGTGGGCAGACCATATCATTAATGATGTAAAAGGCTTTTTTGAAGCATTGAGATTTGCAGATGAGGTGATAAATTTAAAGAAGGCGGAATGTGTTTTAGTTGGAAGAAAGCCAAGTTTCGCAAACTTCAATCTCGGATGGATGAAAATGGGTGATAAAATAACCATAAAAAGTGATCAGAAGATAAAAACTTACAAATACGAAGATTTTATTTATCGACCACAGCCAATAAAATGTGAAAAAATGTTTGAGAAAGGCCAATGGCTCTGGAACACAGGTTATTATGCAATTTCAATGGATTACCTTGAATATATTTTGAAAACATTTAACAAAGAGCTCTACAAGAAAATCGATAAGATAGCAAGGCTACTTGGCAGAAAAGGTGCTGAAACCAAGATTACGAATATATATGAATCTATCGAACCTATTCATTCCGATAATGCAATACTTTATAATACAGATAAATCAAAGGTTAGTATAGTTGAGGCAAAGTTTGACTGGGAAGATCCAGGTACACTTTATGCATATAAAAAATATTACGAACCTTCTGATCAAAACCTCATAAAAGGTGAAGGAAAACTGTATAAAACAGAGGATAGCATGATATACAATGAAACAAAGGATAAAATAGTCGGATTTGGACTTGATGGCATTATAATTGTAAGAATGAAGGATGTAATATATGTACTGCATAAGGATAAATCAATAGAAACCAGTCAAATGCTTGATGAGATGAAATTAAACGGTTATCATGATATTGTCTAATTATGGCGAAACAAATTATCATCGACGGAACAACAACGCAGGATCAACTAAAAAATAGCGGTATTGGCAAATATACTAAGAATATAATAAAAAACATTATCAAAATAGCTCCTCCAACTTTAAAAATATCGATTCTATTATTCGACGGTCCAAGTACGCTCGATACAGCAGACTTAAAAAATGCTCAAATCATAAGATGTGGTAAATTAAGATTAAACAACTATCTTAACTACTACTGGTATAGAACTCAAATGTTGCCTGTTATAAAAAAACATGCGACAAAAGACACAAGCTATTTTTGTCCATATTTTTGGCGATACTATCCTGTGAAACAAATGCCAACAATTGTAATGATTCACGATATGGCACTTGCACAATTCAACATATATGCAGGCAAACCTGGAATATTCAATGCGATCCGCAAATACCAGTATTGGCATGCCCTAAATCCTGTGAAACATACAACTAAAATTTTAGCAAATTCGCAGTTTACCAAAGATGAATTTTTAAGATACTTTCCAAATATTTCAACCGATAAAGTTGCTGTTACGCTTCTTGGTGTTGAAGAGGAGCTTTACAGTTATGATAAAAGTGCTTATATAGTCGATAAATATTTGCCATCTGATTGGAAGAATAAAGGCTATTTTATTAACATGGGAAGCAGTACAAATAGTAATAAAAATACTCTTGGCCTTATTGAGGCGTACCAAAAATTTCTTAAAAAGCGTGAAACAAATAATGCTCCATACCTTGTAATTGCTGGCAAGGATTTCGTGAAACAAACAAAAAATGCAGATATGATTCACGAAAAAATCTTTAAATTAGGTTTACGAAAGCAGATTATTTTCACTGGTTTTTACGAAGATAGCGAGAGTGCTTCCTTAATGGCAAATTCCATAGCGTTTATGCATCTGTCGCTTTATGAAGGCTTCGGCTTTGCAGTCGCTGATGCGATGGCGTGTGGTGCTCCTGTTATTGCACATAATGGAAGCTCATACACCGAGGTTGTGGGTTTAGATGAGTGTTTGGTTGATGGAAATAATCCTGTTGAAGTCGCAAATAAGATGGAGATTTTCTTTAAAGACAGGAAGTTAGCAAAAGAGATTGGGCAGAAGTTAAAAGAGCGTGCTAGCAGATTTGATTGGGAGGAAACGGCTCGTTTGACATTGCATAATATTGTATAGTAGAATGTATTGATGGATTATAATGAAGAAATAAAAAAGATTATATTTTCACATATTGATTCTTCCCTGTATACAGCTTTCATTTTTGGTTCTAGGGCAACTGGGACTGAAAGAAAAGGGAGTGATATTGATATTGGAATTGAGAGTATTCAAAATAAACCCATAAAAGCAGATATTTTTTATAAAATTGAGCAAGATTTGGAGGATAGTGATATCCCATATCGAATTGATCTTGTAGATTTTAACACTGTTTCGGATGATTTTAAAAATTATGCAAAAAATAATTTAATTATTTTAAACGAATATGGAAATTCAAAAAAGCTATCAAGCCTTAAGTAAAGCTATAACGAGATTGCGTGAGGCAATGGATTTTCCAGATGATGTTCCTCATAAAGAATCCCTAACTCAAAGATTTGAGTATACTTTTGAGCTTTCATGGAAGCTTATGTCTGTCATTCTAAATATAGAAGGTATAGAAGCGTATGGTGCTAAAACGATAATTCGAGAAGCAAGTGCCATTGGGCTTATTAATGATAGTGAGATGTGGTTTGAGTATTTAAAAGCAAGAAATCAATCATCACATATATATAACGAGAAAATTCTTGAAGAGGTTGTAAAAGTTGCGAAATCAGATTTCTTGAATCAAGTAGAAATCCTTTTAGAAAAAACAAAAAGCTATCTTTAACATTTTAAAATCTTTTAAGAAAAAATTTAAATTTTTAATTTTAAATTAATATGACGGGATTTGTAGATAATATAGAGGAGCTGACCTTATCAAACAGCAACTTTCGCAAAGTACTATTTACGGGCAAACATTGCCAGTTAGTTGTAATGAGCTTAAAACCAGGTGAAGATATTGGAGAGGAAGTTCATGATAATGTCGATCAGTTTTTTAGAGTTGACGCAGGTAAGGGTAAACTTGTAATGGATGGGACAGAGTATGAAATTACTGATGGATTCGCAATTGTTGTCCCTGCGGGTACTTTGCATAACATTATAAATACTTCCGATACAGAAGATCTAAAATTGTATACTGTTTATGCTCCAGCAAATCATCCTGAAGGAACAATTCATGCAACAAAAGCGGAGGCCGAGGAGTATGAGAGAGAAAATCATCATTAAAGAAAATTTTATGAATTTTAAATTTTAAAGTGGGAATTTAGCCATGGGCGGAAAAATTACAAAAGCGGTCATAACAGCTGCGGGTTATGGAACTCGATTTTTACCAGCAACAAAAAGTGTGCCAAAAGAGATGTTGCCAATAATCGATACCCCGATAATTCAGTATATTGTTGAGGAGATTGTAGCCTCGGGAGTTAGCGATATTATAATCGTGACTCGTCATGGAAATGACGCAATTGAGGAGCATTTTGATTCACTTGTACATTTGGAAGAGTATCTCGAAAAAGCAGGAAAGCTTGAAAAGCTTGAGCAGATACGCAAAGCTTTGAAATTAGCAAATATCGCTTTCGTGAGGCAGAAAAAAGATTTGCCTTACGGCAACGGTTCTCCAATACTTACGGCAAAGCCTTTTATAGGGGATGCTAATTTTTTAATCGCTTTTGGAGATGACTTGACTTTACCTGAAATTGGTGGTGAGCCAATTTTCTCTCAGATTGTTAAAAAGTTTGAGAACAATGATTGTGAAGCAGTTGTTGCCGTTCAGAAGATGCCAAGAGAGGAGCTTTCCCGCTATGGGACAGTAAAGCTTAAAGAAGGTTCTATTGACGAGCTCGAGTTACAGGTTGAGAAACCGCCATTAGGGCAGGAGCCTAGTGATCTGGCTGTTTTTGGCCGATACGCTTGTAGTCCTCGCTTTTTTGATTATCTTACTGCTGATAAAACGGGCAAGGATGGTGAACTTTGGGTTACGGATATAATTGATGAGCTCGCAAGAAATGCACGAGTTTTAGTTCATCAAATTACTGGTAAATGGTATACAACTGGTGATCCTTTGCGATTTTTGCAAGCGACTTTTGAGTTTGCCATGCGTAGAGATGATTTGAGAGATGAGTATCTTGGGTTTTTGAGGCGAAGGATTGTGCAATAAGTAAAAATAAAATTTATCCAGTATATCAGCTTTAATAAGTTTTTAACCGATGTGAAAGAATTGAAGCTTGTATAAAAATATACATCCCCCTTTTACAATTTCAGTAAAATATGGTATAATTAGGGGTTAAGCGGTGATAGATTAGAGCAACATATTTTTCATTATTGTTATAAATCTACTATATATCATCGATTTAGCATTGTAAATTTTAAATAATAAAAAAATTGTTAAGGAATATCGCTGTAATAGCTCATGTCGATCATGGTAAAACGACACTAATAGATGGCTTTCTTAAGCAAACCAACCTTTTTCGACAGAATCAAGAGGAAATGAGCGAGACTCGTATACTTGACTCAAATGAGCTAGAGAGAGAAAAAGGTATAACAATCTTAGCTAAAAACATTGCGGTTTTATATAAAGACTGTAGAATCAACATAATTGACACGCCAGGACACTCTGATTTTAGCGGAGAAGTTGAACGAACACTAGGAATGGCTGATGGGGCACTTCTTGTAGTTGATGCTCAAGAAGGGCCAATGCCTCAAACAGAATTTGTCCTCAAAAGAGCATTTGAACTTGGGCTTAAAATTATCGTTGTTATAAACAAAATTGACAAAAGGTTCGCAAATATCCCAAGAACTAAAAAAAGACTTGAGGATCTATTCCTAAAATTAGCAACAAACGATACACAGCTAGATTATCCTGTTTTTTATGCTATTGCGAGAGAAGGTAAAGTTTGGAACGAATTGCCAACACAAGATTTAGATAAGCTCAAAGATGAGCAATTTGTATCTACTCTGACAGGTGATGTGCGACCTTTGCTTGATGGAATAATAGATTATATACCAGAACCTTCTGTTGAGATTTCAAAACCAATGCAAATGCAGATTGTGTCGCTTGATTTTGATCCTCATTTGGGGCGATATCTTATTGGACGTGTTAATAGAGGTGAAATCAAAAAGAAACAGAAAATCGCAGTTGTAAGTCCTGAAGGAGAAATTTTAAACAAATCTTCAATTGAGAAGCTTTTTATCAAAGAGGGATTAGCTTATAAAGAGGTAGAATCTGCAAAAGCGGGAGAGATAGTAGCTATCTCAGGTGTTGATAGTACAGCTATAGGCGCAACGGTATGTGATGTTATTACACCAGAGCCTTTACCATCAATAAAATTATCTCCTCCAACTGTTAAAGTCAAATTAGAACCTAACACTTCACCATTTGCAGGTCTTGAAGGAGAGTTTGTTGCCCCAAAACATCTTGAAAGTCGCTTGCTTGCAGAAAAAGAACGAAATCTAGGACTTAGAATTGAGCATACTGGAGGTGGAAGCTTTTATATATCGGGAAGGGGAGAGCTTCAGCTTGCGATTCTTTTTGAGAGTATGAGGCGCGAGGGCTATGAATTCCAAGTGCGAAGGCCTGAGGTCATTATTATTAATGAAGACGGGGTTGATAAAGAGCCTCTTGAGAAACTTCTAATTATGGTTGATGAACATTATGTTGGGGTTGTAACAACTATGCTTGGACAACGCGAGGCTGAAATTGTGAGCATGGAAAATCTCGATGGTACGGTTACTTTTGAATACAGAATTCTGACCAGGAATCTTATTGGCCTTAGAAGCGAGCTTTTAAGTGAAACAAAAGGTACGGCAATAATTAATAGTTATGTTCAGGAGTATGTTGCGGTTGGCAAGAACGCTTCTTTGTCAAGAAACGGAGTTTTAGTATCTATGGAAAACGGTACAGCAATGGGCTATTCTCTTAATACCATTCAAGAGAGAGGGCAACTTTTTGTGACACCTGGAACCGAGCTTTACGAAGGGATGATTATTGGAATTAACAAATATGAGCAAGATATGGTTGTTAATGCTTGCAAAGCTAGAAAAGGTAGTGCTGTGCGTATGAAACATGATGAGATTACGCAGGTAAATCTAAATACGCCAATTGATGTCACTCTCGAATATGCTTTGGTTTTTATTAATGCCGACGAGATGGTAGAAGTTACTCCTAAAAGCATTAGGCTTAGAAAAGTTATTTTAAGCGAGACCGCACGCGTCAAGCAGATGCGAAAAGATAGAAAAAGTTAAAAACCACAAAATATTCACTTTCCACTCAGAAGCTAGAAAAGATCTTGGGCTTATGGTATAAATAAGTCAAGGATTAATATGGATTATTACTATAAAAAAACAATAGAATATAATATAAATAACAGAAAATATACATTTGATGTAGCACATGGGCTGTTTTCAACTTACAATGTTGATGTCGGAACTGATTTGTTACTTGACAGTTTAATCCGTCGATTTCCATTAAAAATCACGCCTAAAAAAATTTTAGACATTGGCTGTGGATACGGACCACTTGGAATCGTACTTGCATCTAATTGGACTGCGAGTGAGGTTGAAATGGTAGATAAAGATTTATTGGCAATTAAATATTCCAAAATTAACTGTGATAAAAATGGCGTTTTAAATAGAGCAAATATTCATGGGAGTTTGGCTATAGAAGATGTTGCAAGTAAAGAGTTTGATTTAATAGTCTCTAATATTCCTGCAAAAATTGGCGACTTGGCAATTAAAGAGGAATTTATCCAAGCTCCTGTTAAATTATTAGCAAAGGGAGGAGCTTATTATTTTGTTGTTGTTAGCGGATTAAATCGATTGATTCCAAAAATCGGAAATGATTTAGGCATTAGGATCGAATTTTTATCAAAGCGTGTGGGTCATTCGGTTTACAGGATTGAAGCTTTTTAAAATGTGGTTTCAAAAGAAATAGACTTTCAAAATCATTGGTTGGTTTTTTAGTAAATTTACTTGTAATCAAGATGTTCATATGTTAAAATGGGAAAAGAGTACAAAACAGATGAGAGAGGATACATACAGATACTCAATTTAGTGAAGAGATGATAGTGAGTATAGAGGGAAGGAACTATATAATTAAGCCATCAAATACGTACCTGACACTTACGGAGGCAGAGACAAATAACAAAAAATTCAATTATCTGTATTGGATTATACCAAGCATAATTGTAATATCTATAATGGCATTATTAATTTGCAGAAAGAAATAATATAAAAAATAACAACATATGACCTATACAATATTAGATGGCAAAAAAATATCAGAAAAAATATATGCCAAAATATCGGAGCGAACAGCTAAAATGGGTAAAAAACCAAGGCTAGATATTATAATTGTTGGAGATGATTATGCAAGCCAAAAATATGTATCAATGAAAGAAAAAACAGCTCATCAAATTGGTTTTGACGGAATAATACATCAATTTTCTGCTGATGCGACAGCGGACCAAATCTCAAACAAAATTAAAGAACTCAACTCTGATACCCAAATTAACGGCTTCATGATACAATTGCCGATGCCAGCACATCTTGATTCTCAAAAATTAGTAAACTTGATAGATCCTGCAAAAGATGTTGACGGATTAACTGATCAGAACCTAGGGCGACTTTTTGCAAACAGACCATATCTAAATCCTGCGACTGCACAAGGTGTTATTCGTTTACTTGAAGAGTATAATATAGATCTTAAAGGCAAAAATGCAGTAGTAATAGGCAAAAGTGCGATTGTAGGGATGCCTATTGCTGGGCTTTTATTATCAAAAAGTGCGACAGTAACAATTTGCCACAAAGAAACTGTAAACACAAAAGAAATCACTTCTAAAGCAGATATATTAGTGAGTGCTACGGGTGTAGCTCATCTTGTTAAAGAAGATTGGGTCAAGGAGGGTGCAATAGTAATTGATGTTGGCATAGAAAAAGACCCAAAGACAGGGAAGCTTGTTGGGGATGTAGATTTTGACAATGTCGCTCCAAAATGTAGCTATATAACGCCTGTGCCTGGAGGAACTGGCCCTATGACTATTGCCTGTCTTATGGAAAACGGCTTGAAAACGATGCAAAACTAAAATTTATTTTTTCACGATATCAAGATATTATGAAAAAATGAAAGATACTAGAAAAAGCTGTTTCAGGTGAGATATATACAGCCGATACAGTTTCTTTTATTTTTAGATGTTATTTTAAATTTCCTGAACTCTTTAAATAAAGATTAAAAAATAATATTATGAATATAATAGCTTTTTCAGATACGCATCTTACTCATAAGTTTGATAGCAAAAAATATAAAGCAATCATTGAGATTATAAAAAATGCTGATAAAATTATTATAAATGGAGACTTTTGGGATAGCTATCTAACAACATTTGAAAAATTCTATTCTTCAAAATGGTCAATGCTTTTTCCTCAACTAAAAAACAGAAATACAACTTATATATTTGGTAATCATGATAAAAGAGAAGATAATAATTTAGAGCTCATGAAAAGCTTTTGTAACAAGTTTGGCGAATCCTTTGATTTTCTATTTTTTGATAAAAAATATCATATAGAACATGGTGATAAATTCTTTTTTAATTGCGATGACAGGTTAAAAACGATTCAGCAAAAAACTGCAAACTTTATATTTAAATCTGGAACACTTATTTTTAAGGAAGCTTTTTGGAAAATATATCATAATCAAAACAAAAAAATATATAAGAACCTAATAAAAAAGTATAAAAATGAAATTATTGTTGCATCCCATACCCATTATTCAGAAACGATAGAACAGAATTTCTATAATACAGGCATTGTAAATTATGGATTGTTACAATATGTTTTAATTAATGAAAAAGGGACAACTATTATTAAAAAAAGATACTAATTCTATAACAGCCCCTCTACAACATCTGCAATCTTCTTGCTATCATGTCTGACCAAACTTCTAAAAAGCACATCTACACTTGATTTTTTGAAAAAGCCAGATGCAAGCAAATTTTTTCTAATAACTGTAGCCTCTCCTTTCTTTGATGTACCTAAATCATCCTCAATAGGATGATCGCCCTTTACTTTATATTTCCTAATGGCCTCATCGGATATCTTCCCATTATTAACTACCACAAAATCTACTTTTCTCTCTGCATAATGTTCAATTTCTTTAACATGATCGTTTGCTTTAAAACCTTTGGTTTGACCGTATTTTGAAAATAGATTGCAAAAATAAACAAGCTTAGCACGACTTTTCCTAATGGCGCAACTGGCGCCTTCTACGATAAGATTTGCAATTGTGCTAGTATATAAGTCTCCTGGCCCAAGTATAATCATATCTGCTGATAAAATAGCACTCTTAGCTCTTTCATAAATAGATGCCTTTTTACTTAAAAAAAGGCGCTTTATCCGCTTTGTGCCATCATGTGCAGGTTCGGGCTCATCAATAAGATGCTCTCCAAATACAATTTCGCCATTCTCATACTCTGCAAGCAAATGGACATTTTCAATCGTGATTGGTAGAACTTTTCCTTTAATTTTTAAAATTTCACCGGCTTTCTCAAAAGCTTTGATTTGAGATCCATAAATGTCAGTCAGAGCTGCTATTAAAATATTGCCAAAAGTTTGGCCTTCTAGCCCTTGTCCTTGTTCAAATCTATACATCATCAAATCTCTAAGAGCAGGATTTACAGCGGTCTTATCCTCGTCTGCTAGTGCAATAAGACACTGTCTAAAATCGCTTGGCGGTAATAAGCCAAATTCGTCTCGAAACTTCTTATTACTACCTCCACTATCCATTGATGATACAATTGCTGTTAAATTGACATTTGGGAGGAATTTTAGGCCTTTTAATACTGTATAAGTTCCTGTTCCACCCCCAATTACAACTATTCTCTTATTCTTTTGCATTATAATTTTCGTTTAATTTATCTAAAAGGGAATAAACACAGCCACAGAAGTTCTGCTTATAAAAACCGTGTGTTTTACACTCACAATCTTCTTGTTTTGGAATATATGTTTCTATGTCGTATTTTTTTAGAATTTTTACTATTTGGGCGTGATTTTGATAATGACTTGAGAGTAGGGTAGATGTTATTGCATCAAAGCCATGCTCTTTGGCATATTTATATGTAAAATCTAGTCTAAGTTGCCAGCATTTTGCACATCTTTGGGCTTGATTACTCCAACCTTTTACAGCATCAAAATATTCAGAAGGTCTGTAATCCGGTACTATGATTTTTTTGTTTGGATAAAGCTGTTTTATAGCGTTTAATCTGGCATCTTTTTCTGTGCGTGGGTGTATGTTTGGATTGTAGTATAGTATTTCATAATCTGTGAAACTTTCTGGGAGACTGTGTATAAGTTTCACAAGACAATCGGCACAGCATGTATGGATTAGGAGCATTTAAATTTTAAATTCTAAATTTTAGATTTTAAGTTATATGCAGTCATGGATATTTTTCTAACAGCAGTAAAGTTCCTGGACAGCTTCTGGAGTATCTCCAAATGGATTCCCAAACTTTTCCACATATTCAAACATTCTCTTATTATTGCTAGGTTGTTCTGAATGTGATCTTAAAGTAAGCAGTATTTCTCTTAAATTTATGCCAACGGGACATATTGTATTACACATACCGCAAGTTGTACAGGCAAATGTTGTATCAGTAAGGTTTTCACCTTTTAGATATCTTACCGCAAGCGATTTAATTCCCTCATATTGGTCTGTGAGTTCGCTTGTATGATAAGCAGGGCATAATGAAAGACACGCGCCACAGTTTATACATTTTAAAATATCTTCAAGACCCATTTTTTCATATGTTTCACGGTCATCTATTAATATGAGGTGTACTTCCTTTGTTCCCTGTGCTCCGATTATTAGTTTGTTTTCAATGTCGGCAGTCTTAGAAGGCCCTGTTATTATGCTAGTATATGTTCCTCGTGCTTGTCCAGTTCCCCACTGCGCCATTGCCTGTGAAACCTTTAAAGCTTCATCGCTACGTTCCACGATTTTTTCGACTCCTGAAACTACTATGTGTTTCTCTGGAAGCCGTGAAACAAGCGAAATATTCCCTTCGTTTTCAAGTAGGAATATTTCTCCTTCACTAGTTATCACATTAGCTCCTGTAAGACCGATTTTGGCGGACTTTATTAGATCGCGCAGATGTTCTCTGACCCAACTTGCTATTATATTTGCATCAGGTTGTAACTTCGTTTTAAATTTGCTGTTTAGTGTTGTTGCAATTTCCTCGCATGTGAATGATAATGCAGGCAGTACTGGATGTTTGTCGTGTTTTGCAAGTGTTTGCGCGAGGAAGTCTCCTAGGTCAGTTTCTACTACTTGAGTTTTAGGCAGATGCTTTTTTAGATCGATTTGGTTTATTGCATTTGATTTTGATTTTACAATAAGTTTTTCGTTCGCTACGAGGTTTGCAAGCTTTTTGCCGGCTTCCTCGTGGGTTTTGACTATATATACTTTTATTCCGTTTTCTTCTAACTTTTTTATTGTCCTTGGGATTAATAGGTCAAGCTCTTTTAGGCTTCTCTCCTTTATTTGTGTTAACTCTTCTTTTAGCTTGTTTTTAGCTGTGAGATTTAATTTTGCGTATTTGTTTTTAAAACTGTAGACTAGGCTTCTGTTCATAGATTAGAGATTATAAATTAGAAATTATAGATTATAAATTAAGTGGTTTTAGTTTGCTCTCCTTATTCTTAAGTATTCTATAACAAATTTGCTGTAATCAGCCATATCTACTTTGCTTGGATTACTTTTAGCCAAATCTGATCTACGATTAAGCTCTGCTCGTCGTTTGAATGCTAAATAATCTGTCACAAATAAACTGTAGTCGACCATGTTTGTTGAGTTATTACAGTCTAAGTCTATAAAGCTAGCACAACTTTTTAACTCACATTTATTTGTTGATTCGTTGCATATCGGAGCAACATTTTCATAGTATTCACATTTATAAACAGTAGGGCACTCTATATTTTCGCAATCAAGAGAGTCTATATATGTATTATATTCGTTCTCTTTGCTTTTTAGTATTGCTACTTCTGTTCCACCATTTGCGCAGTTGCAACAATCTTGGGCGGGTTTATATATGCAGTCGGTATTTTGCGTGCATCCTTGTGAGAAATCAGGAGGAACTAAATCACATCCAGCTATGGTTTGATCCAATAAGCATGCATCAGCACCTCCATAAGCACCCATATCGCTTCTGCTTCCGTCAGGATTATTAATTGTAGGATCTCCTGTGTTTTTACTTGGACTAGTCGGCTTTAATCTAAAATTACCATTGTTTTTATCTACAAATAAAGGATCTTTACTTATACCTCCTTCCCCAGGAATTACACTAGCATAATCTTCTGTCTGATTACCATAGACATTATTATATGAAAGATCAAATGTCCCAGTATGCAAGGATTCACTTCCTACCGTAGCGTTTCTAAAAATTCCTGTTGCATTATTAAAAGCTATGATGTTGTTTTTGATTGTCGCATCACATGAACGATATAATGATATCCCTCCTGCTCTACCACCGCTCTCGCAATTAAAAACTATTGTATTATTAATTATCTTTGCAGTATCACAATTTTCGAGATTAATTGCTTCATGGCCATTGCCTTGTAAAATATTTCCTTTAATAGTAGCATTACTTGTATCAAGCAAAGCTATTCCATGATCCGCGTTGTTACTAATTGTACTACCAGATATTGTCGCATTACTTGTATCCCATAAAACTATTCCACTCTCTCCATTTCCATTTATTGTACTACCAGATATTGTCGCATTACTTGTATCACATAAAGCTATTCCATAATTCCCGTTGTTACTTATTTTGCTACCAGATATCGTTGCGTTACTTGTATCCCATAAATCTATTCCGTCATAGGCATTTTCACTTATTGTACTACCGGATATCGTTGCATTACTTGTATACAATAGAATTATTCCAATACTCCCGTTGTTGTTTATTGTGCTCTCATTTATAACCACTTGACTTTCTCCGCTAAGGTAAATTCCATAACCTCTACCACAACCTGACACAACAGTTTTAGGATCACAGCTCTCTCCTATATCTTTAAAGCCATTTACAGTAATTTTATCTACTTTCACAGTACCTTCATGAATACACAGCCCAGTAGATTCATTTGAATTTTCTCCATCAAGTATAACGCCTTGTTGACTTTCGCCAATTAGGTGCAAACTTTTACCTCCATTGTAAATAAAACATTTATCATATCTGTTTTCACCAGCAGTATTTACAAGATGTCTCACTTTCATACTATCGTCTGCTCTCGTATATGTTCCGTTCATAATATTTATAATATGATCCTTGTTAGTGCCATCATCGGGTATAGCATCAATAGCTTGTTGAATACCAATTCCGCCCTCCCAGCAATCTGCGCCAAGAGTTTTGCCGTTTGATACGCAATTACCTTCGCTTGGATAAACATACCAATTTACAGCTTTTTTTTCACTTGCCTCACTTCTCTCATCAATTTTTGTATCATCCTTAAGTAGCAAATACATAATTCCTGATAAACTTCCTACCAATGTAATCATAACAAACATGCTGACAATAGTTGCTTTTTTCTTACCGATCTTACTTGATAACTTCTTAACAAGAAGTTTAAGAACAAAGATTGCGATGACAACTATAATTGCAAAAGCTCCAAGAGCTATTAATGAGCCTCCTCTTAGCTCAAAAGGGAATTTGTCAACATCGTCTATTTTTATTACTTTGTCATCTTTATTAAGAAGGTACGCCTGTTTTGTAGCTTCATCACCAAATGAATACTCCAAATCTATTTGTATTTCACCTTTATCGATTACCTCCAGTTCAATATTGGCAACATCTCCTTTGATTAATGATCCTTCCTCACTTAATTCGCCGAAGCAAGAGTAAAATAAGCTGTCATCTTTCTTGATTTCTGTAAAATCACAGCCCAAATTCTCTTGTGTCTTTTCTGCTTTTACAAGTTTTACATTATCGCTCCATGTCAATTGCATTTCAACTCCAATTGCAGGGTTCTCCTCTGTGTCAACCGTTAAAACACCAGAAATAGCATCTCCAATGGCATATTCTTTGTCTTGCGCAGAAAAATTAATAGCTACATTTCTTGCTTGTACCGCAGATAAGAAAGATAGACTTATAAAAAAGCCAGAGACAACTTTTGCCAATATTTTCATTTTAAATAATCTTAAATTTTAAATACCATTTTTCCCATCCTCAATTCGTCATTATTAATTAGTCATTGCCTTAATAACTAATTCTGAAAGTTCCATGACTTTAATTTGTTTGTTTGAGCTTTGGTCTAGATGCATATCGCACATAGGGCAGGGAGTTATAATGTACGAAGCCTTCGTCTCCTTGGCTTGCTCTATCCTCTCCTCTGCGATTTTTTTAGCTTTTTGCGGTAAAGTAGATGCAACGCCACCGCCACCGCCACAACAGAAACTATACTCTCTTGTAAGCTCCATCTCTCTGAAATCATCTGTTATCGCGCGGATTATCTCACGAGGTTGATCATAAACACCCATATGTCTTCCAAGATGGCAAGGATCGTGATATGTAACTGATATGTTTAGCTTCTTAAATTTAATCTTGCCGGCTTTAAGCGCGTCGTAGATGATGGTAGATGCATGGTATACTTCTATCTTCCAATCATCACCTAATATTCGTTTGTACTCTTTTTTGAAGTTTTTAAAACAGGCGGGACATCCAGTTATTATTCTTGTGACGCTACTGGCTTTTAATATGTCAAAATTCTCTTTTAGTAGTTTTTTATATAGGGTGAAATTGCCCGCATTAAGCACTGGAGAGCCACAGCACTTTAAATCATCAAGGACGATAAAGTCTATTCCTATGTGGCGAAGGATGTTTTCATAATTCTCCTGCCACTTTTTGCCTTTGTATTTAGTAAGACAGCCTGGATAAAATATTGTATTTTGGGGCTTGAATTTATCAATTATCTTGTTTAGCATCTTTTTTAATTTCAATTATTTTAGTTCTGGCCTTTAATCCCGATTTTATCATAATTTGATTTTTATTTACATCAAGAAAATTTGACAGGAGGTTTATTAGCTCTTTATTTGCTTTGTTGTCTACTGGTTTTGATTTTAGATGAATTAGAAATTTATCCTTTGTTATCTCAATAATTTTTTCCTCTTTTTTATTACAGAGGACTTTTGCTTCGATCATTGAATTTGTAAGATCATTACGATTGCTAATGCTATCATAACAAGGCCGGAAATTAGTCTCATAAGCTTCCTATGCTTTTGTCTAAACTGCTCAATTTTGTTTACAGCAAAACCATTAGTAAACAGTACTAATATTATACCAAGTGGTAGCACAAAAATCATGTTGTATATTACAAGATAAATATAGGCTAGTAATTGTTGTTCTTTTGATGCGAGCATAGCTATAATTGGTATATAAACGCCTCCTGTACAGCCAAACTCTAAAATGGAAATAAGTAGAGCTACTGTAATGGTAGCGGGGATTGTTGCCTTTTTCATAAGCGATTCTATGCGACCCCATTGATTCTTGGGGATTTGCAAAGAGAACCATTTACCATACCAAATAACATCTTTTAGCTCAATTAGTGCAAAAATAAAAATGATAGCAGCAAGTACGCCATAAATTATGTTTGCCCATCCTTGTATATAATTTAGGAATGAAAATAAGCCAAATCCAATTAGCAGGTATGAAACAAAAATTGTCAAAATGTAAGTCAATCCTGTTTTTAAAAGGCGATTATTGCTTGCTTTAATTGACGTGAGTGTGGTGATTAAAAAAATCATTGCAGACCACGCACACGGATTAAATGAATCTGCTAGTGCTCCTGCAATTACAATTGGTATCGTTGGCGCGTTTGTTATCATTGCTTTATTCTTTGATCTAAATATTCATTTATATCTGCATCTCCCATAAGAATTTTGTCATTTGATTTGTCGTACATAAGTGGGACTCCACATCCACTTTCCGCATATTCTGATTTATCGCAATACTCTTGAAATTTTACCGCATTTTGTGGAATTGTCGTGTCTTTAAATCCAAGATCAAGCTTTTTGTCAAGCTCATTTTCTGCAACATGATCTTTTACATTGCGACAATGTGGGCATGTTGGACTCGAAAATATTGTTATTTCATACTCTTTTGCTAACTCTTCTCTTTCTTTTTGCAGAGCGGCGTTGTTCATAAGCACTATTGCCCCGATTGTTCCTGCAATTATTAATACAAAGACAGCTATGTTAAGAAGTTTTTTCATTTTTGATTTTTTACAATTTAGTCTGTTTTTTAACGGTTAGGTTATTCTATCACATTTTTCAGTTTTGAAAAAGAGGACGCGAGATCTTTTTTGTTCAAAATCTTGTAATAAAAGAATTTTCTTTTATATACTTTCTAATCTTTTTATAATCAGGGCAGAAATTTGCGACAATGGCCCAAAAACTCTTTGAGTGATTCATTTGTAAAATATGTGCAAGCTCGTGAATAATAATATAATCACTTATGTTTTCAGGGTAAAATATTGTTCGCCAGCTGATATTTATTGTCTTAGAGCGGTTGCAGGAGCCTAGAACGGATCGCCCACTACTGAGACGAAATTTGTTGTATTGAATTCTCATTCGTTGGCTGTGATAGTCAAGTTTAAATTGATAAAACTCTTTAGCGTATTTCTTAATGAGTAATAAAATCTTGTCATCGCATTTCGCATATAAAACCCCATTGTTTATGTCAAAAAAATTCTTTGGACCTTCTTTTATTAGTACTTTTGTATTAAGGATTGGGATTTGTTGGCCGATTTTAAATATAATTGGATCATGTTTTGAACTTATTGCATGATTTTTAATCCACCGTGAGTGTTTTTGGATTATTTTCTCTATTTCTAGCTGAGATGTAAGATAAGGAACCGTTATTTCTAATAATCCGTCTTTAATTATCTTGAGGCCGTATCTTGATCTATGGTCGTATTTTATTTGATATTTTATATCGTTGGTCATCTGATTTGTTTTTGTTATTATATCAAAATTTTTAAACAGTGGAAAATATAATCGTCCAGGCTGATCATTATAAGAATACTATTGCAATATTATAAGAGGGTCTTGTGAAGATTAGAGAGGATTTTCCCTCAACTCCTTCATCAAGATTAGG
>CAZRRH010000003.1:0-139983 GCA_964602665.1 uncultured Candidatus Saccharibacteria bacterium
GTCATGTAAAGATATTTTACCACATCTTGATGCGCTAATCTTCACAAGACCCTTATGATTTATTATCTTACTATGCTAGAGAGCACGGAATAGAAATTATAATAACTGGATTCGGTCCAGTGATGTCAATGGGTGCACTGGTAATGCAGGCTGGAACTACAAGACAGATGCCGCAAAACTCGACTATGCTTCTGCATCCTATTAGTACTACTTTACACGGGGAAGTCAATAGATTAGAAACAACTCTTGCTCAAACAAGAGAAATGCAAATAAATTATGCGAATATTGTGGCAGAGAGAGGATGTAACGAAGAAGCTTCTGCAGATAAAATACTTGCTCTTATGGAAGCGAATTCTGGCGCAGGAACGTACCTAGATGCCACTCGGGCACTTCAATTGGGATTAATTGACAAGATTGTTTAGCTTTCATTTTGGGCTTGCCAAAGTTACTTGGTTTTTAGAGATTGTTAATTAAATCAATCTTTTTTTTCATTATGCGAAATTTAAGTATATTCTCCAAAAAATAGACCGTAAAATCTATCACCGTAAAGTATGATTTAGCCTAGACTCGATTATTCCAATGTGTTAAAATGTAACTTAAAATAATAAATAAATTTTTAAACCATAAAAAATGAAAAAAAGAAAGATTTTGACAATTGTTGTCATAATAAACTTCTTGGCATCAATTGGATTTGTTATACTAAACTACAATTTTATGGAATATAACTGTATTAGTGAGAATATGGGGGGATATTTTAGTGCTAGCAGATGCAATGTCCCAAATGTAAATGACTGTTACTGCAAACTATTTGGCAGCGAATTTTTATACGATATTACTGGTCCGTGGTTTCAGTTGGGGCTAATTGTTTTTGTTGGTTATTTTCTTTATCTAGGTGTCTCTTATCTAGTCTATCTAGTCAAAAAAATAAAAGCATCTAAATGATAGAATTTATCAAAAAACAATGAACTATTACTCAGGCGTCTTAATAATAACGACAGAAACAGAAATATTGTTACAGCAAAGGGATAATAAACCGGGAATCGTAAATCCAGGATTCGTAACAACATTTGGAGGACTTAATAAAGATGGAGAAAGCCCATTGCAAGGAGCTATTAGAGAGCTAACTGAAGAAACGAATTTAATTATTAAAACTTCTGATCTTAAATTCTTTAGGCATTTTTATAAGACAGAAACTGACGGTACAAAAACAAAGGTAAATATCTTTATCCTCAGGAATGTATCAAAAGAAAAGCTAGAAATCTATGAAGGTAAATCATATTATCCAATCAGAAAAGATGATAATTTGGATAAAATTAATCTCAGTCCAACAGCTAAAAAAGTCTTAAAAGCGTACTTTAAGGAGAATTAACTTGTTTTACTATTCTTAAAAAATTTAAAAAGCTGTATTTATGGTAAAATACTATTGTAATGAAGAAAGAGAAAATCAGCAAAAACAACTATGCTTTTATAGACAGTCAGAACTTGAATCTTGGAATAAAGTCTGCTGGATGGAAGCTTGATCATAGGAAATTTCGCCTTTATTTGAAGAATAAATATAATGTGCAGGAAGCTTTCCTTTTTATAGGGCATGTTGATGGCAATGAGGCATTATATACTCAGTTACAAAGATGTGGATTCATTTTAGTTTTTAAACCTACTCTGGAAATCAAAAAAGATGATATGGTTACTGTCAAAGGGAATGTTGATGCAGAGCTTGTTCTTCATGCAATGCTTGAGCTTAAAAATTACGATAAAGCTGTAATTGTTAGTGGTGATGGAGATTTCCATTGTTTGATTGAGTATTTGGAGGAGAGTGGGAAGCTTTTACGATTGCTTACACCTAATTCTAGATATTCTAGTTTGTTAAGGAAGTTTCAGAAGTATATTGCGAGGCTAGATTTACAAAGAAGTAAACTGGAGTTTAAGAAGAATAAGGCTCATAAATAAAGAAGACCAAGATCAGCTTTCGGTCGAAACCTTAGGCTACTTGCTTGGTCATCGTGATGACTCATTTTAACATATTTTTTATGTGGATGTCAATTGGTTCTATGAGTTCTGAATATGCAAATTCTCTTAACTTTTTTAATAATTTATTCATTGCTTTGTTTTAATAATTTTATTGATGAATAGATGGCTTTATTAATTGGGACATCTATTTTCAATTTATCTGCAAGTTCAACAACTTTGCCATTTAATGTTTCTATTTCATTATTACGTAAATTTTCAATATCAAGTAACAAGGAAGATTTTGAATTAGGATTTGTGCTTTCGGTAATTTTTATAACATCCTTGAAAATTGTTTTAGGAAGATTAATATTTAAATTTTTAGCTAGAAGAATTGTTTCTTTTATACAACGTTTGTATAAATCATACGCATACTTATCACTTTTTATACTTCCTATATTTGATCTGCACATAGCTGTAAAGCCAGAGAAAGCATTGACAAATATAAACTTTTTCCATAATTCTGTCTCAATTTCTTCAGATAGTATTGTTTCTATATTAGCTTTTTTAAAGATCTCCGAAATTTCTTTCATACTTTTATTATTTTTTCCTTTTCTACTACCAAATATTAGTCTTTTTAACCCACCAGTTTGGTTAATAACCCCATCTTCGCCTTTTGTAGAAATAATATAGGCAATTCCTGGATGGATGTGGTTATTTTTTATATATTTTCCAATTTTTATATCGTTATCAATACCGTTTTGAAATGTTAAAATAATTGTTTTATCAAGAACTGTATTTTTGAGTTGCTTTGCAACCGTTTCTGTATCGTAGACTTTGACAGAGAAAATAATCAGATCAGGATTAACTATTTTATTGATACAATCAATGACTTGTACAGGATAAATTTTAAAAGAGCCATCCACAGAGTTAACTGTCAATCCATTTTGTTTCATTGCGTTAAAGAAATTTCCCCTTGAAACAAAAGTAACATCATTACCTGCTTGTGCTAATTTCCCTCCGAAGTATCCTCCAACTCCACCAGTTCCAACTATGTAGATTTTCATGTTTTTAATAGTAATAAATTAGTATCTTAAATCAATCTCAATTCGACTATCAACAAATTTATCATTAAAAAGCTCTGAGGGAGCTAGCTTCCATACTTTAATAGGAACTGCCTTATAAAGTCTTAATTTTGAAACTCCTTGAAAATCCTTATACTGTTTTACGAACCTTTCAATCTGAGCTTTGCTTTCTGTGAAACCGGTCGCAAGCATCTTCTTCCCATAAACTATTAATCCTTTTATTATCTCAATTTATTTGTGATCTCTAAAGCATTTGCTTTAATATATACTGCATCAACATTATCTCCAATTGCTGTCGAATCAAAAATAGATATTGCGATATTAGAGTTTTCTCTTATAAGTTTAGAGTGTAATGAATTTGTTGGGGAGTACCAATATATATTAAACCGAGAATCTATTGCATAATATATATTTGCTATCCATGGTTCTCCATGCTTTGATGAAACTGAAATTGTCATGTATAGGTTTTTATTTATTATTTTACGTGCTTTCTCTTTGTCTGTCATGCGAAAATTATAACACTTCAAATAAGATGATGATACTATATTTTATCACAAATGGGGAAAAGTTAAACTTTCTAAAGAACAAAATCAAAATTTAGATTCAAAAGAGAAACAAAAATATGATATACTCATAACAATGCCGAAAAAAGAAACACGAAAAATAGTATTAGCATCAACATCAGAAGTAAGAAAAAAACTATTAAAAAATGCTGGTTTAAAATTTGAAACAGCTTCTCCTTTATTCGATGAAGAGTCGGTAAAAATCAGCGATCCTAAGGAGCTTGTACAAACTTTAGCTCTCGGTAAAGCAAAATCTATCGCATCAAAGCATCAACGTTCAATAATAATTGGTTCAGATACAGTTGTCTCATTTAATAATCAAATACTTGGGAAGCCTAGAACTGAAAATCGAGCTTATGAAATGTTAGGAATGATGCAAGGTAATTGGAATATAGGATATACAGGGCTGGCAATAATTGATACAACTACAGGTAAAGAATGGGTAGGTATTGGAGAAACAAAAGTCAAAATTCGAAAATTAACAGATGAGGAAATTTGGGGTTATATAAAATCGGGTGAGCCACTAAATAAAGCAGGTGCATATAGTGAGGCGAGAGGGTCAATGATAATTGAAAAAATGGAGGGCGATATTTTTGCAGTGCAAGGACTGCCACTTCAACTTTTAGCAAAAACCTTGTTATCTGAATTTGACTATAAATATTGGTTGTGCCATTAGGAATTAATTATCATTAAAGTATAATTTGATAAAAACAAAAAGGTGAACATCGTAATAATCCCCGGATTTACAGGCTATCCGGAAGAAAAAGCTTACATAGAGTTAACAAAAAAACTTACACAAAAAGGTCATAAAGTAATCAAAATCGCATGGCCACACTTACCAAATGACCTAACAAAATACAGTATAAGTGAAACCATCAAACATGCCAATACAATCCTATACAAGCTAGATATGACAGAAACTTCACTAATCGGACATTCTATGGGTGGTATAATTGCTTCCTATCTGGCAAAAGAGCACAAACCAAAGAAATTATGTTTTCTTGTATCACCATATCAAATTGGCACAAAAGAAGAGTTAGAGGGTAAATATAAGGAGTGGAAAGAGCTTGGTTATCGTGATGTAGCTTCATCAAGATTTGGATTGATAAGGGTGCCTTTCTCATTTGTAGAAGATGCACAGAAATATAATGCTTTAGATGTTATTGGCGATTTAAGTATGCCCAAACTATTTATTGTGGCGGGTAATGATGATAAGGTGCCTTTTCATATGTCAAAGAAGCTGTATGATTGTGCCATTGAGCCTAAATCATGGAAGCTTGTTGAAGGTTTGGAGCATAAATATCAGTATCAAGATGGTATGATTAAGGTTGTTAATGATTTGATTTTGGATTTTATCACTTAATATCAGTTAATATCGCAGGCAACATTGCTTTTCATTAAGCTAAAATATATAATTAAAACATGTGGAAGTGCCCTAAATGCAATAGAGAATTTGCGAAAGAAAATCAATCTCATTCTTGTGTAAAATACCCTTTAGAGGAACATTTTCGTAACAAAGAAAATCAAAGAAAATTTTTTGATACTTATATTGATTTTGTCCGGAAAAATGTTGGAGATTTTAAGATAGAAGCGATGCCATGCTGTATTCATTTGGTTGGTACATATACTTTTAGTGCTGTTTGGATATTAAAAGACAAAATGAGAATTGATTTTATGCTCCCCGAGAAGCTTTCAAATGCTCGCATTACAAAGATCGCACAACCTTCCACAAATAGATATGTTCATTATTTGGAAGTTGTAGATGAGAGAGATTTTGATGATGAGCTAGTAAATTGGTTGAAAAAGGCTTATTTTTTGAAATCGTGATAAGATTTTAATTTTTTATACATGCGGAGAGGCCGGGATTTTACGCCACTATTTCGCTTCGCTACATAATAGCATAACGATGCTTCTGCCCATTACTTCGTAATAGGCAGACTAGTCTCATCCCGTCTATATATGTCCATAAACTTGGAAACAAGTTCCAACTTTACTGACATACGGAGAGGCCGGGATTCGAACCCGGGATCCCGCCTTAACAATATTCTAATATAAAATATCATTAAGGCGGGATGACTCGTTAGCAGTGAGTTGCTTTCGGCCACTCAGCCACCTCTCCATTCAATTTTAATTGATGTGATTATACCATAAAGGTCCATTTTTTGCTATAATAACCTCAAATGAGAAAAAACTTAGGAGTACACATAAATGGCGGGCTAGCACAAGCAATTAAGTTGGCGCCAAAATACGGTTATGACTGTGCTCAAATAATGCCAACTGCTCCTATGAGATGGTGTACAAAAGAAATTGACGAAGAAAAAGTTTCTCCAATAGTCGACTTGCCCGGTACAGGATTAAAAAAAATACTAATCCATGGCGTTTACCTGACAAATTTAGCGCGTAAAGATAAACAGATGTTTCATCTTGGCAAAATATCATTAGTTTACTATCTAAATTATGCTCAAAAACTTATTGATTTGGCAAAACAAAACAATATAAAAGTCGAAATACTTGGCGTTTGCTTTCATCCCGGATCAGCAATAGATTTACAGCCAACAGAAGCAATTAATAGAATAATATATGGAATCAATTGGATTTGTGAACAGACGGCCAAAAGTGCTCCCGACGCCAAATTATTATTAGAAAGTACTGCAGGTTCTGGCAATGTGCTTGGCAGTTCATTTGAGCAGTTAAAAGAAATACGAGAAGGTGTGCAAGAGCAATTTCAATCAAGAATTGGATATGTCCTTGACACACAACATACATGGGTAAGCGGTTACGATTGGGTAGGAGATTTGTCAGGAGTGACTTCTAAAATAGATAGTGTACTTGGTATAGAAAATATTGCGGCAGTTCATTTAAATGATAGTGCCAAAGAACTAAACTCTCGCAAAGATAGGCATGCAAATATCGGTGACGGCCTAATAGGGTTACCTGCAATTAAAAATATAATCTCACACAAACTCTTTGTAGATAATGATATACCTTTTATAATGGAAACACCTGCCCTAAAAGATGAGGCAGGAATTCAAAGTGAACTATCCAAATTAATATAGATTAAAAACAATGTCACAAATAAATCTAAATGCAAAGCAGGAAGAAGCGGTAAAACATAAAGTTGGCCCTTTGCTTATAATTGCTGGTGCAGGCACAGGTAAAACACAGACAATAACTGATCGTATTAAATATATTATTTCACAGGAGTGGGCACAAACAAACGAGATATTAGCACTAACTTTTACTGATAAGGCCTCATATGAGATGCTTGATCGAGTAGAAGAGAGCATCCCTTTTGGATATACTGATAATTGGATAAGTACATTCCACTCTTTTTGTGATAGGGTGATTAGAAGTGACGGACATTTGATCGGTCTGGACACGAATTACTCTCTGATGACATCTGCTCAGTCTTATATCCTTTTTCGTCGATATCTTTTTGACATGCCACTTGATACATTGCGTCCTTTGGGCAATCCTACAAGCTTCATACAGGACATATTAAAACACTTTTCTCGATTGCAAGATGAGGATATTACTCCTGATGATTACATAAATTTTGCCAAAAAGAATCTAAAGACTGCAAAAGATGGAGAAGATATATACCCAGAGATTTTGGAGCTGGCAAACTGTTATAAAAAATTTTCTGAAATTAAAATTGCAGAATCAAAATTTGATTTTGGAGATCTTATCACGATGACGCTCAAACTTATGCGCGAGAAACCTGCGGTATTAAAAAAATACCAGCAAAAATTTAAATATATACTGGTTGACGAATTTCAGGACACAAATTATGCGCAAAATACACTCGTAAACTTATTGGCAATAAAAGACGGCGATACGAAAAATGCAAATATAACAGTAGTTGGGGACGATGATCAGGCAATTTATAAATTTAGGGGTGCGGCGATATCAAACATCCTTCATTTTAAAAGCACATATAAGACAGCAAAAAGCATCGTTTTAACTGAAAATTATCGATCTTATCAGCAAATTCTTGATTTGGCCTACAATGTAATTCAAAACAACAATCCCGATCGACTTGAAATTGCCGAAAATGTCATGAAAAGGCTTGTTTCACACTATATTTCCAGTAAGGATGATGGTCAGGAGAAGCCTTCTCTTTTTACTCCTGCCAAGGATTCTGGCGAACCCGTAAAAGTTGGTCAGTTTAAAAATCATCATGATGAAAGTGATTTTATAGTAAGCGAAATAAAGAAACTGCATAATTTGCAAGCATATGAATATAATGATATAGCAATAATTGTCAGGTCAAATAAAAATGCAGAAGAATTAACGAAGACCCTTACTTATAACGGGATTCCTTATAAATATCCGGGAACAAAAGGTCTTTATATGCGTAAGGAAATTATGCCTTTTATCCTTTTTATGAGATTGCTTGCTGATTATACAGACAATGTAAGCGCTTTTGGATTGTTGCAGATGGAGCAATTTAATTTGTCACCGAGGGATTTGACAGAGATCTCAAGGGCAAGCTCTTTTGATCGCGTTTCTATAATTGAATTTATCGAGAAAAATTTAGGTGCAAAAACAGGATCTAATGAAACTGATGGCAAGGAGCAGGTGGAGAATATTAGTAAAATGTTATTTGAGTCTGTTAAAACTAATAATTACATGCAAAGAATTCTGTCACAGAAAGGTCTTCTAGGCGTATGTAATCTTGTTGCGCTAATGGACTATTCTATGACCATGGTTAAAACTGGTAAAAGTATTGGAGAGATACTTTTTATGTTTTTTAAAGGAAGTGGTTACATGGGCGATCTTGCTAATGTTGAGAGTCTTAGCGATATGCAGAAAAATAAAAGAATTTTTATAACAAATAATATTAGCAAATACTTTGACTCTGTACATAATTATGAAAAAGAAGCCAAAAATAACTACATAAAAGATTACGTAGATTTTATTGATTACTCAATTGAGGTGGGAGATGGTCCTTCTGTTGATGCTGATTTTCTTGAAGATCAGGATGCTGTTACTATAACAACCGCACATAGTGCCAAGGGTCTTGAATATTATATTGTTTTCATACCACATCTTGTTACAGATAGATTTCCATCAAAAAGCAGAGTAGACAGATTGCCTGTTCCTGATCAACTTCTTAAAGAGACAAATCCAAATTATGAGGAAAATAAAACGCATTTGCAAGAAGAACGAAGGCTGTTTTATGTTGCATTGACAAGAGCAAAAGAGAAGCTTTATCTGACTTGTGCTAGCAGATATGATGGGTTAAAAAGAGAAAAGAAGGCTAGTAAGTTTTTTGATGAAGCAAAAAAACATTTAGATAACAGACATGAGTTATTAATTACTGATAGAAAAGAGAATAAATTATTTGATGATGTTGAAATTGCATTATGTAACACAGACGATGAACAAGATGTGCTTATGAATACTGTTAAATCAAGTAATAATTGCGGGTTTAATTCGAGCTATTCTGCTCTTACAGCGTATAATTGGTGTCCAAGGAAATATGCATATTCTTATCTCTATCGTATCCAGACTGCCCAAAGTGGTGCTTTGGCGTTTGGATCTACAATCCATGCGGTCTTAAAGGAGTTATACGACAGACTTATGCAGGCTAAGAGCGGGTTTGCAGGTATGGTCGAATACCCGACGCTTGATTTTGTTAAGGATACATATGAGAAAAAATGGATAAGAGTAGGTTACGACAGCAAAGAGCATGAAGCCAGGCGCAAGAAAAAAGGTCTTATGCTTATAACTAATTATTACAACAATGTTTATAATCCAGATGAGAAGCCTCTTTTTATTGAGATGGGTTTTAAATATAATATAAATGATATATCATTAAAAGGACAAATTGATAGGGTTGATTTGTTGGGCGTTGATAAAGATGGCAAGAAAATTGTAAGGATAATTGATTATAAGACGGGGACAGTAAAAAAAGACCAGACAGAGGAGGATTTACAGTTAAGCTTATATACGCTTTTTATGCAACAACAAGGGTATATCGTCCAGCGGGCACAGTATTATTATATTGAGCATGAACAATTTGTTGATATAGAGCTTAATCAAGTTGAAAAATCCATTATAGAGGGCAAAATTAAAGCTATTGCAGACAAAATAAGAAGTGGTGACTTTAATGCAACACCAGGTATGTTTAAGTGTAAATATTGCGATTATAGGGCTATATGCCCAAACGCAGAGCTAAGTTGATTAAGTGGTCTAATTTTGGTATAATAATGAGATGCATAAGAAGATCGCTAAATATATTTTGACATTTTTTGCGTTGATAGCAATAACAAGTGCATATTTACCTACAAGAACTTATGCAGAGGATGGTATTGGTACTCAAATAGGGAATCAGTTACAAGATTTGCTTGACCCTGAGGATATTAACTCTGATCCGGGTAACGAAAACGAGGCTCCAGAAGCCCTTGTACAAATGGTGCAATCGATTGTCCAAATATCTCTGATGGTAGCGACCTTAGCTGTGATAATTCTTTTTATAGTTGTGGCATATAATATGGTGACAAGCCAGGGTAATCCCGAGAAGCTTAATGAAGCAAAAGAGATCGCTGTTAATGCTATAATAGGTTTTATGATGATAGCAATGGCATCAACTATTTTATGGATTTTGGCTAATCTTGTCGGTATCGATAAATTATTTTAAAGTTAAATATGAAAAACATTATTGCGGCTAATTGGTTCGGAGTAACTGATTCTTTTGGAAAAGATATAACTACATTTGATGGCATAAAATTAGAAGCGCTTAACTTCGTGTCTGGTATCATAGGTTTTTTAGGAGTTGTTTTTGTATGCCTTTTTATTTACGGAGCAGTAACATGGATGACTGCTCAAGCAGATGCCGAGAAGGTAAAAAAAGCTCAGGGTATAATAACAAGTGCATTTGCAGGTCTTTTGGTTATTATTTTAGCAAGAGTTATTATAGGCTTCGTTATAAGACTAGTCTTGCCAACTTGAAATTATATCTGATTTATGATATAATACAAGGTTATGAGATTACAGAAAATCGCTTTTAAACTAGATACTACTTTAGCGCTATTTCTCTTTTCTGCGCATAAAGCTTTTGCTCAAAATACCTCCACTACAGTCAAGAATATTGATACAAGTGGTGATATAAACAGCATAAAAAATAACATCAAATACATAAGAATTGCAGATAGAGAAGGTGATCTCGTTGCAATGATTGTCTATTTACTTAATCAGGCGATTGCACTTATTGGAATTATTGCCGTTATTTTCTTGATTATTGGTGGATTCCAGTATATTACAGCGGGTGGTGATGATTCAAAAACAGAGAAAGCAAACAAAACGATCATTAATGCGTTGGTAGGTTTGGCTATTGTGCTTTTATCGGGAGTTGTGGTACAATTCCTTATAGACAGATTAATTTTTTAAATTTTTAAATTTTTAATTATATTTATATGAGTAGATTTATTCGATTAGTAAGTACACTTGGATTAACAGGAATGCTTTTTAGTTATCTTCCTGCAAAGGCTATGGCAGCAGGAGATGTCGCTGATATTAAAGGGTGGATGGGTAGAATAAGCATATATAATGAGACTGCTAGTGGTAATCCAGAAGCCAAAATTGCTAACATTATAAACTATGTTGTTGGAGCATTAGGTTTGGTTGCTGTTTTGTTCTTAATCATAGGTGGTGTTCAGTATATGACAGCAGGTGGCGATGACGGCAAAGTTGAGAGTGCAACAAAGACTATAAAAAATGCTTTGATTGGCCTTGCAGTTATAGTATTATCAGGATTAATTGTTAACTTCGTATTTTCAATTCTTGCTAAATAATGCGTAGAAGCGGATTAATTAAAAAAGTAACAATCTTGACTCTTCTGACATTTTTAGTCGGAGGAGTCATGCTTGGTTTTTTTCCCGCGAAGACCTATGCGGCTACTGATCCACTTGAACTTTTAAAAAGTATAAAGATAGGACAGGAGCCATTAGATAGCACAGAAGAAGTTGTTGATACATATGTTATTAATAATATCAATTATGTGATTGGCGCAACAGGTCTTGTTTGCGTTATTTTCTTGATAATTGGAGCTGTTAAATATATGACTGCCGGTGGTGACGATCAGAAGGTTCAAGATGCTCAAAAGACAATTCAAAATGCACTCATTGGTCTTGCGCTTATTGTATTATCCGGTCTTATTATCAATGTGGTATTTTCAATTCTTGATAACAAAAAAACTGCAAGAGCTAAACCGACACCGTCCCCTGTTCCAGTAGCTACTTGATGATTTTTAATGGTTAATAAATAATGAAAAGCTTAATACTAAAAATACTTCTAATAGATCCTCCAAAAATAACGGACTTGTTTTCTTCTATAGACAGTTTAATTGCATTGATTTTTGATTTATTAATAATCGTTTCGGTATTGATGACGGTATATGGCGGAGCAATGTGGATGTTATCAGCAGGGGATCCTCAGAAGATAAAACAGGCACAAGGTACAATCACATGGGCTATATTCGGATTGATTTTCTCTTTGCTTATAAGGGTTGTTCTTTTCAATATATTTAACTGGGTTGTATCAGCGTGAATTTTCTGTTACAATATAACTATGAGAAAAAAGACTCCTCTTTATCTTGCAGTGTTTTTTCTGCTAATGTTTGGCAATATTGTATATGCTCAGACAGCAGCTGATCAGCATGAGCAACTCATAAGAGAGCAAGAAGAGCTTAAGAAGGAGAAAGAAAAAATAGTCGCAGATACAAAATCTCAGATAGATCAGATACTTCTTGGCAAGGGTACTGTTGATCAAAAAATCAGGCAAGTAAATTCAAAAATATCAGAGATAGATGGTACATTAAGCTCTACTAAATCACAGATTAATGAAAAAGAGGCAACTCTTGTGGGAAGGCAAAAAGAGCTTGATGAAAAAAGCGCTCAACTTTCCAAAGTATCAATTGATATGTATAAAGACCTCAGAGTAGGTTACTTAGAAATTTTATTATCAAGCAATGATTTTGAGAGAAGTATCAAGATGTTTAATTATCGCAAATTTATCCTGCAAGCACAGACAGAGGAATTTAACAGTATTTATGGCACTTATAGCTTAATTCTTGATCAAACAAAAGCCTTGCAAAGGGATAAAGAGCTTTTAGATACTCAAAAGAAAGCTTTTGAAGATGCAAAAATCGCATTGGAGGCTGAGAAAATAAGAATTCAGCAGGAAATAAATGAAAAAAACGCTTATGCGAGCAAACTAAATAGCGAAATAGCTGGCCTTAGTAAGTCAATCTCAAAATTACAGCAAGAGTTGATAATATTAAAATCAGGTGGAACATATGTTGATGTTAATACTATTCCGTCGGTATCAGTTGATAAAAACTCTACACTCGCGGGATTTTTAAACAATGCTCCGTCAGGCTCTTTTGCGGTTTTTTCTTTTAGTGCTTACACTCATCGCAATGGTGTAAGCCAATATGGTGCAAAAGCTAGAGCTGCTGCTGGACAAAACCATCTGCAAATTCTAAAATTCTATTTTCCTAATGGCGCAATCAACACGACTTATCCTGTTATGGAGAAAATTAGAGTTGAAGGTTATGGTGAAATTGATTTTGAGACCACATATTTGTATGGAATATCAGAGATGCCTACAAGTTGGGATATGGAGGCATTAAAAACTCAGGCTATTATTGCAAGGACATATGCAATTCGCCGTACTGCAAATGGCGCCGGCACAATTTGCACAACAGAGTCTTGTCAGGTTTATAGGCCGAGAGATCCAAATACCGTACCAAATTGGAAAAGAGCTGTTGATGAAACTCGTGGTATGGTTTTGCTTGATGGATCGGGCAATGTAATATCGACGCAGTATGCATCTTTGCATGGTGGATATGTCAATAATGTCGGTTGGGATACAACAGATGGGACAAATCAAGGTGATTGGCCTGGTAGATCTTGGGATGCCAAAGCTCCTCATCCATGGTTTTATAGATCATGGTATCGCAAAGGATACTCTGATAGTGGAGATACTTGTGGGCATCCTGCATGGCTTACTGAAGAAGAGATGGCTGATATTATTAATGCATATTTATTGCTAAAAGGGACTGATCTTAAAGCGCCTGTTGATACAAGTAGAATTGCTGGTGTAAACACAGTAAGCTGTTGGGGCAAAAATGTTAGCCCTTATAGCATGCAGGAGATAAGGGATTTGATAAACACTCCTGTAACGCAGATTTATGGCAAGCCAGTTGTTTCTCAAAGCAACAACGGAGTAACAACAACAGTGATTTTTAGTACAAATAGAGGGAGTATAACGATGAGCGGTTCTGACTTCAAAAATGCTTATAATCTCCGAGCGCCAGGCGCTATGAGAATCCCACAAAGTGGCTTTTCATTCTTTAATATCGAAAGGAAGATCTAACCTCATATGCAAAAGCTATTTAGTAAAATTCCTGCTCAATATCATGCATACATCAAAAAAGCGATTGCTTTTGCAAACGGTTATTGTAATGGAGAAAAGATGCTTAACGGAAAAGAATATTTGGAGCATTCTATCAATGTTGCTTTGATACTCTGCGATTGGGATCTTGATGTTAACACAATTATTGTTGGAATAATCCATCATGCAGTGAGGTTTGCTGATGATAAAGAGCTTGTTTATTCAAATGTAAAAAAGGAATTTGGCGAAGATGTTTGTTTTTTGCTTGAGCAACTACATAAAATTTTTTACTCTACAAAATATTCGACAGAAATATCTGCAATCACAAAATATATATTAAAAAGTACGACCGATTTAAGAATAATTTTTGTAAGATTAGCTGATAAACTTGATAATACAAGAACATTAAATGCCTTGCCAAATGATAAACAACTAGTATTCGCTGATAAATTATTAAAAATCTATTCACCATTAGCAGAGTACTTAAATCTTATAGAGGTAAAAAACGAGTTTGATGATGTGGCGTTTAAAGTTAAGTATCCACATGATCATAGAAATATTACAAAATATCTGGAAATAAATAATCTGCGTAACAATGAAATATTAAAACAAATAGAAGAGTATCTTAATTTTATATCAAGCGAAATAGTCAAAGATAATACTCCAATTGTGTTTGGTCGTATAAAATCTCCGTATAGTATATTTCGCAAAGCAAGAAAATACTCAACTGAAGGGAAAAAAGCCTCCGTTGAACAATTCAAGGATATTATAGCTTTTACGATTATTGCGAAGACAATCCCAGATTGTTATCAAATAGCAGGCGCAATTAGAGGACTTGCGGATTGGACTGATGACTCTTTTGAAGATTATATTAGAGAACCTAAGCCTAATGGCTTTAGTGAGTTGCAAATAGTTGTCTCTTTTCCTGATATTTCTGATCTAAAAATAGAGGTTCAGATATTGACTATGGAGATGTATCATTATAACACTTATGGCCCTGCCTCTCATTTTGCATATAAAACGCAGGGTGCAAGATATGCTAAGGCGACTAACGAATTTAGCTGGATTGAAGATGTTAAAAAAAGTATAGAATCAAGTCTTAAACAAAATGAAAAACTATCCTGCCCAATGCCAACAACACTTTTCTCGGAACAAACTTTTGTTTGGACACCCAAAAACGAGTTGATAGATCTTCCTAATGGTGCAACAGCATTGGATTTTGCTTTTGCTATTCATACAGACATAGGCTTAAAAGCAGAAAGCGCAATTGTTAATGGTATAAGGCACCCGCTAAATTATGTTTTGCAAAATGGGGATGTTGTAGAAATTTCGCAAGCTAAAAATAGATCGAAAAACAACAATGTAAAAAGTCAGTGGAGACAATGGGTATTCACGAGTAAAGCCAAAGATAAAATTGAAAAGGTGCTTAAAAAGTGGTAAGATTAGCCTCATGAAAATAAAAAATAAGAAAAAAATATTGATGAGCGTTTTACAGATCTTCCTAGGAGGATTAATAGTTCTCTCGATTCTTGTCCCTGTAATTGCTGCGATAATTGACATGCTTTAATATGCAAAGTGCTAATTTAAGCCAAAGCATAAAGACAATAGCCGGAATTGGCGACAAAACTTACAGTAAATTTCTCAAATTAGGTGTATCAACTGTACAAGATTTGCTTTTTTATACTCCTGTAAAATATCGTGATACAAGGAATATATTGACAGTAAAAGAATTTTTAGCTCTTGAGACAGGCACATTTAAGGCCACTATTGAAAAAGTAAGCGCGGCAAGAAGGGGCAGATATTTTGTCGTCAATGTACTAGCCCAAGATAGTACTGGTACTATAAGGCTAGTTTGGTTTAATCAGCCTTACATATTACAGACCTTAAAAAAAGGAAATCAATATCTGTTTTATGGAAAAATGTCTAAAGGTGTTGTTAATCAGCCAAAGTTTGAAATTATTAAGGATAACATTGACACAAAAACTTTGGGCAAACTTATCTCGATATATAACGCAACATCAGGTGTAAGCTCTCTAGTTATAAGAAGCAAGATAAAACTCGCAATGACAGACTTGGATGACACATTGCCTCAAAATATTCGCAAAGAACAGGGTATGATTGATATTACTGATGCAATCCATAAGATTCATTTTCCTAAAAGCGAGCAAGATATAGAAGAAGCAAAAAAAAGATTAGCTTTTGATGAACTTCTATCAATACTTTTAGATGTTGAGCTTAAAAAGAAGCTTATTGGCAAGGGTAAAACTCCTGTTTTAAAGCATGGCAAGTATAAGCAAGATATTGAAGAATTTATAAAAACTTTGGAGTTTAAGCTGACGACAGATCAAAATCAAGCAATTAAAGATATGTTTGATGACTTTAGCTCTGGTAAGCCAATGAGAAGATTGTTAAATGGAGATGTCGGTAGTGGCAAAACCGTTGTGGCTTTTATTGCGGCATATTTGCTATATCTTGCGGGTTACAGCATTGTTTTTATGGCTCCAACGACTATTTTGGCTCAACAGCACTATGAGACCTTTTTAAAATATGCGAAAAAAAGTAGTATAAAAAGTAAAGAGATTGCACTTGTTATTTCAAAGAGCAAGAAAAATCTAACTGATAAAAGGCTTGTAATAGGTACACATGCTCTTTTATATGATTGTGTTTTGCCAAAAGAGACTCTTCTTGTAATTGTGGATGAACAACACAGATTTGGTGTTAAGCAAAGAGAGTCTTTGCTAAAAGGAAAAGAATTCCATTATTTAAGTATGACTGCTACCCCAATCCCTCGCACATTGGCAAATATCCTTTATGGAGATATGGAAGTCTCTTATATAAAATCTATGCCAATAGATAGATTACCGATCAAGACTCATCTTGTACCAGAGGAGAAAAGAGAAGAATGCTTAAAATGGATAGCTAATCAAGTGCGTAAAAACAAAGATCAGGCTTACATAGTTTATCCGGTGATTGAGCAATCAAGCAAAATTGAAACAAGATCATTGATAAACTCTTATGAGCAATTAAAAAGCGACATTTTTTTTGATTTAAAAGTAGGATTATTGCATGGGAGAATGGAAGATAAAGAGAAAGAGAGAGTGATAAATGAGTTTAAAAAAGGCGGTTATGATATAATAATCTCAACGACAGTTGTAGAGGTTGGCATAGATGTTCCAAACGCTACCATAATGTTAATTGAAGGAGCACAGCAGTTTGGATTGGCACAACTTCATCAGCTAAGAGGTAGGGTTGGAAGAGGTCGTAAGCAGTCTTATTGCTTTGTAATACCCAATAAAGCATCTCAAGATAGTAGCAAAAGATTGAAATTTTTTGCTAAAAATAGCAACGGTTTTGATTTGGCAGAATTTGATCTTGAGAATAGAGGACCGGGTCAAGTATTTGGTGTTTTGCAGGCGGGGATACCAGAGTTTAAAATCGCAGATATAATGAATATCTCGCTTGTTAAAAAGTATAAACAAGTAGCAAAAGAAATTGTTGATAATAATACAAAAGAACAGATTAAAAATATAAAAGAAGGATTGTTTAGATAGTATGGATTTAGTAATAGTTCTTGACAATATAAGATCGGCGTTTAATGTTGGTAGCATTTTTAGAACTTCTGATGCCGTGGGAGCGAGCAAACTTTATCTTTGCGGTATGAGTGCTTTACCGCATAATCCCAAAGTAGTCAAAACAGCATTAGGTGCAGAAGAAAATGTGCCGTGGTACGGATTTGATGATACCATTGGCGCTATTAAAGAGCTTAAGGATGATGGTTATAAAATATTTGGAATTGAATTATCTGAAAATGCCGTGGACTATAGTAAAGCAACTTATCCATCTAAAATAGCTATAATCTTGGGACACGAGAGAAAAGGGTTAAGTCAAGATATACTTGCTTTATGCGACAATCAAATATATGTACCGATGAGAGGCAAAAAAGAATCTTTGAATGTTGCGGTTTGTGCTGGTATAATAGCTTATAAAATTTATGAGTCTAGCAGATAAATCATTTAAAAAATTAAGAAAAACTGTTGCAAAAAGGCATGTCCAAACAGCTACTGATTATGAACAACTTCAGAAAGAAGTTTACGATAAGTTTTATGAAAAGCAGGAAAAAAGTGATGTCCCTTTTGTGCCGATCACAGCAGGCAAAGCTAAAAATGTTAAGTTAGAAGTGCCAAGAAGTGCCAAAACAATGACCTCAAGGCTCAAAATAAGCATGTTTGATTTCCTTGGAATTGATATTCAGAAAACGCGCATACTTGATTTATATGCAGGTGCAGGCGCGTTTGGGTTTGAGGCGTTATCTAGAGGAGCCAGTGAAGCGACATTTATTGATAGCTCAAAATTTGCCCAGTATTCTCTAGAAAAGAACGCTCAGAGAGCTGGCTTTGTTATGGAAAGCACAATTTTGCGCGAAAAAGCAGAGTTTTTCCTAGAAAGAGAGCTTGATAATAAAGAGGCTATATTTGATGTGGTATTTATGGATCCTCCTTACAAGCTTTTTAATAGTAAGAAAATTACTCATATGGAGAGCATAATTAACAGGATCAAGCTTTTTTTACCATATTTCAGAGGTGAAGATAAACAATTTAAAGGCTTGATAATTGTGAAACATCCATCAACATATCCAATGAATAAATTGATTTTAGAACAATTAAGAATTGTAGAGACAAAAAAATTTGGTAAAAACAGCTTAAGTTTTATCATAGTGCAATTATGAGAAAATATATTTTTATATCAGGGGGGGTAATCTCTGGGATTGGGAAAGGGATCACTGCATCGTCGGTGGGTGTGCTCTTAAAAAATGCGGGCTATAAAATTACCATGATAAAAGCGGATCCATATCTCAATGTTGATGCAGGCACAATGAATCCGATTGAACATGGTGAAACTTTTGTTTTAGAAGATGGTTTTGAGACGGATATGGACATTGGAAGCTACGAGAGATTTACAAATGAGCAGTTTACTCGTGAGAATTCTATGACTCTTGGCGCTGTGTTACAAAAAGTTATTAAAGATGAAAGAGAGCTTGCTTATGAAGGCAAGTGGGTTAGCTTTGATTATCATGTCCCTGAGCAGATTGTCTCTTGGATTAAACAAGTAGGTAAAAACAAAAAAGCTGATGTGGTTATAATTGAGATAGGAGGAACGGTAGGTGAAGTAGGTAATGAAATATTTTTAGAGGCTAACAGAATGATGTTTGTTGAGGATCCAAGAAATGTCGCTCATATACATGTTTCTTATCTTCCAGTACCTTATACTCTTGGCGAGATGAAAAGCAAACCTGTCCAGATGTCTGTTAAAACGCTACATTCCTGTGGTATAAACCCCGACTTTCTTATTGCAAGGTCAAATGAGCCAATAGATCAACCCAGGATGGATAAATTATCAAGATACTGTACTGTAAAGGTTGAGAATATTATTCCCGCACCGGATATTAGCAATATTTATGAATGTCCTCTTAATTATGAAAAATACAATTTATCAAAAAAAATAGCAAAGAGATTAGGTCTAAAAATAAAAGCTGGTATTATGAGCGAATGGGAGAAAAGATATGCTGGTATAGCAAAAATCAAAAAAGAAATTAACATTGGTGTTGTGGCAAAATATTACAGGAGCGGCCAATTTAATCTGAAAGATTCATATGTTTCTGTTATAGAGGCAATAAATCATGCTGCGTGGAAACATGGAGTTAATGTTAAATTAAACTGGTTTGTTGCTGAGGAGTTTGAAAAAAATGCGTCAAAAATAAAAGAGTTAAATCTTATGGATGGCATTGTGGTGCCACAGGGATGGGGTTCACGAGGTGTCGAGGGTAAAATAATGGCCGTAAAATTCGCAAGAGAGAAGAAAGTTCCTTATTTGGGACTTTGTTTTGGTATGCAGATGGCTGTTATAGAATACGCTCGAAATGTCTTAGGGTTAGTAGATGCAAATTCAGAAGAGGTAAATTCTAATACAAAAAACCCTGTAATACACGTTATGCCTGAGCAAAAGAAATATCTTGAAAGCAAAAATTTTGGAGGTACAATAAGGCTTGGAGCTTGGCCATGTAAGCTAACGAAGGGAACTCATCTTGAAAAAGCTTATGGGGCTGATCTGGTTTATGAACGACATAGACATAGATATGAATTTAATAATGAATATAGAGAGCTGCTTGAGAAAGCGGGATTGATAATTGCAGGCACGAGCCCTGACGGTAAACTTGTTGAGGCGATTGAGCTTCCGAAGAAAATTCATCCGTTCTTTGTCGCGACGCAATATCACCCAGAATTAAAAACAAGTTTTCTCAAACCAAACCCGGTTTTTGATGCCTTCATAACTCAGTGCATTAAAAAAAGATAAAGAAATTGTTACTTTTTGAAGGAGTAGTCGTTATATATAATATAAGGAAAATTAAATTTTAATATATTTTAAGATGGAAATTTCTGAAAAGAGTGTGTTAAAGCAGGCCGGAGTCTCTTTTATTGCTTCTGTGCTGTTAGGTGTGTTATTTATCTATTTGTTTTGTTGGAAGCCAGTAGGAATTTCTTATCCGATTTTTTCTCTTTTTTATATAATCCTTTCTCTTGTACCGCTATTTATAATTGAGAAAAAAGATGCTTTTAAAAAAATATCAAAAGGCATTATTATCCTGCCATTAGCATATCTTTTTTCTTCAGCTTTTCTTTACAGACTAAATATTGCAGGTGTGGTTTGGGGTCTTCTAATCATCACTATAACACAGATTTTTGTTATTACAGGAGTATTTAAAAAAGAGATATATTCAAATTTAAACATAATAGGTCTCATTCTCTTACCAATTCTGTTTTCTGTATCATGGATTGGAGATGCTATATCCTTTTTAAAAAGGTTTTTTGGACTTATAAGGCATCTTCTTACAAGCAAAAACAATGTGACAAAAAATTTCGCTAAAATAGCTATGGGTTTGATTATTTCATTGCCACTTTTTATTTTATTTGCGGCGCTATTCTCCATGGCTGACCAAATATTTGCTAAAGAGTTTATAAAAATATTTCAATCTATATTTGGAAACATATTTGCAAGTTGGGATAAATTTGGAGAGTTCTTTGCAAAGGTCGTTGTTGGTGGAATAGTCTCTGTGTATACAATGGTGTATTTCTTCTCTTTATGGAATAAGGATTCTTTACTAGACAAAATGTTAAGCAAAAAGCTTATGTCAAATCTTGCCGAAATTAAAAAAAGTTTTAGTCCTTTAACTATAAGTACAATTCTTGTGGTAATAAATTCTATATTTTTGTTTTTTGTTGTTGTTCAATTTAAATATCTATTTGGAGGCGAGGAGAAGGTTTTGACTTATGACAACGGGCTTAGCTATGCTGAATATGCTAGAAGAGGTTTCGGCGAGCTAATGCTAATTTCTGTGTTAACATTCTTTATTATTTCAATAATATCATTAAAGACAAAAGCTACTACACTTATTGGCAAAATTATTTACAAGGGAAATTTGTTTGTACTTATAGGTTCGGTTTTTGTTGTTATAGCATCTGCTTTTACTAGGATGATGCTATATGAAAATGTATACGGCTTTACATCGAGTAGATTACTTGTAAATGTCTGTATTGTGCTTTTAGGAATTATGTATCTGCTTCTTGTGATATCAATGATAGTAAAAAATCAGTGGAGATTTCTAAATATATCTACTGCCGTGATGGTAATTTTTAGTTTGCTTTGTATTCCTCTTATCCCATACGATTTAGTTGCTATTAAACTCAATTATACTAGGTATCTTAAGGAGGATAAAATTGATGTAAAATATATTGCAAAGCAATCAGATGAAGTTATTCCTGTACTTGTTGGAATGCGAGATGATGTAAATGTTTCTTCTGAAGTCAGAAGATTCATAGACATGGATCTAGAAAAAAGATACCATGATGAATCTACCAAAAGAGATAGATGGCAATCATTCAACTTATTGTACTGGTTTGGAAGAGATAAGCTTGGTAATGATTATGAAGCTTCTAATAGTAAATATATGGATGAAATGGTGATTTCGCTGGAACAGTTTATAAATGATTATAGAGATGAACTTATAGCTGGGAATTATGAAGAAGCGTATAATAAATTTTGGATGTCAAATTCACTAAAAAATGAAGATTTTGAGAAATTAAAAAATGTGAGAGTTCGTAAATATGAGATTTATAATTATAATGATTATGAAGATAGTACAAATATAACAAGCCTTAAGAAAGATCTGGAGTGGTATTTATATCCTTCTTATGATTATAATTATGACACTCTCTCGGTATCGATGGAATTGGAGTACGATTTGATGACTCCGGGGTGTAGCTGGGATGATAGCTACGGTTATTGTATGACGCGCCTGGAAAGAACAGATATCTTATACATAATCTTAGAAAACGGAAACTGGAAGGTTAAAAGATCCTCTCAAATGCCTATTGGTAACTTTGTGGATGGAGATATGGAAACAGGACGAGTGTTTACAGATTCCAACATATATTATGAAGATAATCTAGATGTATTGTTTGATACAAGCTATTGAGCTAGGCAGAATTTTGTGATATAGTTTATTAAGTTAACTTTTATCATAAAAATTATGGATATTCCTAACTATTTTTGGATGATTATAATCGGAGTTGTTTGCGTCATGGTGTGTTTTATTCTTTATTATATTGCTATACTTATAAAAAAGCTTGGATTTACAGTTGATAGCGTAACACAGGTGGTAAATAGCTCAAATGAGATTGTAAATGAGAGTAGTTTTATAGTAAAAGATACAAGAGAGATGGTTAATGATGTGAAAGTAAACATCGTTAAGCCTCTTCTTGCGATAGGTGATATGATTAAAAGTATCGCTTCAATAGCTCAGAAGATTAGCTCGTTTACAGAAAAACTTCCTAAGTCTAAAAAAGGCTAATTTTATGACTTTATAACGCCTCGTCTATCAATGATTTCATCTCTGTGTAGCTATACGCACCTGGGAACATTGTTTCATTTATGATAAAACCAGGGGTTCCTGACGCACCGAGCTTATTAGCAGTAGCCATATCTCTTGTAGTCATGGCTTTATATTTTCCACTATCAAGACAATCTTTCATTTTTGATGGGCTGACGACAGGCGATAAGAACTGTGAGAGCTGTTCTGATGATATTCCTGCGAAATTCTCAACACCGGTTCCGTTTATTAGGTCATATCCTGCACTAGACATTATTAAATCATGTGCTTGCCAGAATTTTTTATCCTCGTATGCGCAGTATAACGCTTGTGCTGCAAGCTCTCCGTTTCCATGCCCATTTTGATAAATATAGACAAAGCCTGCTTTTTTGTCGTCAACTAGCTTTTTAAATTCTTGTACTGGAGGAATGTAGCTTCCACCATCTTCTTCCATTGTAAATTGTGCACCTGCCATCTTGTTTAGATCGGGGTTTTTACCTGCGGCTATTGCGCAATATGGACAGCTAGGATCACTAACTTCTACTAACAGCACATCTTCTTTGCCATCGCCAAAAGTAATATAAGATCCATCATCAAACAGTGCCTTAATGTCATATATATTTATTTTAGGTGTAGTATCTTCTGTCGTTGTATCCGTTGCGCCTTTAACATCAGCGCTATCAAGCTTTTTGTTGATTTTGTCTATTTCTGAATCAAATTTAAACCATGAGAATGCAAACAATACTATTATGACAATAGGTGTAAGGTAGTTTGTTAAATTCTCGGGAAGTGTAATTTGTATATTATCGCTTTTTTCCATTAAATCATTTTGATAAATTTATCTAGATGTTGTATTATATATGCAATTGAATTAATTTGCAACTATTGTCTATGCGTACCGAGATTATTAACATTCCGAAAAAAAAGAAAAAAATAAAAGTAATAAGTTATGGCTTATATGTGGTTTTATTTATAATAATAGGCACGGTTGCATCTTTAGTTGTCTATAATATACTTACTCGAGCTGCTAGTGAGGCAAATCCGCAAAATGTCGTTTTAAGTAATCCAACACCGACCTCAATTACAGTCTCTTGGATAACTGATGTTGGAGCTGATGTGTCTATAAAATATTGGGTATCAGGTCAAGTACAAGTAGGAGAAAAAGAAGCGATTGATGTACGAGAGAGTAAAAAGCGTGTAATACACTCAGTGGAAATAAATAACTTAGAACCTTCCACTGAATATAATTTTAAAATAATCTCAAACGGCAAAGAGTACTCAGAAATAAATGGTAAAGCAATGTCGTTTAAAACGATAGATTTTAAAAGCGATTTTGCAACCCCTAAACCTGTTTATGGGACTGTCAAGAATGTAACACATAATGATGCACTAATATTCTTAATCGCTAGTGGAGGTTGGCCTTTATCTGTACCAGTAGCTTCTGATGGTAATTGGATTGCAGATTTATCTTCTGTTATTAAGATATCTGATAGCACTGTTTTAAAAGTCACTGACGATATTGCTATAAAAATAATATTAATCGACAAGGATGGAAAAGGTGCTATAAAAGAGGGAAAATACTCAGAACTTTTTGGCGGGGATGGTAAATTGCTATCTTCTGTTGAAATAAAATCTGATGTCTTAGGCTCTTACATCGATAAATTCCCACCTGAGGCTGTCGTTGCATCATCTTTTGCTCCGACGCCAACACCTACACCAACTCCGATTCCGACACCCACGCCGACGCCAACGCCTACACCCACGCCAACGCCTACACCCACGCCAACGCCAACACCTACACCTACACCAACTCCGACACCTTCTGGTAGAATATTTAGATATTTTATTTCATCGAGTGTTGTGATTGATAAGCTAGAATCAACTAGAGCGCAAAGAAGTTCCGTCACCGATACCAGTATCAAGATAAGCAATCTGTCTGATACAGGATTCTCTGTTATTTGGGCAAGTGCCTCAAAAGAGGAAGGGTATATTTCTTACGGAACTGATTCAAGTAATCTGTCGCAGAAAGTTTATGATACTCGTGATACCGTTTTGTTAAAAGGCAAATATTATTCCCATCAGGTTGATATAAGATCTCTTGATCCTGAGAAAAAATACTACTTTGAGGTTTATTCTGGCGAGGTAAAAATAAGCGGTTCTTCTCCAATGGATGTAACAACTTTTGCGACATTGGCTGCTGCTCCGCCATTTAAAACCATGTCGGGTAAAATTGAGAGCAATGGAACTATTGTTGATGGTGTAGTTTATTTAAAAATTGTAAACAAGGACTCTGACGGCAGTAGTGGAGAATCTGTTCTTTTCTCTACTACAGTTGACAGTACAAACAGCTGGATTGCAAGTATCGGCAATGTAAGAATGTCTGACGGATCAGATTATTTTGACTTAACAGATGGTGATGAAATACAAGCAGTATTTTTCTCAAATGTGCAATCTGATTCTGTAAAATTTGAAACAGATAATATTGATGAAGACATTTTCATCATTGAGGTGACGCAGTAATCTGTGGTATAATAGACTAGATGAAAAAATCTTTTCTGATAATTACAGTTTTGTTAATTACCGTTTCTTTATCATTTAATAATGCAATTGCAGCTGAGCTCCTCATAGCACCTAAAAGCAATGTAAAAAGCACCAGCAAAGTTTTGGGAACAAATACTGCTGGATGTTCGGTGAGCGGATGCTGTGGAGAGGAGTGCCCAATAAACGCTCCCGTTGGGTCAGAAAAGCCTCAATCTATTTGTACAGAATCTTCTCTTAGCATCACTCATGGTACAAGCGGCAGAACTTTATCTCAAATTCCTGTTGAGTTGGCTCCTCTTATGATAACTTATCCTAATCAGATAGGTGCTGGATACGGTGTAAAAGTACAGGAAGACGGAAAAGAAGTTGTTTATGAAATTAAGTTTAAACTTAAAGAAGGTAGAACAGGAGAATACTTGGATGATTACTCACTAATTATTGGTTACCCAAGCATGGGTGAAGCACATGATATTGTTAAATCGTGGGCAACACCTGGCGCTATTGAAGGCGAAAAAGAACTAGTGCTCGTACAGGAAGGACTTTGTAATTATGATCCAAATAATGTAACTGCAGATAATGGTCCTTATTGGACATCGTTAAAACTAGAAGTCGGCGGATTACAGGAGACAAAAAGGAGTAATCCGGGAGTGATAATATCTGATTTGTTGTACAACAGAGATTTCTCTACTGGGCAGTATAATGCAAATCAATCTCAAAGATATGCTGCTATTGGCTTAAACAAAATACTTGAGCCTTATAAAGTAAAGGAAAAAGAGAGCAAAATTGCAGAGTATGAGAGCTTAAGAAGCTCAGATTGTATAGAGCAGCCTGATTTCTCAAGATATACTGTTGTAAATGACTCACAAGGGCGCAAGATATACTTGCCTTCATCTGATTATGTTGCAACGGTAAGCTCTGGCGGTGTACAGCCTGATACTTATTTGGGCAAAAGAATATCAGGTCCTGTAGTAAGTGGTACATCCGAGATGAATTTGACTGCATCTCAAGTTAAAGATTGTGTTAATCCGGCAACTGGTAAACCTAAGGTATGTCCAACTAAAGATCACACAGTTATTTTAGATACAGGACAGGTTTATGGTCCTCACGGAGTAGTTGAAGGATATAATGCATATGCATTTGATTATGAATGGATACTAAGCTTGTATGGACCACAAAAATTAGAAGAACTAAAAGCGTCTTCTGATAGCTCATTAAGTAGTGTTGATAGGTTGTTAAAAAACTTCCTTGTAACAGGGTATTATGCACATACAGATTGTAAAACTATTGGTACAAATGGAATTGATAATATTCAGTGTGTATACTCAGATCCAATGTATGTGTTAGCGTTTTTACTTAAAACGATGGCTTATAATACTCCTGATCAGAACTTAATAACAGTAAAAGATGGTGCGGGCAATGATGTAAAGATAACAATAGATGATGCTTTTATGAGAACTGTTGAATCGCATTGGATTTCTCTTGGCACAAGTTGCTCAGGCAGAACTTATAGTCGCAAGGTAGAAGGAGAGAGTTATGTTCCGATAAATAATATGCCATCAAATCCAATCGATTTCACAAACTTAAAAGATGCTGCGGAAAAATTAAAAACCTTGCAGGAATACTGGAATATTGTCAGAGAAGATGTACGATCTAGATATGGAGATGAGGCTTATAAATCTATCCCTGAAGGGATTATCATGGTTGAAGATAGAAATACAGAAACCGGATACTATTGCTATGCCTCTAATCCTGTAGAGTGTGGAACAAACATAATGAACTCAAGTAAGTCAAAAATAATAGGTAATCTACTACATGAAGCAATGCACTTTTGGCGAGCAAAGTTAAAAAGTCAAAATGATTATTGCAAAACACTAAAAAGCATTGAAAATAGCTGTTGGACTAAAATAAGTGAGCTAAATGCAGAAAGACTTTCAAATAATGGAGGTTCATATAGTTTTAAGATTGGAGGCCAGTGGGTATGCTCACAGGGCGTTGTCTCTCATATATCCAGTAAGACAGGGCTTAGTTATGAAGAAGTCGGCAAATTTTTTGATGGAGATTGCTCTTATGAGAAAAAATATGTTTCTTCTGGCTTTAACTTCTGTCAAGAAATACAAGATATTCATTTGGGAGCAAGTCATTGCAATGGGTGGTAAAAATTGTTAAAATACAAATTAATATTTATACATAAAAACAAGATGAAAAGAACTCAAAATATATTGGCGATAATGCTTACTGTAATAGTACTCTTCCAAATCGGCTTCGCTTACTCTCAGGAGGCAAAAATAGATGTTGTGAGCGGATATAAAGAGCAAGGCAAAATTCTTGAGCATGTCACAGATAGTCCACTTCCTGATAGTTATAAAAGTGTTTCAAACACGCAATACGGGATGTTGAGTTCTTTACTCGAAGGAATTGTCCCTCAGATTTATGAAGGCTACGAGGATATGATCAAAGATCCTGAGATTTCTTTAAATACTAAATTGGGTCTGTACGGCATGGTTCAGCTTGGTAACGAGTCTTTGCTTGGTGCTCAACCAAGTATTGATATTAAACAGCATTTGGCGATGCAATGGATTCCTGGATATGATGAATCAAAGTATACTACATGGGCGCAGGACGAAACAGAAACATGGGTAAAATATTGTAATACAATAAGTGATAGTGATATGCTTGCAAGGAATAAATGTTTGTCTGATTGTGGTAAACTTACTAATGCTTTTGATAAAATTACCTGTGCAAGAGATGCTGCTGACGAATGGGAGAATCAGGAACTTGGTGAGGAGGTTGAAGAGACCGAGGAAACTGTTGTAGAAGATGGTTTGTTAAACTGTTCTGCTTTAGAATATAATCCTTATAGGGATTATTGTTTAGAGCAGTGTACAAGTTTTGTTGAAGGTAAGGTTACTTCTTCTCATGAAGAAGACCAAAACTGTATAAAAGAGCTTATTGAAATCGAAAAAGCAGCTGATAAAACTGGGCTTGAAGATCTAAGAGACGAAACAGAGGCAGAAATGCTTGAAAGGTACGAAAGAAGTTTGGACATTGAAGTTGAGGATAAAAACAAGATAGCTGTCTCTGATGGGTGGGATTATCTTAACAAGTCAGGAGTGAGATCATTGTGGGGACGAATGCTGGCAATATCATACATCTTGTTCATAATAGTGATGATAATTGGTGGATTTATGGTGATGTTTAGAAATAAGATTGGGGGACAAGTTGCTGTGACGATATTTAATACAATTCCTAATGTCGTTATTGCTCTTTTGCTTGCGACATTTAGCTTTGCTATTGTAGGCTTAATACTAAACGCTAGTGTTATCGCATCAAACATCATCAAAGGATTTATGGGTCTTGGAGATGATTTTCTTTATGTAAACAATCTTGTAAGTTTGGTCCAGGGGGGAGAAGCCACGGCAAGCCCAGAAGCAATGCTTGGTGATGCTTTTTATGCACTTTCATTTATACTTGATGGAGTTCTTGCCCTTTTAACAGGAGGGATCTCTCTTATAGGAACTGGTGTAATTGCCGTCGGTGGATGGATTATTGATGGAAAAGTTCATTCTATTGGATCTCTCTTAGTCATATTAATCTTTGTGATTGCATTTGTTTTTATATCTATAAGGGTCTTTTTGACTCTTATGAAGGCTTTCCTAGGAATAATCGTCGACACTGTTTTTGGTCCTATTCTTATAACATTGTCAGCTATACCTGGACTAGATAAACTAAGGAAGCAGTGGTTTAACAGATTGATAAAAAACGCTTTGGTTTTTCCATTGGTATTGGCATTGATAAATCTTCCTGTTTATATAAGAAAAATCGCTGAAAACGGCGCACTATCGTTGGATATGGAGATTTTATCGGCGGGAGATTTTAGCAAGGGGGTTCTTGAAGGAAAGAGCTTCTTAGTGTCGATATTCTTTGGAGTCTTGCCGTTTATTTGTTACAATGCGGCTGCAAATGTACCTCTTCTACTTGAGGACTTCTTCCCAACTCAAGTTGGACAAGGTATGGCTAAATTTATGGCTGGAGCATCTGCTCCTATGAGCAAAATACCTATAATTGGTAAAGCTTTTAAGCAGGAGGGTAAATAGATGAAGAGAATAGAAGGAATAATAGCTTTTTTTATAGTAATAATAATTTTTTTCCAGGTGGCATGGGTCGATGCTGCAACACAGAATCCTGAGTGTGATGGTCAATCAAGAAGTGCCTGTTATGGTGGTGGATATGATTACGATGAAATTAATTGCCGTTGTACATTAAAAATGATGGGTACAACCCAAGTTAATATACCTAAATCTTACAAACAACAAAGTCTTAAAAGCAAATATTTTACTAAAACATCAGAGAAAAATAGTCATACAGTAAGCGGCAGTTTTATGAATGGCCATCTATTATCTATAATAAGCGGACTATGCTCCTCTTGTGTTGATGGTATGGACGAAGCTTTTGCGGATGCAAATATTTCTCCGACAGCAAAAGTAGGAGTTATGGAAATGGTCCAAGGATCGACTTTTTTAGCTTTGAATAATCAGCCCGATATCAATTTAGTGACCCATTTAGCAAATGAATGGGTTCCGGGATATGATAGAGCTCAATATTCAAGTTTTGCTCAAAGTGTAGATCTTTGTTCTTATGTCACAGATCCAGAGAAAAAAGAGCTGTGTTATACAGAGTGTACAAGTGGTACAAGAGAAGAGAGAATTGCATGTATGAATGATAATTCTGTTACTGTTAATTTAATAAAAAGAGATGTTTCAAACGGCTGGGAGTATCTTGAAAAATCTGGAATTACACCTCTTTGGAGTAGAATGCTTGTGATCTCTTATCTGCTTTTTATAATTGCGATGATAATTGGCGGCTTTATGATAATGTTTAGAAATAAAATAGGCGGACAAGTTGCAGTAACAATATATAATACAATTCCTAATATCGTTATATCACTTGTTTTGGCAACATTTAGTTTTGCAATTGTTGGTCTAGTAATCAATTTGAGCGTATTCTTGTCGAAATTATTCTTGGGGATAATTGGATTTGATCAAACATCTGGATATGGCTCTAAATATGATTACGTTACAGGTTTAATCTCTATGCCTAGCTGGAATGTCCTTGCTGGAAATATTCTCGATTCATCCAAAGTCGCAAGCGCAGGTATAGGAGAAAGCTTAGGCTTAGTTATTGTTATTGCAATAGTGCTTTTTGTTTCAATAAAGCTCTTCATTACTGTGTTTAAAGCATACCTAGGGATAATAATAGATACTATATTCGGGCCTTTGATGATGACTATTTCTGCTATCCCAGGCATGGATAAGCTAAGAAAACAGTGGTTTAATAGAGTTATAAAAAACGCTCTTGTATTTCCTTTTGTACTTTTTTTGATAAATGTTCCGGGCTTTATTAAAAGCGCAGGCGATATATTTCTTGATATGGAGATTTTGTCATCAGGGCAATTTAGCACAGGGGTCTCAATAGGTGTCGGATTTACCAATAGCATTATTTCAGTGATATTACCTTTGGTCTGTTATCATGCAGCTAGCAAAATTCCTGATTTGCTTTCAGATTTCTTCCCAACAGAGACAGGTAAGGGTATGCAAGCATTTACGCAGGCAGTTGGGTCTAAAATTCCGTTTATTAGCGGACAATTTAAACAGGGTTAGTTATTATTATGCCTAAACAGCAGCAACAATATCAAGGAGCTCTTGATTCTATATACAATGTAATATTTGCACAAGCCCAAAAACCCCCACAAAAGAAAAAAGGAGGTGATTGGACTAAAGGTATTCCTGGTGATCCTCTTTCTTATGCTGTCACAGATATGCTTGCTAAGCCGTGGATGTTTTGGGGGAATGCAGTAAAAGAAGTAGCGGATGAGTTGCATGGCAATGTTAAGCTTACCAATTTTTGGAATTTTGGAATGGGTTTCACTGATGTATATAAAAGTAACATTGGAGAACAAAAAGGCGGAAGATTCAAAACTATAGATACTAGAACTGGGTCGGCAAGGCTTAAAGCTCGTGATGTTTTATCAAAGAAGTTCTGGAGTAATCCTGTAGGCTTTTGGGAAAAAACCGTAACAGAGGCTTATGAAGCATATAGGTCAGAGAGAAAAAAATATGCATTAACGGGTTTAATAGGAGGAGCCGCTGATGCGATGCTTGTTGGATATGGCTATGCCAAAAAAATTGGCTTAAAAGGTAATGAGGCTTGGAATTATGCTATGGCATCGGGCTATTTTACTGAAGGTGCAAATTATTATACGCGGAGACTAAAATTAAAGGCAGAAAATGTCGCTTTATCACTTGATCGTGCTCATGTGACATCTGTTGCTCAAGCGGAAACATACTCAAGGATAATAGCTCAATCATTAAAAGAAGCAGATCTTGGTGGATACTACACTGCAGATTCTGTATCTATCCCTCCAGCTAAAATTGTGAATTTTAGGACAGCGTTGAAGGCAAATCTAGTAAGCGCAGGAATTGCTGCTCCGAATACATTACTCGATGATATTACTGCAAAATATGAGCATGAAATGGGCATTTATAAATCTGTGCTTTCAGAAGATCCTCTTGCAGCTAGCAGAGAAGCAGAAGTTCCCTCTGATGAAAAAATATTTGATGTGCCATTTACACCTGGAGCATTGAGAGAAACAATTATTAGAAATAGAGAGAAAAAGATTATTTTACTAAGAGAAGAATTAGCAGCTACTAATCCTGCTAATACAGTAAGAGTTGATAGACTTAAACGCGAGATTGAACTGAATGTGTTGCAAAGGGAATTTTCTGATGCTTTACAGAGAATAAAAGGTGATAACGACGATTATAGTTTTAACTTCGATGTTGCACTTAAAAGAGTTGAAAATATATACTCCTCAGTTGCAGACCCGGTATTAAGAGCTCAGGTTGGCACTCTTCTTGGCGATATAGGCAGAGAGAAAGGGAAAATAATGAGAAAAAGGTATGGTAATACCTATAGATTTGCTAAGATGGCAGGGACAGAGTATTCTGTCGGAGCGGGCTCTTGGAGGGATCCAATATCGTCTTTTCCTACAAATATTACACAGAAACATGCAAGAGAGGCTTATAAAAAGGAGTTGGAAGCAAAAGTACTGTTGCTACGAGACAGAATTAATACAGAAAGGGGCTTGGCAACTCCCAACGAAAGAGCAATAAACATATTGGAGGCAGAGATTGCAGGTGAATTAAGCACCATTTCTCGGATTAAAGATATCAGAGGTGTTGGCGCAAGAGCGTTTATGGGTAATATGCTCGCGTCATACAATTATGTAAAAGCACTTACTAGTGGTAAGATTTTCACCGTGGCGGGGTTTTTAAGAGGAACAGCTTTTTGGGATAATGGCATATATAGCCCTGGCTCAAGGGGAGGCTTGAGATGGTGGGATAGTAACACATTAAGCAATTCAAAAAGATATGACAACATTGTAATGCCAAGAGAAAAATCTGAAATAGGATATCTTAGGTTTCTAACAGACCTTTATTATGTAAGACCAGGAAGCATTATGAATACGCTATTTTTCAATGGGGAAGGCTATGCATATATGGCTCTAAGAAGAAAAGAAAAGCTTCTTGGTAAAATGACAAAAGTCATTGGAAGCAGATTTTTTGCTGGGGATATGTCTGCGGACGACTCAGTAGCAAGTAGGCTTTTAAGAGTAGTAAGAGCGCGATATCCTTTAGCGCCCGCCTATCCTGTTACAGATGTCCCTTTTATACGAGATATTGAATCATTATACGGTTTCCTTGGGAATAACACTCATATTTTACTTGAAATGTTAGGTCATAGCGCTGGCAATAATCCACTCCAATTAGATGGTTCTATCCTTCGCGACATTGAGTTTTTAAAAGCAAATGTTATTCATCCTGCGAGGTTAGCTGAGTGGACATCAAAATTAAAAGGTATGGATAAGCTTATCGCAATGGCAGATAAGGTTAACGGAAATTGGTTTAATACCTTTATTAAAGCATCAATTAAAAAAGTCTTTGGAGATTCCGGGGTGTTTTATTCTGCTGCAAATAGAGGAATAAGACCCTGGCTTGCTTCAAGAACTTACGATGGCTTGCTTTTTGCATCAAAGCTTCCTATATTTTCAAAGTATCTTAAGGGAGAGCTATGGGAGGCGGCCGTAAAAAAATTTGCATTTAAAAAAATTACTGCAGAAGGATTGGTAAGTGTTGGATTAAGGGCAATTCTTGATGGAATAGGTATGGGTGCTGGTGTGGCAGGTGGTCCTCCAGGTTGGCTTGTTTTTGTTGTTACACAAGTTGTTTTTCTCTTCTCAGACAAAATCGTAAAAGTACTAATTAAGGCAGGGACAGGATTAGTTAGAGGAATAATAGCAATTGGAGTACTGGCGATATTTATGGTAATAGGATGTGGAGGAATGTTATCTATGCTACTTGATCCTTTTAGCGATGTAGATCCTAATGAAGCAGTATCTGCATCAGCCGTCGGAGGGATAGACGAGTGGTATATACATCAGACATTCTACTCTGGAGAGGAAGGCACTTATGAAAAAACTTTTAGAGGAAATGAGCAAGCAATCCCTGCGTATTTTGACAATTATTCTTGTATTGTAAATAGTCCGACTTCTTGTGGTCAAGGGACTGGAGGAGGCGGGAGTTATTCTCATTCTAAAGATGGCGGATATTCTGCAATTGACTTTACTCCTGAAAATCATACAATGCTTGCGCCTGCTGATGGCGTTGTTACATACTTTAGTCCGACTAATCGATGTCTTGCAGAAGGGGCAGCAAGTGATGCCAATTATGGTGGACATATACAATTTAAAACAAATGAGGGAGATATACTTGTTATGTATCATGCAAAACTTCCACCTGGGGTAAGAGTTGGTGACAGAGTATCTATGGGCGATCCACTTGCAATTTCTCAGAGTGACATAAATAGCGTTGGAAACCCATGCTGGACGGGTGAGCATATTCATCTAGAGATAAAAGCCCCCAATAACTTTAGATATAACTGTATTGAGAGTTGGGTTTATAGTAAATGTAGTAATTTTAGCACATGTTCATATAGTGAATGTAATTAATAAAATATTAAAAAACGATCTTGTGCTTATATGGGTGATTGCATTTGTCTTGGCGATTGCACTTTTGCTCGTGACATTAATTGCAAATCGAGACAGGGATAGCCTAGAATCTGACACTAAAATTCCTAATGTTAAAAAAGAAAAAGACGAGGTGACTGATTTCAACTACAATTATGAGGAGGAAGATCAATTTTCTAATATTCAAATGAGTACAGATCTTGAGGACAAGCTTAAAAAAGAAGCAGATGGTTTATCGGGAAAGATTAGTATATATAAGGCAAACATTACTGATCACACAACTTCTGTACAAAAATTTGTTACCGATACACAAAAAACTTTTACTTATAAAGATAGCGTGTATTATGGAGTATGGGAAAAAGATAGTGATCGTGTGATATATGATAAGATAGAAGATAGTATTTTCTTTGAGTTTAAAAACGGCGTTAAGATGAATACAGGCGTCGTTATATCAGAAAGCTCAAGACAAGAAGAGCTACAAAATTATTTCGAGCAACTTGTCAAAAAATATTTTGGAGAGGAGATACAATTTACTCAGTATAAATATTCTTCAGGCCCGGAGATTAGATTCGCTGAGGAAGTGATGACTCATAAAATGTCTGCTGTTAGATTGATAGACTCAACTTATCCTTTGTATAACAGCGACAGCGTATTTGGTGACAATTATCTGCTTCTTGATTATCAGGGAAATCTTATTGGAGGAAGAATAATGCTTGCTTCATTACAAATTGATAAAACTTACAATAATTATTTTGTTGTAGCACCCGATGAACTGGATAATTATATTAGGAATTCAGAGTACCCAAAAGTTCAAGTAATAAAAAATTATAGAATGCTTGTCGGCGATAATGAAAGCATAAAAACATCGCAGGATTATCTTGATTATGCAAGGGAAGGTGAATATAAAATGACAATTCCTTCAAAATGTAATGTTGAAGATGGGAATATTGGATACTATTATGATCAATCTTACGATATTTTTCCTATATACAAATTGGATTGTACAGGAAATACTTTATATCAAGGTGCAACCTATGAAGTCAAAAGCATCCTTTTCCTAAAAGCAATTCTCCCCAAATAATGAAATTTTAATTAAAAACAGAAACGATTTTTGTTGATTTATTTTTTGTCTTGATGATATAATGTAATGTGAAAAAAATCCTTTTTATTGCAATCATAATTTTTATATCTGTTACTCCGATTAGTGCCGAAGTAATAAGTCGCGAGTCCATTGGTATTGATGAGACGCTTGCGCAAAAGGATATTGCTAATTACCTTGAGCCCGAGCGAATAGTTTTAACGCAAATAAGTACAGATGCAGTTGAGTTAGGATCTGATAGCAAAGTATGGGCATCTCAGATTTACTATTATTACATCACAAGATTAGGATTCGTTGATATCCCTTATAACTATCTTCTATCTGAAGACGGCAAACTTTATCAAGGCAGATCAGGATATATTGGTATCGTACCCGAACTTGATAGTCCTGACAGCGTGATTCTGATTGGTTATATGTCAAATAATCCGAAACTATCGAATTTAGCTCGACAAGAGCTTGGCGTCTTTATAGAAAGTATTGGTGGATATTATGATATAAGCAAGAAAAGTATTAGTGTCGCTTCTATTCAATTTATTGAGCCAAAAGAAGGCACAAGCGGTAAACTTAAACTCGTGAATGATAGCTCTTCGACATTTGCAAGAGATGTCGCGGAAACTGTAGAGTTAATGTTTGCAGATATTTCATACGATGAAATCGATAGAAATTATTCTGCAGCTGTTACAGTTTCTGATTATGAAAAGAAAGCTAAGTCAGGGGGAATTGTTGAGATAAACGCTCAAATTAAAAATAATGGCGAAGCTCCTTTGTATTTAGAAAACTCTCCGCTTTTTGTTAGGACTCTAGATGGTAAAGACTCTGAATTTAGTATTAATGGAGAGTGGGGTTCGGCTTCTGTCGCAACAATTATTGATGACGGATATATATTGCCAGGACAGAGCAAAGAATTCAAGTTTTCACTTTATGCGGGCGTTTTCCCGACAGAGGAGGGAAAACCTCATGAACAAAGTTTTATACTTGGTGTCAGGAGGAAGGAGAAAACATATCTTGTTAATGATAGTGGATTTTCTGTCTCATTTGAGGTTGAAAAGGGAGAGTTTGATATTATTAAGATAACAGAAACAGGCGTTGGATACATAAATATGCGTGCTTGTCCTCAGAGAAACTGTGATATCGTGAGTACAATTCCTGTCGGAGAGCGAGTTATTGCAAAAGAGTATGGCGATAGCTGGATAAAAGTCCAATATCAAGAGAAAGAAGGATGGATAGTCTCTTCATATCATAAAAAATTATAAATTTTTAATTAAAACATATTATGAGAAAATACTTAATTGCCATTGCGATCGTCGTTGTGCTTACCATAATAGCGGTTTTGTTTTATCAGATAGTACAAAAAGACACGGATGAAGAACAATCACTTGTAGATACTGAAGCCGCAAATGAAGATGAAATACCCCAACCGCCAATATGCTTTTACAAAGATGAGGTATATATGGTTGGTGAAAAATTTTCTGTAGAGGGAGAAGGCAATTGTACTTGTAATGAAGATCTCGTAGTCGTATGCAACAAATAGCTAGCATCTTCTCGGGCTTAAATGCTCCACAAATTGAAGCCGTTAAATCAACACAAGGGCCTCTTTTAATTTTTGCTGGTGCTGGATCAGGCAAAACTAGGGTTATAACTTACCGGATGGCATATATGATCGTACAAGAAAACGTCAATCCTGATGCCATACTTGCTCTCACATTTACAAAAAAGGCTGCCGGAGAGATGAAGTATAGAGTAACAGATCTTCTTAAAGAATTTGATAAAAAATATATTCCTCCAACCGTTGGAACATTTCATTCTGTTTGCTCAATGATACTTAGAAAAGAAGCAAAAAACCTTGATCTTGATAGCAATTTTACCATACTTTCTGCGGATGAGAGCGAGGAATTAATAAAAGACCTTATGAATGAGCAAGATATTGATATAAAACAGTTTAAGCCGTCACTAATTTCATGGGCTATACAAGGTGCTAAGAATGATGTATTAGATGCTAAAGATTATCCGCTTTATAAATCAGGATACATTGAGAATATCGTCGGCCAGATTTATACTACTTATGAGAGAAGACTAAAGCAGATAAACGCAGTCGATTTTGGCGATTTATTAATGCTTTTTCACAAATTAATAAAAGAAAATAAAAACATTAGGGAGAAATATGGACAAAAATTTCAATATTTGCTTATCGATGAGTACCAAGATACAAATAAAGTTCAATATGAGATAGCCAAAATGTTATCTGAACAGAACCGCAATATTTGTGTTGTAGGAGATGATGATCAAGGCATATATAAATGGCGAGGAGCAGATATTGAGAATATAATTAACTTTAAAAAAGATTTCCCTGATGCAAAAGTTGTAAAATTAGAGCAAAATTACCGATCTTTTGGCAATATTCTAAAAGCTGCAAGTTGTGTAATAAGTAGAAATAATCACAGGGTTGATAAGGAGCTTTGGACCGATAAATCGGACGGGGAAAAACTTGTAATTTATCAGGCAGAGACAGGAGAAGATGAAGCACAATTTGTTGCTAACCAAATTGATGAGCTTGTAAATGGGCGTCATATAATCGATGATGAAGTGCGGGTATATAATTATGATGATTTTGCTGTTTTATACCGTACAAATTATCAATCGCGTCTTATTGAAGAACAGATGCTAAAATCAGGTATTCCTTATAAGCTTGTTGGTGGCTTCAGATTTTATGATAGGCGAGAGATTAAAGACTTACTTGCTTATCTGAAGTTTGTTAATAATCCTAAAGATACTGTAAGTTTACTTAGAATATTAAATATCCCATCAAGAAAGTTTGGAGCTAAGTCTATTGAAAAACTGCTAACTTTGAGTAAAGAGCGTAAGATTGAAGCGGGTCAACTATTAATTGATATGTATGATCATCCTGATGATGCACAATATCTTTTTGCAAAATCAGTCTATACAGTTTTTGGTGATATAAAGATAGAATCACAAAAATTAAAAAGTAATTTACCTGCCTTAATTGACTATATTACAAACAGAATAAATTACAAAGGCTATATCGATGATGGAACCGATATTGGGCAATCCAAAGTGGAGAATGTTAAAGAATTGATAAATGTTTCCTCTGAGTATAAATCTCTAAATGCTTTCCTCGAGGCTATAGCATTAATGGAAAGTGAAGAAAAAAGCGATAAAGGCGCTAATAGCGCAGTAAATTTAATGACTTTGCACTCTTCAAAAGGGTTAGAGTTCCCTGTTGTATTTATGATTGGGCTTGAGGAAGGGTTATTTCCTCATTCAAAATCGATGCTTGAGCAGGCCGACTTAGAAGAAGAAAGAAGATTATGTTATGTTGGAATAACAAGAGCTAAAGAAAGGTTGCTTATCTCTTTTGCCCAAATGAGAAAAAATCGCGGAGAGATAATTTATGGCGAACCCTCTAGGTTTTTAGGAGAATTACCTCAGGATATTTGCGAATTTTATAGCTATTAAAAGGGTTAATTGATAATTGACTTTATATAATGTATAATAAAGAATATCAATTTTAAATTCTAAATTTTAAATTTTAAATTCTAAGTTATTATGGCAGATATTAAAGGTATAGATAAAGTTAATAAAACGATGACTAATCCTCTTTTCGCAATACCTGTTGGCGATGATGCTCCAAATGAAGTAAATATGCTTGTAGAAAATCCTAAGGGAAACATTAATAAATATGAATACAATACGGCTACAGGACTGATAAAGCTTGATCGTGTGCTATATTCCCAGATCCCTTATCCAATTGAATATGGCGCGATACCACAAACTTGGGATGAAGACAGTGATCCCTTGGATATAATGTGTCTTATAACTTATCCGACATTTCCTGGATGTTTATTAAGTGTAAGACCTGTTGGTGTGCTACTTTTTGATGACTGTGGTGAGGTTGATGATAAGATTTTAGCCGTTCCAACTGATGATGTAAGATTTAGAAATATAAAAGATATTTGTGATGTCGATCCACATACTTTAGACGAAATAGGTTTCTTTTTCGCAAATTATAAGCAGTTGCAATTTAAGTACAAAAATAAAGAAGGAAAGGTCTTGGTAAAAGAGTGGAAAGGGAAATCATCTGCTCATGATATTATAAATAAGGCTGTCGCAAGATTTAAAAAAGAGTTCCCAGCTTAATAATATTACAAGCAGTTTTTCCAAGGGGATGTTCCTCTTGTTCTTATCATATTTAATGCAATGTCTATTTGCTCGTATCCATTCCATATATCTTTTCCACCGTTGTTTCTATATGTGCTTGGATGGAATTGTAAAAGGCCATGGTTTACGCCGTTACTTGCTTGTGGATTACAAGTAGACTCGCATTTAATTAGCTTTTTAAGCAAAGTAGACTCGTGATTTTCAAGGCTTAGTGTATCGACATAGGCAAACCAGTAGTTACATCCTTTAGGGCCAGTTTTGCTTCCAAGTACCTTGGGCTTAGGTTCAATTTCTTTGATATAAATAATATATGGAAATAAAACAGGTTTTTCTTCATCTACAATATACTGATTTGTGCTATTAAAATTAAGATTCTCTAGGTTAAGGACGATGTCCTTTGCATTACTGTATGTTGTTCTTTCTACCACATTTTCTTGGTTGGGAAGTACAATTTTGACATATTTAGGACGATTAAAAATTGACAAAGAATTGCCAGTATTTTGTTTAGCTAAAACTGATAGTGGGAATACGGTTATTATAAAAAAGGCCGACGAAAAACTTAATAAGATTTTTAAAAAGGACATCAGTATAAAAATAAACTTATTCCTATTAAGAGTACTTGGGGAGAATATAATAATTAATCAGAATCTTAATAAGACAATTCTGACTATACCATATTTTAGTAGAAATTTAAATAAAGATATGGTACACTACATAGTATGAAAAAGAAACTATTTTTAATACCACTTGTAGTCATAGTGCTACTAATAGGTGGTTTGTTTATAAATGATTATCTTAAGAAGAAGGAGTCTCAAAACAGTATTATTAAATACGATCAGCTTATTACGGCTGCCGACTCTTATTATGCAAGTAAACAGTTTGCTTTGGCGTTAAAAGAGTACACAAAAGCTTCGGACATGTTGCCATACAGGCCAAATGCTTATATTGGGATAATAAATATCCTTATGGATAAAAAGCTATATGATAAAGCAGAGGAGACGATTCCTGTCATTACAAGCAAGCTGACATCAGAAGAAATGTCTGCAATAAATGAGCTTATGGGGGATAGGTACACACAGATTAATGATTGGGATAAAGCAGCTCAATATTACGAAAAAACTGGAGATTCGTATAAAAAGGCAAAGGCTTATATACTGATTGAGGAATACGGTAAAGCCAAAGAAGTTGTAAAAGATTTAGAAGACGATGATTCGCTTATTGTTTATGCGTTATTATATGCACAAGAACAAGATCTTGCCCAAATGTCTAGCATAATGAATAAAAGCGGATGTCAGACAGAAGATAAGACACCAACATGTAACAAAGTAAATGAGCTAAAAAATTTAATCGACAAAGCCAATGAGAACAATAAAGAAAAACTTTATATAGCGACTCTATTCTCAAAATATGCATATAACCAAGGATACTACGCATTGTCAGGTCATATTGTAGAAGATCAAATAAATGAGAATGTAGAATATTGGGAGAGTGTTTATTTGTATGGAATATCCTCTCTTGCTACGGGTAATTCTGAGTTGGCAATTGAAAATATCGAGGAGGCTATTAATCAGGGGTGTAATCTAGCTGAATGTTATTTATCATTGGCAAGAAGTTATCGTCTTGCTGGCAATGTCGAAAAGACCTCGGAGTTTTATGAAATGGCTATATCAATAGACAAAAACACAGATATTGCAGAATACATTGATTGGCTTATAGAACAGAAACTCTATGCCAAAGCAATCGAGTTTTTAAATGCTTATAAAACAGATGGTGATATTGCCAATTTTAGCCTACTAATTAATAAAATTAAAGTCCAGATTGCGGATGAAAACTGGACAGAGGCAAAGAATCTTGTTGATGGAGCAGAAACATTACCGTCAGATTTAGAAGATGTTTTAGTTGCTCAATTTCTTAGATATAAAGGGCATATTCATCTAACAATATTAGAGTCTGATGGCAAAGAGCCAACCCAGGACATTGTTGACAATATTAATAAGCTAGGTCAAACCGTAGAGAATGATGCTTGGTATTATTTACTACTGGGCAGATTGTATAAACTGCAGGGAGATATAGAAAAAGCCACAGAAAGTTTAGAAAGAAGTATAGACATAGATACAACAGGCGATGTAAGTAATATCGCAAGGAAGTTTATGTAATTGTCTTTTGATAAAAATAAAAACTATCTCGTAAGGGGTGTAAGAGGGCTTGGCTTAAAGGAGATCTTCCCAATACTTGCGATATCAGCTTATTTATGGTATAATTAATAGTCCTACAAGATTCTAATTGTTGGGACAGTTTTTATTTCTAAATTTATTAGTAATTATTATGGGAACGCAGATAACTTATGATGTAAAAATGCCGCTTAATGTTGTAAGAAATATTGGCATTATCGCTCATATCGATGCTGGTAAGACTACCACAACAGAGAGAATTCTTTACTTCACTGGACAGAAGCATAAAGTTGGAGAAGTGCACGATGGTGAAGCAACGACAGATTTTATGGTGCAAGAACAAGAGCGGGGTATCACAATAATGTCTGCGGCTGTTACTTGTTTTTGGACTGTTAATGATATGTTGTATAGAATCAATATAATTGATACTCCGGGACATGTGGACTTTACAGCTGAAGTTCAAAGATCTTTGCGCGTACTTGATGGAGCTGTGATGATATTTGATAGTAGGCATGGAGTTGAACCACAATCAGAGACGGTATGGAGACAAGCTAACGATTATGGTGTTCCGAGGATATGCTTTGTCAATAAGCTTTCTCTTATAGGGGCTGATTTCTTGATGTCTCTAGGCACAATTAAAGAAAGATTAAGTAAAAAGGCTGTAGCGGTTTCACTTCCTATAGGCCGAGAGAGCGAGCATAGAGGCATGATCGATTTAATCGAGATGAAGGCTTATACTTATAAGAACATTGAAGATATAGATGTAATTGAGGAAGAAATACCTGCAGATATGCTCGAAATGGCAAATAAGTATAGGGCTGAGCTTCTTGATAGAATTGTGGAACAAGACGACGCGCTAATGGAGAAATATTTGGCGGGTGAGGAGATATCAGTTGATGAGCTTAAGAAGGCAATGCGTAAAGGCGTAATTGCAAACGAGATTTATCCTGTTACTGGTGGTGACTCCCGAACTCCTATAGTCAAGAGATTGTTAAATATGGTAATCGAGTATTTGCCTTCTCCTTTAGATATTCCTGCTGTAAAAGGTGTGCATCCTAAGACAGGTGAGGAGGTTGAAAGGAAAGCCGACGAGAATGAGCCATTCTCTGCGTTGGTGTTTAAGCTTGTAAATGATGAGCATATTGGTACACTGTCTTACTTCAGGGTTTATTCCGGTAAGATAAAATCAGGCGTTTATGCTTATAACTCAACAAAGAATATTAAAGAAAGAGTCAGTCGATTGGTTCTTATGCATGCAGATCAAAGAGAAGAAGTGGATGAACTTAGAGCTGGAGACATTGGAGCCATAGTTGGACTTAAAGATACAGACACTGGCAATACAATTTGTGATGAGAGCAAGCCTGTTGTTTTGGAGCAGATTAAATTCGCAGAGCCAGTCGTTTCACAGGCAATTGAGCCTGCCTCCAAATCAGATCAGGAGAAGCTTGGAATGTTCCTCGCACGCTTAATGAAGGAAGATCCTACTTTTAAAGTTTTTACAAATCATGAGACAGGCCAGACCATAATGAGTGGGATGGGCGAGCTACATCTAGATATTATGGTCGACAGATTAAAAAGAGAGTTTGGAGTAAATGCTAATGTTGGAGAACCACAAGTTGCTTATAGAGAGACTATTACCGCAGTAAGGGAACAGGAAGGTAGATATGTTAAGCAGTCTGGTGGTAAAGGACAGTATGGGCACTGCTGGCTTAGGTTGGAACCAAATCCTGGTAAAGGATATGAATTTAATGATGAAGTTAGAGGAGGTGTTGTCCCTAAGGAATATATCCCTTCAATTGAAAAAGGTGTTAAAGAAAGTTTACTTTCAGGTGTGATTGCTGGCTATCCGGTGGTAGATATCAAAGTAACTGTTTATGATGGTTCTTATCACGAAGTTGACTCATCTGATGCGGCATTTAAGGTTGCAGGCTCTATGGCTTTTAAAGACGGTTGTAGAAATGCTAATCCAGTTCTTCTTGAGCCAATTATGTTGCTTGAAGTTAGTGTTCCACAGGAGTTTATGGGAGATGTAACTGGGCAGATAAGTAGTAAGAGAGGTCGAATAGAGAAAACTGAAATAAAGGGCAATGTTCAGGTTGTAACAGCCAAAGTTCCACTTGCTGAATTGTTTGGCTTTACGACTTTACTTAGATCTATAACAAGTGGGCGTGGAAGCGCATACATGGAAATGTCGCACTATGAACAGGTGCCAAAAAACATCGTCGAACAGATGAAAAAGTAATGATTTGGCAATCAAGCCAAATTAGAGATGTGAATTTGTTGCATTTTTGAGTCTGTTATGATATGATAAACGAGAAACTTAATTAATTAAATTATTTATTTAAAAAAATATGGCGGATTTTATAAGAAATAAACCACATGTCAATATCGGGACATTGGGCCATGTAGACCATGGTAAAACAACACTCTTAAGAGGTGTTTTACGAGTTTTTTCTAATGATTACGAGAAAGTTGTTGATAAGCTTGATAAGGATCCTATGTCAAGAGCTAAGAGTATTACTATCTCTATTGCACACATTGAAGTTGAGACAGAAAATAGACACTATGCAGTTGTTGACTGTCCAGGCCATAAAGACTATATCAAGAACATGATTACTGGTGCCGCGCAAATGGACGGTGCTATACTTGTTGTTTCTTCAACTGATGGCGTTATGCCTCAGACTAAAGAGCATTTATTGCTTGCAAGACAAGTTGGGGTTCCAAAGGTTGTAGTCTTCATAAATCTTTTTGGTGAAGCAGATGCAGAGATACTTGAGCTTATTAAGGTTGATGTTGCTGAATTACTTGAGAAATACGGATACGATCCAAAAGCACCTGTTGTAATTGGCGATGCTCTTAAGGCACAAGATGGTGCCCAAGAGGGTCTTGATGCTGTTAAAGAACTTTTTAAGGCTGTTGACGAATATATCGAAGTCCCAGAGAGACCTTTGGATAAGCCATTTCTTATGCCGATTGAGGATGTTTTCTCAATTGAGGGAAGAGGTACTGTTGTAACAGGTAGAGTTGAGAAAGGTTCTGTAAAAGTTAATGATACAGTTGATGTACTTGGTATGGCAAGAAAAGATCAAAATACGGTTGTTACAGGTATCGAGATGTTCAACAAATCACTTCCTGAAGCGCAAGCTGGAGATAATGCAGGTATATTGCTTAGAGGACTTAAGAGAACAGATGTTGAGAGAGGACAAGTGCTTGCTAAGACAGGATCGGTTAAGACTCATACGGAATTTGTTGCTCAGTGCTATGCTCTTAAAAAAGAGGAAGGTGGAAGACACAAAGCATTCTTCAAGGGATACAAACCACAATTCTATATTAGAACAGCCGATGTAACAGGAGAGGTTACTTTACCTGAGGGAGTTGAGATGGTTATGCCTGGAGATAATGTTGATTTGACAATTAAATTGATATCACCAGTCGTTATTGAGGAAGGAATGAGATTTGCTATTCGAGAGGGTGGACAGACTGTTGGAAATGGCGTCGTTACAAGTATTATTAAATAATAGACTTTTATGGCTACAAAGAAACAGAACAAAATAAGAGTAAAGATAAAAGGATATGATAGTAGCGTAGTAGAAGCTTCTGCTAAGAACATAATGGAGGTGGCAATAAACACAGGAGCCAAGGTTCTTGGCCCTGTGCCACTCCCTACAAACAAGAAGCTTTATGCAATGTCTAGATCACCTTTTATTTACAAATCTTCTTTTGAACAGTTTGAGATGGAAGTCCATAAGAGAATGATAGATATAATTGATCCTACCGTCAGTACATTGGAGAAATTGCAGAATTTGCAACTACCAGCTGGTGTAGGTATAGAGGTTAAGTAAAATGAAAGCTATAATTGGAAAGAAAATTGGTATGACACAGATGTATAAGGATGATAGGGCAAATCCTGTAACTCTTATAGATGTGTCAGATTGTAAAATCGCTTTTGTTGATAAATTAGGCGTAGAGCTTGGCTTTGGTAATAAAAAGAATCCTACAAAAGCACAACAAGGCAAGTACAAAGCTGCCGGCTATGTTCCTCTTTTTAGACAGTATTTTTACGGACTCAAATTAGAGCTTAATGCGGGAGAGCTTGTTGATCCAACTTTATTTGTTGTCGATGAGCTTGTAGATGTAATTGGAGAATCAAAGGGTAAGGGATATGCAGGAGTCGTTAAAAGATGGGGATTTAAAGGTGGTAAAAGGACCCATGGACAATCAGATAGACAAAGAGCTCCTGGCTCAATTGGCGCTGGTACTGATCCTGGTAGGATAGAGAAAGGTAAAAAAATGGCAGGAAGAATGGGAGGAGAGAAAATCTATAATGAAAACAAGAAAATCGTTGATATTAAAGATGGAGTTATTGCAATAAAAGGAAGCGTTCCAGGCAATAAAGGAGATAAAGTTATAATTATAAAGAAGTAATGAAAGTTGATATAATAAATACAAAAGAGTCTTTGGAGTTGTCAAAAGAGGTATGGGGGCTTGATTACAATACAGACTTAATTGCTCAAGCAGTCTGCATATACAGATCAAACAGAAGAGCTAACACTGCTAGGACAAAAACAAGAGCAGATGTTTCCGGAGGTGGTATTAAACCTTGGAAACAAAAAGGTACTGGTAGAGCAAGGCATGGTTCAAGAAGATCTCCAATATGGGTAAAGGGAGGTGTAACATTTGGTCCTAATAGTGAGAACTGGTCGAGGAAGCTTAATAAGAAAATGGCTAGGAAGGCTAGAAATATCGTGCTTTCCGGGAAATTAAAAGACAATGAAATCTTTTTTGTTGACTTATCAAAAATTGGTAAAGACACAAAAGAGATTCGGAAAAATTTGATAAAAGATATGGACAAAAAGAGTTTAAGTTATCTCATAATAACTGATAATAAAGATGTTCAGCTAGCAATGAGGAATATGAGCAATGTTAGCGTTCTTAAGCTTGAAAATGCGGATACATACGAGTTATTGGCAAGTAAAATACTTGTAATAGACAAAAACTATATAGATAAGATTGAAGGCAAGAAGTAAAATGGCAAAAGAGAAAGCAAAAACCAAAACCAAGGTAAAAGTAAAAGAGCCTGATTTTATATTTGATAAAATAATAAAATCTCGTGTGGTTACAGAGAAATCGTTTAATAGCGCAGATCAGTTGAAAAAATACACATTTTACTTAGAGGCAGATAAGAATAAGCTAGAGGCAAAAAAAATAATTGAGAATAAATATAAAGTTAAAGTTGCAAAAATTAATATTATTACTGTTCCTGGGAAGCTTAAGAAAACAAGAACAGTAAAAGGCATGCAGATAAAAAGATATCCTGACAGAAAAAAGGTGATGTTTACATTGAACGAAAAAGATGAAATTAAAAACTTTACACAAATATGATAAAAAGATTTAAGGCAAAAACAAGTTCGCTTAGAGGTACAAGACTACTTGATACTAGTCATCTTGACAGTAACAAAGATATTCCTTCAAAGTTACTGAAGACAAAAAAGAAAAACGCAGGTAGAAATAATACAGGAAGAATAACTGTAAGACACCAAGGAGGTGGATTTAAAAGAAAGATTCGTGTTATAGATATGAAAAGGGATAAGTTTGGTGTTAAAGCAAAAGTTGCTGGAATATATTTTGATCCTAACAGGACGGCTCATTTGGCTTTGCTAAATTATGCTGACGGGGAAAAACGGCTTATACTTGCAGTTAAAGAAATGAAAGCAGGAGATTATGTAATATCAGATGAAAAAACAGATGTAATCCCAGGTAATGCAATGCTTATTAAAAATATACCATCAGGTACAATCGTTTGTTGTGTTGAAAATGTTCCACAGCAGGGAGCAAAATATGCTAGATCTGCTGGAACATCTGTAGTTGTGCAGGGAATTGATCCAACAGGTAAATATGTACAGTTAAAAATGCCTTCAGGAGAGATAAGACTTGTTGGTAAAGAGTGCATGGCAACAATAGGGTCTATTTGCAATGAAGAGAAAGTAAATGTGAAACTTGGAAAAGCTGGAAGAAAAAGAAATCTTGGTATTAGACCAACTGTTAGAGGAATGGCAATGCATGCTGTACAGCATCCACACGGTGGTGGTGAAGGTAAAGGTGTTATAGGAAGGGGAAAAGATATATGGGGTCATAGAATTGGTACTAGGACAAGAAAGAATAAGAGAACTGATAAATTCATAATAAAAGGTCGAAAGGTTAAGACAAGACCAGATAGATAACTTAAAATAAAAAATAAATGGCAAGGTCGCTTAAAAAAGGACAATACGTAGATAAAAACATAGTAGAAAAAGTAGCAAGAGCTATAAGTAGTGGTGATAGGAAACCTATAAAAACATGGGCGAGAGCTAGCGTAATAACTCCAGATATGGTAGGTCTGACATTTGCGGTTCATAACGGTAAGAAACATGAGCAAGTTTTAATAATGGAAAATATGATTGGACACAGACTAGGCGAGTTTTCAAAGACTAGGACATTTAAAGGACATGCTAAGAAAGGTAAAATATCTAAGGTTTATGGAGGTACGGGTAGATTTGAATCATAATATTACAAAAATATGGAAAAGAGCAAAATAAAAGACAAAGTAATCGTGAAGGGAGTTCCTTATACTCCACAGAAGCTTAGATTAATAGCTGATCTTGTAAGGGGCAGAGAATCAAAAAATGCTATTTCAATCCTAAAAGTGCTTAATAAAAAAGGAAGTATATATGTAAGAAAAGCTATCGAATCGTGTCTCGCTAATATAAATTATAAAAACGGTTATATTCCTGAGAAACTTTATATAACAGAAATAATGGTTGATGAGGAATCTAACAAATATAGCAAAAGAGGGCGATTTGTTTCACGAGCAAGGCATACAATATTGGTTAAAAGAAAATCAAAATTAAGTTTAGTATTATCAGAAAAGTAAAATGGGTCAGAAGATTTCAGCACATGGACTTAGGCTTGGAGTTAATGTAGAACACCTTTCAAATTGGTATTTTGAGGGTAAAGATTATGCCAATGCTTTAGCTGAAGATATTAAAATAAGAAAGCTTGTTTTTGCAAACATGAAAGTTGCTGGCCTTGCAACTACACATATTAATAGGAATGAAAACATTGTTGAGATAATAATTTCAGTGTCAAAGCCTGGAGTTGCTATAGGTAGAGGCGGAAGAGGAATTGATGAATTAAAAAAAGAGCTTGAGAGATTAACAAAAAAGCCTGTAACATTAAAGATTAACGAAATAAAGAAACCTGATTTATCGGCTCCTGTTATTGCAAGAGAAGTTGCAGATGGATTAGAAAGAAGATTACCGATTAAAAGATTAATGGGAAACTGCAAAGAGAAGGTTATGAATGCTGGCGCACTTGGAGTTAAAATTCAGGTATCAGGAAGAATTGCAGGCGCAAAGCAGGCCAGAACAGTAAAAATTTCAGACGGACAAGTGCCTCTTCATACGATAAAAGCAAATATTGACTTTGTTGAAGATACAGCATATGTTAGAAATATGGGATTATTTGGAATTAAAGTTTGGATAAATAAAGCAAAGGAGTAGATTTATGTTACAACCTAAGAAGGCAAAATACAGAAAGCAATTTAGAGGGAAGATGCGTGGCGTAAGTGGCTCAAATAACTCTGTATCTTTTGGAGAATTTGGTCTTAAATCAACAACAAGAGGATGGGTTAATGCAAGGGAAATAGAAGCCGCAAGAAGAGCGATAATAGGTCATACTAAACGAAAAGCTAAGGTTTGGATTAAGATTTTTCCCGATAAATCTTACACACAGAAAGCAACAAACTCAAAAATGCTTGGTGGTAAGGGAGATGTTGTTGGTTATGTTGCAGTTGTAAGGCCGGGATTAGTGATGTTTGAAATAGCTGGTGTCAAAGAGGATATAGCTAAAAGAGCACTTGAATTAGGAGCAGCTAAGCTATCTGTCCTTACAAAAGTTGTTGAAAAAACTGATTTTTAATTGAAAAAATATAGGAAAGGTGGTAAAATAACTATTCAGAAACTATGGATAAAAAAATAAAAAAATTAAAAGGTGTTGTAGTAGGAGATAAGATGGAGAAAAGTATCAAGGTAGAGGTAAGATCTACAATGAGACATCCAAGATATGAGAAAATTGTTTCGAGAAGAAAAATATATATGGCGCATACAGATAAAGAAATTAAATTGGGAGAGACTGTGACTATTGTACCTTGTAGGCCTTATAGTAAAAATGTAAAATGGAGGGTTTTATAATATGCTTAAAAGAGGAAGTATAACAAAAGTAGCGGATAACTCAGGAGCTAAAAGTGCTAAGATTATAGGAACAATTGGTTATTCGATAAAGAAAAGCTTAGAGATAGGTGATGTTGTCGCCGTAGCAGTACAGGAAGCAATGCCAAGGACTAGTGTCAAGAAAGGAGAAGTCGCAAAGGCTGTTATTGCAAGGACAAAACAGAAAATAAGAAGAAAAGATGGAAGCTATATTAGTTTTGATGATAACGCAGTTGTACTCATTGACCCAGAGAAAAAACTGCCAAGAGGTACAAGAATATTTGGGCCAATGCCTAGAGAGTTAAAAGAATTAGGATTTGATAAGATAATTTCTTTGGCAAGTGAAGTATTATGAAAATAAAACTTGGAGATAAAGTAAAAGTATTGTATGGTAAAGATTCTGGTAAAACAGGTTTGGTTGTTAAATCATTGCCTAAGAAAGATCAGATAGTTGTTGAAGGAATCAATATTTATAAAAGAGCCGTAAAAGGAGATGGACAACAGAAGAAATCAGAGATTGTGCTTATAAACAAGCCGTTAAATATTGCCAAAGTAATGTTAATCTGTCCTAACTGTGGTAAAACAACAAGAATAGCAATTGATGATAAAAGAAATAGAGTCTGTAAAAAGTGTAGCAAGGAGATAGATATTGACAAAGTTGTTAAAGAGAAAGTATCCGAAAAATCAGAAAAAGTTAAATTAGGATTTGATAAGCTAAAAGACAAGAAAGCTGTTAAGACAGCAGAAGGAGAGATAAAAAATGTTGAGACAGTAAAAGTAAATCAGCAATCATATAGACAAGTAGGAGACAAATAAATATGGAAAACGAAATGCCAAGATTAAAAAAGGATTACAAAGAAAAGTATGCAGCTCAACTACAAAAAGAGCTTGGTTACAAATCAAGAATGGAAGTTCCTATCCTTGATAAAATCGTAATAAATTGTGGATTAGGAGAGGCGCTAACAAATAGTGCAGCTTTAGATGAAATGAAACAAGTTTTTGAAGCTATATCAGGACAAAAACCAGTTGTAACAAAAGCTAAAAAAGCAAATTCTACATTTAAAATACGAAAAGGTTATGAAATCGGCATTGCAACGACACTTAGAGGTGATAGAGCATGGTATTTCTTTGATAAGTTAATAAGTGTGGTTTTTCCTAGAATAAAGGACTTTAGAGGAGTTAATCCGGATGCATTTGATGAGGCGGGTAATTATTCAATTGGAATAAGAGAGCACACATCATTTCCTGAGATTGATTCGTCTAAATTACAGAAAATTAGAAGCTTGCAGGTAACAATAGTTATAAAATCTGACGGGAAAGAAGCAAGTAAGGCGTTTTTAGATAAATTTGGTTTTCCTTTTGCAAAAAATGTCAACTAATGCATTAGAATTAAAGCAGAAAAAAGGTAAGAAGGGTGGAGTATATAGCTCAAAAGTTTACAATAGATGCCATCTTTGTGGAAGAGCAAGAGGATATATGCGAGAATTTGATATGTGTAGAATTTGTTTTAGAAAATTGGCTCACGAGGGTAAAATCCCCGGAGTAATTAAATCAAGTTGGTAAAAATATGAACTATTTAGTAGGAGATGCACTAATAAGAATAAAGAATGCTGTATTGGCAAAGAAAAAAGACACAGAATTGCCAAAGAGCAACATGGTAGAAGGCGTTGTAAAGGTTTTGAAAAAGGATGGCAAAATATATGATTATGAGGTTAAAGACGATTGTATCGAAGTAAAACTTTTAATAGATGAAAAAGGTAGGAGTGAAATTGAGGATGTAATTATAATGAGTAAGCCGGGTCAAAGGAAATATGTTGGTTATAATAATTTGTGGCCTGTTAATAGCGGTCGCGGAACTGGTGTAATAAGCACATCTAAAGGATTTATGACAACAGCAGAGGCTAAGAAATTAAAGATCGGCGGTGAATATATTTGTAAAATACTATAAAATCATGTCAAGAATAGGATTAAAACCAGTAAAAATTATAGAAGGGGTAGAAGTAAAAGTCGAAGGAAAAGAGGTCCTTTTTAAGGGCGCTTTGGGTGAGAACAAAGTCATTCTTCCAAAAAAAATTAATGCTGTCATAAAAAAAGAGATTGTAGATGGAGAAGAAGTTGATTGTTGCTTAATTAGCAGAGAAGACGAGCAGAAGCAGACAAAATCTGTACACGGTACAATGAGGTCAATTGTTAATAACGCAATGAATGGGGTCAAATCCGGTTACGAGCGTAAATTAGAAATTGTTGGTGTGGGTTATAGAGGTAAAATCGAGGGAAATCAGATAGCACTTTCTATTGGATATACTGTTCCTGTAAAAATTGCTATCCCTGAATATCTAAAAGTTACAATGCCGGATGAATTAACAATTGAAATAAAAGGAGTTGATAAACAATTAGTAAATCAGTACGCAGCAAAAGTCAGATCTCTTAGAAAGCCAGAGCCTTACAAAGGTAAAGGTATTAAGTACTCTGATGAGATTGTAAGAAGAAAAAGTGCTAAAACAGCAGCAGCTTAAATGATTATATAAAAACAAGATGAAAAGTAGAGAAACACAAAGAAAAAAGCGAAAGCTTCACATAAGAAAAAAAGTATTTGGAACACAGGCTAAGCCACGTATATTTGTCAAGAAAACAAACAGATATATCTATGCTTGCATAGCAAATGATGAAAAAGGTATTGTACTAAAATCTTTTAGATCGGTTAAAGGGCTTAAAGGAGCTAACGAAGCCGGATCAAAGCTTAGCACTTGGATGAAAGATAACAAAATAAAGCAGTATGTATTTGATAGAAGCGGCTACAAATTCTGTGGCATGCTTAAAGAGATTGTTAATGAGATAGATAAGAAATAAAATTATAGGAGTAAAATATGTACAAAGGGAGAGAGGAAAGAAAATATGATAGCAGGATGATAAGTCACAGAAGAGTGGCAAAAGTCACTGCAGGAGCAAAAAGGCTTAGATTTAGCGCACTTGTTGTCGCTGGCGATAGAAAAGGTAAAGTTGGACTTGGACTTGGAAGAGGTGCCGATGTAAGGCAAGCAGTTGAAAAAGGAGCAAAAAAAGCTGAAAGAGTTATGACACAGATTGAAGTTATTGGAGATACAGTACCACATGAATGTACAAAGAAGTATAAGTCAGCAAAATTAGTCGTTAAACCTGCAAAACCTGGTACAGGCGTAATATGTGCGACCTCTATTCGATCAATAATCGAGCTTACAGGAATTGAGAATGTTTATGTGAAACAGCTTGGTTCTAATGATCCAATCGCAAATTCATACTGTCTTATGAGTATTCTTAAAAGTATGAAATCAGAAAGAGTATTGGCAAGAAGTCAGAAGATGCAAGGAAGGATAGAAGTTAAGAAAGAACTTGAAAAAGAAAGAAAAAAACGAGAAATGCTTGTTAAAAAATCAAAGCCAAAATTCGAAAAAAGAGGGCAAAATCAGAATAGAAGAAATTTTCAGACTACAACAAAGCCTGTTCCTAAAACAGAAAAAGTAGAAGGTGATAAAAAATAAATTTTAAGATACTAATGAGGTGGAGTTAAATAAAATTGCAAGAAGAAAAAACAGGACAAATAAATCTAAAAGACTCGGAAGAGGATACGGATCTGGTGTAGGTGGTCATACAGTTGGTCGTGGTCAGAAAGGACAGCTCTCAAGATCTGGTCATAAATCAATGCTTGCATTTGAAGGAGGAAATACACCAATTTATCGAAGAGCTCCTAAATTTAGAGGATTTAGAAACATTAATCGCAAGAAATATTTTGCTGTCAACATCGGGAGTCTAGAGAGCAAATTTAAATCAGGCGATATAATAACTATTGATTTGCTCAAAAAATCAATGCTTGTAAAAGAAGGAACAACACTTGTTAAAATACTTGGCTTTGGAGAAGTTAAGAAAAAGCTTATAATAAGTGGTCTTCATGTGTCAAAAGAAGCAGAGAGGAAAATAATTGAAGCTGGCGGAAAGGTAAATCAGTAGCTTTTATGAGAAAGAAATTCATAGGTAAAAACATAGAAAAATTAAAACAGCTTTTTTATTCAAAAGAAATTAGAAGCAAGCTGTTATATATATTCTTCGTTTTATTAGTTCTTAGAGTACTTAGTTCCATCCCTGTAGTTGGCATAAAAGCTGATGATATAAAAGCACTTTTTGCGGGAAGTAGTTTTACAGAAGTCTTAGCAATGGGTACTGGAGCTGTTTTAGAGCAGGCATCTGTACTTGCAATAGGCCTTGCTCCTTATATTAATGCGTCTATATTTATGCAGCTTATGTCGACGATTATTCCTAAGCTTAAGCAATTAAGAGAAGAGGGAATGGAGGGGAGAAGAAAAATCAGCATGTATACAAGGTATATAACAATTCCATTGGCAATATTACAATCTTTTGTGGTTTATTCTGCTTTGAGACAAGGGATAACCAGCACTGTTGCAGTAGAGGGATTATCAACACTTGAATTTATTACCATGATATCTGTGCTTACAGCAGGCGCGACTTTGATGATGTGGCTTGGTGAGCTAATATCTGAATCAGGAATTGGTGGAGGTACGACAGTTTTAATATTCTTTGGAATTATCTCAAATGTCCCTTACTTATTATCTCAAGATATAATGTTAAAAGATGAAATAGAGATTTTAATAACATTTTTAATATATTTTGCGATCTTTGCTGTAGCAATATTTATAAATGAAGCAGTAAAAAAAATCCCTGTTCTGTATTCTAGAAGAGTAAGAACAGATTCTTTGGCACCTGAAAACAGTAGCTATATCCCATTGAAATTCACACAATTTGGCGTCATGCCTGTAATATTTGCGACATCATTGTTTTATTTTCCTCAAATAATTGCTAAATTTATTCTTACTCGTGACGGCAGTTCCGATAAATGGATTTCTTTCGCGAATAAAGTACTTGAGCTTACAAATGATTTTTGGTTTCAAAACATAGGTGTTGCTTTATTGGTTATAATATTTGCATTCTTTTATATTACAATAATATTTGATGTAAATGAGCAGGCAGATAACCTTCAAAAGCAAGGAGCCTTTATTAAAGGTGTACGACCGGGCAAAGAAACCGCCTCATACTTACAAAAGATACTGTTTAAGCTTACGGCTGTTGGAGCTGTTTTTCTTGCTGTTTTCTCAGTCTTGCCCAATATCCTAATAGAAATCGGATTATTAAATGTTGCTATAATATCAGGTACTGGATTGTTTATTGTGATAAGTGCTGTGATGGATATTAAAAGAGAAGTTGAATCAATGGCAATAGTTAGAAGCTACGATAAATATCTATGAGAACATACCTTTTCCATGGCCCTTCTGGATGTGGCAAAGATACACAGGTTGCTAGGCTTAAAGGATTTGAGATTATTGGGACAGGCGATATGTTTCGAAGGATGTATGAGGATGGTGATCAGGATGGTATAGAGGCACATAAGTATTGGAGCGTTGGTAAACTTGTGCCTGATGAGTTAGTTTATAAAATGCTTGGTAGGTGGCTAGAATCTTTTGATAAGAATAAAGATTGGGCATTTGTTTCGGTCGTGAGGGCGTATAATCAGATTGAGCTGTTTGAAAAAATGCTTGCAGAGAAGGGCAGAAAGCTTGATGCGTTTATACATTTCGAATTATCCGAAGAAGTTGCAATAGAGAGAATGTCAAACAGGCTTTTTTGCAAGAAATGTGGAGCTACATACCATACAATACATAAACCACCAATAAAAGAAGGCTTGTGTGATAATGACGGAGAAACTTTGATTAGAAGAGAAGATGATCAGCCAGAGAAGATAAAAAACCGCCTAGAAGAGTATAAAAAGGAGATAGAAAGTATAAAAAAGTATTATAAAGATAATAATTTGCTTGTTGAAATAGATGCGAATCGCAGCATTGATGAGATAGCAAAAGATTTAGTAGCATATATAGTTGCAAAATAATGTAAAATCTGATAAAATACATATGAACGAATTAATAGTATTAGAAGGAGTAGTTAAAGAGTGTTTACCAGGAGGTAAATTTACTGTTACAGTAGATTTCAACGGCATTAAAAAAGATGTCGAGGGTTACCTCTCTGGAAAGATGCGTGTACATTACATCCGACTAATCGAAGGAGATAAGGTAAAAGTTGAAATATCTGGCTACGATACAACTCGGGCTAGGATAGTTTATAGATTAAAGTGATTATGAAAGTAAAAGCATCAGTAAAAAAAATATGTGCTGACTGTTATACGGTAAGAAGGAAAGGTCGCATTTATGTTTATTGTAAAAAGAATCCCTCTCATAAACAGAGACAGGGATAGTTTAATTTATTGAGTAAAGAAAATGGCTAGAATAGCGGGTAAAGATATACCAGACAATAAGAAGATAAAAGTATCTCTTAGATATGTATTTGGGATAGGAGAAACAAAAGCTAATGAGATTTTAAAAACGCTAAAAATTGATGGAGAAATACTAACAAAAAATCTCACAGAAGATCAACTTAACAAAATTCGAAACTTTGTAGAAAGTGAGATGACTGTAGAAGGAGAACTCAAACAAACAGTAAAAAGAAACATCAAACGTCTTGTAGATATAAGAAGTTATAGAGGTTTAAGGCATAAACTTGGACTTCCCGTAAGAGGGCAAAGAACAAGACATAACGCTCATACAAGAAAGGGTAGAGCTCAGCCTGTTGGAGGATTAAAACGAGTACTTACTAAGACATAAAATTTTTAAACTACTTTAGAAGTGAAAAAGAAAATTAAACGAAAAAATATAGAAAAAGGGTGTGCAACAGTTCTTGCAACATTTAATAACACAATAGTAACAATTACCGACGAAAACGGAGATACTTTAGTACAGAAATCTCCAGCTAACGCAGGATTTAAAGGTTCGAAGAAAAGCACTGCTTATGCTGCAACAAAAGCAGGAATATTAGCTGCAGAAGTCGCCACAAAAAAGTACTCGATGAAAGAAATTTCTGTAAGTATCAAAGGCGCAGGAGCAGGAAGAGCGGGAGCTGTAAAGGGGCTTGATAGTGGTGGACTTAGAGTAAGCTTACTTAAAGATGTTACTTCTATACCGCACAATGGTTGTAGACCAAGAAAAAGACCTAGAAAATAATATAATATTATAAGAATATGGGAAGATATACGGGACCAAAAGAAAGATTATCAAGAAGAGAAGGCGTTGAGCTATATCTAAAAGGCGCAAGATCTTTTTCTGAGAAAGCGGGGATCAAAAGAAGACAGTTTTTTCCTGGTCAGCACGGCAATAAAGGAGCTGTTAGATTATCAGAATACGGCGTGCGACTTAGAGAGAAGCAAAAGGTCAAAAGAATTTATGGTATTAGAGAGAAACAATTTAGAAAAGTATTTGAAGAAGCCATTAGGAAAGCTGGGTTGAAAAAAAGCGACAAAGGAGTTGAACTTTTGGTACTATTAGAGACAAGATTGGACAATGTCGTTTATGTGGGCGGATTAGCATCCTCAAGATCACAAGCAAGGCAATATATTACTCACAAACATGTAAAGGTTAACGGCAAAGTAATAAATGTCCCATCTGTAACGGTTAACGAGGGCGACATAATTGAGATGGTCAAAGAAAAATTAGTTCCAGAGAAAGAACTTTTCAAAGCGCCTCTTTGGGTTGAGAAAAATGCTAAAAAAATAAAGGTGTCTAGCATGCCAACAAGAGACATGATTGATCCAGGAATACGAGAGAATTTAATAATTGAGTTCTATTCAAGATAAATTTATAATAAAAAGATATGTTAGATTTTAGTGATATTAAAGTCGTTTTAAAAGAGGAGAATAAAAATAAGGGAATCTATGAAATTGCTCCTATTGTAAAAGGATATGGAAATACTCTTGTTAATCCACTTAGAAGGATCCTTTTATCAAGCATAGAGGGTGTTGGCATAACAAGCGTAAAAATAGAGGGTGTTGATCATGAATACACAACTATTGAGGGAATTAAAGAGGATGTTGTTGAGATTATTTTAAACTTAAAAAATATCAAATTTAAAATGCTCTCAGGTGAAACACAGGTTCTTAAATTAAGCTTCTCGGGTAAGGGTACTATAAAAGCATCTGATATAAAACTTAATCAAAACATTGAAATAGTAGATGAATCCGTTGTGATAGCAAATAGTTCATCTGATAAGCTTAAATTAGAAATGGAAATTGTAGTTGAAAAAGGAATAGGATATAGAGATGCTGACGAGGGACTCCGAAATGAAGTTGGGAGAATTCCTGTTGCATGTGATTTTAGTCCTGTTAAACTTGTTAACATGGAGGTTGGCAAAGCTAGAAAGGGCCAAGACATGCATTGGGATAGCATTCTTGTGACAATTGAGACAGACGGTTCTGTAGAGCCAAGAGAGACACTAATTCAGAGTGCTAAGATTTTACAGCATTTCTCAGGCAAAGTTATGATGGCACTAGGCATAGCACAGGAGGAGGTAAAAGAGCTTGAGGAAGAGAGTATTAAAGTGCCCGAAGATACAAACAAAGCTGATGAGACAGAAGTAATGGGATGGAATATTGAGGATTTAGAAGTTTCTAAAAGAACAAAAACAGCTCTTCTTAACGCAGGATATGCAAATATACGAGATTTGGCATCTTTGACACAGGATGAGCTTAAAAGCATAAGAGGACTTGGTACAAAATCGTATGGTGAAATATCAGAAATTTTGGTAAGTTACGGGGTTAATTTAGCAAAAGAAACAATATAGAGATATGAAAAAGAGAGTGCAGAAGAAAAAAATGGGTGTAAAAGCTAGTCATAGGAAATCACTTAAAAGGAATTTGTTAACTTCACTTATTGAGAATGGCAAAGTTACCACAACAACGGTAAAAGCAAAAGTATTAAAAGAAGAAGCACAAAATTTTCTTGCTAATTTAAAAAAGCATGAAGGAGTTACTTTGGTAAGAAGTCTTAAAAAGATACTCACAACGGTAAAAGCCTCTAAGATAGCTAACAAATTAAGGGAAGTTGATGATTTAAAGGTAACTGTTGTTAAAGAAGGTTTCCGAAAAGGAGATAATGCAGAGGTTAGTACGGTATCAATTTCTAATTATGATAAAATAAAGGGCAAAAAAAATGAAAAACAAAAAGACAAGTTGGATAAATAAAACCGATATTAAAAGAGATTGGTATGTACTTGACGCCAAAAATCAAATTCTTGGCAGATTTGCAGTACAGGTGGCAAAATTGCTTATCGGTAAACACAAAACTAACTATGTCCCTAATATGAGCTGTGGAGATAATGTAATCGTGATAAATAGTGCTGATATAAAGCTAACACGAGGCAAAGAGGAGAGTAAAATATATTACAGACATTCAGGATTTATGGGGAACCTTAAGCAATTTTCATTTAAACAGATGATGGCTAAGAACCCTAATAGAGTTATTGAACTTGCCGTGAAAAGGATGCTTCCAGTTAATAAACTTACGGATGAAATGATGGCTAGATTACATGTATATGCTGATGCTAATCACAAACACGAAGCACAAAAACCAATTGAATATAAATTATAATTTTAAATGAAGTGGCAGAGAGAAAGACAGGTTATTTTGAAGGAGTAGGTAGAAGGAAATGTTCTACAGCTAGAGTCAGAATATATAAAGGAAAAGGTGTTACAACAGTTAATGAGAGACCAATAGAGGAGTATTTCCTTGTTGACAAGATGCTTGCAAATGCACAAAAATCTTTAAAAGTCGCTGGACTTGATTCAGACTACTATTTTACCGTGAAAACAAACGGCGGAGGAATTGCAGGACAATCAGATGCTGTCTCTCTTGGGCTTGCTAGAGCAATTATAAAAATGGATCCAGACAAGAAACCTGTTCTTAAAAAGGAAGATTTGGTTAGCCGAGATGCTCGAATCATCCAAAGAAAGAAAGCTGGATTTAGAAAAGCAAGAAAAAAGCCACAGTTCTCAAAGAGATAGTTTGTGCTTATTTTCACAAGATTTTCATTTATTTCGTATAGAAAATAGCCTTTTTTAATTTGCTGCTTTTGCATAGTTTAATAATCTTAAAAGTATTATATAAAGAAGATGGGATCTTTTTATAATAATTTATCTTATCCTCATTAGTGCATACGCATTTACCAAGAATATTTGCACAAGGGCATAGGGCTCCAATGGCAATAATTGTTATATTTTGGCTTTTAGCAATATATTTGAGCGTCACAGACGAGGCCTCAAATATATTTTTAAAAATTATAAACCCTTTGTAAGCGAAATTAATTGCACGGCTTAACTCTTTATGCTCAATCGTCTCGTTTATAATTGATATAGGTGGTTTAGGGTATGCAATACCATTTTGATCTTGTGCTTTAATTAGATTTAGCAAATCAGGCTTATTCGTTGGAAGATAACATTTAGACATCATGCTCTCAAAATTAGTTAATGGATAAGCATGATTAGTCAATATAAGTACGTTTTGTTTTTTATTTAAAGCTGTTTGTAAAGGGGAGATTAGATCAGCATCAAGAATCGAACAAAACTTGCAAGATAAATCAAAGGCTGGCTTATCAAAGCAGTAGAGATTTATTCGAGGTGTAATATCATGCCGAAGTTGGTGGATGTTTTCTATACTCCAGAAATTGATCTTTGGAAAAACATAGCCTATCAATTTTAGCGTCTTAATAGGAATATGTGGGATTATTAGCAGATCTTTGCTTCCAATATTATTCCCATATAATTGAAGGAAATGAAATAAACCATGCGTTTGCGTTATATCACCATTTAAATTAACCTCTCCAAAAGCATATATATTTCTAGTCAGAAGCTCTTTGTTAATCATATTTGGGGCGAGATTTTTTAGCAGACAAATAGCAAACGGGAGATCATAATGAGTTCCTTGTTTAAGTAACGTCGTGGGTGTAATATTTGTGCGAATTTTTTGGGCGGGAAATGTTCCAATAATTGATCTGCATACAGAAATAACCTTGCGAAGCGACTCTTTTGTACTTGAGCTAATGGATCCCGATGTATAAAAATTGGGTAAACCTCTTAAAGTTAGGCACTCAACTGATGATTTATATAGCTCTTGATTAGTTATTGTGATTGTTTTTACTGCGTTAAACATTAGCAATATTTTAGCAATCATTTATTAACTAGTACTGAATTATTTCTGAAATCTCGTTATCCTTTTAATATTGACAGAACAAGCTAAATGTGCTATAATGATATTATAGACAAGTTCTCTGGGCAACAGCAGGTGAGTAAAATCGCTTGAGGAAAGTCCGGACACAGCAAGTGAGACTGTCCAAAGACAGGTGGGCGTGAGCTTACGGAGAAAAGGGCAACAGAAAGATACCGTCTATCCAGTGCTTGCACTGGGTGGATAAGGGTGAAATGGTGGTGTAAGAGACCACCGCACTACCTGCAAAGGTGAGTGGCACGGCAACCCCTCTCTTGTGCAAGGTTTAACCGCACCAGCTTTAAAACTGGGAGTTACGCTTATGTGTAGCTCAGATAAATTGTTGCATTATACAGAATCCGGCTTATAAGAGGACTTGTCTTTAAGCCCCCTCCTCATCAATCCTCTTCCTTCCCTCAAACTGAAAAGAAACAAGTTTTACAAATCCGTCTTTACACTTAACAATAAACTTGCCCTTCTGAACAGGAGAATCAACAGCAGAGCATTTAAAAATCTTAAGCCTCTTTCCTTCAAAAAAACACCAGGCAACAGGCCATGGAACAAAAGCACGTACTCGTCGACTAATCTGCTCATAATCCATATTCTCTAAGTCAATAGAAGCATTCTCTTTTGCTATATCACTTTCGTGGCAGTACGAAGCATCTTCTTCGCTCTGAGCCACGGGTATAATTTTCCCTGTGCACCAATTAGCCAGAACATTGCCTAGCTCCATCTTAGTAATATCTAAAAGTCTTTTTCTAATAGAGATATTTGTATCATCATTCGAAATACTTGTTTCAAATTGTGCTAAAACATCGCCAGCATCAAGGGCTTTAACCATCTTAACAATCGAAATACCGGTTTTGGTTTCACCTTCAAGAATAGCTTTCTGCACGGGAACAGCGCCTCTATATTTTGGAAGAAGCGAGTAGTGTACATTAATCGCTTTGAATTTTGGTGCCTCTAGAAAATATTCGGGTAGCAATCGCCCGTAAGATTTGCATACAATAATTTCGGGATTGCACTCTTTTAATATTTTTTTGTAGTCATCAAAATATAAAGCGATTTTATTCTCTTCACAAAACTTTATAATATCAGATTTGATTATTTCCATTTTTCGTCCTTGTGGTTTATCGGGCTGAGTAAGTACGCCTACAATTTTGAAGCGCTCATCTTGGTGCAATGATAGCAAAGTATGGAAAGCTTCAAATCCAACACCAATGTATAGCAGTTTTATCATTATGTTAAAAATCAAATTTTATGCTATAATAATAGCAAATATAACATTATAAGTAAATATCAATGGAAATTATAGCAATCGTACTAAGCGGAGTTTCATTATTAATTGCAATCCTTATTTTCATAAAAATAAATGGATTAAAAGGAGGAAATGAGAGCAACGAAATTCTCAAACAAATATTGTTGGAACAAGAGAAATTGCCAAAACAGCTTAAAGAGGAATCTTCAACGAATCGTCAAGAAGCAAATTTACAACAAAAAGAGCTCCGTCAAGAGATAATAACCTCAATTTCTACACTTGGTGCTAATACGACAAAATATTTAACAGCCTTAACAGAGAAAAACGAAGAAAAGATGAGTAAAATTCAGCAAACAGTGCAGGATGGACTATTAAAGCTCCAGAAAGACAACTCTGTCCAGCTTGAGCGTATGCGAAATACTGTTGATGAGAAACTTACAGAGACACTTGATAAAAGGCTTGGTGAGAAGTTTAAAATGGTCAATGATAGACTGGAATCTGTGTATAAAGGGCTTGGTGAGATGCAGAATTTGGCTAAAGGCGTGGGAGATTTAAAGAATGTTTTGACAAATGTAAAGACTCGTGGAACATGGGGAGAGGTGCAACTTGATAACCTACTTGAACAAATATTGGCGCCCACTCAATTCCTTAAAAATGTTAGTACAAAGAAAGGAAGCAATGATCGCGTTGAGTTTGCGATTAAAATTCCTAGCAAAACGACCAAAGATGAAAATGTGCTTCTTCCAATTGATGTGAAATTTCCTGTAGAAGATTATCAGAGATTGCTTGATGCTGTTGAACAATCAGATAAAGAGGCGGTTGATCGAAGTGTTAAAGCAATTACAAATAAGATTAAGGATCAGGCAAAGTATATACACGACAAGTATATTGATCCACCACATACTACAGATTTTGGTGTTTTATATTTGCCGATAGAAGGCCTATACGCAGAGGTTACAAGACAGCTTGGATTATGCGAGCAAATTCAACAAGAGTATCAGATCGTTGTTATGGGACCAAACACTGTTGCAGCTTTCTTAAATAGTCTGCAGATGGGATTTAGAACTCTCGCAATAGAGAAAAAGACAAGTGAGGTTTGGGATCTTCTTGGAGACATAAAAAATCAGTTTAGGCAATTTGAAGAGGCTGTCGTTAAGACTCAAAAGAAGCTTACAGAAGCAAGTAATACTATTAACAAACTGTCTGTAAGAACCCGCGCAGTACATAAAAGGATAAGTAGTGTAGAAAGTCTGTCTACGACTCAAGGGGACATTTCAACTCCTAAATTACTGTTTGAGCCTGATTTGGAATTAGAACAAGACGAAGAGGATAATGAAAAGTAGTGATTTTGATTATAATCTACCAGAAGAAAGAATTGCTAAATATCCTCCAAAAAAGCGAGGAGATACAAGATTACTTTTACTAAATTGTGATAACTCTCTGGTTAAACCGTCAGATAAAAAATATGCAGATTTAGCTGATTTGATTCCATCAAATGCGGTTATTGTCCTAAACGACACAAAAGTTTTAAGAGCAAGATTTTTTGCGAAATACGATAAAACAGGTAAAGAGTGCGAGATTTTGTATCTAAACAATATATCGTGGCATGACGATCATAATTCATATTGGGAAACTCTTATTGGAGGGGCAAAGAAGTTACAAGAGGGCGATATTTTAAGAATAGGCGAGTATAGTTGTAAGTTTTTGCAAAGAAATGCAGAGCATGCTACAAATATTCTCGAAATTGACCCAAAGATAGAGAGGGAAATATTTGATAAATATGGTCATGTCCCACTTCCACCATATTTAAAGCGCCCTGACGAAGCGTCTGATAAGAAGCGATATAATACAATTTTTGCAAAAATTGATGGGTCAGTTGCGGCTCCAACTGCTAGCTTAAATATTACAGAAGAATTGCTTTCTAAGTTAAAAAAGAATGGTGTTGAGATTGCATATGTGACTTTAGATGTTGGATGGGGCACATTTGCTCCTGTTAAAACAGATAAAGTTCAAGATTTTAAAATTCATAGTGAGAGATTCTCTTTAAATCAGGAGAATGCAGACATAATTAATTGCGCCATTAGGAAAAATAGACCAGTAATTGCTTTTGGGACAACAGCAACAAGAGTTTTAGAGAGTGTCGCTGTTTACGACGACAGAGAAGATAAATATATTGTAAAAGCCCAAAAAGGATATACTGATATTTTTATATATCCGGGGTATAATTGGAAAGTGATTACGGGACTGGTAACTAATTTTCATGCGCCAAAATCCAGCTTACTTATGTTGGTTAGTAGCTTTTTAGGGCATCTTCTAGGAAATCAAGAAATTGGGCTAGATGAGGTTAAAAAAGAATATCAATATGCAATAGATCAAAGATATGCATTTTTAAGTTACGGTGACTCAATGTTTATTAATAAAAAAATTATAAATTATGGAAAACAAATTAGCTGATTTTGGTAAAAAGCCGATATTTATGCCTGATGCAACAAAGGGTGCGGTGCGATATTTATCGACAAATGATCTTAAAAGTATTGGTACAAAGGGCGTCGTTATAAACACATTGCACTTGGCGACAAGTATTGGTGCAGATAGAATAGAACGACTAGGCGGGATGCATAAATTTATGAATTGGGATGGGTATATTTTGAGTGATTCTGGGGGATTTCAGATTTTTAGCTTGTTGCATAGCGGTAAATGGGCAGGCGAGATAAATCAAAATGGAGCAATTTTTAAATCGCCCAAAGATGGTGCCGTTTTTACACTTACACCCGAGAGTTCTATAGACATACAAATTAAGTTAGGCTCTGACATATTGGTTGTGCTTGATGATTGTCGTGATGCTCAAATAAGCAAAGATGAAGCTAAAAAATCTGTTGATAATACATTAAAATGGGCTGTTAGATCTAAAGAGCGTTTTGAGAAAGAGTATGGAGGAACCGCAAGAACAGGTAAATTGTTAAGCGCTGTTGTCCAGGGTGCACAATTTCTTGATTTGCGAGAATATTGTGCTAAGGAGCTTGTAAAAATCGGTTTTGATGGCTATAACTTTGGCGGATATGTCGTAGATACTGATGGTAGATTGGTAAAAGATCAGATGAAAGTTGTCGCTGATAATACACCAAATGATAAATTTAGATATGCTATGGGGGTTGGTAAGCCTAAAGATATTCGTGACGGATTAGCGCTCGGGTATAATGTTTTTGATACTGTGTTGGTTACTCGTAATGCTAGGCACGGATCTTTATACTCTTCTACTTCGCCAGAAGGAGCCGAACTTATTCATATAAAAAGTGCAAGATATGCTGAAGATTTAGATCCTATTGATAGTAATTGCGACTGTGAGGCTTGCAAATTGCATAGTAGGGCGTATTTGCACAATTTGTTTAAAAATGGAGAGGCAACGGCCCTTAGACTTATGAGTCTGCATAATTTGAGATACTATAATAAAATTTTGAATTGTGAATTTTAAATTTTGAATAAGAGAGCACGGAACTGCTTGATTAATCTCAATTGTTGAGAAAGAAAAGATTTGATTTCCTAATTATCCAAAATTTGTCTAATTTCATGCTGTCTTTTGGCAACAGTTGATCTTAGGAGATCGACCTCTTTCTTGCTTTCATCATCCTTTTTTTCCTGAAAAACTTGTTGAGAAAATGGTTGGGCTTGCTCATCGATTGGAGCATTCTGCCATTTTTCCAAAAGTGCTGCATCAGCAAGCTCTCTTGGGTCTGTTGTGATAAGATAATGCTCACCTTGATTTGCGACTACTTGTATAGCAACATGATTTTGTCCTGCAAAAAATAGCCCTTGGCCTTTGTCGCAATTTAGCAAATAAGCCTTTTCACCTTCTGATAAATTAAATACTTTGCCTATGCGATCAATTGCATTTGGGCTTTGTTTCATAAGAAATTGAATAGAAGAGTTGTTGATAATTGCTCTTCCAAGTTCGTTTTTAAGAAAGTCTTCAACATCTTGTGTAATAGTTGTAACCCCAAGATAGTATTTTCTTGCTCTTTTGACTAACGAGTACATAAATTTTGATGTGTCTTCATTTTGCATCATATACCAAGCTTCATCAACTATAAGAATTCTTTTGCGTCGTTCTTTGCGAATTGTTGTCCAAATATAGTCAAGGATTAAAAACATGCCCATCGGTCGTAACTCTTCTTGCAAATCTCGTACACTAAAAACAACAAACTGATTATTCATGTTGACATTGGTTTCCTCATTAAAAATCCCTGCTGCGCTACCAATTATGTACCGTTCTAATTTACCAGCCATGACACGAGCTTCTGGATCAGCCATGCCTTTAAGCACTTTGTAAAGATCTTCCAAAAGAGGCATTTTCTTGCCTCGTTGTGTTTGTGGATCTAGTGTGATGCCTTTTTCTCTATAGGTCATAAGTAGTGCTCTATCAAGTACTGCAATCTCATTGCTGTTTAACTCTCCCATCATTAGTCTTAAAAAACTCTCCAGAGTGAGAATTTTAGATCTTAGCTCATCATCTTCTGGGTCTCCAAGTCCACTAATCTCAAAAGGGTTAATTTTGTCACTTTTGTCTTGTGAAAAAGATATGTATGTACCTCCTATTGCCTCGCATAATCGCTCATATTCATGCTCAGGATCTATAATTATGATCTGCGTGCCAAACATAGCATTTCGCACAGCCTCAAGTTTAACGAAATAGCTCTTACCTGCACCAGATTTAGCAAAAACAGCTGTGTTTGCGTTTTCCATGTCAAATCTATCAAATATGACCATGCTATTATTGTGTTGATTTATGCCGTACATAACGCCGTGATCCATTGTGAGTTCAGATGTGACAAAAGGGAAAGTCGATGCAATTGAAGTAGTATCCATATTTCTTGTTATGTATAAATTGTCAAGACCAAGTGGTTGGCAACTTATAAGACCATCTTCTTGTTGTAGAGTCGCTGTCCTTGCTGTCATATTCATTGCAGCAAGAGTTGATATAATGTTTTTAGATATTTTATCAAGGAGATCTTTTGATCTTGTTGCGACCATTATATACATGCCGTAGTAGAAAAACTTTTCGGCGCCTTGTGCGATAGAATCCTGTAGTTGTTGCGCATCTGATAAGGCAATTTTTGTGCTTGGATCGATGGCTTGGCGTTTCTCCATCTGTGTGTAAAGAGTGGCTTCAAGCTCTCCGATTTTTTTCTTTAGCTTATTTAAGATTGTTTTTGAGTCAATTGGATAATAAAAAGTACTTATTGTGATAGAGTGCTCAAAGTTGATAATAGGGGATAACCAATTTGGACCGACAGATCTTGGATAGCCACTAACAAAAAATGTCCTATAGTACCTATCAGCAATTTGTACATGATTGAAATCTACTTCCATATCTATTGGTGCAATAATATCTTGTAAACTTAATCCTTCAAAACGATCAGGCTGAATATATCCGCCTCTTGCTTTCTTCTCTTTTTCAAGCTGTTTTTCCCGGTCAGATAAGTTTTTGCTACGGGAGAAATTTTTACTTAGCAGACCTAAAATGTTTTGAAAAAGTCCCTTTTTCTTTTCTTTTTCAACCTCCTTTTCGTTGTAGCGTTCTTTGTCGGGTTTATTTGTATCATAAGCTGTTTTAAACTGCTCAATTTCATTTGTATCGAATTTGCGCCCAATCTTTGCCCTTTCATCAAGTTTTTCTTGTAATGGAGATTTAAACGGATCCCTCTTTATCTTGTCTTTATCTGTTGCCATTAATTTTTAATATTTTAAATTACTCGACTTCATTATATACGCTATAAAAAAGCTCTATTAGCTCATCATTTTCTAGCTGATGTCCAATAAGGCCCATCCTCGCAATTTGTTTTAATAGGTGATCTCGTTTAGGATACAAATATATTTTCGCTTGCTCAACCAGTTTTTCAAGCTCTGTATCGCCAATGCCAGTACTTTCATCTTTTTTGGGTAATGGTAGAATAGATGATAGGCTAAGATTATACACCATATGGGGCACAACTATATAGAATTTCTTGTCTAACACATCATTTTGAACTACTAAATTCTGTACAAATGTTGTATAAACGCTCATTTGCTTCCTTAACCCCTCTGACATAGGTTTTTTAAGCTCATTTTGTAGGTAATTAATATAATTTGATATGTCAATTCGTTTTGTGCGGATAACAACCTGTACCGGAAAAGTCAGAGAATTTAGAAGGCCAGAGAAGGCTCCTATTTTATTGTCTTGTTCATATTCTGAGAGCAAATCGAAGTTTACAGCAGACGTTTGAATTATTAAATTAGCTTTCCTTGATTTAGTAATGACGATATCGTCAATTATCTCATGTATTTGTAAATGTTCCTGCGTCGAATTTTTTACTTTGACCCTTGTTGATGGCTTCATTTCTTTATACCTATTATTTTAATTGGTTCATCCGTTCCTGTGTTAAAAGCATAAATGACTCTTGGAAACAAGTAATCTGTGCTCTGTAAATCGATTTTGTATACTCCATGTGGATATTCTCGCTCTGTAATAATTTCTCCTTTTGAATCTGATACCTTTACCTGTAATATTTTCTCGCTATTATCTTTTATCATAACTACAGCTTTAGGGATAGGATAATTTGATTGGTCTCTTATTGATATGTTAATAGAGTTAGGCGGAGGAGAAATCAGCGAGAAAGGGGCTTTAAAAATATCAATATTTGAATTGTTTATTAATATTTCTGGAGGTACTTTTATCTGTTGTGGTATAGAAGTGCTTGTTGTAGCTGTTGATGCCACAGCAGTTTCTTTCTCTTTTACAATCGTGGCTCCTTGCGCGATTTTATTTAGCTCTAGTTTTTTTTGACTCTCTTCCATCTCAATTTTATCTTCAGCTTGCTCTTTTTGCTGTATGGTTTTAGTTGACGAGCCAATTATCTTAGGATCTTGTTTAACGGCTTGCTGATTTTTGGCGTCGGCAAGGGCAACTGTAGCGCTTGAGTCTTTAAAAATGCTGTGGTCTAGATAGTCACTTCTCCATACTCTCAAAGTAGGCGAGCTTACGGATTTAATGAAATTTTTAAGGTAGACATCAGCTTTTTGATCATTAATTGGTACCAAACCAAGAAATGCCCCTGTACCAGAAGACAATAAAAAAATTGGTATGGCAATCCATCCGGGAATTGTGCGGTTTGACATAAGATATAGGAAAATGACTCCAAAGCCTAGACCTATTGCGATATATGCAAACTCTCTTATCGTAAAATGGGAGAAGAGTTTGAACTCTATATCAAGTATATTTTGTGGTATAGGATGTTGCTTCATAATTTGTTATACTATTTTATATGAAAAAGAAAAGTTTTGCAAAGCAGTATAGTAATTTTAATAATATGAAGGAATTTAGAGCAAATGTTTTAAAAAGTTATAATAGGAAATTAGGAGATGTAAAAGATGGTGATTTTGATGCCTTATTTAAGTCGGGTTTACTCCCTTGTGACAGAAAAGAAGTTGATCGAAAGCTAGAAATCGCGAATAAAAATCTCTCTAAGATATTGCATCATAAATTTTGTACAAAAATAGCGATAAGCGGTTCTACTGCCGTCGGATGTCCAAGAGTTGATGATGATATTGACATATTTGTGATTGTTAGAGATAACACTCTCTGGCTATATCGGATGTGGTTCAAACTTTTTGGTGGGAAAGCCGTAGCCAGGAGGCTTGACAATGTCCGCAAAGACAAATTTTGTGTCAATTTTATTGTGGAAGAAAGTGCCCTTGATAATGTTATTAACAACAGTGTGTTTTATCAGCATGAGATGGCTTGCCTTATTACTTTATGGGAAGCAAGCGAGCCTACCAAACCCATTTCATCGGCGATTAAAGTAGCCAATTTATTTGCCTATTGGTTGCAGATGCTTTCTAGGTTAGTTTTTGGTGGACATGTTGTACATGATATGCGAGTTGTGCAAGAGTGGAAGTGATTAGAGGATTAGTCGAAAAGTGCTGTATCATAAGTAATATCTAACCAAGTATATGCGCGTGACAGTTGTATAGGGTCTTCACAAATAGCGGTAAAGCTTTTAAAAGTAAGTACTGGAGAACTTGATACAAATCTTTTATCATCATAGTCTGAAACTTCGTCTGATTCTTCATAAGTGAGTTTTTTTGGATCTTCAAGATTCCAAGTTACGTCTAAAGTATGTCCTTCTAGACTATCCCGTACCTTTAGAGAACAAGGTACGCATACTAGCATATTGTCTTGATCTATTCCGACGGCGACATAATCAGTATTTTCATCTGCTCTATTCACTTGAACAACGAAATAAGCTCTTTTTTCAGTTATTTTAACACCTTTGGCTACGTCTATACCATCTTTTCCAGGATCTTCGAATAAAACACTATGAACAATTGCACTTAAGCCATTATAACGCGGTGTTTCCAAGACGGTTTGTATAGCTCTATCTGCGGCAGTAAGCAAATCTTTCTCTCTTTTGTCTCTTTCTCCTATACCAACTATATTTGTCAAATTCGGTGCCATAATAATTCAATTAAAATTTAGGTTATATAGTATAATTATATCACAGACAATGCCTGCGCGTCAATAGATAATTTTATGGCTAGATTATAAGATTAGATGACAATTAAATCATGTTAAACTAATCTTATTAGCTTTTCTGATCTTAATCTCATCTCTTATGCCCGAGATAAAAACTTGCTGATTCTTTATAAACTTATTATTAAAAATCCGTCTAATTTTATTGTCGTCAAGCTCAGATTGTAAGTCGTCGAGTATTAAGATAGGGTACTGTCCAAGCATGTTCTTATAAAGCTCCTGTAAGCAGAAGATAAAAGAGCCGATAACAAAGCGTTTTTCTCCTCTAGAGCCGTATTTATGGATATCTCGATCAAAGCCAAAAAGATGCCAATCATCTCGATGGGCACCGTATAGGGAGTATCCTATTGCGATTTCTCGCCTAATGTTTTTGCTATAAATGTCGTTGTGCTTTTTTATGAGTGATTTCTTGTCCAGCATATCCTCGAAATCTCCTAATCCAAGTGATGATTTATACTCTATAAATCCATCTTTCTCTAACACAGAATTTATTTCTGTTATGAAGTTGCTTCTTTTAAAAATAATATCACTACTTATCTGAGCTAACTTTTGTGTCCATATTGATAAATCGACATTTTTTTCATCTACAGCACCTGTTTTATAGAAAATTTCGGCAAGTTTTTTAAGTTGTTTATTTCTTTGGCGAAGTGTTTTTGAAAAAGTGTTTAGTTCAAAAGCATATTTATAATCAATATTACAGATTATATCGTCAAGAAATTTGCGTCGAGCAGAAGGAGATAGCATTAATATGTCGATTTGTTCTGGGGAGAAGAGATTTGATTTAGTATATGAGCTAAACTTAGTAACGCCTTTTTTTTTGCCATTAATAAGATATTTGCAAGATGTTTTGTTGTAAATAATACTTTTGCAACTTTTATCGCTAAAAACAGCCTCTACCTTAAAGAAGTCATCCTCCCAATTTAATATATCACTTAAATCGTTGGTAAATGGAGATTTTCCGTTTGTTAGCAAACTAATCGCTTCGATACAGCTACTTTTACCACTTCCATTGTCTCCAATTAGGATATTGACACCGTCTGTGAAATCAAACTGGATATTTTTAAATTTGCGAAAATTTTGTAACTGTAGACTCTGCAAATACATGATTTATGTTTTAAGGATAGCTAAAAATGCTGCCTGCGGAATTGTAACACTTCCAATTTGTTTCATTCTCTTTTTACCTTTCTTTTGCTTTTCTAATAGCTTTTTCTTGCGGGAGTAGTCACCACCATAAAGCTTGGCTGTAACATCTTTGCGAAAGGCTCTTATTGTCACTCGTGCAATTATTTTCGCGCCGATTGCGGCTTGTATTGGTACTTCAAATTGTTGTCTTGGTATGACTCCCTCCATTACCTCGAGTATTTTCATGGCTCTATCTCTGGCAAATTCGCGTGTCTCCAAAAAGCTTAGTACGCCAATCTCTTCTCGATTGACAAGTATTGATATTTTGACAACATCGACAGGAAAATAATCGATAAATTCGTACTCCATGGAGGCGTATCCGCTTGAGTATGTTTTGAGTAGATCAAAAAAGTTTGAAATAAGCGAAGCTAGGGGCATGTCATAATGTAGCGATACATACTGTTTTGCAATATCACCCTCCTGATTGAGATATTTTGTGTTTACATATTGCCCTCGTTTTTGCTCACAAAGCTGCATTATTGAACCAATATATTCAGCTGGTGTCATTATATCTATACGCACCCACGGCTCTTGTATTTCTTTTATTTGAGATGGCTCCGGGAGCTCTTGTGCTGTTTGAATCATTAATTCAGTATTATTTGTAAGAAAGACTTTATACTCAACTGTTGGTGCTGTTATAAGTAAATCAACATCAAACTCTCTTTCTAACCTTTCCTGCACTATTTCCATGTGTAGTAGCCCTAAAAAACCGCATCTAAATCCCGTACCAAGCAAATTGGATTTCTGGTAGGTATAGCTAAGTGATGAGTCATTAAGCAAAAGCTTGTCCATAGCTAATTTAAGTTGCTCATAATCAGCCGTATCTGTTGGAAAAAATGTCGCAAAGACATTAGCTTTTGGTGGTTGATAGCCTGGCAGAGCAGATGTATCTAGCTTATTGCTTACTGTATCACCAACTGTAAAATACTTTATATCTTTTAGTCCTGTAGCAATATATCCTACTTCACCAGTCTCAAGTTTTTCTACTTCCTGCATATCTGGGGTAAAAATACCAAACTCTATTGGATTAAAGGTTATCTTTTTTCTAAGTATGTAAAGCTGTGGAAATTGTGTTGCACCATAATTCTTCTTGGTTAAATTTCCATTGAAAATTCTTACTGAAATCATAACTCCCTTGTGCTCATCGTAAAAAGAGTCAAATATTAGTGCTTGAAAAACATCTGCGGGCAGATTTGATTTCTTTGGATCGGGTGTATCTTGAACTATGCGATCAAGTAGTTTATCGACATTTTGTCCTGTTTTACCCGACACTTGTACAACGCTATCTCTATCAATCCCAAGAAGGATTTCTATCTCATCAAGTCTTCTTTCTATATTTACTCCCGGGACATCGATTTTGTTTAACGCGGGAATTATTACAAGGCCTTCGTTATGGGCTTTTTGTAGTGTCGAAATTGTTTGAGCCTGAACGCCTTGTGTAGCGTCTATTAATAATACTGCTGATTCGCAGGCATGTAATGATCTTGAGACCTCATATGAGAAGTCTACATGTCCTGGTGTGTCTATGATGTTTAATTCGTAGCCTTTCCAGTTTAGTTGCACGGGCTGTAACTTTATAGTTATGCCTTTTTCTTGCTCAAGCTCTAGCGTGTCAAGTATTCTCTCAGTGTGTGCCGATTTGCTTTTATGCTCTTGTGATGGGTTGCATAGCTCAATTATACGGTCTGCAAGAGTAGATTTACCGTGATCTATATGTGCTATTATTGAGAAATTCCGTATCATCTTGTTTAAATTTATATTTTAAATGCTAAATTTTTAATTTTATAAAATCACGCTTTGCGTTAACTCAATCTAAAATCTAAAATTTAGAATTTAAAATTTAAAATTTGTCTTAGTCCTAATTTTATTCGCGTAAATCGTCATATCGTAAAAATAGTTATTAAAAAATTGCTCATCAGAATTATACTGATTATCACCTTTATAAAAATCTAACCAGAACTCCTTAAGCCGACAAAGCTCCTGAAGATAGCCAAGCATTTTTTTATCTATTGCGTATTCAATTGATATGTAAAAGAGATCCATTGCTCTTAAATATGCTGAATTGGCGATCTCCTTATCTAGTTTCTTCCACTTCATTGCTCGAAATACTTCGCTCCCAATGTTTGCAAGTTGCTCTGCAGTATGCATTTGATACCATTTGTCCTTATCTACATGGGATTTATATTTATTTTGTGACTTTTTCATATGTTTTTTTTTATATACGCAATATAGCTATTATATCATATCTACATCTAAAAAGTCTGTGTAGCAAAGTGAAAACTTTTTCACTTGATTTATTAAATTAAGCAGGAATATAATATAGACAATATAATTTTTAAATATTAAAAAATGGAGCAATTTCATATATATCAGAAACAGATACTAAAAAGCTTAATGTATAAATCTTCATTAAGATTTAATGAACTAATGATTCCAGAATTGTCTTCTAAGCATTTTAATTATCATCTTAAGAAGCTTATCGAAGGTGGCTATGTGACAAATAAAAACAGGCAGTATGTTTTAACAGATGAGGGTAAAGAGCTTGTAAAACGAAAAGATCTATTTAATACATTTTCAGATAAACTAGAATTTGTAAGAAATCCTCAAAAAGGAGTACAATTCAGGGAGATAATTACAGAGGCAGAGGGCTATTAGGAATACTTATAAAAACATGGAAGAATTACAAAGAGTTAAAACATTTTTAGAATTTGATAAGTTACAAAATAAATATAGGCGTAATTGACAAACTTCATCATTTATGTTAGTATCCAAGTAACTAAGTTTATTAATTCATGATATGAAGAAAAAATCTTTATTAATAAGTTACTTCTTTGTTTCGGGTCTGTTTCTAATGACCTGTCTTTTATTAGGAAGGAATTTTAAAGTATCAGCAACAAGTACTCCCCCTATTACTGATCAGGTATCAATATTAGATCAGATATACACGAGATTAGTTACAAGCGGATTTGGTACGGAGTCATCAGGAGATCATGGTAATTTTGGTGTAAAATGGAATAGAATAGCAAGTAGTGCGTATTGGATACCAGATGGAGATGCAACTGCAGAAGATGTTGTAACGGGAAAAACCTTTTATGGAGGTAACAGAACAGAACAAACGGGAACATTGTCATTAACAGGAGATGCTACGGTTGATGATGTAGTTTCTGGAAAGACATTTTATTCAGATTCATTCACTAAATTAACAGGTACAGCACCCGAACCAATAGATTTTTCTCTTATGCAATTTAATGAATATGATGATTATGAAGGATTAGCAACTGGTAGTATTGATCCAACAAACCCGATAGATGATTACGAAGGAGATGAAGCTATATGGACAAATACATCGACAAATGTATGGAAGGATGAACGAACAGGTCTTTTCTGGAGTGCAGATGTAAGCACTTTGGGATTGGGACTTCCAGCAACATATTCTAATGCTTTTCCTAATCAAGTCCATACAACTTGCCCATTCTTTTCTTCCAATCCAAGAGCTAGCTATGATGGACTAACAGCCTCATGTGGTAACGCTATAAATGTATGTGGAACATTATCATATGATAGGGACAATGATGGAGAAGCAGAGACGGACTGGTATCTACCAACTCAAAAAGAATTAATGCAGGCCTACATAGATGGTATGTATAATCAAGCAGGAGCTAATCTAGAAGGCGCGGCGACATTTACCACTACAAACTTTTTCTGGTCCTCCTCGGAGGTGTCCTTCTATCCTACGAACGCATGGGGCGTTTCCCTGCTCGTCGGCAACACGAACCTCAACGCTAAGGCAAGTACTTTCGCTGTGCGTTGTGTTTCTCGGGACTGATATGATTAGAATTTGATAATTTTCAACTTAAAATTTCCCCGTGGGATATTTAGGGCTATTGACATATACCTTATCAATTGGTATCTTACAACTGTGCGTGGATTCTACCATTTCAATCCCCAAGACGGGCAATGGATAGTAGAGAAGGCTTGATTATCAGTCCGTTCCACTACACCCTGTGAGACATTTTTGGTTTTTACAGGGTATTATTATTCAACAAACCTTTTCTGTCGCAATACAGATCAGTTTTGTGGTGTGTCAGATGATTTTCATCTGAACAAAGTCAGTGGAAAACAATGTTGTGTTCTGGTCCTCCTCGGAGGTGTCCAACAATCCTACAAACGCATGGAACGTAAACCTGAACAACGGCAACACGAACAACAACAATAAGACAAATACAAACGCTGTGCGTTGTGTTTCTCGGGACTTATTTTCAAGCCTATACGCTTTTTTGTTTCTGAGCCCATGTATACCACCCGTAAAGCATTTTGGCGATCTCTTCGTTTTGAGACATTATGTAAGTGTATTGTTTATGAGTGATAAGTTTTAGTTCATGAGCCATACGCAGTCTTGATTTCAGTTTGTCAAATGAAGCTGAGGTATTGCGAATGGTCTTAGTTTTCTCAATGTTTGACAGGACATTAGTTGAAATAATCCCATCGAGTACATCCCATGTACATTTAAGAATATCTTGTCCAAGTGTGTACTTGTATTCCTTCCTGAAGTTTTTCACAAGTAGATACAAATATTTCAAAAGCTTGTACACGGCTATATATAAGGGGAGTTCATCTAAATTGCTCATTTTTGTTTTTTAACTAAAATAAAATATGAAAAATTGTCATCTATTGGAACCAAGTAATTTTTCAAAGTTCCAAAATGATTTTCATACAGATCTCTACGAAGATTGAAGCAGTTTGCATGTTTAAAATGTCCGTAGTAAGAATTAACCATAGCTAACATCTTTTTAAGCTCCTTTTCTGTCGGAGGAGTAGATAATGGTAATGCCATCTGTTTTTGATTTTGGGAAACAAGTAGTTTTCCTTTATTGAAATAGTGAAGCTTTGTTTTGAGGTTTTGAACAACACGCTTTCGAGCAAGTGCATATTTAGGCTTAACTATATAACCAATGAAATCTATTCCCGAATAAACGGAGTTGTATTTATCTTTGTTCGGATGAAGTGTCAGTTTTAGTCTTTTCTGCAAAAATGTGTCAATTTGGTCTCTCCATGATTTGATCTTATCAAGATCATTTGAAAGAATGATAAAATCATCGACATATCGGACGTAATATTTGATTTTCAATTCACGTTTTATAAATTGATCGAGCTCATTCAAGTACACATTAGCAAAAAACTGAGAAGTAAGATTCCCTATAGGAAGCCCCTTGTCTTTCCCAGCATTAAAAAGCGTTTTGTGGGGCGGTATCTGTTTTAAAAGTGCCTGATCGCCTTTAAAGTAGAAATTCTTAGTTGGATTATGATTAATAATTATTTGGGTAAGCCAGATTAAATCAGCTTGTTTTTTGATAGGAAAATTTCTCATAATATATCTGATTATGATTTTTTTCAAAATATCCTTGTCAATGCTTGCAAAAAAGCTTCTGATATCAAACTGACCGTAGTAAGCTGTGATCGTGTTGTTTTTAGTTGCAGAGCGGATCATTTTTTGAGTATAGGTAATTGCTAATTGTAAGCCTTTCATTTTTCTACAGGCAAAAGAAGCATATATAAAACTTTTTTCAAAATATGGCTCTAGGGTAGAAACCAACAAGTGATGAACAATCCGGTCTCTAAAGTCAGCTGCAAAAACTTCTCTCAATTTGGGGTATGTGACAACAAAACAAATAGATCTATCAGGTTTATATGTTCTATCTTGCAGTTCTTCAAAAAGCTTCAGTAAATTTGACTCGAATTTCATTTCGAACCTAAGGGCGTTGATAGTAGTTCTTTTATTCTTTCTGCATGAGTAATATGCTTTTAGTAAATTTTCGAGTGTAAACATAGAATAATCTTTGAATGATTATTTTTCTAATTGATATTACCATTAAACTGATTGTTATGAAATGGCTTTTTATTATTTTGTTTTTGCACATCATGTTTTTATTATTGCGATAAGCCTGAAGATAAAAATAAAGAGATCGAGCATAACATATAATTACATAAAAAATCTTTACCAAGTAGTTTAGATTTTCTTCATTTATATCTTTTTAGCAAGCAGAATCGGCAATATGTATAGTTCATAGACAAAGATTGACATAATTAAAAAAATTAGCTACAATGCTTAGTATGAAAAAATTAACAAAAATTTATCTTTTTCTTTTAATATTTTTATTACTTCCTCCAATTGCCTTCGCTTCTTCACCAACCTATCTTGGAGGAACAGCCAATGTTCCAAGTACGGCGGGTTCGTTATATCTAAATACGAACAATGCATCAGTATCTTTAGATACTGAAACTGGAAATCTTTCAGGTTATGGATGGTCAGATGATATTGGCTGGATTGATTTTGATAATGCAGGTGAAATTGCAACTTCAGCAAAAATAAACATGACAACAGGTATATTTGAGGGAAAGGCTGTAGCAGTAAATACAGGTAAATATCTTGATTTCTCCAATTATGGTAGCAATGTAAAACTGAATTTTGGCTTGAAAGAAATCACAGGTTATGGTTGGTCTGAAGATATTGGCTGGATAGATTTTAATGGAGTAATACTATATAGTGCAGATAGTGCAATTAAACCAGTTATAACTCAAATAGGGCTTATAAAAAGCATTCCTGACAAAGATAAGCTTTACTACTATTTTACAGCAAATAGGGTTCGTATATGGGGAACCAGTGAAAAATATAGTGAAATCTTCTTTGCACATTCAAATGGAACAACATACAAAACTCAGGCAGATATTGATGGTAAATTTTATATAGTAATTGATCTATTGAATGGAGAGAATGAATTAACATATTACAGTATTAATCTCGCATCAAATCGTTCAATAAATAAGATTTTAATATTAAATATTGATCCAACATACGGTTTAAAAACAGGAAATAATGGAGAACTAATACCGGAAGTTCAAATTGTAGAAAGTTCTGAGATAGAGACGGAAACTGTAAAGGAAAATTCTGAGGAAGTTACTCCGCCAATAGAAGCAAAGAAAATAAGGGTTATTGATTTAGATGGTAATCCGATAATAAATAAGCTAATAACGATAGAGGGAATAGATTACATCACTGATTCTTTTGGATACATCTATATAAACGAAGAGATAGTAGGAGATTTTGTTCTTTACGACGGAAAATCTTATCCTATTAAGCTATCAGGAGAGGATCTAATTTTGGATTTATCAAGTCAGAAAGGAAGTTTTAACTATCTGTACTGCTTTTTCCCTTTGATAGCTTTACTACTTATCGTTTTGACAGTGGTTATTGTCCGTAGAAAAAAGATATCATAAAAGATTTCACTTGCTTCTTGTAAGGTTAGATTTATTGTATAATTTACTCAATGTAATTTTTTTAAGGCCTAATATGCAAAATAAGCATTATTTAACGGCTGAAAAGATTAGAGAGATAAAGGCAGAGTTAACAATACTCAGAGTTAGTTTATCCAGTTTTTTATCCTGTGGGACAGGGTAGGAGAAATTTACCTTGTGCAATTAATAGAATAAGAAAGATTATAGAATATTAGATTCTTAGAAACTATTTTTTTAATATCAAATATGCCTTTTGGGAATCTAGTTTAAAATCATTACCTGTAAAACCGTTATCTCTTTTTAGAAAACAAGAGAACTTGTTGTTTTTTAAATCACAAATCGTCGCAATATCATTATTCTCACTCGAATTAATGAAATCTTTTGCTGTCTTGTATTCTGTTATTCCAATTAAATTCCATCCTTTTTTCGCTGTACTAGTATCAAAATTAGAGAAATTACCAATTAATGAAATTTCTTTATCTGTTTTACTTTTAATATATACTCCAAATCCATTTGGTATTTCTAAATTGTTTTTATTAGATAAAAAAATCCATTGTCCTGAATCTAATGAACTAACAATTAAATCTTTATCATTAATTAATTGCTCTAAGGAGTAGTTTGGTAAATTTATTAAATTACCACCCTTTTTAATAGATATTTTATTAATATTAAAATACGGATTTTTATAAGAAGTAAAATTTCCTTTGATTGTAAAAAAAAGTTCTTTTGATGTTGGCTCTAACTTTTCTTTATTTATATCAACCCAGCGTTCAAAAACGACCTCGTTTTTCTTAACGTAACCAACAATCATTGTTGATCGAATATCTAATGCTTCCCCATTTGTGGGAATAATGGCTTTTCGTATTTCCTCTTCTGATTCCAATCCATCGTAAGGAAGACCAGTTTCAGTAAACAAAGGAATTCCATCAACTACTTCTTTTTTGTCAAAATGTGTATGTCCACTAAACATTGCGACAAATTTATCGGAGCAATTTAAGGCCTGTACAATGTTCACATCTCTGTGACCATCATGATTGAGTAAAACAGTTGGAAGATTACCTGTGTAACCACACACTTCTGATTTTAATTCATTAAATTTGTGTGGGACCTCTATATTATTTGTTATGTCCCATCCGAATATAACAAATCTTATGCCTCCGCGTTCAATTGAATATACAGAAGACATTTCTTTTTCACTGCAATATTGTGTATTAATAATATCTTGATTAAACTCTTTGTAACCTGTTTTTTTTAATGCTGTTTCGTAGTTTATACTTTTGTAATTCTCTCCAAAATGTAGATCAAAGAAATCATTTGGTTCTCCCCAGTAAGTGTGAGCTCCGTTACATATGTCATTTCTTGTTCCGTCTAATAGCGTATATATATTTTCATAAGTATCAACGCCGTTTAAAGTATAAGGCCTTTCTAAGACTTTTTGTACATCGTGATTGCCTGGCACAAAATGAATTTCAGTAAAAGGAATTGATTTATCCATGCCTAATTGTCTATATTGTAAATCTATCATTCCTTTTAGTGGTTGATATCGATAATCAGATATTTTATTAAGATGTTGATTCCAGCCTGCATCACCAAGGTGTAATATGAGATTAGGATTTTCATTTGCAATCATTTGAAAATATGAATCAAAAAAATGCTGATCTTTTGCATGGGTATCATTTATTATTACAAATGTCCATGGAGTAAAATTTTCGGTTGCATCTGATTTTTGTTCTGAAATGTTTATTGTTTTGTATAAGTAAAAGCTTAAGAGAAAAGAAGAAATCAGAAAAACAACCATTAGTATTATTTTAGTTTTATTTTTATGTGTTGAAACAAATTTTTTCATTGAGTTATTTTCTTAATTAGTTGTTTTTTACTTGAGCCCAATTCTCTAAAAACTCTTGCAAAAAAACAGTCGCAGCGAGTGAATCAATCTTGGACTTGGAGCTTTTTTGGTTTTGACCCGAATCCTTTAAAAGTTCATAAGCGTTCTTCGTTGACATACTCTCATCATATTCAAAAACTGCAAGTCCAAAATGATCAGAAAGAGCCGATTTTAGAGATTCAAGCTCTTTTTTAAAAGAAACCTCTTTATTTGCTAGAGCAGAAGGATTACCAACTAAAAACGATTTAATTTGCCACTGATTCACATAGGGATCAAGGTGTGCGATCAAATTCTTGACACAGCTATCTTTTTTGATAGAAATTACACCAACTGGGGTGGCTAATTTGCCGTTGAAATCAGAAACTGCAAGCCCAACTCTTTTTGTACCGTAATCGATTGCAAGAACAGGGAAGTCTAAGATTTGTTTTTTTTTAGTTACTTTAATACTCATTTTTTACCTGTTTCTAATTTCCTTTTAGTCTCTCTCAAAGCGATTTTAGGAAGAGAATTAATATTGGCATCAAGATATTTTTTTACCTCTGCTTTATGATTCTTAATTAATCCGCGAAGTGCCCAAGAGACAGCTTTTGTGATCAAAACATCTTTTTCTAATTTGAGCTTATCGATATTCGCAAATAGAGTGTCAGATAATCTTTTGTCTTCACTTCCTCTGACGGATTTAATTAAAAGAACAAGGGATGCTCTTCTTTTAGATATGTACTTGCTCTTTACGAATTTATCAACTAATTTCTCCCATTCGCTCCATCTTGATAAAACCTCATCGTGCCCAAATGATGATTGGCATAAAGTGTCTATTTCGCACCAGCCTTGTCTTTTCTCAAGCCATTTATCGAGCAGATTCACATCAATTTCCTTGCGATGACTTGGAAATGCAATTAAAAGAGATCCTACAAGCATTTTCTCCTCAAAAGATTCTCCATCATTTAGGCTGTTTAGTAATTCGTAAAAATCCTCTAAGGACATATCTTTATTGGCTTTTTTGAACTCTCGAATTAATAATTTGCAAGAAGAGGAGGGGAGATTGTAGACTTTATTAGGTGTGCCAAGATATCTGTTAATATTTTTATATCCTGTTACGCTTTTGCTCGCTTTTTGAATCTTTTCTAATAACTCTTGATGTAATTTGTTCATATTTTAAGCTAAAACTGCTTTTATCCTTTTAACTCCTGCGCCGACATTCTCCTGCTTAAGGATTTTAATTCCGCCAATCTCGCTTGTATTATTAACATGAGGTCCATTGCAAAATTCTGCAGAGTAGGGATTTGTTGGATCACCGATAAAATATACTTTAACAATATCGCCGTATTTCTCGTCAAAAACAGCTGTTGGGACAATTTTGCGTCCCTCTTCTTTTGGCATCTCTTTAAATGAAACTGGAAGAGCATTTTTTATTTGCAAATTAATTTCATCTTCAACTTCTTTTATCTGTTCATCTGTTAGCTTGTTCTCATTTGGGAAGTCAAATCTTAGTCTTTCTGTTGTTATATTACTTCCTTTTTGATAAACATGATCACCTAATGTTTTTCTTAGAGCAGCTAGTAATAGGTGAGTAGTTGTGTGATATTTCTTTGATGTGTCACTTGTATCTGCCAGACCACCTTTAAATAAGCCTTTTGATGCAGTGCGAGATAATTCTTGGTGCTCGGATTGTTTCGCATTAAATTTTTGAGCGATTTTATCTTTATCAATAGATATGGAGGCGTTATTTAGCTCCTCTATAAACATTTCAAAAGGAATTCCGTAGCTTTCATATAATTTAAAAGCAGTTTCTCCTGCACTATTTTCAATTTCTGAAGGAGAATTTGTTTTTATGTACTTTTCGATTATTTTCAAACCATCTCTTAAGGTGTTTCTAAATTTTTTCTCTTCATTAGATATTATTGAAATTATTTCGTTCTCTTTCTCTTTTAATTTCGGATATAAATCTTTAAATTGCTCAATACAGATTTTTGCAACATCTTCTGTAAAAGATTTCTCTATCCCTAAAATATTGCCATATCTTACTGCTCTTCTAATTAATCTTCTCAAGATGTATGATTGTTGCGTTCTTCCTGGCGTGACGCCGTCCATGCAAAGCCAGGTTGCGCTTTTTATATGATCTACAACAACTCTCTCTGCCTTTTGATTTTTTATAGATGAAATTGATTGGACATATTTTAGAATTGGCAAGTAAATATCTGTGTCATAAAAGGATTTAACATTCTGTGAATAAATAGTTAATCTTTCTAATCCTCCTCCAAAATCGACATTATGCCTTCCTAATGGTAAATATTTGCCGTCTTTGAGCAAATATTCCATAAAGACATTGTTGCCAAGCTCAACATATTTTCCGCAATCGCAGTTAATATGACAATCTTTGCCACAAGGCTCTTTGCCTGTATCGTAAAAAAGCTCGCTTGTTGGGCCACAAGGACCACCAGTTGCTAATCCCCACCAATTTTTTTTCTTGTCATAAGCTCGAATTCGCTCTCCATCTCCTTCTTTTGCATCAATTCCGTATGAAGAAAAAATATTTTTGAGTATGTCTACCGATTCTGTGTCTTTTGGAGCGTCTTTATCTCCTTGGAATACCGTTGCATAAAGATTTTTTATATCATAGCCCAGATGTTTGATTAGAAATTCAAACCAATTTTCCAAAGCGTCTTTTTTAAAATAATCATTTAAAGACCAAGAGCCAATCATTTCAAAAGCTGTGCAGTGCGAATCGTCACCGACCTCTTCAATATCATCAGTTCTTAAGCATCGCTGAACATTTGTTAATCTTGTCCCCAATGGATGAGTTTCGCCTAGTAAAAACGGTACCAGCGGAAACATTCCTGCTGTAACATAAAGTACAGAAGGATCATTCTCTGGCAATAGTGATACATTCTCAATTTTTTTGTGGCCCTTTTCGATCATGAATTGAGTGTATGAATCTCTGATTTCTTTGTAGCTTAGTTTTTTCATATGTTTATTATACCATTGCTAAGAACAGAAAAAAAGGGTAGGAGAAAGGACTTGGATAGAAGATAAGAAATTATTCTTCGACGATGTTTGGAGGTGGCGTTGGAGATGAGTCTTCTGTAGCAGAATTTGTAGCTGATTGCTCACTTTGCTCGTCGTCTGATTTATCAGTATCAAAAGCGTACTGATTTTTAGTTTCTTCTTGCTTATCTAATTTCTCTTTTAATTGTTGGAGATATTTAGCTTGTTCCTCATCAATTATGGCTTCTTCACTTTCTTCTTCAGCTGGTGTACTATCGGCTTTTAGTGTAAAAGGATAATCAAGGGGTAAATCTTCTGCTGTTGTGGTCGTTGCTGCTGTAGTATCAGAGATTGTTTCATCTTTATTTGTTGTACTTTCAAGAATAGGTGAGGTTGTCTCTTTAGCGGTTGTCTTATAGAGGTTTGTGTAATAATCGTCATAGCTTTTTATTTCTTCTTGTGTTAGTTCGTCGCTTGGTTGTGGCGTTTGAGGAACAGTAGATTCTTGTGTAATTGGAGGCTTTTCCTCTTCTAAAGCTTCCTGCTTTTGTACAGGAGTCTCTACTTCTATTGCTACTTCTGATGCCTTGTTATCATCTGGAATAGTTGTTGCAACTTGTGTTGATAAAGGTTGTACATAAGTTGTTTCTTCAGCAACTGTTTTATCTTCATCAGGTTTTTTTTCTACTTGAGTGTAAGTAAATGGATATTTATCTTCTACAAAATCATTTTGTGCGGTTGTGGTTTGGTATTTAGTCTCTTCTGATGGTGTAGGCGGTGTATAGTAATTATAGTTGTCATAATACTCCTGATTATCTTCGTTTCTATTACTAAAAATTTTGTAAATCAGATAAGGGATCAGAATTGCCAAAAGCAACACAATTAAAGCTATAATTCCGCCAATAATTAGTATTCTTTTGGCGATCTTCTTGCCAAAAATGGTGATTTCATCTTCTGTGGCTGGCAGCTTTACAGTAAAAGATGATGAGGCTTCTGTCTTATCTGCATTGCTATCTTCAAAAGAGACGGTAAATTTATTTTGAGAGTTATCTTCTAAGTCTTCCTCAACCTGATATGTTATATTGATTTGAGACTTTCCAGAAGCTTCTTTTTTGATCTTAGAAGTAATGTCTTTGTCGTTAAAAGTCATTTTAATCGAATCTTCTACGATTGAAATATCTGTCGCTGTACTAAGAGAGGCTTTAATTATTGGCTTTGCGTCTGTTACTTCTGTACCATCTTTTGGGAAGAGGATTGTTATTTTGCTTTTTTCAACCTGTGGCCCATCACATTTGCCATCTTTACAAGGATCTTCCTCTATAGAGTCTTTAGTTATATTAAAGGGAGAAGAAACAGCTCTACCTATAGCAGGAGGAGATTGATTATCAACTGCCTCTATAATAAACTGATATTTACCCGCCTCTAGACTATCAGGAATTGTATATTCGTAACTTGTGCTTTTATATGAGATGTTATCATCTATTGTTATCCAACTGCTTTCACTTGCGCCTTCTTTTGCTATGTACAAGACATATTTTACAATTTGATTTTGATCTGATCCTCTCCAGTTTATCTTTATTATATCTTGTGCGGAAAAAGAGCTTCCAATTAGATTTGTATTAAAGGATAGTTTGGGGGTATCGTTTTGTCTTGGGGATACACTTATTACCCATGTTTGTGATTTTGTATTGCCGTTATAACCGTCCCATATCATCACATTTGCAAGATAGCTAGCCGCTTTATCTGCCACGCCATCAAATTGGATCGTTAAATCAACACCCCCTGCATCATTGGTTGTTTTGGTTATAACAGGATTTTCAAGCCATGGCGCCTGAGGGGTAAACGAATAATGATATCCAAAACTGGACGGGCTATCAATATCATTGGCTTTAAGTGTGTGCTGATATCTATCTCCGACTTTAAGATCAGCATTATCTGCTACTGTTGTGAAATTAGGCGCTTGATTTTGCAAAATGACTTGAGCTGTTGCTGGAGATCCGCTTGCTAACATACATGGATAAACACTGTTATTTGTGGTTAGTGTCCCATAGATGCTATAAGTGCCAAGTGTTGTCGGCGTATAAATGACCTCTGTTGAGAAACTATCAGCTCCTTGAGGAAAATTTGATATATTAATTGGTCTTTCTATTCCACTCTCATTTGAGAATATAGATAAGCTAACTGATTGCTCCCCCGGGGTGCTAGTGCTTATCTCCATGGTAACAGGCTTGTCAACTTGTAATTTTGATGGGTCAACATACAAAAATTTAATCTGACATTTGATCGAGCTACTACTATCAAATGCATCTGTTCTGCTATCTGTATCCGCATCTGATGAGAAAAGCGAGAAAACGACAAATGGTGTCATGATAAGGATTATTGCAAATAAGATAAGGATGTACTTTTTTTTGCTCAGCTTTTTCATATATTTTATTCTACACTAAATTAGTCAAAATATGTAGAGTATTTTGAATTAATATTTGTCTTTGCTTCATCAAGTGCAACGGAAGGTGCTTTGCTACCATTTGTCACAGAAGAAATTGCTTTGTTTAGCTCAGATTCTACATATGCCTGATCTCCCATTTGCCATATCTTCATTGTGGGGGCTGATTCCATTACGGGTTTAACATAAGGATGACTTGTTAACTCCTCTGCGATGTCTGGTCTAGAGTAAGGTTGTCCAAAAGAGCGTATTTTAGCACCGTTTTCATATTGTTTGCGCATTTGTTCTTTTTCGCTTAGCCATTTAATAAATTTCCAAGCTTCAAGCTGATTTTGGCTTTTATTGGGTACGGCATCGCCCCAGAACATAGCATAATCAGCTCTTGGATTATTAGGAAGTTGTGGTACGGAGGTTATGCCAAAATCTAGTTGCGCAGATGCGTTAATTATATCAAATGCCCGCCAACTAGGGCCAAAAAACATAGCTACCTTTCCTGCGTAAAATTCGTCTAGATCATAGCCTAAATCTGCTGACCAGACATTATAAACTTTTGAATAATCAGTGTAGTATTTTAGCGCATTTGAGGCTTTAGTGCCTTCAAGAGAAACTGATTTGCCATCACTACTTAATATTTGAGCTCCATTTTGAAAAAATAGCAAATTTAATATATCAGCAGAGTGTTTTACATTGCTTGAAGTTCCCATCCCAACGCCTGCTTGCGTAATTGTGCCGTTTTGATCTGTTTTTGTTAGTTTAATAGCTAGTTCAAGGAAACTATTCCAATCTGCTGGTGGTGTTGCAACCCCAGCTTGTGCCAACAGGCTTTTATTATAAAAAAGAACTAATCCGTCTATTGATTGTGGAATTGCGTAAATTTGGCCGTTTAGTCCTGTAAAAGCGTCTTGTGCAACTGGGTAAAATGCGCTTTTATAATCACTGGAAGACATTACAGAGGCAGGTATAGAAGCTAGATACGGTTGAAATTTAGGAAGCCATGTGGCATTGATTTTAATAATATCAGGAACGGGTTCGTTGGTTGTTGAACCTTGAACAAGTCTGGTGTATGTATTTAACTCGTATTGAGTAATTGATTTATTGACATACTCGATCTCAATGCTGTTGTTTAACGCCTCGTATTCGTCGATTAAAGGCTGTATTGTTGAGCTAGGCTCCCATAAGTTATAGTAAACCAGCCTGGTTTTATTTGCATTGTTGGTATTTGTCGTATCTTCATCGTCTCCGTTATTATCAGTATTCCCTTTTGGCTTTGTAAGAGAAATGATTAAAAAGGCTATTATAATGAAAAAAACAAGTAAAATAACTCCAAAAATAATCATTTTTTTATTCATATCTTTCTGCAATAACAATTAATCTTTCAGAACCGATTCCTAATGGCCAACAAGTCATCAAGGTGACGGTCTCTTTATTCTGTGATTCTAACACAGAGAAATCATTGGCAGGAACCTTTTTAATCTGCTTAACGGTATAAATAAAAGTGTTTCCATCTTTCTCGATGCTAAATGTATCACCAAATTTTACTTTCTCAAGCTTTGTAAAAGCTATTTCAGGGCTGTTTTTATTTGATGAAAAGAAACTTTCAACAGTACTGTGTCCATAAATAAATGAATTCCCACCATCGCCTGGAAGAGGCGTTCCTTTGAAATGCCCTGCACCTTTTTTAAGACTTTCGTTATAAACTACCTCATCGTAGCTATTAACATTTGGTGTTATATGAAGATCCGCTATTTGTACAGAAGGGATAGAGATTTTCATTGGTTTGCTGTAACCCTCATCTATATGCACTTTTTTAATCGTTTTAGAAGAAACATCGTAAAAGGTATTACCTTCCTGAGTTGAAAGACCCGATTTCTCAAGAAAATTTTGAAAATAGCTTTTACCTGGGTCATAATAAGACTGCTCTATAAGCACTTGTTTTTGTGATTGAGAGATTGGCATAACAAGGGCAGAGGCTTTGCGCTCAATTATATAACCCTTGGTATAAGAAATTGCAAGCGGAATAAGCTGAGAGAGCAATATTATAAGGCCTAGTGAGCCAAATATTGCTGACATAGTGTACCTGACTTTTTTAACGGTATTTTCTTGCTCTTGATACATGTCTTCCATATTGTACTAAATTTATCACATTTTTATTGACTTGACAACAGGGAACAGATTTGGTATAATATAAAATGATTTTATAGCTTGGGTTAAATACGAAATTAATACAGAATAAATATATGAAAAGTGAAATATTAACTAAGATATTCAATACTTTAGCAGTATTTAAAAAGACGGATTAAAAACTTCTCGTCTGATTTCGCATAACTCATAAAAGCTAAGTTAATTTTAGTGATTTTTTGTTATGGAAATAATAGGAATAATAGCCTTAATAATAGGGCTTGGATCGATAGGAGGTGCTGCCTATATAGTCACGAGCGGTAAGAAAAAGCTTATCTCTGACGAGCAAGCAATTGAGCTTGCAAGCACAAAAGCTAAACAGATAATTGAGAAAGCACAGCTAGAGGGTGACCAAATAGTTGAAAAAGCCGAAGAGATGGCCTCAAAGACTCGTAGAACAGTCGCCGAGCAAGAGAATTTAATGAACGAGAGGGAAAAAGCTCTTGATAATAGAGCAAAACTTCTTGATAAAAGGGCTGGCGATATAGAGTTAAATGTTTCTAAAATAAAAAGAGCAAAGAAAATTCTTGACGAGGGCAGAGACAAGCTCAAATTTGAGCTTGAGAAGATATCTCAAATGACTAGAGATGAAGCTCAGAAAAAGCTTATGGAAGAGGTCGAAGAAGATCTCAAAGATCATAAAGCAAAAAGAATTAGAGAGGTCGAGAAAGAAGCGGAAATAGAGGCTAGTACAAGAGCCAAAAATGTCCTTGTTGAAGCAATGCAAAGTGTTGCAACTGATTATGTAGGTGAAACGACGACAACGACTTTTAAAATTGACGATGAAAAGATTAAAGGCCGGGTTATTGGTAAAGATGGTAGAAATATCCGCTCATTTGAGAAAGCAACAGGAGTTGATTTAATAATTGATGAAGCTCCAAATGAGATAGGTATATCATCATTTGATCCTATAAGAAGGGAAATTGCAAAAATTGCAATGGGTAAGCTTGTTAAAGATGGTAGAATTCATCCGGGCACAATCGAAGATGAAGTCAGAAAAGCTAAAAACGAGCTTGCAGAAGAGATTAGAAAAAACGGTCAAGTTCTTGCGGAAGAAGCTGGATGGCCAGGTATTGATCCCGATTTACTTAAAATAGTAGGTAAGATGAAATATCGTACAAGCTATGGTCAAAGTCTTATGGCTCATACAATCGAAGTTATTCGTATTGGAGCAATATTAGCCGCCGAAGTTGGAGCGGATGTTGATCTTGTAAAAAAAGCGTGCTTGTTGCACGACATGGGTAAGGTATTTACGCATAAAATTGAAGGAGCGCATCATCATATATCGGGTCAAATCGCGAGAAAGTATGGATTGCCTGAAAAGTTGGTAAACGCTATAGAGGCACATCATCTTGACATTGACACACAAAGCATAGAAGCTGTTATTGTTTATATAGCTGACGCGATATCTGGATCTCGACCTGGTGCAAGGAAAGATAGCTATGAAGATTATATCAAAAGAGTTGAGTCAATAGAGAAAGCCGCAATGGAAGTTGGAGGAGACAAAGTTGACGAAGTATTTGCAATTCATGCAGGCAGAGAGGTCAGAGTGATTGTTAAGCCAAACGGCACAGATGACGAAGATATTCCTATACTTGCTAAGAGCATTGCAGAAAGAATCGAGAAAGATCAAACAAGTCATGGCACGGTTAAAGTCACTGTTGTAAGAGAATACAGGGTAGAGGAGAATGCAAATTAATACTATTATGAAAATACTTTTTATTGGAGATGTGTGCGGAAAACCGGGAAGAGAGATGATAAGGGATATTTTGCCAAATTTGCGTAAGAAAGAGCAAATAGGCCTTGTGGTCGCAAACATTGATAATTTGGCTCACGGAATTGGTGCTTCGCCGGAGACGGTGCGTGAAATAATGTCTTATGGCGTTGACGCAATGACAAGCGGTCAACACATATGGCGTAAGCAAGAGTCAAGAGAAGTTCTTAGTGGCGAATTTCCTGTCGCTAGGCCTGCTAATTACCCAGATTTTGTAGAAGGCAAGGGCATGATAGAAGTCGATATGGGAAGCAAAGGTACTGTTTTGATAATCCATTTACTTGGTTGGGTTTTTATGAATGATCGTAACGTTTTGGAGCCACTTAACTATGCGAGTAAAATGATTGAAGGGATCGATTATGACAAATATGTAGCAATAATAGTCGATTTCCACGCGGAAGCTACCTCTGAGAAGTTATCAATGAGTTATTTGCTTGATGGTAAAGTTAGTGCTTTAGTTGGCTCGCATACACATATTCCAACAGCTGACGAACGAATTTTGCCAAAAGGAACTGCTTATATTACAGACATGGGGATGGTCGGTCCATATAATTCCACTCTCTGGGTTAAAAATGACATCATATTGCAACAAAACATGCTGCCATATCCAGTCAAATATGAGATAGAAGAAGATGGTGAAAGAGTGTTTAATGCCGTTTTAATAGAAGCTAATAGTCCTAAAAACGCTTTTGGGATAAAGAGAATTGAGGTTATCAAATAAATATCCTTTTGTGTATTGACATTTTCTTCAAATTGGATTATTGTATATGGTAGAAAGCTAATTTTTAATTAAGCGTTTCTATCTTAAAGGCGAAAGGAGGATAAGTCAAGTATGTTAAAGAAAGATTTAGTCGAGAAAGTCGCTATGAAAGCTGGCATCACTAAAAAAGATGCAACAACAGCAGTCGATACAATGCTTACAAGCATCAAAGATGCATTAAGCAAAGGCGACACAGTTCTTCTTACCGGATTTGGTAAATTCGAAGTAAGAAAACGATCTGCAAGAGCGGGTATAAACCCACAGACATTGCAGAAGATTACTTTGCCTGCATCTAAGGTTCCTGCATTTAAAGCTGGAAAGGCCTTAAAAGCAGTTGTAAAGTAAGTAATAAGGTAATGCTTTGTATATGACGCCCCCGCCATTAGGATCCTGCCATTGGGAAATTAAATTTCCTAATGGCAGGGCCTATTGGCGGGGGCGTTCTCTTAGGAATTTTCTTCACTTGAAATTATAATGGTTAAATGTTATAAGTAAATAATGATCAAGCAGTTCTTTGTTCCCCAAAAAAAAAATAAGTTTGAACCTTATGTTATAAGACCAATTGCCCTTTTGTTTTACACAATATTTTTGGTCAGTGTAAATCTATATCTTGTTCCAAGAGATAAAGTTGTTGCCAGTAGCATAACTTCTCAAAGCTTAATAGAGTTAACAAATGAAGAAAGACTCAAGTATGGTCTTAACGAGCTTTCTGCGGATATTAATCTTACTAGTGCTGCTTATGCTAAGGCAAATGATATTCTTACAAATCAATATTGGGATCATTACGGGCCAAGTGGTCAAACACCATGGTCTTTTATGATTAGCGCAGGATATAATTACTATTATGCGGGGGAGAATTTGGCTAAGGGTTTTAGCTCTAGTGAGGGTGTTCATCAAGCTCTTATGAATAGCCCAACCCATAGAGAAAATATCTTGGGAACAAATTATCAAGATATTGGTATCGCCGTCGTAGAGGGCGATTTACTTGGAGAGAAGGTTAATCTCGTTGTCCAGATGTTTGGAAGTAAAAATGGTGATAATAATGTCCCTACAAATTCAACAGAGGTCAAAGGTGAGAGTAATATTGATTCTTCAAGCATAAAGAGTATTAAGATAACTTATCCTAATGAGTTGGATTATATTTCTACAAATAAGATAAAGGTTACTGGTGAAGCATCTCCTGTGGATGTTAATTCAAAAGGGGCAATTTCGCTTGATCAAGAGGTCCTTGGCGAGTTTGATATTAATAATGGAAGCTGGGTATATGAGATTGGTAAGACTTTGACTCAAGGAGAACATGCTATTGTTGGTAGTGCTGATTTGGCTCGTGATAGTCGTACATTTTTTATTGATACTTTGTCTCCTATTCTTTTTGTTGATAAGATGACTTATGAGCAGAATGTGCTTGATATTTATTTGTCTGCAAATGAGCCTGACTTGGTGGTGCAAGCTGTTATAGGCTCAGACATTAAAAGTGCGGCTTTAAACGAATTTGCATTATATGAGGTCAGTATTGAGAATTATAATAATGAAAATGTTAAGATAATAGCTAAAGATAAGGCCGGCAATGTCCAAGAGGTTGATTTATCAGAACAAATAGAGAAGTTAGTTAAAAAGAATGTTCAAGGAGATGATTTTAATATTAGATCTTTAATCAGTAGTATTGACTTAAGTAGCAGAGACATGTTTAACGGAGGTTTTATTCTTTTTGTTATGATAATAATAATTATTGAACTTATACTTTTGTATAGACAAAGACTTCTTGCATCAAAAGGATATCTCGTCACGATGCTTTTTGTCTGGTCTGTGGTGATTGTTTTAAGTTACATCATTGGTTTGGATGGCTCTTTAGGTGGAAGCATTAATGTATGAAGACGATTTTGTACAGTTTAACAATAAGCTTTTGCTGGATTATGATCGCTATTGCTAATCGCTGGGTTCATATGCTTGGATTTAGTTGGTTAGGAGCGACGATATTGATTTCTTGGGTTGTTATTGGTGTTTTAAATGCGCGAGAAAAAGAGGTTAGCAAATATTCCAAGGTTCTTATTAAGATGAGATTAAAAGAGCGAATTTTTTATTATATTACTATTCCAATTATCTTTTTTCTATCCGTGTCGGGTTATGTTTTCTTTTTGTCTCATGAGATTATGTCTTATACCATTATTGTTATTTCCTCAATTGTTTTGTATGTTTATATGCGGGGAATTGATTCTACTTATCAGAGATATTTTTATATTACGCCGTTTAACAGGGTCTTGTTTACGCTTATGAATACGGCTGTTTTTTACCTGTTTTTATCTCTTGTTTATGCGATTCTGCCTGGCAATGTCTTTACAGGAGCGCTATCGATATTCTTTGTTTCTTTTGGGTTATTGTTTTTCGATATTATCATGAGAAAGATTGCTTCTTGGCAAGCGATTGTTGTTGCTGCTATTTCTTCATTGTTGATGACTTTTATTGTGTTTTTAAACGGCTGGCTTTTTATTATTGTTGGCGTTTTATACTTCTTTATGATAATATCCTATTGGCAAATTTATTTATCGGGAGCTAGAAAAATTGAGTATTATCTACCTCCTTTAATGTTTATAATTATGGCTTTGTTTATTATTTTGCTATGAAAAAGAAAATTGTGTTAAAAATAGGTGGATCATTGCTTTATGACGATAATCTTGCATTGAACACGCTTTTTTTAGCAAAGTTTAAAAAATGGCTTGATCAAAGCAAAGATATTTACAGCAAGATTGTTGTTATTGTTGGTGGAGGGAAGCTATCTAGACAGATGCAACAGAAAACACAAGGTCTAGTACAGACTGATGATGATATCCATGGTATAGCTATGCAGGTTACGATGTTAAATGCTCAGATTTTAAAAGAGATTATGGACAGTAATGATAAAAGTATTGTCGTTCCGAGAAGCTTGGGAGAGCTTTTTGAACTTGCAACGGAAAACGATGATGCTAAAGTAGTTTTTTCTGGCGGATTGCGTAAGGGCTGGAGCACAGATATGGATGCCGCTGTTTGTGCTAATGCTATAGGGATAAATAGAGTTTATAAGCTATCAAAAACGGACGGAATTTATGACAGCGATCCCGAGCAGAATAAAGATGCCAAGTATATAAAAGAGATTAAATGGCCAGACTATTTCGAGCTTTTTGGAGTGAATATTAAGGATAATTTGACTCATATTCCTAATAAAAGCCTCCCGATTGATCTCGTTTGTGCTAAATACTGCGCTGATAGGACAATTGATTTTTTTGTCAGTGGGGGTAAAGATATAGAAAAGTACAGTTTATTAGCTGAAGTACTTGAAGAGGGAAGTTTTGTCCACAATTAAAGAATTGTTCTTGATTATTTGACTATTTTATACTGTTTTGTGCCGTTTGGAGTATTCACTGTAATTTCATCGCCAATTTTTTTCCCAAGGACAGCAATTCCTATTGGAGAATGTTGGGAAACTTTCTTCTGTAGTGGGTCAACTTCGTTTTCATTGACTACGGTGTATTCTGAAATCTCCTTTGTTTCTACTGATTGTAGACGAACTGTCGACCCAAGGCATACCGTCTTGTTTTTGCATTCTGAAACAACTTTAGCATTTTTTATTATTTCTTCAAGCTCCAGTATTCTTGTCTCGTTATCTTGAAATTGATCAAGTGCTAATTTATATCCTTCATTTTCACTTAAATCTCCATCTGACCTTAATTCATCTAGTGTGTTTACAAGCGTTTTCCTTATAGGACCGCTTTTAAGTGCATGTTCGTCTTTCATTTTGGCTAAACCTTCTGCTGTTAGCTCTATTGACTTTTTCATTGATTTAATGGTACAATTATATTAGGTGACATATAATATCATAAAATGCCGCCATCGTCTAGTGGTTAGGACGGAAGATTCTCAATCTTTCAACCAGGGTTCGATTCCCTGTGGCGGTACCAAGTTTTAATTTTAAATTTAGAGTTTATAGCTCAAAATTTTCAAAGTGAATTTCCATATTATTACAATATTTCCCAACCAATTATCAGAGTTTATCAAAGAAGGTATTCTTCGTATTGCACAAGAGAAAAAAGCTGTTAATATAAGAATATACGATTTACGAAAATGGGGAATTGGTAAACACAAAAGAGTTGACGACAGGCCGTTTGGTGGAGGCGCGGGGATGTTGCTAATGCCTGAGCCTGTTTTTAACGCTGTTGAAGAAATCAAGAAGAGTATTGGTAATAAAGTTAAAGTCTGGGCTATGACGCCAAGTGGAGTTAAGTTTACACAAAAGAAAGCTGCTGATGTGGTTAATAGCGATATAACTGATTATATTATTTTGTGTGGTCATTATGAAGGTTTTGATCAAAGAATTATTGATGGGCTTGTTGATGAGCAAGTCTCAATTGGTGATTTTGTGCTTTCTGGCGGTGAATTACCTGCTCTTATCTTAATTGACGCAATTTCAAGGCTTATTCCTGGGGTGCTTGGCAATGAGAGTTCTTTAGACTCTGAAACTCATAATGAAGATGGATATAAGGATTTTCCAAATTGGACTAGACCTGAAGATTTCCGCGGAATGAAAGTGCCAAAAGTCTTACTTGAAGGTAATCACAGAAAGATAGCAGAATTTAGAAAAAAATAGCACTTGCAGTTTTTATCTCAAGTAAGTATAATATACTAATAAGTTGTTAGCTTAATGCAAATGCAAAGCTACGAACTAACTAGAGAAAAAATCCTCCAGTTGCGAAAGGAGTTATTTATCCTTAAGGGTAAGAAACTTACGGAGATAGCTTCCAGATTGCTATTGGCCAGAGAGGACAATCTAGGTGAAGGGGACGACCCTTTTCACGAAATCTCCGTTGAGAAGCAAAATATTGAAGAAAGAATCTCCCAAATTGAAACCGTCTTAAAAAATGCGAAACAAATTAAGAAAAAAAGCAAAGATACTGTTGAATTAGGCTCTGTTGTTAAGGTTGAGACAGAAGGAGTTTGTGATTTATTCCAGATTGTAAGCTCAATTGAGGCTCAGCCTTTTGAAAGAAAGGTCTCAAATATTTCTCCTATCGGAGAGGCTCTGATTGGCAAAAAAGTAGGGGATGTTATTGTCGTAAAATTAAAAAACCTAACAAAGGAATATAAAATACTCTCAATAGAGTAGTATTATTAATATTTAACTTTTTTACAAAAACTTTATCTATGCTTACTGACGAAAAAAAATTGCTTCTAAAAAATCTTTATGATATATCTGAATTTGTTGATGAGATATGGAAGAAGCAATTTGATCAGGAAAGTTCCTCTTTAACTGTTTATCCCGAAGATTTTAAAGAGAGTGATTTTGGTAATAATCCAGAGCTTTTGTCTCCTTATACTGTCATTAAAAAAAGTGGCAAAAAATATGTTGCAGTTCCCTATGGAGTTGAGTATAAAGATGAACTTGATAAGATATATAAAGCACTTGGTGAATGTGAAAAAACTGCTAAGGGGATTGATAAAAAGCTGTCGACTTATCTTGGCAGAATAAAGAGCTATTTGATAAAGGAGGATTATGAGGCTATTGATAAAGAGTATGTGTTGTACGATGGGTGGACCAGCATAAATCTTGGGCCATTTGAGACTTATGAAGATACTCACTTTGGTATTAAGAAAAGCTATCAATTTGCACTCACTCACAAATACACCGGTGCTGCAGCTACTTATACAAAAGATCTACAAAAGCTTGCTGAAAATGCTGCGGTAATACTTCCTGCTGGCGTCGATGCAAAAAGGAAAATCAAAATAGAGTTTGTCAATGTCGCGACTCTCGGAGGGAGGTTTTCTGCTTATCCCGTGAGCACAATATGTCTTCCTAACAGTAAATTAATTGCAGATAAATACGGAAGTAAGATCCAGATTTTTATGAATAGTATCGCTAATCGTGTAACCTCATTATTATTGCTTGGTAAGAAGTATCTTGTTAATACTAGTAATATTGAGATGGAGAAGCTCATGCGAGGGTTTCTACTTATGGCTGTGATGCATCAGGTTTTTGATATTACAGTTAGATTTGATGACGCTCAGAAAAGATTGGGTAAATATTATGATATGGTAAGAGAAATTAGCTCATTTATGCTTACAATCCAGACAGGGCTAAATTATGTTGCTAAGGGATGGATTTCCTCTGATGAACTTGCAAGCATGATTGATTCTATTATGCTTTTTGGTGTTGATTCTATTAGAAAACAGGATAAATCTAACACTTATGCACAATATGCTAAGGGATTTGAAATTTACTTCGATTTTATGATTAAGAAAGGGCTAATAAAGAAAGTAGGTGATAAATATGATTACCAATGTAATGGAGATTTATGTGGTTTGAACAGTTTCTTGCCTGTTATTATGGATATTTATTCAAAAGGGACTGTAAAAGATATGCAGAAGCTTACGAATATAAGCTAATTTGAGATGTTAGGTTGCAATTTAATTGCAGGAGAAATCCCCTCTTATTCTATCGATTTTACCCTTCTTTGTTCCATGCTATCTCGATCTCTTATTGTAAATGTTCCATCTTCTAAGGTCTGATAATCTACGGTTATACAATTAGGTGTACCAATTTCATCCTGTCTTCTGTAGTTTTTACCAATATTGCCTGTGTTGTCGTAAATTACCATTCCGTTAGTTTTTTGTCTTAGTCTGGAGTATAGTTTCTTTGCAAATTCTTCAAGTTTTGGATCTTTTTGGAGAGGGAAAATGGCGTATTTGACTGGCGCAATGTTTGGGGAAAGCTTCAAGTAAGTTCTAACTCCATCTTTTACCTTTTCCTCTTTGTAAGCATCCGTAAGTATTGTTGTAACAAGTCTTGACAGACCGAATGTAGGCTCTATTACATGTGGGCGGGTCCTCTTGCCATCTGGTGATATGAATTCCATGTTTACGCCACTGTTTTTCTCGTGATTGCTTAGGTCAAAGTTTGTGCGATAAGCAAGCCCAAAGATTTCTTTGTAACCAGATTCGAATTTATATTCTATGTCTTCTGTTCGCTTTGAATAGTGAGAAAGCTCATGTTCCTCATGCCTTCGCCATCTTAACTTGCTTGGATCAAGCCCAACTAATTGAGTAAAATTCCACATTTGCTCTCTCCAATATTCAAATAAGTCTTCCCATTTTTGTTCATTTGCATCAAAGAAATATTCAAACTCCATTAAGTCAAATTCTAATGTCCTAAATGTTAATTGTCCTTTTGTTATCTCGTTTCGAAATGCTTTTCCAGCTTGGCCTATTCCAAAAGGGAGTTTAGGACGCATGGAATCAAGTATGTTTTTAAAATTAAGAAAAAGTCCTTGTGCGATCTCGCCTCTAAGATAAGCGAGGCTTTTGCTCTCTTCTACTATTCCTATTTTTGTTTCAAATAGAGTGCTAAACTTTCTTGCCTTGCTAAGCTCATTGCCCTTTGGGCTTTTTATTCCTTCTTTGATAATTATTTTGTTTAGCTCTTCTGCGGTTTTTCCTTCAACCTTGATGCTTTCGCCTTTTTGGCTGTAATAGTCTTCGATTATGTGATCTGCCCGATATCTTTCGTGGGTTTTAAGATCTTCGATCATTATGTCAGCAAAATTCTGAACATGTCCGCTGGCTTCCCAGACTTTTGGGTTTAGTATTATGCTTGAATCAACGCCGTAAATGTCGTCTCTGTCTTGAATAAAAGTTTTCCACCATAATTTTCGGATATTTTCCTTGAGCTCTGTTCCATATGGGCCAAAATCGTAGCTATTTGCCATTCCTCCATATATTTCACAACTAGGGTATATAAAACCACGTCTTTTTGCAAGTGCTGTTACTTTACTTATTAGATCTTCCATTTTTGTTGTTTCAAGATGAGAAATTAATTTATTTTGATTTTTTTATTGCATTTACTGGGCATACTTGGGTTATTTCCGTTACTTCGGCTTCGTCAACAGATGCTTTTGTGTCGTCGATTTCGCCACTGTCTTTTATAAAGAAGTATTTATCATAAAGCATTGCGCATGTGCCACATTGTATACATATTTTTTTGTCTATTGTTAACTTGACTTTTTTACTCATTTCTTTATTCGTTATTATTTATTGTTTCATCGTTTTGCTCATCATCGTCTTTATCTTCCTCGTTTTCCTGAAGCTTTTTTTGAGTTATAATTTTGTTGACTTCTTTGTTCTTATGGACTATTAATGCAATAAAGATATATAATATTAAAGCAGTTATTGAGAAAGCAAATGATAATAGTATGCCGTCTTTGCTCATGCTTGACAATATATCTCCAATGCCCTGATTTAATGAACGCTCGATGGCGTAATCTGTCGTGTTAAATGCGAATTTAATTGGGTTGGTACTTTTAAATATGTATGGTATGCCCCCCCATAATGTCAGTGCCCAAATATTACTGACGCCAAGTGCGACTACCAATTTTCTTGCAAATGTGAGATCAGGAATTGTTGTGGCATATCCGATAATGGCTAGTACAGTAATCAATACAAGCATCGCTTCTGGTCCGTATTTAAGCAGCCTATAGATTAAGTTTACTTTTCCTATATTTTGCTCGTTTATGCCTAATGTGCTGTTTATCGAAAAGTCTAAATCTGATGTGATGTCTTCTGCACTTTCATTGTCAGTAGAATCTTTCTTTGTTATAGAACTTAGAAATTTACATACTCCATTTGAGCTGTCTTCTGCACAGTTGATTCCGCTTACAAAATTATTGAAAAGATCTTCAATGTTATCGCCAAGCCCTTTAATCCCTTTCTGGATTTTGGAGAGCGGACTCTCAATCTCAAATGATACTGATGGAACTTGCTTGTTCTCTATCGATGTAAGAAAGTTTTCGACATTGGTAATTCGTTGTTTTTTTAGCGCCTCCTCGCTAATCAGCTCTTTGCTTATTTGATCAACAGTGCTTTTATCTAGCTGAGCTGATAATTGATTTGATAAAATTGACGTATAAATGGAGAGAAAAACCTTTTCGAAATTGATAGCGTCAAAAAGATTGTTAAGTCCATTGGCGTTAGTTACGGTCTTCCCAATCGGGTATAGCACGACATTTAGCATCGCAAGGAGTATTATGACAGTGCGAATTAACGGTCTGCTCTTGAACATATTTGCAAAAAGCTATATAATATTACTGTTTTTATTATAGACTAATTTTAGTTGATTTGCAAGGCATGGAGGAGAGATTAACATCATGGATATGGCAAGAAGCAAGGAAAATAGACGCAAAAACCAAGGATAAAGAAGTTGTACTTTTTCAGACAGGCTATGGACCATCAGGTCTTCCTCATATTGGCACATTCCAAGAAATTGTTAGAACTGTTATGGTAATGAGGGCTTTTAAAGAGCTTACAGGCAAAAAGACAAGGCTTATTTCTTTTTCGGATGATCTTGATGCACTAAGAAAGATTCCTTCAAATATTCCTAACTCAGAAAAAATGCAAGAATTCCTAGGTGTATCTCTTTGCGCGATTCCTAATCCTTTTGACACTGAGTATAAAAGTTATGCAGAGCATAATATTGCATCTTTAAAGAAGTTCTTAGGAGAAGTTGGAGTAGAATGTGAATTCTTAATTGCTAGTGAAGCTTATAAAAGCGGCACGTTTAACGAGGCGCTAAAAGAATTTGGCAAAAAAGCTAAAGAGATTAAAGAGATAGTTACAAAAGAATACGGAATTACAGGAAGTGATCGTAAAGACACATATTGTCCTTTTATTCCAATTGACCCAAAGACAAATAAACATACAATGTTTGTAGAATCAGATTGGTATATAGATGATGACAAGCTTTTTTACAGAGAAAAAGGCACTGATAAAATTAAAAGCACAAGTATACTTGACGGTAATGTAAAATGTCAGTGGAAAGTTGATTGGCCACTTAGGTGGAATGCGCTTGATATTGACTATGAAATGCACGGCAAAGATCTTATGAGCTCAGTTCAATCAGGTAAAGAAATATTAAAACTATTAAACAAGCCCCTTCCAATTACTTACAAATTCGAGATGTATCTTGACGAAGAAGGTAAGAAAATTTCTAAATCAAAGGGAAATGGTCTGTCTTTTGAAGAGTGGATTAAGTATGCTCCTATCGATAGTTTGATGTGGTTTGTATATCAAGAGCCTAATAAAGCTAGGAAACTTTTTTGGGGTGTAATACCTATGGCTACGGATAGTCTAATTAAAGAATTAGAATCTCCTGATGATAAAAACAAGGCCTGCTGGGCGATTTGGCAGGGCAAATATCCAACATTTCCACCACTTTCTTATCAAATGCTCCTAAATCTTGTGAATATTGCAAATACAGACAATGAAAATGTACTTTGGAGATATATAAAAAATTACAAGCCAGATATTAATAGAGAAAACGAGTATTTACTTGATAAAATGGTCAAAGGTGCTATTAATTATTATAACGATAAAATCGCTCCTAACAAAAAGTATGTTGTTCCTACAAAGGAACAGAAAATTATCATTAATGAGCTTGCAAACAGGTTAGAGAGTGACTATAAAGAAGCTGATAAATCGTTGGAAGGAGGTGATTTGGCAGACTATCTTATGGGCGGGGTTTATGAAATTGGTAAAAACCATTTTAGCAATGATAAAGATGCACTTAGAGATAAGTACTTTAAGATGCTTTATCAAGTAATTATGGGGCAAGATACAGGACCAAGATTTGCACAATTTGTTGTTGCTTACGGCGTTGAAAACAGCATAAAATTACTTAGGGAGAAAGCCAAATGAGTGAAATAAACTTAGATCAAGCAAATAAAATCTTGTCATCATATATGGACAATAAAAACTTGATCAAACATTCAAAAGCTGTCGCCGAGGCAATGCGAGTTTATGCTGTAAAATTTGGGGAAGATGAGCAGAAATGGCAAATTACAGGACTTCTACACGATGCCGATTGGCAGAAATATCCTGATAAACATCCTTTGCAGTTGATAGCGGATTTAGAGAGTCAGCAAATTGACCCTGAAATTATACATGCAATCAAAGCTCACGGCTGGGGTTGCGGAGTTGCTAATGAACAAGAACGATTTGAAGAACCTAAGACTACTATGGCAAAAGCTCTTCGTGCAGTAGATGAATTAACAGGGTTTATAGTCGCTGTCGCACTGATGAATCCTAAACAATTATCAGGGATATCTGTTGACTCCGTAAAAAAGAAAATGAAGGACAAAGGCTTTGCACGAAATGTCAATAGAGAAATAATAGCACAAGGCGCAAAAGATTTAGGTGTTGAGCTAGAAGATCACATACAGACGGTTTTAGAAGCAATGCTAAATATAAAAGAAGTTCTCGATTTAAAATAATTTTATATAAAATATGGATAGAAAGAAAAAAAATGTCTTGCTAGGTATAATCTTTTTCTTGATAGTTGCTTTATTTGTTTCTCTTTTCTTTGGATATAAAGAGGTGGAAAAGAGGAATGAAGAAAACAACTTGTCTGTGTATAATTTGGAAAGTACGGCATTTGTGCTTGTCTCAAATGCTAATCATGATTTGTATATAGAGAATGGAAAGATAGAAGAATGTCCACAAAACGATCCGACTAGTATAACTTGCGTAAAGTACAAATATAATGCTGACGCGTTTTCTTATTATGAGATAGTAAATGTAAATCCGCAGACTTCTTATGAAATAAAAAGTTATAAAAACTCTTTGTATAAATTTCTTGACATGAAAAGTGGTAATATATTATTTCAAACAAAACAGATTGATGAGAATCCAGAGTTTCCTGACTCAATGTTTGGTAAAGTGCTTTATGGAGATGGGGAAGGAGCTGCAAATGCACTTGTAATAGTAACCTCAAATGAAGATGATGATTTCCCTCCTGTCGCAACACTGACAAATGATAATGGTGGATATTCAGTAAGTTTTAAACAGTTAAATAAGAATTATTTGCTTAAAGTATCTTTAGTGACTGTTAGTGGTTATAAAAGTGATAGATTAGTAGCCTCATATGATAATAAACCTGTATATGACATTGTTTTGGAAACTCAAAATGATATGTCTTTAAGTAGTGCTAATTACGCTTCTAAGCAGAGCAAATCTTTAATAAGTAAAGTTTATGCCGATGGTAATTCTTGTTTTGATTCTGGCGCTTTGGGTGGTATAAGTGTACAATGTTCGGAATCAGTACACTGGTTTAGAGGATTAAATCCTAATGAATGTCCTGCAAGTTCAGCGGGTAGTTTTAGAGTTGGCTTGGTTGAGCACACTCACTACACACATCTTTTTGTTCCATCAGAGGGCAAAGTTTCATTGTATTTAAACGAGCTTGATTCAAGCGGTAAGGTGGTAAACAGCTCGCAAAATATTGATAACGGTCAGAAAATAAATGCATCTGTTTTAAAAGATAAAGTATCATATGAGTTAAAGGCAAGAATTGTAGATGGTAGTGGAAATATAATAAAAGAGTGTCAAGATATAGACAGAGGTGGTCCGATAATTATTAAAAAAGACACTCCAAAGACGACACATGGCGAGAAAGAGATAGAAAATCTAAATAAAACAGTTGAAGTTTGCCCTAAGTTTGGAGAGAATTTTGCTGTAATTCCTGGTGAGGTTAGGACGGAGGATATGATTAAGGCAACAAATCGATTAGGTATGAACTGGGGCGAAGTTATAGCAGTAGATTTGGAAGGAGTCGATCATTATAGAGATATCGTGGAAAGAGCATCTGTTGTAAACATGAGAATAATTCTTCGGCTTTGTTATCGAGATAAATGTGAGCTTACAAATGGCTCAACATACGGTCAAAAAGTTGTTGAAACGTATAAAAAGCTTGTTTCTAGCGGCAAGGCTAAAAACGGAATTTATGTACATGTCGGACATAATGAGGTAAATGTCACAGAGTATCGTCTTCCAGCACAAGAAGCAAAATTTATGAATGACGCAATAGAGGTTATTGCTGCATCTGGGAATCTTGCAATGCAATCTGATGGCCCTGGTATACATCTTTTAGGACCTAATCTTGATTTGTTTTTTGAAGGTGGCGGTAAGCCGGAGTATAAAAAAGCAAATGAATATGTAGATGCTCTCCTTTCCAGCGGTTTGTCTTTAGATAACGCGAAAAAAATACAATATTGGACAGGCAATGTATACATAAAAGATGGTAAAAACGATTATACTGCCAAAGTTTTTGATCATATAAAGTATCTTAGGGGTAAAGGATTAAATGGCAAATTTATAGTTACAGAAACAGGTAAAATTAATGGGGGATCATGGGAGGCGCTTGGTGATAATATTGGGACATTAATAAAAAGCGATGATGTCGCCGGTGTACTTATTTTCAACAGCTTTGGTTTAAATCCCGGATTAAGTGGAGATGCAAGCTCTATTGATTATTTTGCCTATCATAAAGAGCTTTGGGACGATTATAAGAGTGATAAATTAACATTGCACAACAGTATCCTTGATAGAGCAGGTTGTACTCAAAGAGTTAAAGTTGAAATAATAGAGCCGGGTGCTCCTATAGATATTGTTTTGAAGGGAATAGGAGGTCCAGTTGGTGAAGCACAAGAAGATCCACCAACAAGTGACCCTATACCTGTATCGTCTGATGGAGTTTTAGGAGTCAGTACAACAAAAGATGTCTTGGGAGCTGCTACGATGAGATTACCTGAAATAGGAGAGTTCCTTATCACTTCAAGCAAATATAAGATTTTAAGGCCTTATGTCTCTAGATTTAGTAAAGAAGATCGTGATGTCTCAGCCTTTTTTGATACCAACAAAAATTTGATCAAAGATGAGGGAGAGGAGTTTTTAACTAGTATGGCTGACTTTGAGTATAAAAAGGTCGGTTATGTAAATAAATTTGATCTTGCCAAAGGACATAATGTTATTTCAATATCTTTGTACCCTTATGATGTGCTTTCCGCAGAGACATTATTAAATGTTATTAATAATCAAGGAGGAAATGCTACAGCGATAGGGTATATAGAAAATGGCAGCTGGAAAATATTTAATAGAGTTAACGGAGTTTCTTATTCAAAGAATTTTGATATAAAATCTGGAATGGGATTATATATAAAATCTGAAACTGATAGTACATTTACACTAAGAGGAGATGAATACTCTCAGCCTGTTGGTGTATACCTTTACAAAGGATGGAATTTAGTTGGTATACATGGCAGCGATAAGGATTACACATTTAAAAGTACGCTTGAAAACATAGCAAAAAATGAACTGTTGGAGGTCGAGTCGCTTGCTGTGTGGGATAAGCAGAGCAACAAATATAAAATGTTTATTTATGATGGTAGTAGTGCCTATGGAGATGAAGATCTTCCTGTGACAGAAAACACAGGAGTATTTGTAAAAACTAAAGCAGGAGGAGAGTATTGGAAACCAGAATAATATGGAAGATTTAAAGGATATTATAAAGAGAGAGAAAGATAACATAGCGCAAAAGGCAAAATATGTTACCAAGGAGTATCAAGACTATGGATATCGCCTCGCTGTAAAGCTTGAAGATAAAAAACGTGTAGCTATGTATATAAAGCTTGCAAAAGAGCGGCCTAGAGTGGAACTTGAAAAGGCATACTCTTTTGCGATAGATTATCCAAACGCCAAAAATAAATCAAAACTATTTATGTGGAAATTAAAGGAAATGCACAAAGAATATAAGGAAAACGATAAAAAATCCGAATCTTAATTAAAATTTAAAATTTAAAAAAATGTTGGACATAAAAAAGATAAGAGAGAATCCGCAACTTGTTAAGGATGTATGCAAATGGAAAAATATTGAGCTTGATATTGATAAAATTATAGAATTAGATAAAAAACTAGGCTTTGTTAAAACACAGCTTGATCAAACTCGTGCTGAAAGAAATAATAACACGGATGCGATTAAAGCATCGGGATCAAAGCCAACAGAGGATGCCATAAAAAAAGGAAAAGAGCTAAAAGAAAAAATTGCAAAAACGGAGGCAGAGGTAGGCGCTTTAGAAGGTGAATTTTTTGCGTTAATGGCTAGGACACCTCAAATACCAGTAGAAGATACGCCAAAAGGCAAAGATGATTCTGAAAATGTTGAAGTTTATAAAAAAGGAGTAATTCCACAGTTTTCTTTTAAACCAAAGAATCATATTGAGCTTGCGAGAATGCACGATTTGATAGATTTTGACCGAGGGACAAAAGTGGCAGGTTTTAGGGGGTATTTTCTCAAAAACGAAGCTGTTCTAATGCATGTTGGCCTTATGATGGAAGGGCTAAAAAGAATGGTAGCAAATGGCTATACAGTAGTTGTGCCTCCAACCGTTGTTCGAGAATTTAACTTGTTTGGGACGGGTCATTTTCCCTTTGCGCAGACAGATGTTTATCGTATAGAAAATAATAGCGAGGATGAGAGCGGAAAGATAGATAAAGAGAAGTATTATCTTGCAGGAACTGCAGAGGTTGGCATCGCTGGTATGTACTCAAATGAGACAATCGAGAGTGATAAATTACCTCTTAAAATATGTGGATTCTCACCTTGTTATCGCAGTGAGATTGGTAGCCATGGTCGCGACATGAAAGGTGTTTATCGCATACACGAGTTTTTAAAAATTGAGCAGTTTATTATTTGCGAAAATGATTATGAGATTTCTGAGAAATATCATCAAGAACTTCTTGGACATTCTGAAAAATTCCTTGAAGATTTAGGATTACCATATCGAGTTATAAGACAGTGTACTGGTGATATGGGCGCAGGTAAATATAAAATGTTTGACATTGAGACATATATGCCTTGCCAAGAGAGTAGGAATTATTATGGCGAAACGCATTCAGCTTCTAATTTGGGTGATTGGCAGGCGCGACGACTTAGTATAAAATATGTTGGAAAGGATGGTAAGAAGCAATTTGTGCATACACTTAATAATACGATGGTTGCTTCTCCTAGGATTTTAATTGCGATATTGGAGAATTATCAAAATGAGGATGGAAGTATAACGGTGCCTGATTTGCTTGTTCCTTATGTAGGAAAGAAAAGAATAGGGTAGTAATTGGGTGTTCTGAAAATTTTATTAAACCTCAATAAAGAAGTATTGATCCGACTTTACCTTTTTAAACCAGGTAAGCTGTCTTTTAACATATTTGCAGGTATTAAGAAAAATTTGTTCTTTAATCTCGCTTGTAGTTAGTAATCCTTGTTCAAACTCTGCAAAACCAATCGTTTTTGAAGGGAACATTTGTCTACCGGTATCTTTGATCATCTGTTTAACGTTTTTGTACTCGTTCTCAAGCCCTTGCTCAAACATAATATCTATGCGCAAGCGGATTCTTTCATATAACCAAGGAAGAGATTTTGGAATTAAGATAATATAAGCGTGATCAAGAGATTTGCCTTTATTATACTTCATACCAGTCCGCGACAGTAGCCTTGATAGACGATGTGGGTTATTTCGATCACTATTATTTAGAAGAGCAAGGTTATTGCCAAGCATTTTTTGCATTTCTTCTATCGACAAATTAGTAAAATTATTTTTTAGAGCCTCTTTTCGCAATTTGTAGTTTAAAAGCACACTATCAATATATAATCCTGTTCCTCCGACAAAAATTGCTTTTTGTCCAATCTTCTGATTCATTAATCTAAAAGCGTCTTTTTGATAATCATATAAAGTATAGTTGTCAAAGATTGATTTATGCCCGTAAAGCCAGTGCTCAACTCCACTTATTACCCAGTGATCATTTTCTATCTTGTCGGCAATGGGCATAGCAGTTGCGATGGGCAATTCTTTATAAACTTGTCTTGAGTCTGCATTGACAACATAAGCATTTAGTTTTGCTGCTAAATCGAGGGCTAAGTCGTTTTTGCCTATTGCGGTGGGGCCAGCAATTGCGATCACGGGTTTACCTAAAATTTCTTGATTAATCTTTTCTAGCATTGAGGTAAATTGTTAAATTCTGCAGGTATAACTTGAAAAACTCCAAAATCACCTCAGATAAGAGAATTACCCATATCAATTTATTAGCAATTATATCTACAAAACCAACCCCTGTAATAAAAAGCGGTACTAATAATGGAGCTAATATCGTGATAGCTATTATCGCAAGTAGCTTTATAACTCTTGCGTCAATTGATTTAATGAGTGAGGATGCGAAATTATTGATAATTATAACTACTCCGCAGGCTATTATTGTAAAAAGATCGATTGCTGAATTTGTTATTTTTAAATATGCAAGCCAAACGGATAATGTCAAAATTGTACTAAAAAGCATTATAAGAGAAACCCTGTATTTGTTTTTGTTAAGGACACCAAGAATTATTGCCACAAGAACAGTTAGTAGGGCAAAAGCAGCTGTTAGGTTACTGTAATTATTGTTTATAAACTCAAAAAAGCCATAAGGTTGTACATTACTTTGTGTTTCTTCTGATGTTGTTGTGATTTTTGTACCAATTGGTTTAGTGTTAAATATTGCACTGCTTAGAAGCTTGTCTTTTTCATCTGAGCCTACTCCGACAACAAGATCTGGCCCGTTAACCTGATAAGGCGTGACATATCCAAAGATATTAATGCCGATCTGTTTTCCTTGGTTATTTGTTATAAAGGCTTCAATCTCGTCTTGTTTATCAATGGTGGGCTTAAAAACCAAGAAGTATGCTAATCCTCCTTGCGAAGTGGGAGATTGCCTTACTATAATTCTTCTAAAATAGTCCCTGTTAATATCTGTCTTGTCATAACTATCTTCTATGTATGCGGCGATAATATTGTTTTCATCATTAAGATCAATTTCCTCTTTTAATGTAAGAACACTTATCGAGCCATCAGTTGATAATAATGATTGGATCATATATTGATCCTTTGTGCTCCAAGTCATGACTTCTATTGATTCATCGTCTTTTTTTTCGATATTAAATCTCTCTATTTCTGCTTGCGTAAGTCTTGATTTAACGATGGAGATATAATTATCTGATTGTCCTTTGTCTTCTAATTCTATTTTAAATCGCTCATATGAGTATAGCTGAGATTTCAGACTAAGATTATATGTATACTGTGCAATATAGTTCTCTGTAAACGGGATTGATATAAAAAATATTGTTATAAAGATTGCTGTTAATATCGAAAGTGCTGATAAAATGCCGATACTTTTTAGCTGTTTTAATACCTTATCTTTATTGAGTTTCATAATTATAGTAGGTCGCTATCTTTGCCTATTAAGATTAATTTATCTGTCCTTATTGTATTGTAAACAATATCTTCTTTGCTCTTCTTGCGGAAATCGAACTCCTCTGGTTTAAAAAGGGCAACTCTTATTGTCCTGCCAAGATCCTGCTCTAAACCTTCAATATGGCGATTAAGCGTATTTACCTCTGGCAGACCGACTATTAATAAATCGACATCTTTATCACTGCTGTATTTTTGTGAGAAAAAGTGTCCTGACAGAATCGCAATTTTTATGTTTTCTATTTTTGTAATGGCTTTATGGATTGCAAGAACGCTAGGGTCTGATTTGCGAAGCATAGATTTAAGTTCTGACAATATTGGGCATTGTTCATTTAGTGAATAAACTACTTTATTCCCTTCTTTAACTGCTTTTAATATTCCGGCCTTTTCTAAGTTTACCAGCTCTCGTCTAATCGCATTTATTTCTTCGTTTAGTTCTCTTACGACTCCTCTTACATGATTTTTGTGGTCATTGGACAAGAGAAATAATCGCAAGATCTTAATTCTTACTTTTGATATAAATATTTTATCTAGCATAAAACCGTTATTAAAAATTAATTATTGCTTTATTATCGTAAAACTCCCTCTGCTTGAAGGTATTATTTGTATCCAAATTTGTCCTCTATTGAATACAAACTCGCTACCATCTTCTGCATAAAAAAGTGTTCTTTCAGTGCGAGATTCTTTTTTCCATGTTGCAGAATAAATCTTGCCATCTTGCAAAATTTTTGCATTCCCTTCATCAATAACTTCCATGATTATCCTGCCTGACGGGTCGGGAGGTGTTAAATATCCTGCTTCTTGTACGATTACGACCTTTGGTTCTTGTTGCAATTTAGTTTTTTGGTCAATATCTTTTTTGCCACCAATCTCTCTTAAATACTTATTTGTGGCACTATTATAAATCCAAAGAGCGCTATACTGATTTACGCCTCCTCCATCTGGTGTAAAGGAAACACGGACTTCTGTTTGTTTACCTCTTTCGTCAACGTCAGCATCTTTTTTAAAAAGCCAGCTCCTTGTCGGGCCAAAGCCTGTCCATCCATCCTTACTTTTTGCATACTCCCAAACCTTCACAGGAGACATGTATTCATTGTGGGGAGCGTATCTTACGCCATCATTCCATCGCCATGCGCCATAAGTTCTTGCTGTCTTAACACCATATTTCGAGAGGTTGCCGAGCGCGTCCAGTCGTGGATCATCTGAATATGCTTGACCATCATGAGATAAAATAGCGTCGTATTCTCCAACTATTTCTAAATAATAATTTCTTACGCTTCTTATTGGACCTACCTCTTCTACTTTATTTGACCAAAAAATCGGCATATATCTTGTAATTCCTGATTCGACAAGCGTTTCATACACGATATCTGCTTGTGATAAATTAGACTGTGGACGCGAAAAAGCTAGATTATTAACCATAACGGCAAGAGGTCTTCTTTGCATCATTTCCTCCATTTGAGTTTTGGTGAATAGTACGCCATTAAGAGGACTTGGTTCTGTCCTTGGCATGCCAATTTGCAACTGTGTTGAATAATTTATATCAGGAGCTGTTGTTGTACTATTTACATATACATAATTATCATAGAAATTAATAACAGAAGATGCTTTTGGTGTGTAGTCAAAAATCTCGATTTGTAGGTAAACGATAGCGGCAATTCCAACGACAATACCTATTCCGTACAGTATTCTAATAGCAATTGATTTTTTAGAAATAGTTTTCTTCTCTTCTGTGATCAAGGTTTGTGCAAGGTCTGGTGTTTCTTTTATCTCGGGGGTAGCCAAAGCATTTAAGTCAATTTGTTTCATAGCTTGATTTTAGCATAAAATTTAACTTTTTAAAACATCCCATATATGATAGAATAGAGCGAATGAAATACTATGTCAAGACTTACGGTTGCGCGATGAATTATGCCGATAGTAATAACATTAGAAATATTCTAAATCAGTGCGGTTTAATTGAAACAAAAAACCTCCAAGACGCTAATTATCTTATAATAAATTCTTGTTCCATAAGAAAGCAGGCAGAAGATAAAGTTGAAGGTTGGAAAATGAAATTAAAAAAGAAAGGAATTAAGCCTGATAAGATCATCCTTACAGGCTGTATGGCATCAAGATATAATCGTCAGACAAATGAAATAGAAAAAAAATATTCTCAAAATTTAAAAAAAAGATTTCCTTGGATTGATGAAATAATACCAATAGAAGAAATTGACAAGATATCATCCGCCCTAAAAAAGGAATGTTATGACGTAGAATACAAATCGTTTTGTAATGATCCTGTAACAGATGGATTTAACGCTATGGTTCCGATATCCTCAGGATGTGATAACTTTTGCTCTTACTGCATAGTTCCTTATACAAGGGGTAGACAAGCTAACCTTGATTGTGGTATAATTATAGACAGAGTTAAGCTTGCTGTAAGCAAAGGTTACAGACTGATAACATTGCTAGGCCAAAATGTTAATAGTTGGCAAAATGTAACAAAAGAAAGCGGCCTTGACTTTGCGGATCTTTTAAAAAAAGTTTGTGCTGTTGATGGAGATTTTTGGGTTAACTTTTTATCGTCAAATCCTATGGATTGGACTGATAAATTAACAGAAACTTTAGTTTCTGAATCCAAAATAATGAAATGGTGTAATATTGCAGTACAATCGGGTTCGGATAAGATACTTAAGAAGATGAATCGTAAATATTCGGTTAAAAGATTTATTGAAATTGTAAATAGCCTCAAAAAGCGTGATGCTGATTTTCGCGTTTTCACAGATCTAATTGTAGGTTTTAGTGGTGAAAGCGAGCAAGATTGGCAAAACTCCCTTGATTTAATAAGTAAAATGGACATAGAGATGGTTTACTCTGGTAAATACTCTGTTAGAGAGGGTACTTCTGCTAGTAAATATTGTGATGATGATGTTAAGTTGTCCAAGAAGGTTGAGCGTGAAAAACAGCTTGCGAAGCTTGTCAATGAGAACCGATTAAGGTCGCATAGTATGTGGGCTGGTAAAAAGATGAAAGTTTTGATACAATATAACAACAGAGGGGTTTCATACTACAACCACGATGTCATTTTTGATAGTGTTGACGATGGTTTGTTAGGTAGCTTTTGTGAGGTTGTTGTAACAGATGCTAATGTTAAAGGGTTGATGGTTAAATTGATATAGGAAAAAAGTTATGATTGATAAAATAGTTAGAAAACTAAAAAGATTCATATTAAAAAATTCTGTTATTGGCATATTCGTTTTTAGAAACATTCCTGCCAATGTTTTAAAAAACATTAGCTACTTTTACGCTAAGAAAACATTTAAAAGGGCTTTAAATATTAATGCTTATAGAGATTTTATAGAAAAGGTTGAAGGAGTAAGCAAAAACATGCTTGTTAAAGATTTCAATAAAATTCCAATAATAGATAAAGATTCTTATATTAAGAAATACAGCATATTTGATAGATCTTACCCTGTTAATCCTGCGTTCTTTTACAGAAGCTCCGGATATTCGGGCGAACCAATTTTTTGGTCTCAGTCAAAAGATGAAATATTAGATTTCTTTCATTATGTTGATTTTAATATGCAAAGCATATTTCAGATAAACAGAAAAAAAACTCTGATAATATCTCTTTTTGCCTTAAGTAGCTGGGTTACAGGCCAGGAAGTATTATCTGCATTGAATTACATAGCATTAAGAAATAAACATGTCACATATTTTGCATCTAACATGGATTATAAGGAAGGAATAGAAATGGTTGAGAAAGTTGGAAAAGATTTTGAACAAATCATCGTTATGTCTTACCCTATAACTTTAAAGACCTTTGTCGAAGATTTGAAAGAACGTACTGAAGAATCGATATTGAAAAAGATAAGAATTGTTGTTGGTGCAGAGGGGGTAACATATGAATGGTGTAAATACATAGAAAATCTTTTAGGAAAAGAAAAATCATTAGGGCATGTGGTTTATTCTGCATTTGGGGCGGCTGATATTGGAATAGGATTCGGTGCTGAACAAGATTTTTCTTTATACTTAAAAGATCGATTGTATGAGAATAAAGAATTGAGGAAAAGCTTGCTAGGTAGCTTGGAAATGCCTCTACATATTTTTCAATATGATCCAACTAGTGTCTATGTGGAGAATGTTAATGGCGATTTCGTTGTAACTATAGATAAACAGGTCCCTCTTGTAAGGTATAATTTACATGATTCAATAAAATCTTTTACTTTTGAAGAAATAAAAAAGAAAATGAAAGCGTTAGGAATTAACATTAAACAAGAGACTAGAGGTATGAATATAATGAAATTACCTTTTCTTGCTGTATACGGCCGATCTGATGATACAATAATACTTAATGGAGCAAATATATATGTTAATTCTTTTAAAGAAGCGCTTCAAAAAGAAGAAATTGTTAAGTATCATACTGGGAAATTTAGAGTTCATGTTGTGGAAGATGAAAAGTTGTTTCAGAATTTTAAAGTTGAAATAGAGCTTAGAGATAATATAAAGGAAAGTCCGGAACTAAAAGTAAAAATAAGGGAACATATAGTTTCTTTTTTGCTGAATCATGATAAAGGATATAAAGATGCTTATCATAATCCGTACGCATCAGATAGAGCATGTATCATAGAATTTGTTAAATTCAATGAAACCTCTATAAAGCATAAATATGTTTAAAAAGGGAGATATTTGGAATAAATATTCTTATGACTATGATAACCTAAATAGTCTTCTTGCTTATAAGGAACTTTTAGAAAAAATTATAAGTATAATTAATAAATATTGTAACCAAGACAAAAGATGTAAAATTGTAGATCTTGGCTGTGGAACAGGTAGTTTATCAATCTCTCTTTCCAATCGATTTAAAAAATCACAAATTATATCTATAGACAATAGTGATTCGATGCTAGCAGTTTTAAAAAGAAAGATTGATTTTAATAAGATTGAAAATATTGATGTTTTAAAAGCAGATATTAAAAAATTGACTAGCTATAAAAATCTTACCGATGCAGATGTGTATATCATGAACAATGTCCTTTATACTATAGGAGAAAAAGAAAAATTCCTTGAAAATCTTTCTAAATTACTTCGTAAAAAGTCCATTCTTATAATATCAGATCCAAAGCCGGTTATGGAATATAAATATGTTTCAATTATAAAAAAGCAATTCTCTTCGATTAAGATCTTTTGGCAATCTTTAAGGTTGATTCCCTCATTTATAAGAATATACGTAAGTAATAAGGAAATAGATAAAAAATATGTCAGATATAGTAAAAATAAGTATATAGAAATTTTTCATAAATCAGGGTATGATATATTGCACAGTGAGTACACCTATGCTGATCAAGCTAATTTATTTGTTTTGAAAAAGAATGAATATTGTTGATATATTGATCTTCGTTTCTAGTTTGGCAAATTTTGTTATTGCTATTTCAGTTATCCCAAAATCGAAAACAAATAAGTACATAATAGCTTTTTTTCTGTCTGTTCTCGGCACATCATTTTGGGGATTATCAACTCTTGTATTGAATTATTATACTAACATGTTTTGGGAAAGATTCCTCTTTACTAGTTCTATTTTGGCAGTCTTTTTTATTGCGACATATTCTTTTTATTATTCCAAAATAAATATTAGGATAATAAATATAGTTAGAGGAACGTATTTAACGATTACTTTGATCTTATTATGGTCTACAAACTTGTTTATAGAATATGTTGCTAAATATGACAATTCGAGCGGAATAGAGGTAGGTCTTGGGAAGCTTTTCTCAGTGATAATTTTTGTAATAATAATAGAATTAATCATCTTGTTTTTTAACCTGTTTACGGGTTTATCTCGAAGTAAAGCAATCGAAAGGCAAAGATTAAAATATTTTATTTTTGGAATAATATTCTTTGTAGTTCCAACTTTAATTACCAACTTATTGCTACCAGTGTTAAAAGTCTATTCCTTTAATAACCTGGGAATTGTTTTTTCTTTGTTTTTCACAACGATGACTATGATTTCTATAGTTAGATTTAGGCTCTTTTCAATTGAAACTGTTATAGCAAAGATATTGTCAAGCTTCACGCTAGGCTTGGTCTTCTGGGCCATTGTTCTTATACTGAGAATTATCAAATTTTATGTTCTTGGATATAATCAATTTGATATACAGGCAATATTTATAGACTTAATTTTTTCAATAATTGTAGCTTCTTTGGTTGGAAGATTATCAAATTTTTTGCAGTATGGATACTCATCATTCCTTAAATCGGAGATTTTATCTCTTGAAAAAATGTTCACAAAAATTTTTGAGGAAGTTAAAAACAAAGTTCAAATAGACGAATTAATAGTAAGCCTTACGAAAATAATTGAGAATGGAATGGAGAATGTATCAGCCAAGTTTTACGATATATATGATTATGAGAATACTGGAGGGAGAAGAGAATATGAATGGTTGGAAAAATTGAGAATGAACAGTGATATTATTATTTTGCAGGAGGAGAAAGATAAACAGTTGGTCGAAATTATGCGAAGCAAAAATATTGATATAATTGCAAAATTATCAGAATATACCTTTCTAACATTATCTTCTGTAAATGATAGAGATTCTTTTACAAAAATAGAAATAGAAATGGTTGAAGAAATAACTAGTTTGCTTAAGCCAATTTTTCTTAGAATAGATAACGAAAGAATGATTGTGGATTTAAATACTTCTTTGCAAAAAAGAGTTGACGAAGCAACCTCTAAAATTCAAAAACAATTAACGCAATTAAAAGACGCTCGTGAAAAAGAAAGAAACATGATAGACATAATGGGACATGAACTGAGAACACCTGCAACAATCGCAAACCTAAATGCCGATTTATTAGCAAAATATTGGAGAGAGCTCCTTCCGTACATTAAACATCCACAAAAAACAGCAGAAGAAATAGAAGACAGATACATAAAATACATGGCAAGATTAAAAGAAGGAATAGTGCGAGAAATAAAGCTCATAAATGTCTTATTGGCGTCAGCAAAAATTGATGGAGGTAAAATAGTGCTAAATAAAGAAGCTGTAGACATATCAAATGTAATACAGACAAGCATACATGCTCATGAAAGAGATGCTAAGATAAAAGGTCTATCATTAAGATATGCAAATGCTGAAGATGAGAGCAACATTGAAAAAGAAATAGATGCACAAGACCTTGATATAATCGGAGATTTTGGAATACCTAAAATCTACGCCGACAAAACAAGAATATTTGAAGTAGTCGACAACCTAATAACAAATGCAATTAAATATACTGAAGAAGGTGAAGTCACTGTTAGTGTGGAAAGCGATGAAGAAAAAGTAGAAGTGACAGTAAAAGATACTGGAGTCGGGATCTCTGAAGCAGATTTAAAGAAAATAGGACAAAAATTTTACCGAGTAGGGCAGTATACAGATAATGGAGATGATGAGGATACAGACACTGTTTCTGCACAAAAAGGTAATGGCAAGTATAAATTGGTAAGGCCGGGTGGAACAGGACTTGGGCTGTATGTTGCTTTTGGACTTGTAAAAGAGCACGGTGGACAGGTTAAAATCAAGAGCAAGCTTGGTGTCGGGAGTGAATTCTCTTTTAGTATCGGCATTTACAAACGAGAATATAAAAGAGCAGGTTCGGGCGATAATGGAAGCAAAGATATGTTTAAAAAGTTTGGCTTAGGCAAGAAATAAACGCCTTGATTTCTCCTGTTGACAATATTCTCACAATAACATACAATAAAATGTAATTAAATTTATCAAATAAGCTTATGAAAAACAGAAAACTGCTAAGTGTTGCGGTTCTTTTATTCGCATCGCTTGCCCTTATAGGATGTACCAAAAAAGACACACCTGATGTCTTACCAGATGAAGATACTGATATTGATGTCGTCGTTGATGATGTAGATACAGATGAGGAGGAAATTGTTGAAGAGGAGGAGGAAACTACAGATGAGGAAGATATAAATGACACTGTTTTGGAAGGGTTTAGTAGTACAAAACAGACAGCAGGAGTTGACTCTGATGCAGAGTATACACTCAAGCCAATTGATTTAGATGCTTTAACTGATTATTACAGAATTACACTTTTGTTTGAGACTGTGACGGAGGATTATACGGCGAGCAAGCTTCCATACATAACTGCGGAATATAGTAGCTCGAAAAACGCTGTTGTGCTGAGAATTGACGGTCTTGATAAGGACGAATCTGGTATAGCGACAATGAAATCTATTGATATAAACAAGCAAGGCCTTACAAAGATTTATCATGCAGTATCTGGAACTGCGGGAATTGCTGTTTATGAGATAGGAAGCAGTAGTAAACCAGAATTTAAACTTAGTGTCGATAGTGTAAATGCAGCAAAAGTTTACCTGGATGTCAAATATCCTACATTGACAGAAGAAGTTGTAAATCCAACAGGGCGAAATGAGGACTTTACCTTAACTAAACAGATAATTGTGGGAGGTAAGAGCGCAAACGGCTCTGGAATAACAAGATTGAGTTGGCTATCAAGTGGTGGAATATTAAATATCGTTTTCGAAGTTAAGGGTGATGAAACACAGCCTGTTCCTGATTGTTATGCTGAATATGTTGATGGAAAATTGAATTTGGTCTTTACAGATCTAAAATATTCTACATCCAAGACTACTCAAACATATACACTCCCAACAGTTGGAAGTGTTAGACTTGTTCCTATGGAGAATGGAGAATACAGATATGTTTTTGATTCTGTAACGGACAAAATGTTTAGACTAAATAAAAATCTTAGTCCTAACCAAATACAATTTGAGATAAAACTAAGATAGTAAAATTTCTCATATGAAAATAAAAAAAGTTTACGCAAGAGAGATTCTTGATTCAAGAGGGAATCCAACGGTTGAAGCCACAATCGAGCTTGAAAACGGCATAAAAGCAAAAGCTATGGTGCCTTCAGGAGCATCCACAGGAACTCATGAAGTAATAGAGCTAAGAGATGGTGATCAGAAGCGATATGGCGGGAAAGGGGTCCTAAAAGCTGTCGCAAATGTAAATGGTGAAATTAATGCAAAATTATCAGGCATGGAAGTTACAAATCAGCAGGAAATTGATAATGAAATAATCAAGCTTGATGGAACAGTAAATAAAGGCCGTCTCGGTGGCAATGCAATACTTGCCGTCTCAATGGCGGTATCTCGTGCGGGTGCCTTATCAACAGATACAAAACTTTATAAATACATTCACTCTTTATGTTGTGAAAATAGCGAAATGATAATGCCTCGTCCAATGATAAATGTGCTAAATGGAGGTAAGCATGCAATAAGCGGTGTTGACATGCAAGAATTTATGATTGTCCCTATTAATCAGCCAACAATAGCAGAAAGAGTAAGGGTAGGATCAGAAGTGTTCATGCAACTTGGTAAAAATCTTCGAAGAGATGGATTTATAACAACAGTCGGTGATGAAGGAGGGTACGCACCTTCTTTTTCCAAAAATGAAGACGCTCTAAAAACTATCGTCGAAGCAATAAAAGATGCGGGATATAATCCTGGGGTTGATGTCTCAATTGCCCTAGATCCTGCCGCATCGGAATTTTATGAGAATGGGAGATATAATTTAAAAGCTGACGGATTATCATTATCATCTGATGAGCTTTTAAATATTTATAATGAGTGGGTTAACAAGTATCCTATAATTTCAATAGAAGATCCGTTTGCGGAAGATGACTGGGAGGCTTTTACTAAAACGACGAATCTCTTAGGAAATAAAATTCAAATAGTAGGTGATGATCTGCTTGTTACAAATGTGCAAAGATTATCTAAAGCAATAGAACTTAAATCTTGTAATAGCATTCTTATAAAACTAAATCAAATTGGAACTGTAAGTGAGGCCATAGATGCTGTTAAGAAAGCCAAATCTGTTGGTATGAAGACGATAATTTCGCATAGGTCTGGCGAGACTGAAGATACATTTATTGCTGACTTTGCTGTTGGAACAGTTGCTGCTCAAATAAAGACAGGATCAATGAGTAGAAGTGAAAGAGTTGCAAAATACAACAGATTAATGGAGATCGAGATTGAATTACAATCTGTGTAATTCTACGCGGATCTGTATAGTCGCCAGCTATAAAGCAAAATTGCGCATGAAACACTCACATTGAGGGAGTCGTTTTTGCCTAGCATTGGTATTTTTACTGTTAAATCGTTATTTTTACTCCAGAACTCTGATAAACCATGATGCTCGTTTCCTAAAATAAATGCTGATTTAGAGGGTAAAGAAATTTTGCTATTTCCAAGAAGGTTTTTGCTAAAAGGGTCTGCAGTGATAATATTAAAACCATTTTCTTTGCAAAAAGCAAGAGCTTCGTTTTCGGTCATTATTTGCCATTTTGTTGTGAAAAATGTCCCAACGCTACTTCGGATTGCGCTTTGAGAATAAATATCTGTACTTTGATTTGTAAGAACAACGCCATCTATACCTGCACCATCAGCACTTCTTAGCATTGCGCCAATATTTCCAGGTTTTTGTATGTTATCAAGAATTAAAATACAACTCTCTTCTTCTTTCTTAAGTTCTGTTGAAATTTTTGTTAAAGAGTCATTGCTAATTTTATTACATATTCCGATTATCCCTTCTGATAAATTCCTATATTTTACCCTTTCGTATAATGCCTCTGGGATAATATAAATATCTGCTTGCACAGATTTAATAGCTAAATTCTGCAAAATTTTATCCGATTTTTGTGAGCAAATCCATATCGAGGTAAATTTATACTCTGCATTAATCGCAAATTCTATTTCTTTTAACCCCTCAATGATAAAAAGATTCGTTTTGTCTCTTTCACGCTTTTTGGTTAGTTTAAGGAGCTGTTTATATTTAGCATTATCCTTACTGCTTATAAATGAGGGTTGCATATATTAAGATTATATCATACCCAAATCAGGATTTACATAGGGATGAGTTAATTTCTTTGAAATAAGTTCCAAAAGGATCCCGCCTAAGTTATGATGCAATAAGATGTTGACAAAAAGAAATATTCGTGGTAAAATAATTATATATAGCAGATAAACCCTAATAAGAAATTATGGGCAATTTGATAGAAGCATATAATAGAGGAGGAGAAAATCTTCATATAATTAAAAGATTTTTAGAAGGGATCCAAGCAATAAGCGGAAAGATGATTGGTATTGATCCTGCTTTTAATAATGGAGCATTTTTAGGCTGTGATGTTGATCTTTCTCATGGAGGATTTGGAATTTGCTTAAGAAGAAGAGAAGATTTAATTCCTGCCATTATTACAAGATGTTATCTTCATGGTAATCTAAGAGGAGAGCTAATATTTCCTGAAAGTAATGGCCATGCAATATATCCTTATGGCGGCTTGACAAGGGCTACTGCATTGTTGATGCCCGGAGCAAGTGAAAACGGAGGTCAATCATTATTAATCTCTCTTACCCCCGAATTTTTTTTAACTGGTGATATTACTGCTCATCCATCAGAGATTGCGGCTGAAATATTGGTTAGGCAAAAAACTCAAAAGATTTTAAATCTTCTTTCCTCAGGTTCGGCTAGTTCATTAATGATTAATGTCCCTGATTATGCCTTCCCGATGTTAACCGAATTCTCTTTTCCTGCTTCAACGGAAGCTTCGTCAATTCTTCAAGATTTAGAAAAAGATGAAAATGGTAGAATTGCAATGACAGATTTGTCAGTTTTTAGCTAAGAAAATTATAATCTCTTGAAAATATTGTAAACTGCGATAGCACCTTCACTACAGGCTGTGATCACTTGTGCAAAACCGCTTGAGCCTGATGAAATATCTCCACAAGCATATAGACCTTTAATGCTAGTTTGTTGCGTATTATCAACCTCGACTAGGCCTCCCTTGGTTAATGAGACATTGAGAGCTTCAATAATAGAAGTTTCTGGGACAGCACCTATTTCAACAAAAGTGCCATCTACATCGTAAGTTTCTTCTTTATCAGTGTTGAGATTCTTGACAATAATCTTCTTTAATTTTTCGTCTCCAATAAAATCGGCAACTTTAGTCTGATAATGGATAGTTATATTTTTTCTCTCAAGAACTTGTTCTATCCACATAACTTCTCCATGAAGCTTATCTTCAATCAAGAAAAGGTGGACTTGTTTTGCAACATCAGATAAATATAAAGCCGCTGTTGTTGCACTATCTCCTCCACCAATTACTGCGACATTTTTATCCCTGTAAAAAAACGCATCACAAGTTGCACAATATGAAATTCCTTTCCCAAGAAGCCTGTTTTCTGAATCTATTCCAAGTCGTCGTCTTTTTGTTCCAGTTGCTAATATAACATTTTTTGCATAGAAAGTTTGACCATCTTCAAGTTGTACTACAAAATTATTATTTTCTAAACTGATTTTTTCTACGCGTTTATTTATCTCTGTTGCGCCGTATCTTTTTGCATGATCCTTCATCTTGTGCCCAAGTTCAAATCCACTTATCTCTGGAAATCCGGGGAAATTACATACTTTATGAGACTCTGTTATTGTGCCTCCAGCAAGTTGTCCGATGGTAACATGCTCAATCTTATATCTACTGGCGTAAATACTCGCAGTATAGCCTGCGGGACCTGTTCCTATTATTATTAATGGGTATATTTTCATAGCCGATTATATCATAAAGCGTGTTTTTATGGTAGAATGTTGTTATGGAAAACAATCAGCCGATAGCATCTTTGCCGGCGGGTAAGACAATTCTTAGTAAAGAATTCAAAGATTGTACTCAATCAAAAAACAGATATAAAAGAAGTCGTATTGCTAATCTATTTTGTCGCATAAAATCGAGGATAGATAAAGAAATAATTAAAAAGATTGTTAAGTCGATTTTTGTTATCCTTTTAATCGCTGGGTTTTTGATTGTTTTACCAAGATTGCCTTTTTTAAAGGTTCAATTGATAGAGGTAGAGAATGTCGCAAACAATGATTTTGTTAATATATCAAAGGAGCAGATAATAAGCAGTATACAAGAAGCTAAACAAGAGAATTACTTTTCATTATCAACAAGAGAATATGAACAGAAAATTCTCGAATCTGATACAAAAGTAAAAGCTGTATATATTGAGAAAGTTTTTCCAAATAAAATAACTGTGACAATTGAGGAAAGAATTCCTATTTTATCGATATACTCAAGAGGAAGTTGTGCTCTAATTGCAGATGATAGCTTTGTTCTTTCCGTATTGGAGGGCGATTGTACTGAGCAGATTGGCAGATATCTTACCGATTACGCAGAAGTTGTTGATAATAAAGCGAAATTTGAGACAGGTTCAAAAAACAATTCGTATTTAATTGCAGGATTGATGACGATAAGGAGTAAAGCAGATAAATACGGATTCTCTATTGAAAGGGTATTGATTAAAGATACTATTGCCTATATAATACTAAGAGGTGATGTTGTACTTAATCTTGTTGTTGATTTTGACAAGTCGGTAGAAGAACAAATGGCGCGATTCTCGGTGATTATGGATTATACTCCGACAGTAGTTAGGCAGTACTCATCGATAGATCTTAGATTTGAGAAGCCTGTTTTACTTGAATAGATAATCAAAAGGCTTTTATTTATTTTAAATAAAGCCAGATTTCTATTGACATATTGGTGATAAATATATATATTATTTAGTAACTAAAATTAAATATTACAATTATGGGAAGAAGAATTATAACCGCTATTGATGTTGGATCAAGTAAAATCGCTACCGTCGTGGCTTATGTTGATGACAACGAGAAAAGACCTGTTGTTATAGGGGTACATACTCCTCCAAGTAGAGGTGTACGTAAAGGATCTATTGTAAACATTGAGGAAGCAACAGATGCGATCTCTGAGAGTATTACAGCTGCAGAAAAAATGGCGGGAACAAGCGTTGTTGATGTATATGTTTCTATAAACGGCGAGCAGATAACCAGTATAAATAATAAGGGCGTTGTTGCTGTTTCAGCGGGCAATGAGATAACAGTTGAGGATACTTTTAGAGCCATTGAGAACGCAAAAACTCTTACTCTTCCACAAAATGTTAATCCAATCCACATTATTCCAAGAAATTTTGTCGTTGATAACCAGGGTGGAATAAAATATCCAATTGGGATGAGCGGTATGAGACTTGAGGTCGATACTCATATTATTACAGCACCAATGTCTTCGTGGCAGAATTTATATAAGTGCATACAGATGCTTGGATATACTGTACAGGACCTTGTTTTTACGGGGTGGGCGTCTTCACAATCTGTAATCACTGAGACAGAGAAAGAGCTTGGTGTGACAGTCTTGGACATCGGCGCTGGAACTACTACAATTACCGTTTTTGAAGAAGGATCAGTAGTTTATAGTGGATGTATCGCCCTTGGTGGCATGAATGTCACAAGTGATATCGCAATTGGTTTGCAGGTTTCTCTGGAAGATGCAGAGAAGATTAAAATAAACATGGAAAAAATCTTAAACGATAATGTTAAAGTATCCGCAAGAGATAATAGGCCATCTTTGCTTGTAAAGAAAGATGAACCTCAAAAAAGCAGTAAGCAAAACGGTGATATGGCTAACGTCACAGGACTTGGAGTACAATCCAAAGACGAAATTTCAAAAGTCATGCTTAAGAAAATTGTAGAAGCAAGATTGGAAGAGATTTTTGACATTGCAAAAGACTCTGTTTCAAAAGCTGGATACAATATAAATACTCCTGCTGGCGTGGTAATTACAGGTGGTAGTTCAAGATTAATTGGAATTGAGAAAGTTGCTCAATCAAGCTTTGGAGTTCCCGCAAGAAAAGGTTTTCCATCAGGTCTTGGCGGTATGACAGAAGAAATCTCGGGACCGGAATTTAGTGTAGCACAAGGTCTTATAAAATATGCTGCAGAAGATGAAGCTGATCATAGCAAGGCTAGAACACACGGACTTGCTTCTGGTGGTAGTGGAATATTTGGAAAGGTTAAGGATTTATTTAAAAATATAATTAAATTTTGAAGTAATAAAATATGTTAGTTACTCCTCAATCAAATTCTGTCGCAAAGATTAAGGTCGTTGGGCTTGGTGGTGCTGGTGGCAACGCTGTAAATACAATGATCTCGGATTTTAATATAGAAGGTGTCGATTTTATGGCTTTTAATACTGATCAGCAGGCACTTAAAAATTCCCTTGCTCCAATAACTTTGCAACTTGGGAGTCAATTAACAAGAGGACTTGGTGTTGGTGGTGATCACATGCTTGGTGCTCAATCAGCTGAGGAGAGTATTGATGAGGTACATGAGCATCTTGCAGGGGCTGATATGGTGTTTTTAACTGCTGGAATGGGTGGTGGTACTGGTACTGGTTCTATTCCTGTTGTTGCCGGGGTCGCTAAAAACATGGGAGCATTAACAGTTGCTGTTGTTACAAAGCCATTTGCATTTGAAGGCAAAAAAAGAGCCGAAGTTGCCGAAGAGGGTATTGCAGCACTTAAAGATAAAGTAGACACATTGATTGTCGTGCCAAATCAGCGATTACTCGATATTATTGATGAGGACATTTCCTTTTTTGAGGCGATGAAAAAGGTTGATAATGTACTCGCAGAGGGCGTCAAAAGTATTACAAGTTTGGTTACGCAGACCGGATATATTAATGTTGACTTTGCTGATGTTAAGACAATAATGCAAAATGCTGGAACAGCGATAATGGGTATTGGTAAAGCAAAAGGCGAGAATAGGGCAGAAGAAGCTGCAAGAATGGCCACTACAAGTCCGCTTCTTGACATGTCTATTGAGGGCGCGAAGGGAGTTCTTTTCAATGTCATTGGTGGTTTAAATATGACAATGAAAGAAATCGACCATGCTGCTCAACTTATTGAAGAAGCTGTAGATCCAAGCGCAAACATAATATTTGGAGCTAGTATTGATGAGAATCTCGGTGATGAAATTGTTATTACGATTGTTGCTACTGGATTTAGTGAGGATAATAAAGCTGCTCCACTTACAAGTAAAAAAGCTGAAGAAAAGTCCTCTGATAGTTCAAAAATTAATAGCAACTTAGGCTCATTATCTATAAACGATTTTGACCTTGATGATGAAGTTGCCGATAAGAAAATCAAATCTGCTAGCGACGAAAAAGGTGGTGACCTTGAAGTTCCTGCTTTTATGAGAAGAAAATCAAACTAATTGGTAATGAACGAAATAAAAACAATCGAAAAAAAGTACAATATTAAATGGGGTAGAGTTGGAATTTGGCTTATCGTCGTTTTATATCTTGTTTTTCCAATAGATTTTTTGCCTGAGGCGATTTTTGGTCCGATTGCTTTCTCTGATGATGCTCTTGTTTTAGTCCTCAAAATCATCGAGGAGATTGTTAATGCGAGAAAAGCGAAGAAAGTTGATTCTTCAATAATCAATTAAGATAGTAATTATTTTGTATGGTTGATCTTTATCAAAAGTCAAAAGAGGCTTTTTTGGATAGGGTTAAAAAATTTGGTCAAGACCCATATGCTTTACTTCATCATGTCCCCGAAATGGAAAAGTGGGCAAGGTTTATGCTTAATAAACATCCTTCATTAGACAAAGATGTTGTTTTATCTTCTGTTTGGCTACATGATATTGGCCATTATCCTATACCGACTGATATAGATCATGCGGTCAGAAGCGAGGAGATCTCCAGAGAGCTCTTAAAATCTTGGAACTATGATAAAGAGAAGATAACCCAGATTTTGCATTGTATAAGAGCTCACAGATGTAAAGATGTCATTCCAGAAAGCGATGAGGCCAAGGTTATTGCAGTGATCGATTCTGCAAGTCATATGAGTGATATGGTTTACTTGAAGATGATGAAGGAAGGAGAGTTTTCAGCACTTGAGAAAATAGAAAGAGATTTTAGAGATATTAGTCGTTTTTCAGAATTTAACTTGCAAAATGATTTACAAGAAATTTATGAGGCTTGGAGAGTACTCTTAAAAAGATACGAGAAAGTGCATAAGCTGATTAATTGACCTGTTACTTTTATAAAGTTTTTTCGTTAATTATATTAGAGTTAAATTTTTTATTAAACTTTTATGAAAAAGCTTTTGCTTTATATTCTGATAGCTCTGATATTTATATATTCTGCTGTTTTAACAGTGTTTTTGATTTTAAATTGGGACAAAGTTACAAATAAGGATTCGAAACAAATAGAAGATACCTCAGAAGTAATAAATAATTCTCTTTGGGATAATATAAAAGAAACTACATGGTGGAAAAACAATGAATCATGTGGTGAGACGATTGTTTTCTATGAGGATTATGAGGGAAATCCAAAATGTATATTTATGGAAAATGGTAGTGGAGTAAACATTGTTTCTAGGCGATGGTGTGAATTTGATTTAATAGATGAGGAGAATGTAAAAATTGATGGCGTTTCTTATAAATTGAATAGGGATTTGAACGCAAATGATTACGAAGATAAAACACAAATATTTCTTTTTACGCAGAAAGCATTGGTGTACAACCATGTCGGTCTTGCAGATATGGATTTTGTAAGAAGTAAAAATTTTATTGTAGAAGATATTAATTTACAAGAAGACAAAATAAAAACTGAATCAATATCAGCAGAAATTAAAGCGTTTATCGGAGTTGATGAAAATGGTCAAGGGATTTTTCACACGATTAAATTGACCACAAATGCTCCTATAGGGACAGAGGTAATAGAAGATAAAGATCATCCACTTAAAGTATTTGAACCAAAGTGTTTTGTTAATAAAGACTCAAAACTATGTGTAGTTGCCCCCTACGAAGCTTTTCCTGCTGATTTTGCCAAGTACGAGCAAATGGGAAATAATAGCCAATTTGGTACCTTATACAAAGTCTATGTAAAAAACAATTATGATTGGTTTTATTATACAAATAGCGTCCCTAAAACGGGCAGAGGAGATTGTTCTAATGAAGCTGGTTTTACAACAACTCCTCCTTGCGGAGAAACTGTTGTTAAAATTGCAGATGATGATAATTATTTTCAAGCAGAGTGTTATTATGGAGAGGCTTTTTGTGACGCACTTATGAAAGATATGAGCGTAGAAACAAGTAATTAAATTCTAAGTTAATTATATGAAAAAGCAGCTTTTAATAACAGCTTTTGTGGTATCAGGTTTGGTCATTCTGACTATAATATTCTTTGTTGTATCTAATTGGGATAAAATATTCACAGAAAGGAATGAAACGGGTAATACTGTTTTAGAAGAGATTACAAATGTCTTTAATAGTCTAAAAGTCGATGATAATGCAGATACAGAAATTGCAAATGAAAGTGGTGAAAACTCTATTGAAACAGAAGAAGATACAGCAGAAAAAGATAATGATTTAGGGCTAGGATATAAAACTCACAAAGAAGATAATATTGAAATAACTTATCCAGACAGTTGGAATTTGATCACTGACTATAACAAGGTTGTAGATTTGGGAATGTTTCGATTAGAGAATAATAAATATAAAGTAAGTTATACTGAGAGAAGTGATGTCCCTTATATATGCTTATTTAGTGACACGACCGAAGAGCAGAAAAATGCTTTTATTGAATATTTTAAAGAATTTGGTGCTAGTCAAATGGAGATAGACTATTTAGCAGGAAACATAAATGAAGGTGCATTCAAGCAATTTAATTTGAAAAACGGTGAAGGAACCCTTAGGTTATATAAATCAGAAAATCCTGAAGTAGATGACAATATTTGGAGCTCATGTTATAAGTCAAAAAATAGAACATACTTCCAAGACTTCCCACTTAGTGTAAGTTTTGAAAGTGATAGTACGGTTGATTCTGAACTTAAATTCGTTTTAGAGTCAATTGTTGTCGGATATGGTGCTATTTATTAAGAAAATATGAGCAGATAATAAAAGTGTGATATAATTTGCTTAATGCCTAATATTGAAGTATCAAATAACCCTGTTTTTAATAGCAACTACACCTTAATTATATCATAAACGCTTTTAAATGTCAATATCAAAAAAAATTGTAATACCAGTAATATTGATAAACCTACTCTCTCTAACCGCTCTTTTATCGACGAGCATTGATAGTGTCGGGAATATAAATATTCAAGATACATTTACTAAACAAATAGCGTTTATAATTATTGGGTGGATATTATATTTTTTAATTGCTAGAATTGATTTAGATTACATAAAATTTCCTCAGATAAGTATAATAATCTTTATCAGCTTACTTATTTTGTTAATTCTAACGAGCTTATTTGGACCGACGATAAATTATGCTAAAAGGTGGCTAATATTGGCAGGTGTCCAGATACAGCCTTCTGAGTTTGTAAAGATAGCCGTAATAATCTACACAGCAGTATTTATGCTAAATTCTGGTTTATCAAAATGGAAGGCAATAGTAATTACTTCTATCGCTACAATAATATTTGCTGTGATAGTATTTATGCAACCACATGGAAGTATGGCACTTATAATTATGGCATTGTGGTTTCTTACTGTTATTACAATATTGCCAAAGCAGCTTATTAATATATCTGTTGTTGCCGTAATACTCATGGCTTTAGCTTCACTGCTCTATTTTGATGTGAAAAATGACTGGGGATTAATTGACAAAATCCCTCTTTTCTCGCACCAGAAGAATCGTATAACAGCATTTATTAGTCCTGACAAAACAGCGGATAAGGAGTATTTTAATGTAGATCAGGCAAGAGTTGCAATCGGGTCAGGAGGTTTACTAGGCAAGGGGTTTGGTCAAGGGTCTCAAAGTAGGTTAAGATTTTTACCGGAATATAAGACAGATTTTTTGTTTGCGGCTTTTTGTGAAGAGTTTGGGCTAATTGGTGGAGGGCTACTACTTGTATTATATTGCTTTTTGATTTATAATATAATGATAGAAGCGATGGCGATCCCTGATCAGACATTGAGCGTAATAGTGTTTTTATTTGGGGTAAAGATACTATTAGAGATGTTTATAAATATTGGTACAAATACAGGGCTTATACCAGCAACTGGGATTCCTCTGCCACTTTTTAGTGCGGGAGGAAGTGTTGTTATTGCAACATTTGTGACCCTTGGTATAGTGCAAAATGCCATTAATCGTAAACAGTTAATTTAAACAAAAACAAATATGGAAAAGAAAGTTACTAAAAAGAAACCAGTAGCAACCAAGAAAAAGGCAGTAGTTAAAAGTAAAAAAGTTGTCACAACGAAAAAAGTTGTCACGGTAAAAGCTAAAGTTACCGCTCCTAAAAAGGCTCTAGTTGCAAAAACTAAAATTGTCGCTAAAAATAAAGTGACTGTAAAAAAGAGTATTCCTGCAGTAAAATCAAATGAGTCAATTGATAAAAATTTTTTTGCAGTACTTAGAATCAAAGGTGAGCAGATAAAGCTTTACAAAAATGAAGAAGTTGAGGTTAACCATATAAAAGGTAAGGTTGGTGAGAAAATTGAAATAGTTGATGTATTATTAGTCAGTGATGGCGACAAAGTTGAAATTGGTAAACCAATTGTTAAAGATGCAACTGCACTTATCGAGATTATCGAGCAAAAAAAAGGACCAAAATTAAAAACAATCTTCTTTAAAGCAAAATCAAGATACAGAAAGCATTATGGCGCGAGGCAGTTTATAACTGTTGTCAGGTTTCTTGGCTTAAAATAGCTAAAAATTAGGTAATATAAATGCAATATTTTTTTCAATTGGGTGGACAATATGATTTGTGTTATGCCGAGCTAACTACTTGCTTGGAGGCCAATTTTTCATGCAAATTTAAGATTTATCGTCCGCTTGAGAATATTGTAATAATTGAGCCCGATGGTGATAAAGATTTAACAGCTGAATTAAAACAGCTTTTCTTATTTCTTGGTGGGGCTGTAAGATTTGGTGTGATGATTGATGACAGTGAGGATTTTCTTGATAAATTTAGTGGTAGAATAACTTTTGGAGTTAACTCTTTTGGAGTGCTTGCTGACCTTAAGGCCGTTGATAAATTTGCTAAGAAAATAAAAGAGAGATATTCTGATGCTGGTTTTTCTGCAAGATTTTTGCTTCCTAAGTCAGAAAATTATAAAGAAATAACGCTAAATTCAGCACAAGTTAGCAAAAACAAATTAATCGAAAAAGGTTTTGAGCTAAATCTTATAAAATGCGAAGATGATGTACGAATGGGACAGACATTAGCAGTACAGGATTATGAGCAATTCAGCATTATTGATTTCGAGAAACCAAGATCTGATAAGAAAATGGGTATGTTGCCACCAAAATTAGCAAGAATAATGGTAAATTTATCGGGAACACCATTTAATGCTGAAAAAATTATTTGGGATCCGTTTTGTGGCTCTGGAGGTATACTTATGCAAGCACTACTTACAAGCAGATCTGCAATAGGTTCCGACATTGATAAATGGGCCGTCCGAAACTCTGAACAGAATATTGATTGGATGATTTCTACGCATCCAGATTTCGCAGATTTTTCAAATGTGAGATATAAGCTTTTTGATCTTGATATTACAGATATTCCAAAACCATTGTTTAAAGCGATGAAAAACACTCCACTTGATGCTGTAATCTGTGAGCCATTTATGGGACCGCCTCAGAGAAGAGTAATGTCAAGAAGGAAGGCTTTTTCATTAATAAAAGATGTACAAAAGCAGTACAGAGCACTATTTGATTTTTTAACGATAGTCGGGCAAGATGGTTTGACCGCAGTTATTGTCGTCCCTGCTTATAAAACAGAGTATGGGTGGCAATCATTCTATGTAAATGAACTCATAAGGAAGAAAAATTGGAAAATAATAAAAAAGGGCTTGCATTGGGAGAGAAAAACTAGTATAATAAGAAGAGATATAATTGTCTTAAGATTAAACAAATAAAAGTATGTCACATGTTGTTTCTGGTGGAGTCGCCAGTCAGACAAAAAATATGGTTGGCAAGCGACTTGGAGTCAAGAAGTTTGCTGGAGAAGCTGTCATAAATGGCAATATAATTGTCAAGCAAAGAGGAACGGTTTTTCATCCTGGTAGAGGAGTGAAGATTTCAAAAGATTTCTCTATTTATGCAATACAAGACGGCGTTGTAAAATTTCGCAGAATGACAGGATTTAAGAGAGCAAAGTACTACATAGATGTTGTGTAGTTTCTTAAATTTATAGCCCCTTTTTAATATGCCTAAACAGAAATATATCCAAATTGAGAGTAAAAATGCACTTTTAGAGCTTTTAGAGGAGGGAAGAACTTTTGATAAGATATTAGTTGCAAAAAATTTCTTCAAAGATAATAAGAGCGAGAGAATACTTGCTCTTGCTTCTCAAAAAGGAGTTCCAATTGAGCATGTATCAAGGCGTACTTTGTCAAGAAAAGTTAAAGGTATGGGTGTTGAGAGCGTTATTGGCTTCATGTTGCCTGCACAGGATTGGAAGCTCAAAGATCTTTTGGAGGACATTTATTCAAGAAAAGAGGAGCCATTTTTTATAATTCTGGACCATGTCAGATATTCATTAAATATTGGCGCTATATTTAGAAGTGCTTATGGAGGCTTTGTCAATGGAGTTATTACTCCGCTTAAAAAGAGTGCGTTTCTCACAGATGAGGTGCTAAAAGTCTCAATGGGAACAGCAGAGAGAATTCCAACCGTTGAAATGAATATTTTCAACTCAATTAAGATGCTTAAAGATAACGGAGTTAAAGTTTTAGCTCTTGAGACGGGTGGTAAGCCTCACTTCGGAGTCGATTTGACAGGGCCTGTAGCAATTGTTGTTGGGGCAGAGGATGTTGGTATTTCAGCAAAAGTGCTTGAGAAATGCGATGAGACGATTACTATTCCAATGAAAGAGGGCATAGGCTCATTAAATGTTAATGCTTCTACAGCAGTTGTTATTTTTGAAAAAATGAGGCAGGAAGTGGAGAACAATTCTAAATTTTAAATTTTAAATTTTAAATTTTGAATTAATTTAGAGTGAAAATTATTGCGAAGAAGATACTGACAATATTGTCAATTACAAAAATCTTTTTTCTGAAGATAATGATGGTATCAGAATGGGAATACGGCAATTCAAATAATAATTAGTAATTTTAAATTCTAAATTTTGAATTAATTTAGAGTGAAAATTATTGCGAAGAAGATACTGACAATATTGTCAATTACAAAAATCTTTTTTCTGAAGATAATGATGGTATCAGAATGGGAATACGGCAATTCAAATAATAATTAGTAATTTTAAATTCAAAATTTAGAATTTAAAGGTTAGGCTCTTATTATTCCAGTAATCTTTTTAAACTCTTCCTCGTCTTTAAAGCGAATTTCGATTTTACCGCCGATAGACATTTTCCGAATCCTAACATTGAGACCTGTAATCGAGGCTAGCTTATCAATAAATTCTTCCTCTTCTTGATTTAAGACCTTTCTTCGAGTACGTTGAGTATCTTTGCCGTAATTGATTTTGCGGACAAGATCCTCAGTCTCTCGGACACTCATATTCCTTTTAATGACAAGGTTTGCAGCTGATTGTAGTGCTGTTGGGTCTGTTAATCCAAGAAGGGTGCGTGCATGCCCTTCTGTCAGATCGCCTTTAAGAATGTACTCTTTTACGCTCTCAGGCAATTTTAATAGTCTTAATTTGTTTGTTACCGCGACACGACTAAATCCAACTTTTTGAGCAATAAGTGAGTGTGTTAAGCCAAACTCTTCACTAAGTTGATTATATGCTTGTGCTTCTTCTAGTGGATTTAAATCTTGTCTCTGAATGTTCTCTATTAAAGCCAACTCAAGCATTTCTTGTGCTGAAGCTTCTTTTATAACAACAGGAACGACATTAAGGCCCGCAAGCTTTGACGCTCTAAATCTTCGTTCACCTGCAATCAAAAAGTATGTATCGTCGTCAGCATTCTTGTTTTTTGTTATTAGGAGAGGTTGAATTACGCCGTGCTCTTTTATTGACTCCGCAAGTTCTATGAGCTCCTCATTTGAGAAATTCATCCTTGGCTGGTATGGGTTTGGAGTTATTTTTTCTATGTCAAAATCTTCTATATAACCGCCAGTATTTTTAATTGTGCCAGAGCTTATTAATGCGCCCAGACCTTTTCCTAATCTATTATTTTCCATCGATTTTAAGTTTTAAATTTATTTATAAATTCTAATGCAAGCTTTTTATAACTAATTGCTCCTGTTGAGTTTGGGTCATATATTTCGATTGCTTTGCCATGAGAAGGTGCTTCTGATAAGCGAACATTTCTTGGAATAACAGTCTCAAATACAAGCTTGCCAAAGTAGTTTTGTACTTCACAGACAACTTGTTCTGAGAGCTTTGTTCTTTTATCAAACATTGTTAAAATAACTCCTCCAACTGAGAGTTTTGAGTTAATGGATTTTATTAAATCAAGAGTTTTTAATAATTGTCCTAGGCCTTCCAATGCAAAATACTCGCATTGTATTGGAATAAGTATGTAATCTGAAGCAGTTAAGGCATTTATAGTCAATAATCCAAGAGATGGGGGACAATCAATAATTATGTAATCAAGCTTCTCTGTTATATTCCCTATAGCTTTTTTGAGCAGAGTTTCACGGGCTAAAATACTTACCATTTCTACTTCTGCGCCTGCAAGAGCAATATGTGATGGAATTAAGAAAAGATTTTCTATATCTGTTGTGAAAAACACTTCGCTTATTTTGGCTTTGTTTATTAGCAAATCGTATACGCTCTTGTAAGGAGGATTATCATCTCTATTGATTTGTTCTGCAGAGTATTTTTTAAGAAATCCAATACCTGAAGATAAATTTGCTTGTGGATCAAGGTCTATTAATAAAGTCTTTTTGCCTGATAAAGCCAAATTTGAAGCCAGATTAATCGCTGTGGTTGTTTTGCCAACGCCACCTTTTTGATTTGCGATTACAAATGTTTTCATAAGAGGTATTGTACACTACTTCAAAATGTTTCACAAGGGGTAGGCCTATTTTTCGAATGTTAGTATGTAGGATCTTTGATGACTCTAAAATCGCTAAACGGGAAGTAGACTACCCACACTTTGCCTTTTACATCTTCTTGACTTATAAAGCCAAATGCTCTCGAGTCTGAGCTATTGCCACGATTATCTCCACAGACAAATAATTTACCGTCAGGTACCACCATTGTAGATCCTTCAGCAAGGAATGATGAGCCTTCTGTGATAACTGTGTTGCCAAGGTAATTAGTTTCATCAAGGACTTCTCCATTTATTAAAATATGGCCGTCTCTTATAGAAATGCTTTCTCCAGGTAATCCGATTATTCTTTTTATGTAATCCTTTGTTTCCGAATGCATAAATATGACAACATCTCCTCTGTTATAGTCACCAAGCTTATAAGTAAGCTTATTAGCAAGAAGATACTCACCATTAACATAAGTAGGATGCATTGAGCTTCCAACTACTTCATGCGGTGTGAATATAAAAAGGTATAAAGCCACAGCAATTGCGACCGCAGAGATAATTCCTTCTATGCTTGAGAAAAGAAAAGACCCTACAGCACCAAGGAATGTTCCTAGCTTTGCAGAGGAATCTTTCTCATCTTTTTCTGGTATGTCATACATTTCGCTCATAAACGCAATAGTATCACATGTGCGTTATTTAGACAATAACTTATAGTGCGAAAATTTTGAATTAAAAGCTCTTTATGTGAAATTAAACTATGGTACCGCTACGGGGAATCGAACCCCGGTTAACGGGATGAAAACCCGTTGTCCTAACCCCTAGACGATAGCGGCTCATACTATAATTATATCACAAATTGGCCTGATTGTCAATCTAAACCTGTTTACTTAAAAAAAGTTGTTCTTCCTGTAAGGTCATCCTTCTATAAGATTGTGTCTGATTATCAAAAATGTATCTACGACGGCATTTACATTGTACAACTGTCTCTTTCGGAGAAAACTGTGTCCTTTTCTGAGACTTATCAAGAGGGTAGGTACATCCGACACAAAGCCTTCTTTTAAGAAGTACAGATTGAAAAGGACTTATTAATTTCTTAATCATACAGGTTTTTTTACAAATTAATGCTGAGGACAGGGGTCGAACCTGCACCCCGTCAAGCCATTAGGTAAGACATTGCCTAATGACTTGACGGGACATGGTCCTAAGCCATGCGTGTCTGCCAATTCCACCACCCCAGCGACAATATAAAATCATAACATATTTAGGTGAAAAATGCAAAACAGTATAATCTTACTATGACCAATAAAAGTAAGAAGATTTCTGATAGAATTATTCGTAAGTTGAACCGCTAACTTTAAAGAAATTTCCTTCTCTCATGTCGTTGGATGCGTTAGCAAATACATCTTTTAAAAGTAAAGATGGTGTTACCACATCGTCTCTTAGGTCAGAGAATTTTAATTTTCTTATATGTTTGGGCTTCACTTCACTTGTATCTACTAAAGATAATTTCTCTGCATAATCAAGGATTGTTTGCATCTGAGGTGTCATTGTCCCGATTTCATTGTCTGTAAGCTTGATCTTTGATAATTTTGCTATGGACTTTACAAATTTTCTATCAACTTGCATCTAATTCTTCTTTTAAAAGTTTAGTTATTTCAGATGGATTTCCCATACCCTTTAATTGTTGCATACATTTTCCTATAAGGAAACCAATAGCTTGCTGTTTGCCGTTTTTATAATCAGTAACGGCAGAGTCGTTTTCTTTTATTATTTGCTTTATTACACTTTTTAGATCTATGTCGTCTGATTTTGAAAGGTCTTGTAAGAAATTGTTAATGCTTAATTTACCTCCGAGATAAGATAAAAGAACTTCTTTTGCTTTGCTTGATGTTAATGTGCCGTTTTCCAGTGTAAAGAGAAGTTTTGCAATCTGCTCCCAGTCAAGATTAAGAGATGCTAAATCTTTTTTCATATCATTTGCATAACCAAAAATTACACCGGTTGTCCAATTAGCACATAATTTAGCTGTTTTTTTAACATCTCCCTTTATAATAGAATTGGCTTTTGAAACAAAATCCTCAAATATTTCACTTGTTGTGCGATCTGTTGTTAAAACTCCTGTATCATATAAAGAAAGTCCATAATCATTAACAAACCGTTCTTCTTTATCCTCTGGTAATTCTTTTAGCCGGCTTTTTATTTTAACTAATGTTTTTTCGTCGATATCAATTATGGGTATATCGGGTTCTGGGAAGTAACCGTAATCAGGTGCGGACTCCTTTGATCTTTGGAATTCGGTTAATCCTTTCTGAGCATTCCATCCTCTTGTGTGTTGTATTAATTTTTCTTTTGCTTCTATTTGTTTTGTGATTCTATCAATTTCATATTCTAAAGCTTTTTGTACTGCCGATATTGACCCAATATTTTTAATCTCTACTTTTGGATTTAATTTGGCATCTCCTATAGGTAAAATCTTGCCGTCTTTGTATTCCCATGTACCTTTTTTTTGGACTGATATGTTTGGTTCGCATCTCATCTGGCCTTTTTCCATATCTGCGTCAGAAATACCAAAATATCTTACAATTTGTCTTATTCTTGTGGCAAAAGCTCTTGCTTCGTATGGAGATTTTATTATTGGCTTAGTGACAATTTCTGCAAGAGGGATTCCTGATTTATTGTAATCTATCAACGTGTAATCTTGTCCTAGATCGTCTTTTTTATGAAATGTTTTTGCGACATCCTCTTCTTGATGAATTCGTTCTATTTCTATTTTTACTCTTTCTCCTGATTCAGATAAGATTGTTACATATCCATCTTTACAGATTGGTTCATCATATTGGCTAATCTGATAACCTTTTGGGAGATCAGGATAAAAATAATGTTTTCTGTCAAATTTGATTTTATTGTCAATTTTACAATGGGTAGCAAAACCAAGAAGTATTGTTGATTCAAGAGCCTTTTTGTTTGGAAGTGGTAATGTTCCTGGCATTCCAAGACAAATAGGGCATGTGTGAGAGTTTGGCTCTTGATCAAAGTATTTGCTATCGCAAGAACAAAACATTTTACTTGAGGTGGCAAGCTGTACGTGTATCTCTAATCCGATTATTATGTCGTATTGCATGTCTTTGATTATATATTAAAACTTGATTTTTCTCAACTAGAATGCGGTTATTCCAAATCGTTAAAGACCATTGTTGGCACAGGGCTATTCTTATCCTGATTCGGATCTGTTTTTAAAATATATTTCGTGCCTCTTCCTCTACTTTTTGTTGTAAGATAACCATCTTCGAGTAGCTTATGTAAATCGCGGAATGCGGTCATAAACGAGACACCCATAAGTTTTGCATATTCTTCTCTACTAATATTTTTATGTATTTGTAGATACTCAAGAATTTTCAATTGTCGGTCGTTAAATTGTGCCGACAGAAGAATCTTTTTTTTAACATTATTTTCATATATGAATTTTATGTTATTAAGGAGGGCTAGAGCCTCATTTGCTAATAATTCTGATAATAACTGGCTGAAATCATCTATGGATTTCTTTTTAAATTGATTAATTATTGTAGCCTCATTTTCGTCGAATATTTTGGCGACAGGCATTAAATTATTTGGATTGTAGCCAAAATTCTTTAATGTTGCTGAAAGGAATGCGATATTACTTATTTGATTTGCTACGAGTAGTGGTTGTTTATCCATTATTTCGTGAAATATAGTTATTGCAATAAGTATTTTATGCGTTTGATTTGTTTTGCTATATAAAGATCTTGTCATTTCATCAACATAAGTTGACAAGTTGATATTAGGATAATAATCTTTGAGATCAGTCCAATTATCATAAAGAGGTGAGGGTATTGTTGAGAAATCGCGATTTTTTCCAAGCTCCCAGTCTTCAACAACATTTTTAAATAATAATGTGTTTAAATGATGAAATAAAGCTTGGGATACTGGCATAAACTGCATATCTGTATAAGATTTTATAAATTCTTGAGTGCTTCTATAATTATTTAATAGTATGTGTTTTTCAATCTCTAGGCCACTTTCTTTGCCTTGCTGGATATCTAATGCCTTGTTGTATCCTATCGGAATTCCTATTAGGTTGCTCAAATGTGATAGTTCATCAGCCTTTTGGCTGTTATATAGCTTGTTGATATACTGTAATGGGAGTGGTATCGATTTTATTCGCTCTATTGTCAATTCGTATTTAACTATTGAGTTTAGTGTTTGAGGTGTTATTGCCATTTTCTTTTTTGAGAGTTTATTTTATTAGCTGGTGGACAGGTTCGAACTGTCGACCTAATCTTTACGAAAGATTTGCTCTGCCAGCTGAGCTACACCAGCATAACATTATCATAACATTTTCTGGGGCGATTATCAAATCAATTTTTTAAAATAAGCGACGCACTGGAGGAAGTCCGAACTAGCCGCCCGGGCCTGAGCCCGTACACACATCATCTGCATAACCACGAAATATGCATTTATATGGATATAAATCAGACATGAAGACTAAATAAACAAATGCTATTAAAATAATGGAGATAGCAACACCTAAACTCAAAAGTATTTTCTTTTGCATAAACCTTTAAAAAATATGGAGCGGGAGACGGGGCTCGAACCCGCGACCTTCACTTTGGGAAAGTGACATTCTACCAACTGAACTACTCCCGCACTGATTTAATTATACTCTATTAGGACAATTTTGCACAATAGGTTTATGCTCTGAAGAGTTCTCTCAACTTCTTCATCTCTGAATCAAAAAGCAATGCTCTCAAAAAATATCTTTCAAGCCGATCATTTGTAAATTTTTGCTTATTAACAACAAGGTCAATAAGTTGCTCAAAAGAAACTTCAATAAGCTCAATTGATTCGCCTGCATCAAGCTTTTGTTTATCAACATATTTTGCATTGTGTGCAACATAACAGTGTACTAACCAGTCAATCTTTGTTTGTGGCTGGAAAGAGTAAAAAAGCTCAAATTCATTGCTTTTAAGTCCGGTTTCTTCAAGAAGCTCTCTTTTGCAGGCATCGTCAATTGATTCATTCTCATCAACTCTTCCCCCAACCGTTGAATAGTAAGCTTTATCTCTTCCTGGTTGCTGTTGTTTTACTATGACGATTTTCCCCTCTGGCGTAATAGGGAAAACGCTAACAGTGTCAGGTCTTTTTAATTTCTCAAATGTTGCAGAGGTACCATCAAAAAGTTTTTGTTCCCACTGATATGTGTCAAATATTATGCCTTTAAATACAAGCTTGGCATTTTTTGGAAGTGATTGTCTGATTTTCCGTTCTCGTTTTATAACTTAATGAACTAATTTTAAATCCTTAATTGGGTCTTGCCCAGTTAACTTATATTTTTCGGATTAATTTCTTGAGATCTACC
>CAZRRH010000004.1:0-96012 GCA_964602665.1 uncultured Candidatus Saccharibacteria bacterium
AATTAGAGAGGGTTTTTGCGCTTAATTCGTAAATTACCTTATTTAATTCTAAATTTTAATTTAGAATTTAAAATTTAGAATTTAAAATTTATATGGACGGTTAGCTCAGTTGGTTAGAGCACCTCATTGACATTGAGGTGGTCACAAGTTCGAATCTTGTACCGTCCATTTTTGTTACTTTTTTGACTTTTCTTCGTTTAAACTTATAATAAATTTATCAAAAACCGATATGAATAAACAGAGTAAAATCATTATTCTCCTTTTAATAATAATATTAATCCTATGCTCCGTTTTGACCATCGGATATTTTTATTTCTTCAACAAAGGTTTCTTTTCGAACAGCGAAAAAACACCGCTTATAGATGATAAAACCAATATGGCAGAGAAGCCCAGCCAATTAGAAAAAATAACGAGTGATTATATTGTCAAATTAACATCAGATGGTACTTTCATATATAAAGATACTTGCTTTGAGTTTACTTTTCCTAATAATTGGTATCTTTTAAATTCAAGCGATCCTTGCAACACAATACTTTTAACTGACGGAACATTTGTTTGGGAAGTCATAAATGGACCTACTATAACAGGAGGTGGATTCGGTTTCGCAAACGATGGCATCGGATATGAAGACACAATCTTAACTGAATTTACTAATGTGAAGCCAACTTATAAAGAATCAATTGAAGCAAAAATGCTTCACAAGTACTTAAAAGGTTCAGAATTCCCGCTCCTAAAAAAACCAGATCCAGAGAGGTTTTATTGGGATTTTTCAATTCTTTTTACAAAATATGAGCCTGACGCAATAAACTACGGTATATACGATGAAAACCAAAACACTGGCTACCCCAAATATTATGGCATTAGATATTCCTTACTTTCGGCCAGGGATCAGGATCTTGATATTAACAACGCTGAGGAGATTTCTGCGGATCTATTCATAGAACATGACAACGAATCGCTTGAAAAGGCAATTCTCGAACTAGATACAATCACTAATTCACTTAAAATATCAGACAATGAGCTACCAAACTGTGAAATAGCCTACGAAGCAGGTAAAATAAAGAACATCAACGATGTTGAATTAACCCCTGAAGGGGCAACATTTAATCAAGGTGACACTCTTTATATCAGTGGTGAACTTGTAGGGACATGGATGTTTGAAGGATACTCCACAATTGAATTACAGAACAAAGATAATTTGCGCATATCTGACGGCGATATAAGGACATCTCAATACTGGGGCACAGAAGAGCTCTTGCCGTTCACAGGCTCGATAAAAATCCCGCAAGACGCACCAAGTGGTAATTATAAACTTGTTATTTATAGAAACGAACCAAGGGGAGATGGTTATTGCTTAGCCGTTTTTGCAAATATAGATATCGAATAAAGGGTCTCTAAAAAAACAGATAGTTGGCTTGAATTACATCTTCCTTCCTCAGAAAAAGTGTTTTTATTTTTCTTCAAACTCTTTTAATGCATTTTTAATCTTTTTTATTTCATCTTCAATAATTGTCCGACTTTGCCTTCTTCTTCCAACACGGGTATCAGCAATAGGAGTAACTTCTAAGTTAGTTCTAGAAATAATACCTCGATATTGATTAAAAGCTTGAGATGAAGAACCTTGTGCACCTCTCGCTCTTGCATCTACAGAAAGAAGATGCTGTTGCAAGAGAGTTTTATAGTGATTAAGATACTGTTCAAAAAGGATAGATTTTCCTGTATAACCTCTTGCCAATTGTTGCAATTTATACAACACTTGTTTTCCACCCTCAGTTAACTGTTCCCTTGTTATTTCTGCTCCTCCCAAACCTTCGATAATTCTGTCTACTTCATCAAAACCAGAAAGCTCTCTTGTTATTTCGACATCAGGAGTTTTATTACTTCCTTGCAAAATATCTAAAAGTCCATTGTATAGATCACCTAAAGCAGGGCCTCCATTTCTAATATTATTCGCACTTTTTGCAGCAAACGAGATTCTAGCTCTTACTTCATCCACAGCGTTTGTATCAGCAGTTAAGGATCCACTAACTTCCTGCCTAACATGCTGGGTCCCCTGCTTTAAAACTCCTATAAAAGAAGTAAACTCAGGCGGAATTTCAGTCTCAGAAGGCTTTGACAAATCAATATTAACAGTTAAAGGACTTTCTGAAGTAACAATTTCTCCAATAGCAGGCTCTTCTCCCATAATAAGCTCTTAACAAATTAACTCTTAAACAAGAAAATTAATAATATCAAATGATTATATCATATTCCTGTTAATATAAAAACACTAAATAAAGCAAAACCATCTATCACTTATCAAGACAATTTAATGTTAGAAATTTTACCATAAATATGATAAAATAGACTCGTAATGGAAACAAAAGCTTACAGTAGTAATAAAATAACGCAAAACCCAAGCACGAGCAAACTTCTTGTAAACTACATCAACGACCTAGCGAGCTGGTGGTTTGTAAGCATGCCAGTATACATGCTTCGCTCTTTAGCACGACTCAACCAAGTATTAAACGATAAATTATCCATATTACTTTTACTAGAGACCTTTTTTGTCCCATGGAAAAGAGATTATAAGTTAATAGGGAGATTTATGGGCGTAATAATGAGAATCATCTATATCCCAATAGCGCTTTTGGTCGTTTTAATCATCAACTTAGCCTATATATCCGCGATACTTATCTGGTTAATATTACCTATAATCACAGGATTTTTTATATTATTTGGATTCATAGTGCCTATATAAAAAATGACAAAATTTCTATCTCAAAACAGAAAAACAATCCTTGGATATCACAATAAAAGTGTCAATAAAATCGGTATTCTTGACAAAGAAAAACTCCCAATACTAACCGAGGAGGATTACTCAACATTTTTAACAACAAGAGATCATCTTTTCTCAATTCAGACGAAACAAATCGTTGACATGATAAAAGAGCAATCCGCATCAAGATCAGTAAGCACTATTTTAAACAGCATAATGATCTTCACTGCAATTCCAGGGATAATCTCTGCACTAATATTTATTATAAAAAAGCTTACATCATTAGCACTTCCCGATATCGCAGACAGGTTTCTTCTACAACTTTTTAGTATCTCTCTTATTGCAATAATCATATTACTTCATAAGGCTTTTGGCAAAATCAGCAAAGAAATCAGACTGCCATTTGCTCCTATGATTCCAGAGAAAGAGCTTACACAGATCAAAAACAGCGGCTTCCCATTTGCAAGATTTATTAAGCTTGATACCGTATCTTTTTGTTCAGATACTCTTCGCGATTTCCTGGCAAATAACAGCAAAAAAGGATCTTATCAATCTCTTGAAGCATTCATGGCATTAGGTAACAATAAACACATTAAAAGAATAATCCGTCGGGCCAACTTACAAATAGAGCAGACAGATATGGAAATTGAAAATCTTAACTCATCCACAGTTCCAACTTATCCTGTAAGCGCTCTAAGAAGCCTGTTAACCTACGCTCTTGAAGAGGCATTGTTAAGCGAATCAAGAGAAATCGATATTCCACACCTTTTTATTGCATATTTTAAGCTGTTCCCTGTACTTAGACACCATCTTGAAATACAAGGTCTATCAGTAGATTTACTAAGAGAGATAGTCAATTATTACGAACAACGAAGGCAAAATGCACAAAGAATAAAGTTTCTTAATCCTAATAATCCATACTACAAAACACCCGGAATCGGTGATTATTGGATATACGGTTATACTTTTATTTTAAGCAAATTCAGCAAAGACTTAAACGAAAAAATGGCTTACGAGCCAAGTAGATTTGGAATCGGACACGATAGAGAAATCGAAGAAATAATATCCATTGTTAGCCGATTATCCAAAAAGAATGTTTTGCTTATCGGAGATCCGGGAACAGGCAAGTCAAGCATAATAAAAGGTCTTGCTCAGAATATTATTTTGGGTAAAGTGCCATCACAAATGGCAGGCAAAAGAATCATACAGCTTGACATAACAAGCCTGCTTGCCCAAGGCATAAATGACAATTTGGAACAGCTAATAAACAGAGCAATGCACGAACTAAGCAAGGCAGGAAACACAATTCTTTACATTGATGAAATACAGGAAATAATTCCTGCTAAGTCAGATAAATCAGGTACTACTATAGCAAGTATTATGTTACCGTTTGTTTTAGAAAGCGGTTTCCCAATAATAGGCACAATCAATTTCTCAGATTACAAAAAATATTTTTACAATAATGAATCACTAAGGCAGAGTTTTGAAACCGTAGAGGTAAGTCCCGCATCAGCAGAAAATACTCTTAAAATTCTTAAAACACAAATCCCTCTATTAGAAGATAATTTCAAACTTTATATAACATTTCCTGCATTAACAACAGCTATTGAACTATCACAAAGGTATATAGCTCAAAGACGACTGCCTGATAGTGCTGTCAGGACAGTCGAAGGTGCTTGTGCATGGGCACAGGCGCAAGGACTTGATAAGCTAACAAAAGACACGGTCGCAAAATATGTTTCCATACAAACCGAAATTCCAGTCGAAGATGTCACTGCTGATGAAGCGACGAAATTAATGAACTTGGAGAGTAATATTAAGAGAAGGGTAATAGGACAAGATGAAGCCGTATCAAAAATTGTAGAGGCATTAAAGAGATCTCGTACAGATATTCGCGATCCAAATCGACCTATTGGCACCTTTATGTTTCTTGGTCCAACAGGTGTAGGTAAAACACATCTTGCCAAAATTGTTTCAGAGGAATTTTTTAGCAATAGAGAGATTATAACTGTTGATATGTCAGAATATAAAGATATATCTAGCATAAATAAATTTTTGGGAAGCTACGAGAACACTGATATATATGGACAAGCTGCAGTATCTCTTCTTGATAGAGTAAAATCAAATCCTTATTGTGTAATTCTTTTTGACGAAATGGAGAAAGCCCATCCACAAATATTAGATCTCTTCCTACAATTATTTGACGAAGGAAGACTTACAAGTAATCGAGGAGAGAGCATAGATTTTACCCATACAATTATTATCACGACAAGTAATATTGGCAGCAAAATGCTTATGGATAGTTTGCACGATAAAACTGAACTATGGGAGGATGCAAAGCAAAAAGCAATAATTGAACTAAGACAAGCAATCAAGCCGGAACTACTAAATAGATATGATGAAATAATTGTATTTGCCCCACATACTCCAGCTACACTTACACAAATCACCGAGATCCTATTAAATGATCTTGCAGAAAGACTTTCAGAGAAAAAAATCAAGCTACTATGGACCGAGGCTGTTCCAGGCATAATCGCTAACAAAGCTTATCAACCAGAATTTGGTGCAAGACCAATAAAAAGATTTATTCAAGATAATGTTGAAAGCATAATCGCCAATAAAATGCTAACGGATGAAATTAAGAAAGGTGATACAGTAGAAATTAGTGGACACTGGTTCGAATAAAACAGCTCCAAAATAGAACAAAATGATTTCCCTATAAAAAGATATTTACTTATTTATGCGATTGTGTTACTATCTTATCATGGCTTTTTCTCCAGAAACAGAAAAAGATATATCGTTAATACAGGTTAATAGTATTTGGAAAAGTTTTAAAACTGGCGACCATAATACCAGCATATTAAAAAACATTTCCACAAAAATTAAACCGGGTGAATTTGTCATCCTCTTTGGTCCTTCTGGATGCGGTAAATCTACGCTTCTTAACACTTTAATGGGGTTAGAGCATCCTGATAAAGGAGATATCAATTTTATGGGGATGAAAATCTGGGAACTTGATTCAGATGATAGGGCAGTAATACGCAAAAAAAACATTGGAATAATCTATCAACAGCAAAACTGGGTTAAATCTCTAAATGTGATTGACAATGTGGCTCTTATCGGGACACTGCTTGGGAAATCGAGGCTAGAATCAAGGGAAATTGCCAAAGAGAAGCTTGAAATTGTAGGTATGCTTCACCGGGCAGAATATAAGCCTTATGAACTTTCTTCAGGAGAGCAACAGAGAATAAGCTTGGCAAGGTCACTGATGAGTAATCCTGCGCTATTAATCGCAGATGAACCAACAGGAAATCTTGATGTCAAAACTGGTATTAAAGTAATGAATATTTTCAAAAAGCTAGCAGAAGATGGTAAAACAATTTTAATGGTAACCCACAATATCGAATCTCTTGATTATGCAGATAGGATCCTTTTTATGCTCGACGGACAAATTAGAAAAGATATCGAGGTAAAAAACGAAGATATCAACTATATAAAGACACAAATTAATAAAGACCTTGAAGCATTCATACAAGAAATACAAGACGATAAAAAGGATGAACAAGTAAAAGCCCCAGAACCTGTTCCTTACAAAGATTACATAACAAAAAAGAGATTTAATCTTAAGAATTTTGTAGAGTCTTTTTGGTACAATTTTGTGTTTTTAATCTCTATGATACTTCTTTTTTCACTCTTTTTGCCTGTTTATTTTGTTGAATACATACTATTTAAAAAATATGTCTTGTCTGAAAAGATTAAAAAATTTATAATGAAAGTTTTTAATCTTCTCGAAAACCGCAAGAAAAAAATAAACAACAGCATTAGTAGCTGGGATCTCGGACAAATTTCTCTTGGACATCTAATGGAAAAAAAATCTCGAACTCTTATTACCGTTTTAGGCATGGGAATAGGAATTGGTTTTATAACTTTCTTGCTATCTATCGGCTATGGAATTGAAAATTTAGTTATTAATGAGATGCTAAGAATTGAGGAAATGAGACAAGTGCTCGTAAGTCCAATTGTAAGTAGTGAAATTATCCTTGATGATGAGAAATTAAATTTAATAAAAAGCGTTGACGGAGTCAAAGAAATTTACCCTCTTATTAGTGTCGCAACGACAATTTTTTATGCTGACTCGCAGATGGATGTCGTAGCACACGGCGTAGACAACCAATTTTTAACAGTAACAAAGCAAACTTTTCTCGAGGGCGAAAATTTTGAGACAGGAAATGATCAAGTCGTTATAGGTGGTGATGTAACAGAAATGCTTGGCACAGAAGCTGACAACTTACTTGGAAAAAAAATCTCTCTTGAATTTGTACCAGTTGGTACTGAGAATGAAATAAATACTGATACAACTATTACAGAAGAGTTACAAAGAAAAGAATACACAATAAATGGAATTGTTGCAAGTACAGGAGCTCCAGTAATTTATTTCCCAATTGAAGAAGCCAAAGCTCTTGGAATTAAGGACTACTCAGAACTGCTTTTAGTCATTGATAACGATAAAGAGATAAATCAAGTAAGAAAAGAAGTTGAAAAATACGGTACAAAGACAAGTTCTGTAATGGACACAGTATCAGAAGTTGAAAAAGTATTTATGTATCTGAGACTTGGCCTTGGTATAATTGGCGCTGTAGCATTTCTAATCGCCGTTCTCGGCATGATAAATACTTTAACAGTATCTTTAATGGAAAGAACAAGAGAAGTTGGCTTACTTAAATCTATTGGCATGCAATCAGCTGAAATCAAAAAGCTTTTTATAACAGAAGCAATGCTGATTTCTTTCTCTGGTGGAGTAGCAGGTATAGTCATAGGCATGCTTTTTGGCTATCTTATATCAATAATTTTATCAATTATTTCAATATCAAGAGGCGGGGAATTTTTGCTCGTAAGCAAGGTCCCTTTTGTCCTTATTTTATCTATCATCGCGACATCGGTAATCATTGGCTTTTTTACTGGATTATATCCATCTAAACGAGCCTTAAAGATGTCTGCATTAGATGCATTAAGATATGAGTAAAACAAATATGAAAAAAACATTAAAAATATTCGTCCTAATGGCGGCATCTGTTTTTGCTATAATTGGAATAGAGCATATTTATACCCGATTTAGCCAAGTTCGTGCAGATGACAGATCATGGACTCAAACCGATTGGCAAGGTGGAGTAAGTAGTCAGGTTATCACATCTGATGCAACTACTTTTTCCTATGAGGACAGCATCGATTATTCACAAGCCGGTAAAATAACATTAGAAAAAAGATCGGGGTGGCATCTTGATGATTGGAATTATAGACGAAAAATAACATTTGATAATACGCAGACAAAATTAGGAGTAACACCTGAAGCATTGGTAAATTTTCCTTTCTTAGTAAAATTAGAAAATGGAGTCAACATAGATTATAGTAAAACAAATAACGATGGATCCGATATAAGATTTATAGATAGCGACGGAACGGCTTTAAGTTATGAGATTGAAGAGTGGAATGAAAGCGGAGCTTCCTATGTATGGGTAAAGATTCCACAAATTGACGAAGGAAATACTGATCATGTTTTTGTTTACTATGGCAATCCAACAGCAACTGATGCTTCAGAATCGGCTAATGTGTGGAATTCTGATTTCCTTGCTGTATGGCACCTAAAAGAGCCTTCAGGAAATGTTTTAGATTCAACTTCAAATGGTAGACATGGAACTGCCGTGAATTTAACAAGAGCTTCAAGTGGAATAGTAGGTAAATCAATACTTACTGCTGCCTCAAACTCATATGTGGATGTAACAATGCCATTAGGTGCAACTGTGACAATAGAATCGTGGGGTAAAAGCAATACCTCTTCATTCTCAAATATGTTGTGGTGCATAGATAGTGATAATCGTGGACCTGACCTCTTTTTCTATACTTCAAACATTTATTTAAACACATGGGATGGGGCTGGAAATCCATTCTGCGCAATACCTGCAAATTCAAATCAATGGCATTTATATACTACTGTTATATCATCAGGTGTTACAAGACTATATGTAGATAATACACTTTGCGGAAGTGCAGTTTATAAAAATCCTACAGGTACTGATTTCCATATGGCATCGAGTGCTGGATATGACTGGAATGGATATATTGATGAGGTTCGTTTAAGCTCTGTAGCAAGAAGCCAAGCATGGGTGATTGCAAACTATCTTTCTCAAATTAATAATTTTGCGTCCTATGATAATGAAGCTTTCAAATATCCTGATTCAGGAACACTAATCTCAAATGTGTTCGATGTCGGATATCCTGCAGATTGGGGAAATATCACATATACAAAATCTGGTACAGGTGATGTGAAAATCAAAGTAAGAACAGATCAAAATGCAGAAATGAACGGTGCTTTAGAATGGGACAGTTGCGATTTAATTGAAACAGGAGCTGATTTATCAGAAAACAACTGTGTAAATCAAGAGGATAGATATATTCAATATTATGTGAACTTAAATAGCTCCGCTCCTAATATCCCATCTTTAGAAGAAATTATTATGTCTTTTTCGGCTTCTGATCAAACTGCTCCAATTACAAATGCACACTCTGTTTATCTTGGAAACTCAGTTGAAGATGGAGAGTGGATAAATTTTGAGCCGACAATTATTTGGACAGAAGGTGATGATAACGAAGGAGGTAACGGCATTCTGGGATACTGCATAGCACTTGATGAAGTTGATCCCGAAGCCTCTTCTACACTTCTTAATCCAGCGATTAGCGGTGGTAAACTAACAGGATTAAATGATGGAGTTGATAATGCATCTTGTCCATTTATAGCAACGGGAGCAAGCATAAATCTTGATCAGATTTCTGGGCTTAATCTGACTAGCAATAAAAAATATTATTTCAGTATAAAAGCAGTTGATTTGGCAGGTAATATTTTTAATGGAGAATCTGCAACTTATCAAGATTTAATAAGCTTTAAATACGATTCTACTCGTCCACAGAATGTTTTATATATCTCGACACCAAGCTTAGACTTCGGAAGCATATCAGACATGTTTTTTAACTGGCCTGTGACGGGAACATCAAGAGCTAAGGATAACGAATCAGGGATATTAGGATGGCAGTATGCAATAAATTCATCGGAAGAAAGTGATTGGAAAGGTACCAGCCACCACGGAAGGCTTAATTTAGATTACATACCTTATTCAGAGGAAGCAGGGGAGTTTTATCTTACGGTAGAGGAGAACGGTGAAGATGTAATAATCGGCAATAATACGATCTATTTTAGAAGTATAGATATTGCTGGAAATGTAAGTATATTTGCCACTGGTGGTATAAATTATGGTGGAGCGGCACCTGAATTCCCAGCAGAATCAGTAGTGACCATTTCTCCACAAACGAGTACATCAAACAGTTTCTCGTTAGGTTGGCCTGAGGCATTGCCAAGAGATGGAGATGAAATAAAATCTTACTACTATATGATTAATACAGAACCACCAACGACACTATCAACCCTTGAAGATAACAACAACATCTATATACCAACTGATTTAACAGAAATTAGTACTCGCAGACTTATAGGAGCAGTAAAAGGAGTAAATAATGTCTATGTTGTCGCAGTAGATGATAAAGATAATTACTCACCTACAAAAGCAATTCATGGGACATTCAACCTTAATTCATCACTTCCAGACGCCCCTTTAAATGTTGCAGTGGCAGACCTTTCAATTAAAAACAACGAACTTTGGCGAGTTGCAATAACATGGAACGAACCAGCTTATAAGGGGAATGGGGATTTAACATATATAATCAGTAGAAGTTCAAATGGCTCAAATTGGACTCAAATTGCATCAACAACAGGTCTTTCATACACAGATATAACACCGAACAGCTCGCTTTTCTATTACAAGGTTGCAACAGTAGACAGCAGTAGAGAATCAATTGCTTCGCCATCAGAGTCAGCATCAGTAAGCATAACTCCACAAGGACGATATGATACTTCAGCTGAGCTTGTCGCTTTACCATCAGTCTCGGATATTAAGACAAGATATGCTAAGATTTCATGGGTCACAGACAGAATTTGTGATTCAAAAGTCCAACTTGGACTTGAAAGCGGGAGCTATTTTCAAGATGAAATGTATCGATCAGATATGGTCACAAATCATGAAATAGAGCTAACAAATCTACAACCGGGAACGATATACTATTTTCGAGTAAAGTGGACTGATGCCGACGGAAATACAGGAGTCAGTAAAGAGTCAACCTTCCAAACAAATCAAGCACCATTAGTAGAAGATATTATCGTTGATACAGTAGGACTTAATTATGCCATCTTGAAATTAACAACAAGCGGAGCTACCAAAGCAGAAGTCTTTTATGGAAAAACAAAAAGCTATGGCGGGAGTAAGGAAATAAACACAGCTTCAACAAGTAGTGAGTATTCTATAATGCTTACAGAACTTGAGGATGGGACAGAATACCACTACAAAATTGTACTAACAGACGAGGAGGGTTATAAGTACGAATCTTTTGAAGATCACTTATTCTCTACACCTCCAAGACCCAAAATTAGCGATGTTCAAATACAAGAGAAAAAAGGAGTACCGAGCCCAACGGTTGAAGTTTTCTGGGAAACTAATATTGCTACAAATAGTATTGTAAGGTATACAAAAGAAGGATCAACGCTAGACAAAGTCGATATGGAGCTAGTTAAGGGCGCTCATACAATGGAAGTCAGCAATCTTTATGCAAATACAAATTATCAGCTTGTTGTAGAAGGAGTTGACTCTTTTGGCAACAGAGCGATATCTGACCCTTATCTTTTTACCACAGCAACAGATACTCGACCACCAAAAATTTCAAATATAAAAAGTTATGGCGACACACAAAGCGCTGATGTACAAACAGATAGAAGTAGAAGCGGACAACTCGTGATAAGTTGGGATACCGATGAGCCTAGTAGTAGTCAGGTTATGTACAGCGAGGGAGCAAGTGGTGATAATTATTCTTACAGTACACAAACAGATGGTGAAATGAGACAAAAGCATGTAATCATCGTTGCCAACCTTGCACCATCCAAGGTCTACCATTTTAAAGTTTTAAGTAAAGATGAAGCCGGGAATCTTGGTGAAAGCAAAAGCGTTACAGCTATAACCCCAAAAAGTTCAGACTCAGTAATGGAAAGTATCACAGGAAGTCTTGGTAAGATATTTGGATTTCTATAAAGCTTGAATTATTTGAGAAAACATGATATAATGTAAGATAGAGTTTAGTTAAAAAAGGACAAATAATTATGACAGCACTACCAAAAAGACGAATATCAAGCGGAAGAAAAAGACGCAGAAGATCACAAGATAAATTAAATACACCAGCATATACAACTTGCATTAAATGTGGAGAAACAAAAAGACCACATTTTAAATGCCCAAAATGCGGTTATTACAAATCAGCAAAATCTGTAAAAAAAGAGCCCGTAAAAAATAAAAAAGAAGAAGGAAATGGATCAGAGGCACATAAGTAGGGCAATAGCCTTACAATCTTTATATCAACGAAGTTTTACAAAAAATTCCCAACATGTTTCCAATAATCAGTTACTCGAAGCATTGATAGAGGAGGGCTTTGCCGATACAAAGGCAGATATTTCGTTAGCAGATAAAATAATAGAAGGCGTAATATTAAATTTAGATGAAATAGACAAGTTAATAAATTCAACTACAGACGAGAAGGTTCGTGTAGTTGACAAAAACATCCTTAGAATAGCAATATATGAGGGCTTTATAGCAAAATCAGTTCCCGCAAAAGTCGCGATAAATGAAGCAATAGAGCTTGCAAAACAGTTTGGCGGAGATAAAACGAGACAGTTCGTTAACGGCGTTCTTGATACAATATTAAAACAACATGAAAAAGACGACATTAGATCAAATTAATCTACAAGTAAAATTATTTTCGGATGAGCTTAAAATCTCTTTTAAGAATCCTGACATCTTAAGAGAAGCTTTAACTCACAGATCATTTATTAACACAGCCAAAAGGCTAAAGATCCCGCCCGTAACAAATGAGAGACTGGAATTTCTTGGTGATGCTGTGCTTGAGATGATAATTACAGAATTTTTGTATATTGCCGTTCCAGATGAGGCTGAGGGAGTATTAACAAGCTTTAGAAGCGCCTTAGTATGTGAAACCTCACTTGCCAAGGTCGCCAACGATATTAAATTGGGCGATTATCTTTTGCTGTCACCAGGAGAAGAAAACTCTGGAGGCAGAGAAAAAAGCTACTTATTAGCTAATGGATTTGAAGCTCTTCTTGGAGCTATTTATCTTGATCAAGGTTATAAAACTGCTCAAGAGTTTGTAATAAAAAATGTCACCCCTTATCTAAAAGAGATAAAAGAGAACAGAACAGATATAAATGCAAAAAACAAGCTTCAGGAGTTCACACAAGCTAAGCTAGGAGTAACACCTAGATATAAGTTAATAAAAGCATCTGGACCTGACCACAACAAGATATTTTTAGTCGCAGTAATTATCGGAAAAGACCAAGTTGCAACAGGAGAAGGGAACTCAAAACAGAAAGCAGAAGAAGACTGTGCAAATAAGGCTATAGAGATATTAACAAAAACAGTTGAAAAAAAATAAATAATCTGATAAAATTAAGGCTATGTTAAAAATCAAATTACAAAGAAGAGGTAAAAAAGGCGAAGCAAGTTATAGAGTAGTAATAGCACAGAGCACTAAAGCAAGGAATAGCTCTGTTGTTGATGACCTTGGTTTCTATAATCACACCCAAAAACCTTACAAATTCGAAGTCGATATGCCAAGATTAAAAGAATGGCTAACTAAAGGGGCAAAGCCAACAGAGACCATTGCTCAAATTCTCACAAAGGAAAAAGTCATAAAGGATTGGCGAGAGACAAAGCAGAGTACTAAATCTGCAGGAAGGAAGAAAAAAAAGGAACAAGCACAGGAGAAATAATTTTATTTAATTTTTTACTTAACAGTTAGTATGAAAGAGCTAGTAGAGACAATTGTAAAAGCTATTGTCAATAATCCTGACAAGGTAAAAGTCGAAATGTCCGACAGCGTAGATTTTCCTGGTCTTCAAATCATAAGAATTGATGTTGCAAATGAGGATCTTGGAATCGTAATCGGTAAAAGAGGTCGAACAATCGGCGCCATAAGAGATTTAGTCACGATAAGTGCAATTAGAAATCAGGTTAGAGTCAAAGTTCTTGTAAACGAAGATGAATCTGACAGAAAAGCACGACAAGAGTCAAAAAGAGAAGAGAAAGAGATGCCAACAGAAGAAGTCTCGACATCAGATGATTCAATTGATGAAGAGTTAGGAATCTAATAAATCATCATGAAATTTGAATTTAATACGCCGGGTTATCTCGGCGTATTTTTTTGTTCTATAAGGTCTATGATTGCTTTATCCTGGTTGTATGAGCTAATAGGTAAATAAATTCGCTCTCTTTTCGCCTCTTGTGTTAATACTTCAGCGTTTTTTCTCATCTGATACATTACAACCGTTAATTTGATCCTCCACATATCGTATTCAGACTTTTTCATATCAAGGCTACTAATATCTATTGCGTAAGGAGATTCTATTTGAATATATTTTAGGAAATTAACAATATCGTCATATTTACCAACATAAGTTATCGGGACAGTTATTAAAATTTTGTTATTCTCCTGTTCTATTGTATTAGAAGCACTTATAAGCTCCATGTTCATGTTAAATTTCTTAGCTACACTGTCGACATATTCGGCAACCTGGGCAACCTCTCTGTCCTCAGGAATAGATGTCATCATTATTTTGCTGTCAGCTTTTAACTCTTCGAAATCTAGTGATGATAAATATTGAGCATTAGTTTTTAAGATTGCTTGCTTATTCTTAATATCTTTTATATCATTTATGTTTTGATATGTCTGAGATATCCAAGGAACGAGCACAAATATGACAATTAATACGACAGCTATTAAACTACCAACAGGTATAATCAGATCGCTCATTCCGAATTCTTTTCTTTTATCTTCCATTTTTCTCAAAGTATGATTTATCTAATAAGCCCTCAAATTGAAAATTTGCACCATTTTCTGTCTTAGAGATTCCTTTCAGATTTGCAGATTCAAAAGAGTCATGATTACTCATATAATTCCACATAATTGCTCCCTGTTTAAATGAACTAGCATCGCCCGCAATAGAAAATTTATAATCAGATGTTACAGTAATATCATCAAGTGTTGCAATTCTTTTAGATACAGTATCCCAATAGAGCAGGGCACTGTGATACTCTATACTACTTCCGCCTTTTTCATTATATATTGCAACTCTTTTAGATATATCATCTATCATCTCAATTTTATCGTACTGTTTTAGCACCTCAAGCTCATATTCGTTGTACAACTTCTCTTTCTCCCTTACTAGCTCAGTTTTGTAATAAACATTGACAAGCATAATTATAAAGAAAAGCAATGAGAAAATAAGCACGGAGACAGCTCCTCCATAGTTTATTTTGGCTTTTTTCTCCTCTACGACAATTTCATCTTTTGTTAACTTGACGGCTAAATTGATCTCTTGACCAAAATGCAAGTTTTCTATCTTGGTTTTTTTGACTACATTTGTTGCTTTATCAGGCATATAATATTATCTAGCCGATCATTTTAAGTGCAAGACCAACAGCATTTGCATAAGAGAGTTCTTTGCCAAGAAGTAATTGTGCAAATTTTTTATCAACGGATATTTGTGCAAAAGGATTTGCTTGTGCAATATCGATACCAAGTGTTTTCCCCATATACTCAGAAATTCCTGGCAGTAAAGCCCCGTCACCCGCTATATAACATTTATTTGGTACTCCCATTAGTGTATTGCTTTTATAAAATTCAATTCCTCTTTGTATCTCAACAATTATTGAATCAAATACAGGCTTAATTGCTTCATAAACTTTGCCTTCTAATTCTTTTTCTTTGATGCCATAGGTGCGCTTATACTCTTCGGCTTGGTTATATTCAAAACTAAATTTATTAACAACAGCCTGAGTTAACGCATCAGAACCAATAGATATGCTCTGAGAGAAAACAAGATTACCCTCACTCATAACACTCATATCAGTACTCTGAGCGCCAAAATCTAGCATAAGTTGTGATCTCTCGCCAGAGGAATGATATATTGCTCTACCCAAAGCAACAGCCTCTGTTTCAACCGCAAGTAAATCTAATCCTGCTTTTTCGATAATAGACGCGTAAAGCTCAATTAACCTTGTAGGTGCAGCAACCAAAAGAATCTTCTGTGCATTTCTTGTTTGATCAAAGCCTATTCTTTGCATACTCATCTGAACCTCATTTAAAGGGAGGGGAATATACTGTTTAGCTTGATAATACACAGCCTCTTCAAGCTCCTCATCCTTGACGCCCACAAACTCCATAAATCTTGTAAAAACAGCAATCTCTGGCATTGCTATAACAACTTTTTTATTTTTTATATTTGAGCTGTTATATAAGGCTTTGAGTACATCTGCAAGTTTCTTTTTATGAGATTCGTCCTCAGAGTTGATTATTCCATGTGGGGTAGGCTGGCTACCAAAAGCGGAAAGCTTAGGCTTTTTATTGCCTAATCCATCAATACTTACTGCTTTAACAGAGTGATTACCAAAATCAAGACCTACATGGTCGGGTAGTTGGTTTGACATTCTTCATTTGGCTAAACTTAACTTTTACTATATTACACTTTTTGTGCTCTTTGCGCAAGTCTTATAGTGTTAGTAAGGTTTATAGCCTGAGTCTTTTCTATAGACCTCAATTAATCCAAAAAATTCTCTAGATAATATGTAATATCTATTATCATATTCTACCGCAACAGATGGATACTCTAAATTCTGTCTCAATTGCAATGATCGATTTATTTTTATGCCACTATTTGTGTCAGAAAATCCTATCATAGAACCAACAACTCTTAATCCTCTTGGCTGGCTTGCAAGATCATTCTCAATATGTATTTGATTGTCAGCAATAAAAAACCCGTGGACAACATCATATTCAACATCCGCAGGAAGTGCTCCATAAAAAGCCTTGATATCAATATCATTTCCCGACAAGAATATGCATCCGTTTAAATCACCCGTTGAAGTTACGCCTTTTGATACTGTAAGATCAGAGGAAGTTATTACAACGGTTTTTCTATCACACACCAAAGGATTATCAATATTTAGCTTACCATTTCTAACTAAAACACACATTTTGTTAGCATCAGGACACTGAATAGAAATATTGCCGCTTAAAGCATCGCTTGAATAAGCAATCTGTTGATATTTTTCAGGATAAGCTTGTACTTTTGATAATACGACATCGCGATATCTAGTATAACCAGAATTTATTACACTATTGAAATTTTTAATCATAAAAGGTCTTGTTAAATTGTCCTGCTCATCACCAAAAGCCGCATTCCCACTACCAAGAAGCTCAGATGATATATTAACCTCTTCCTTGTTTATCCCAAGTGAGCTATGAATTGATCCTCCCTCAGCGTATGCAACAAGTGGACTATAGTAACTGCCTCTACTATAAGCAAGACCTCCCTTTGATATGTACCAGGAAGCTCCAAGTCTTATTCCATCCACAGTATCAAATGTGTTAACATTGCATAGGGTATCCGCAGCTACTAACTCAGAATTAAACTCTCCTGCATCATCGACCGAAGCTATATTTATAGTTCCAACGCCATCATCCTCACCATTTCCAAGCCATACTTGCGTAGGATCACCCTTACCTAAAACTCCAGCGTTAATAAGCAATGGCTTTCCCGTGCTAAATACGCCTGTATCACCATCATACCCAGCGGTTGTTGGATTAAATCCAGATAATATAGAGGTCCCAGCAATACCATTGCTATCGGCGGAATCCCAGAGTACATTTATTACATTCTGAGTTAAAACAGACATGCTTATACTACCTGTCGGGGGGGTAAAATCAAGGTGGTGTGTAGCTTTCCTTGAATGCCCACTGCTTTTGCCTGAATAATCCGAGACATGACCAAAAATATTTAGTACATCACCAAGTTTATTGCTGTTATCACCACCAAAAGTCACTTCATAAACAAATCTTTTCTTAGTTGCGTCAACATTTGCTACGCTAATTAGTTTTATATGCCCTTTGTAATTTGTATCATTGCGATCAGTGTTTAATAAATCAGTACCTTGCTCAGTAAGCATTGTTGTAATATACTCAGATGATCCGCTATTTGGGACTCCCCAGGCATAATTCTTCCACGCATTACTAGCGCCAGGGATGTTTATGTCAGAAATATAATTCATGCCATATCCGGTAAAGCTATTGTCTCCATAATATGTACTACCCGAATACTGAAACCAACTTTCTAATCCGTTTCCCCACAAAGCCCCTGTGCTTGTATTTCCACATGTTGCGCAAAATACGGTTCGATTAGTTTGCTTAACTCCATTTATATACAATTCTACTTCTGTAAGGTTTCTATCCTCCCCGTCTTCATATGCATCATTTAAAAAGGAAATTTTTATATCCTGAGCCCTTACAGGGGCTGTTGTATAATATCGGTATGCATCCCGACCATTATAACCGACATTGCTCCATATCTTAACTAGCTGTCCGTTAATATATAAACCCATTTTAGGATAAATAGTTTTTACACTAGTTCCATTTGCACGAATTGTAATAATCGTACCCTTAAGTACAGTTTGTCTTATACTTTCTTCATATATTGATGGAACTATCTGAGCAGGTGTTGTTATTCCATCTCCTGCTATAAATAATTGCGCTAGTGCAATATCGCCGTTTCCATCAGGATCTTCAACCGTAAGTGTAAATTGTGTTGGATTATTACGATTACATGTTATCCCGTATGTATTTGGGAAGCCATCGCTACCATATGCATATCTTCCAGAACGACCTCCATCGGGTGTCACAGATAATACAACTGGCGTACAGTTTGTACGAAATGATCGAGTAGGGGAATAAGGACCATACATATCTTTTTCTCTACAATTAACGCTTACTGGTTGACGATTTATCGCTCTTACTGCCCAATAATATGTGGTACAAGAAGACAATAATGGGTTACTATCGAAATACCAACTTGTGCCATCAACAATTGCAGTATGGATAGGAGTACTAGCCGTATTATTTGTAGTAAAAAAGGCAATTTCATACCTATGTTCTCCACCATCAGCAGGTAATCCATCAGGGCAATTAACGCCAGGATCTCCTGTTGTACAAGTCTTTATGTTTTTGCCCCAATCAGCAATTGCCTGCCATGAGAAAATACTCATATCATTAACCTTGGTACTACCATTTGCAGGAGTGCTTAGTGTTAACACCTGAGCAGGAGAAGTCAATCCATTGTCACTATCACAATTACAAGTACAACCACATGAAGGGCATGGATCCCCACAATCATTTGTAGACGGGAAACACTTACCATCACAAGTACCACAACCACCTCCACCGCCAGGGAAACATTCAACAGGGGGATTTTTACATGTTGCGCAGTTCGAGGTGCAGTACTCGGTTACTAGATCCGGACAAACGGGCTCACACCACCAATTAACAACAAGGCAACTGCCACTCGAACATCTACATGATCCAGGAGAAAGCTGACAGCTCCCACAACCAAAATGTCCACAAGTCGAAATTTTACCACAACTACTACAACTTAGACTATCAGAAGCTACACAGGTACCAACACCTTTGTCATTTATATTAGTACAACGATAACAATCAGGACAATTTATGCCTTGTGAGGGTATACATATTTCTACTGCATACACAATTTGAGAAGAAAAAACGCTAAAGCACAAAACGAAAATGATGAATATAAAAATCTTAATTTTCCCTTGCATACATACTTACAAACAAATTATTTTCCATTACATTATAAAACAACTTATCTCCATGATTTGAATAAAGTCCATCATTAAAGCGAAAACCGCTACTACTACCTATGCGATCAAAATTATTTAAAAGAATATCCCTCGAAATATCCCTGCTTGAATAAAAAAATTTATCATATCCATACTCCTGGTAAAGCCTGTCATAATATAGTTTGCAGAAAATTTTATCAGAGAAGTCGCCATAAGATAAAACATCTTCTGGCGTATAAAATCTTGAAGCGATACTAAGATATTCCGGTTGCCTCGTATAGTAGTAAAGATCAAGTGCTGCGTTAGCATAAATACAAACACTACTGTCTTTAAAGAATTTCGGTTGATCTTTTTCTGTCTCATCTAAGTATATTTTCGTCGCATAATCAAAAGATTTCTTAGCAATAATTTTATTATCATTGCTCTTTAGTATCTGATCAAGAGCAACAAACTCTGACGACATAATTGAGTACTGCACAAATTCTTCATCTGTAGAAGAAATATTTTGAACCTTTGATATAGCAGAAATAACAGTATTCCCTTTCTCAGAAAGTTTTATTGTGTTATCAACAGATTCGGACAAACTGTTTAACACCGTCATTCTTGTTGGACTAAATCTTCCCTTAAGACAAATTGCCTTAGCATTTTCTCTTATATCCGTATCTAATGTTTCATCCAAAATAATCTCTTTTAATAGAGTACAGTTCCAAACACCTGTCTGTATAGTAACTATACTTGGCTCATTTGCATAACTTTGCAAATCTCTTTCTAAAATTGCAAGATTAGAATCATCATTATATTTTTTATAAATTGTATATCTAGCTTTAGCCGCAGCCGCTGCCTGATGATTTGAAACTGCTTTAACACATTCTTCTTGGCCAATTTCACATTCAACAAGAGAGTAGTATAGTCCTCTCTCATCTCTTTCCTTATCAATCCAATCTAAAATAATATTGCTAACCTCAAGGTTTCTACCTCCTGAAATAAGATCGTTAAACTCCCTTTTTTGTTTCTCTTTTAAATATAGACTCCATCCGAAGTATCCCACAAAACATACAAAGAGCCCAAATATGATCCAAAGAACTATCCTTAAATTTCGTCTCTTGATACTATATTTCATAAGGCGATCTTTTAAATTTATACTTTAAATTTCAAGGGCCTTTTTAACCTCCTGAGCTATATCAGACATTTCAATCTCAGCTTTTACAAGATATCCTTTAGCACCAAGCTCATAGCACTCCTGAATTACCTTTTCGCTTACCATTGCAGTAAGAACAATAATATTATGATCTTCTCCGTAGATTTCAGGTTGCTCCTTTAAAACTCTGAGGACCTCAAGGCCATCAATACCTGGCATCATAAGATCAAGCAAGATAAGATCAAATTTTTTCTCTTTATTTTCTCGCAAAAGGTCAAGACCTTTATATCCATCATTTGCTTTCTCGGCTTTAACACCTTCGATTTCGCTCTCGATAATTTCTGCATACGACTCTAGAAGATCTATTTCGTCCTCTATTATAAGTACTCTTTTCTCCATACGATTTAAAAATAAAATTTAATTTTTCCTATATCTTAAACTATCTCCTCCGTAATTATTATATAACACATAGTCAAATATTGGATCCAATGTTTTTGCTTTTGGTATATCAAAATAGCTACTTTGAGATATTCCATCTTGGGTCGCTGTTACTTGGACCGTAGCCGCAAAATAATTAGTGCATCCATTCATTTCAGATAATTTGTAATATATGCCGTCTTCCAAAGAAAACATCTCAACCTCAAGTAGATCATATCCGTCAACAGCAGAATTATCAAAAGCAGTAGGAACAGCACTCCATACAGGAAGTCCGTAATCTCCCGCTAATAAGGGATCCGTCTTAACTCCAATTATATCACTGTAATCATACGGCTTGACGGCAATGATTTGTCCGCTTGCGTCATATTTTACATATACCTTCCTTAGGACAATACCCCCTGTACCAGACAATTCAAGAAGGTAGCTACAAGCGCCAACATTTCTGGCCATTGGTATTGTTATTGTTTTTTCTTTTAACATTAGCTCAGGTTCACTTACTGTTCTTTTTTTTGTGAAACACACCTCAAAATTCTCTCCGATTTCATTAGGATCTATCAGACTTAAATCAACATCTAAAATCTCTTGTACATCTTCAATGTTATTATAACAGCAACCAGTATCAAAACAGCTTTGAGCTTCTAGATTATTAAAAAGTACATCAACAGACGCTCCTTGCATAGATTCTGTTAATGTATCGGTAAAACTAGCAGTTTCTTTGCTTGTCCTCTCTTTAAAGATTCTCTCCTGATTTCTCACAATTTGCGAGTAAATCCCAAGAGCAATAACAACCACAGCAACAAGTATTACCATTAAAATCGCAAGAGTCTGACCCTTATATCTCATAACTAGAATTTATCACAATTATCTTAAAATTGCAATACAGATGTTTGTACTGAAAGCTGTCTAGATATTCTTGGAGATTCGCCTTTGCCTATCCAGCTTGCAGGTTTTGCTTCAACAACGACATTAAAAAATAAATTCCTTCCACTTGAATAGTATTTTACATCAATATTTTCAATGTTCACCTTTCCATTGTCTATAATTACAAAATTTTTACGATTCTCAGGCTTATCATTAAAACAACTCTCTGGAGAACCTCCAATAGACATTGAGGATTTAACAAAATGTCCAAATCTATCGTCATTTGCATCCTTAAAAAAGCCATAACATAAAACACGATTTGAAATAGTAGAGTAGAGGTGTAATTCATTGCCAACTTCACCCTCTTTAAGCGCTTCAGGATAAGAATCCGCAGATGAAGGATAGTAATCGACAATTTTCCTAATTTCTTCCGTATCATATAAATATACATTACTAGCAAAAGAGTTTCTTATTGCTCTTTTATATAGTTCGGTTATAAATTCGGCTTCATTTCTGGTTTTTATTCTAAAATCAGTTTTTACATAAGTTTCAACCATTGTCGCAAATGTGACACCAACAGTAAGCATAAGAAGCATCATTATTGCCATTGTTATAAGCATTTCCACAAGAGAGAATGCTCGTAATATTTTCCTAATTGACATATAGTACCTTATAAATCACATTATATTTTTGATCATCAACAAGACATTTTGCGTTTTCTCGAGCGCCAGTTGCCTCAGTTGAGTAGGAGCATTTGGTTCCACCACCAACGACTTGGGCTTTTATTAGTTTTGAATTACTATCATAATAATTTCCACTAAAACATAACACGGAGAAAACGGTATCATCTTTTATAGCTTTTCTACAGTTATCAATCTGCGGATAAGAACACATCTTTATCATGTTATCATCTTCGATCACATAGCAAGAGGAGTTCCAAGATGCAATATCACTTTGACTTAGTCGAAGGGTTGAATCAGGGTCGTTTCGCTTGCTTAAAAACGATCTGAATAGCTCGTTAGCTTCAACATTTTGATTCGCTATTTTATCGTACAACTCTAACCTGTAGTAATTCATAAGGCTATGAGCAGCAATTCCCATAAACGATATTGCCACAATACCAACAATAAATATTGCCAATGTCGCCTCGACTAGTCCCAAACCTTTATATTTTCTTGCTTCTTTCATATATGTAATTATTTGCTAACAATCGTAATCATACCAGAAACAGGCTTAACCATAAGCTCCTTATACTCGTTTCTCCCATAGACCAAGTGCAGATTCGAAGGATTATCTGTTAAAAAAATCTCATCCCCAGAAAAGGAGTAGTTTAATAAATTCCCATTTTCATCATAGAAAAATGCCCTTCCTGTCATACTTTCAAATAAAACAATAGCTACATTTCCTTTAATAATTACCCCTTCATAATAAGGAGCAGAAGACAATCTTCCTTCAATAGGAATTACTTTCTCTGTTCCTTTGCAAATAGCGGCATCGTCACTCGCAGAATTAAAAGGCAGTTTGCTTCCATTTGCCGGAAGCTCAGAACTCATTTTCTCAACGCCATCAGAATAGTCAGTAAATTCTGAACACCATCTGAAAATATCATAAGTACCAGCACTTTCTATGTTCCTAAAATCTATACCTACTCCGTATACCCAATTATCTCCTTCACCTCTCTCCATAAACATCGCAGCTCTCTGAGCATATCTAAGATCATCTTCAAGTCCAACAGTAAAATTATGCTCAAGATAACTTTCTCTTAAACCACTCACGGAGATAAATCCAAGACCCATTAAAAGGATCGCTATAGCCATAACTATAAGCATTTCTACTAAAGTAAATCCTTTCATATTATTAATATAACATAGGTTGATATAAAAAGGAAGGGGAGCAATGGTATATGTTTTTTCAACCATTTCTTATCGAGAGCAACAAGAAATGTACAAAATATCCCTGCAATAATTATTGTTACAAAAAACAGTTTTGAAATAAAAAATGGCTGTGGAAAAAATAACGCCACGAAGAAAAACATATAAGAATCTGCTTCACCAAAGGCAGGCTTTATCTTATTAACCAGGTAAAAAAACAGCCCGATTACTCCCGCTTCAAGAATTGGTACGAGATAAATCCATAAGCCTTGCTCTCCCCAATTTTCGACTATTAAATAAACCATGTTAACAGCTCCACATATTAACGCGAAGTGTATAATATAATCCTCTATCTCCATAAACAACAGGTCAAAAGATACTATCAAGAAAAATATCACAGTAAAAAAATACGCAGAAATGGGTAAACCCAAGTAATATATTAGCACAAAAAGCAATCCAAGAAGTGTTTCCCCTAGCATATACCATATAGGAATTTTGTTTTTGCATTTACTGCATTTTCCTCCTAAAATAATCCAAGATATCACTGGTATAAGCTCATACCAAGAAAGAGTTTTTTTGCAGTTATCACAGCACGATCTGCCAGTTAACATCTCCTTAACAGGCATTTTTAAATGTATCCTCCACGATAAAGCGATCAAAAAGCTCGCTAAAGAACAACCTAGCAGAAAAAGAACAACCATGTATATATAATCAATTATCCCAGCCATTTAAAGATGCACTCCAATTAGATTTGTATTCCCAAGAAAAGAGCCAACTAGAAGCCTGCTCTTTTGATAGAGTAGGGGTATTTATCGTCACACCCGATAAATCAACTCCAAAGCCACTTCCCTCGCACAAGACACCTACATCATCGTTGGCATCATAAAAACCATTTGTTGTAGAACAAAATAGAAATTTAGTTCTGTCTGCGCTAACAAAATAATAAACCGTGCTATCACTGCCAAAACTAAGCTCTTCAAGATAACGACTCAAATCTCCAGTAGATATAATCTCATCTGGAGTAGCAAGAGAAGGAAAGACTCCCCCGTTATCTCCATAGTACTGCAATGCTGCTTTATTTAATTGCCCTAGGCTATCGCGATTTTTAATCTCATTGGCACGATTTATTATCATTCTGCCACCCATTACGCCAATACCCATTAGTATAATAAGAACCGCCATGACCAATAGCATCTCTACAAGCGTAAAAGCACTCATTTTAAAAGGGCTTCCTTTTTTACTCGGAAGCCCTCCGAAATCAATTTCCATTTTTGATCTTAATATTAAACAAATCAGGTTAAGGTGCAACATCTTTTGCAGGAGCAGTACCCCAACTCTTTGTTGATCCATTCCAATCTGACTGTGTAAAATATTTTGTTCCTAAAATCGTGTCGATTATTGCAGTTCTATCTACAGCATCCTCTATTGCATTTACCTTTGCCAATGTGCTAGTACCTTCATCTCCAAATGCATTACCCTCACACAATACTGCATCTACTGCATCACTTGTGCTTAAGCCACCATTTGTTACACAAAATAGTACTTTGGTCTTATCTTCTGAAATATAGTAATAGTATGTTGCATCACTTCCTCCATCAAAATCCTCTAGGTAAGTGCTTAAATACGTATTACCGGTTATTCCATCAACTAACTGTGCTGGTGTAGGCTTTGTTGTCCCGGTTGGGAAGACACTTCCTTTATCCCCATAATACTGTAGTGCAGCTTTATTTAACTGCTGAACAGCATTTGTATGTGATATTCTATTTGCTCTATTAATAAGCGCCCTTCCTCCAAACACTCCTATACCCATTAAGATGATGAGTATCGCCATAACGATAAGCATCTCTACCAATGTAAATCCTTTCTTTTTCATAATTTTAAGTTAATAAATAAATTAATTAATAAATTAAACTATTTCATATATAATACTTTTTTAATCATTTGTCAATATGCTAGACATTGAAATTCGCAGCTAGGTTGAACATTGGCAAATAAACAGCAGCAGCAATCAGTGCAACAGCTCCTCCCATGACAATTAAAACCAGTGGTTCCATAAGTGTTGATAAATTCGCAGTCATATTGTTAACTTCATCTTCATAAAACTGAGCCAATTTGTCTAAAACATCATCCAAGGCACCAGTCTCCTCACCAACAGACACCATCTGTCCTACAAGCATAGGAAACTGTTTCGTTCTTATAAAAGGTAAAGACATAGAGCTTCCCCTTTCTACATCAGTCTTTGCTAATAATACAGCCTCTCTAAATATTACATTGCTAAGAGAGTTTGCAGTAAGTCTTAAACTCTCAGAAACCGACAATCCACTTCTCATAAGCAATCCTAATACCCTAGAAAACTGAGCTAATTGCATGTTTGTTATGAGGATGCCAAAAACAGGAATTTTTAGCACTAACAGATTTAAAACTCGCTTCCCCTTAGCATTATCTGCATATGCCTTAAAGCCAATTACCAAAAGAACTATCACGATTATACAAAGCCACCAATATCCTAATACAATATCGCTTAGATAAACAAAGAACATTGTGACAGCAGGCAATTTATCAACACCGATTGTCTGATAAATATCTTGCATAGCTGGTATGAGTACAACAACAAGCAGAACAATAACTCCAATTAATAGTACGACCATAATTGCAGGATATATCATCGCTCCTTTTATCTTATCTCTTAAGGCTTTTTTCTTCTCCATCTCGGTTGCAAGTCTTGACAATACGATATCCATATTACCGCTTTCCTCACCTGCGCTTATCAAGCTAATCGTTATCTCATCAAAGACATTTTTGGTTTTTTTTAACGCCCTTGAAAAACTTATTCCTGCTTCAACATCACCAAGAACCTGTTGGATGTTTCTTTTAAAATATGGATTTTTTATCTGTGAGATAAGGATACGAAGACTTTGAGGCATTGTAAGGCCAGAGTTAACCATTGTCGCAAGTTGTCTCATAAAAACGACTTTTTCCTTGATTGGTATTCCACCGACATTAACCTGTTCAAATCTGCCAAAATTAATCCCTGAGTCTTCAGCAATTTTTATCACTGTCAAACCTTTGCTAAGAAGGGAGTCGACGGCTAAAGCCTTACTTTTTATTTGTATACTATCTTTTACAACGGCTCCTTCTTTTGTTCTTGCTTCGTAATTAAATTTCGCCATTTAAACCGTTTAAATAAAAATAAATTTATTCCTTCATTAACCTAATTATTTCTTCTGGCTTTACGGCATATTTTTGAGCAGTCTCCATCGTTATTGTGCCTTCTCTGACCATTTGCACCAAAGAATGTTCGATAGAAATCATACCTATATCAGCACTTGTTCTGATAACATTATCAATCTGATGTGTTTTGCCTTCTCGTATTAAATTCCTAATGGCGGGATTGGCTAACATTATCTCACTAACAGCCTTACGACCTCCACCTGTAATTGGTACTAACCTCTGAGCAATAACAGCCTCCAAAATGCCCGCTAATTGAGATCTGACTTGATTTTGTTGTTCAGCAGGGAAAACATCAATAATTCTTTCGACTGTCTGAGCAGCACTATTTGTGTGCAAAGTCGCAAACACAAGATGACCCGTCTCAGCCAATGTTATAGCAGAAGCAATAGTCTCATAATCACGCATCTCTCCAACTAAAATTACATCAGGATCCTCACGAAGGGCGCTCTTCATTGCTATTTCCCAACCATGAGTATCATCACCAACCTCTCTTTGAGACACCATCGCTTTACCCGATGGATACACATACTCTATTGGATCTTCAATTGTTAATATGTGACAAGCTCTTCTCAGATTAATATCTTGAATCATCGCCGCAAGTGTTGTTGATTTACCACTACCGGTAGGACCCGTTACAAGGATAAAACCCTGATTAAGTTTTGTAAGACTATTATAAACAGTTGGCAAACCCAATTCTTGCATATTTTTTATCCTACTTGGGATAAGTCTAAGAGCCATCGAAGGAGTTTTTCTTTGATAAAAAGCATTAATTCTAAATCGTCCTTTATCTTCATAAGAGTAAGCAAAATCAAGTTCTCTATTAACTTCTAACTTATCTCTTTTAGCATCATCTAGTAGTGAGAAAACAAGCTCTTGTGCATAATTTTCATCTACAATATCTCCATTTACAGGTACCAAATCTCCGTCAATTCTCAATTGAGCTGGATAACCAACCTTAATATGCAAATCAGAAGAATTACGATCAATAACCATTTGTAACAGTTCAAAAATAGTATATCTGCGTGCCTGTACTGATGAAACAACTTGATCAACTTTCTGCTCAAATGGGGTGACTGTATCTGCTTTTGGCAAATCATTAACTGAATCCAAAACTTCTTTTACAGGGTTAAGCTTATCGGCATCAATACCGTAATTATCTTGCAATTGATCAATACTATTATCTGGCAGAATATCAGGCTTTTCTAACAAATCCTCATCAGGCACTACAGGCATAGGAGCGGGCATAACTGGAGCAGGAGACACATAATCTTTTTCTACTAATTCAGGTTCTGGCTTATATGCGTCGACAACACTTGACTCAGGAAGAATATCTTTCTGGGCAATCTCTTTTACCTGTTCGACATTTTCCTCTATCTTGTGATCTACAACAGCTTCCTTTGCAATAACACTCTGATCAGCTTCATTATTATTAGCAGCTGAAATTCCCGAGACGGTGCCAGGGTCATTATTCATCTCCTCCTTAAACTGTTTTAATTTACCCAAAAGAGTATCTAGAGTATCGCTTGATTGCTCATTAGCAACATTTGTACTGTCCGGAGATTCTGAGGCTGTTACAACTGTAGAAACAGGTGACTGTGACGCAGGTGGCTGTGAAATCGGCGATGTAGTAGGAGCAGATTGGGTAGGGTTAACGGGATTTACTTGACTTGAATTGTCCTGTGGATAAGCGAAGTTGCCTGTTAAATTATTATCGTCCATACATTTACATTATAAAGTTAATTATACATTATGAAGATTGTAATCTATTTGAAATGTTTTGACAATAAACTTATAGTGTAATTTTACTCCCTTGTAACACGAAGAACCTCTTCTATTGTCGTTATTCCCTCGATTACCTTTAAGAAGCCATCTTGTTGCATTGTCACCATACCATCTTTAATAGCAACTTTATGAATATCTCCAGCAGGACGACTATTCATCATAAGCTGAATTATCTCATCCGTAACTTTTAGAACTTCAAATAAGCCTATTCGTCCACTATATCCTTCACCACCGCATCGATCGCATCCCTTGCCTTTGTAAAGATAAAGTTTTAATTTACCATCAGGAGCTTTCTCAGGGCACTTACTTACAATAATTTTATTTGCACTAGCCACATCATTCTCTTGCTGTTTAGCTCTTTGTTCAGATAATTTGCACACATTGGTTGCATAGTTGTAGATGTCAAAACCAGTAACAGGCGATAAAGATGCTGTCAAATCTCTAACTTCTTCATCAGTAGCAATATACTCTTGTCGGCAAAAAGGGCATATCCTTCTTGAAAGCCTCTGTGCAACAACCAATTTAAGTGTAGCAGCCAATAAATACGGCTCTATACCCATTTCAATAAGCCTAGGAATTGCCGATGCAGCACTGTTTGTGTGTAGAGTAGAAAGGACCAAGTGACCAGTCAAAGACGCCTCAACTGCCAAATTTGCTGTCTCTGCGTCTCTTATCTCTCCAACCATGATCTTATTAGGATCTTGTCGCAAAACAGATCTTAGAGCATTTGCAAATGTAAATCCAACATCTGGATTTATATTTACTTGATTAACCCCAGGAACTCTAATTTCGACAGGATTTTCAAGTGATATCACATTTACATCAGGGGTATTAATTTTACCAAGTGTGCCAGCAAGAGTAAATGTTTTACCAGAACCAGTAGGACCAGTTATAAGGATAATTCCATTTGTGGCTTTTACAGCGTCCATATATATTTTGTAAGCAACACCTCTTAATCCTGAATCTTCAATTTTAGGTACACCACCAGTGCTTTCCAAAAGCCTCATAACAATTTTCTCCCCGTAAATAGTCGGCAGAGATGAAACACGAATATCAATCTTATATTTAGTTGACTTAATTTGGAATCGGCCATCTTGAGGCACTCTTTTCTCATCTATTTTCATATTTGCAAGGATCTTACATCTTGTGACAACGGCGCTAGCCAGATGTTTAGGAAGAGTAAGCTTCTCCATCATAACGCCATGGACTCTAAATCTTACACGCAATTTATTTTCTACTGGCTCAATATGGATATCTGACGCTTTAACTTTGACAGCATATTGAAGTATTGAGTTAACAATCCTTGTAACAGGAGCGTCACTTAAACTCAGTTCGTCAATTTCAGCGCTTGCCCCTTCATCAATTTCTTCTATTTTTTCTCCTGCATCGTCAACCGCAGAAGAAACCTGAGAAGATATTGTTTCACCAAGCTTTCTATTTATATGAAGATTAACCCCGTCCAGCGTTGTTATAAAAACATCAATTTTTGTATTAGCAGGATATTGCAGTTTCAATGCCTGAATTGCCTGAACATCAAAAGGATTTACCATCGCTATACTAACACTATTTTCAGTCCTCTCAAATGGAATAGCTTGAAATTTCTGCAAAGCGTCACCTCTAACCTCAGAAAGCAGAGAGTCTGCAATATTCTTATTTGTTATATCAACATAAGGGATGTTAAAGATGGTCGATTTGGCCTTTACAATGTCAATATTTGAGATAGTACCATCTTGAGCAAGAGCGATCTCCTCAACAACACCATTTTTTACCATATCGACACGAAGCTGATCTGCTTTTTCTTTTGTAATAGCGCCCTTTTCTTCTAGGTAGTCTATTATCTTTGTATTACCCATATTACGATTGTACAGTTTATGTTTAATTATGTCAACAAAGCATAATTAGACTTGACATTTCTAGCCAATCAAGCTATAAATCAATATAAGAAAGCGTTTAATCGTCGTTAATAAAATTAGAATGTTACCCAAAATACTAATACATAGTAAAACAGATATACTGCATCAAAATTTGATTTTTGAGCTCAAATCTTTAATTGACATACAAACGGATTTTGCTCAGCTTTCTAAACATCCCGACATACACTTAGTAACTACAGATAAAAACAGTATCGGTATTGAGCAAATAAAACAGCTTCAAAATGATCTTCAATATTTCCCATTGATATTTAAATATCAAATTGGAGTAATTGATCAAGCGCAACTGCTTACACAAGAGGCCCAAAACAGCATGCTCAAACTTCTTGAGGAAATAAAAGAGCATACACAAATATACTTTCTCGCAAGCAACGAGAAGGCTCTGCTAAAAACCATTATCTCAAGATGTCAAATAGTTTTCTGCAATGAGCAAGGATGTACAATTTTAGAAACAACCAATAACAACAAAACCAACGAAGTAAGTAATCAAGCTCAAAATTTTCTAAAAAACAGCATAACAGATAATTTCCTTCTTGCAGATTTTCTTGTAGAGCAGGACAAAAAGGATCCTTCTGTAATACCCAGTTTTCTGCTTTCTGTAATAGAGGCTCTTAGGATAAAGAAAGATAAAATCTCTTATGAAAAAATCGATTTAACTCTTACAGCACTGAAGAAAATATCCTCAAACAGCAACAAGAAAAGTACGCTTAAAAACCTCGCACTTGAAATTTCTTCTCAAATATAGTACAATGCTAAAGTTATGACAAAATATGATGCATCAAATATCCGTGTATTACAGGGCTTAGAAGCAGTCCGTAAGCGACCTGCAATGTACATAGGCTCAACGGACACACATGGACTTCACCATATCTTATACGAGGTAATCGACAACTCTGTGGACGAGGCGCTTGGAGGATTTTGCAACCATATAAAAATCACCCTTGATTCTGACGGATCAATCACAGTACTTGACAATGGAAGAGGAATGCCTGTAGATACTCATTCACAGACAAAGAAATCCGCGCTTGAAACAATAATGACAAATCTACATGCAGGAGGTAAATTTGATGGAGGAGCTTACAAAACATCTGGAGGACTTCATGGAGTTGGTATAAAATGCACCAATGCTCTTTCAGAATGGATGCAGACGACTTCCTACAAAGACGGTTACGAATATACTCAAAGATATGAAAGAGGTGATATAAAAACTGAAGTAGAAAAGTTAGGGCCCACAGATCAAACAGGGACAAAACACACATTTAAACCTGACTCGGAGATTTTTAAAGAAAGCATAAGCTTTGATCTCCCCACAATAATAAAAAAGTGTAGAGAGCATGCTTACCTTACAGCAGGCCTTAGATTCACAATTACTGATAATAGAGAAGAGAAACCATCTATTTACGAGCTGTACTTTGAAGATGGTGTAAAGTCTTTTGTAAAACATTTAAATCTTGATGAAAGTGTAGTTGGAGATATATTCTATGCGAACGCACAGGAGGATGGCATACAAGTTGAGATCGCTCTTCAGTACAATGACACAATGAATGAGACTGTAAGATGCTATACAAACAACATTCTAAATCCTGAAGGAGGAACTCATCTGGCAGGATTTAGAATGGCATTGACAAAATGCATTGGTAGCTACGCATTGGCTAACTCTTTAATAAAATCGGAAGAAGACTCTTTGACTGGGGATGATATTAGAGAGGGTCTTACAGCGATACTCTCTGTCCGTGTATCTGACCCACAATTTGAGGGGCAGACAAAAATCAAGTTGAACAATCCTGAGGTCAAATCAGCTGTTTACAAAGTTGTCAAAGAAAAATTAGATTACTTTTTTGCTGAGAATCCTAGCGAGGCCAAAGCTATAATTGGCAAAGCTGTTTTAGCTTTTAAAGCAAGAGTAGCTGCCAAAGCCGCAAGAGATGCTGTTATGCGAAAGAACGCGCTTGAAGGTGGCGGACTTCCAGGTAAATTAGCAGACTGCTCATCAAAAGAGCCCGAAGAATGCGAATTGTATTTAGTCGAGGGAGATTCCGCAGGCGGAAGTGCAAGACAAGCAAGAAATAGAAGAACACAAGCAGTACTCCCACTAAAAGGTAAACCTATGAACAGTCAAAAATATAGAATCGATAGAGTTTTAAGTAATCCAGAGACAAAAGACATGATAACAGCATTTGGATGCGGAATAGGGGAGACTATGGATACAAGCAAACTACGATATCATAAAATAGTTATATTAAGTGATGCAGATGTAGATGGACAGCATATTACTACTCTTGTATTGACATTGCTATACAAATTTTTCAAGCCTCTTATCAAAGAAGGCTATGTATATGTTGCACAACCTCCACTTTTTAAGGTTGAGGTCGGCAAACAACGATGGTATATAGGTTCAATGGAGAAAAAAGACGAATTTGTAAAGCAATTAATAGCAGAGGGCAAAAAGCCAATAGTAAATAGATTTAAAGGTCTGGGAGAAATGAACCCAGAACAACTCGAAGAAACAGTCATGAAGCCAGAAACTAGAACGCTGAAAAAAGTCACAATAGAGGATGCACAGGAGGCAGATAGGGTTTTTGAGATGCTTATGGGAGATGAAGTCCCACCAAGAAGGAAATTTATTCAAGAAAATTCAAGATACGCCAATTTGGATGTATAAATTATTTAAATTTATAAGGCCGTAATATGGAAATAGAAAAAATCGTAGCAATGCCGTTTAAGAGCAAGGACTGGTGGAAAAAGCTTGGCTCAATTATGCTTGTAAGATTAATTGCGTCAATAATTATGGGCTTTGTGCTTGTTATTTTCTACATTTTATCTATTCCAGCTGTTGCACTTATCCCTGTGGACTTTTTTGACGCATATTTCTTAATATTTTTATCTGTAATATTAATATTTAGCAGTTTTTTCTGGTTAATTAGATTCTACGAGAACGCCTACATAAATAAAATCTCTCTAAATATTCTTAACAAACGAGAAGATATTCTTTCACAACATAAAAACTGGGTAAGTACAATAAAATTCTACATTAAATTATGTGTTGCACAGTTAATTGCATCTTTTCCTATATGGCTTATGTTTATAATATACACTATTACTTTACTACTTTTGATTGTCTTAAGTTCTAATAGTGAATTTGTTAATGAAGCAACAAAATTTATAACAATCTTTAGCATGGTAATAATCTTCTGTATCCTCTTAGTATTCTCATTTGTATACAAACTTTTTTTTCTTATGCCTGCAAGATACCGTTTTTTCAAAACTTATAAAATATCCTCTGTGCTTGAAATAGAGAAAATACTGTCAATAGGTAAGAAAACATGGAAAATAGCGATAAAATATATCCTACAAAATTATTTACTTGCTCTTATAGCATCGATAATACTATATCCGATATATTTGGTAATATCATTAATTCCTTTTGGAGGCATGGTTGCTACGGTAATATCTTATACACCAATCCTGGTTTATAGCGGAATTTTATACGGTAATTATTTTACAGAAATTGAGAAGGCGATATGAATAATCAGAATATAATAAACAAATCCATCTCAGACGAGATGAAAGAGAGTTACCTAGATTACTCAATGTCCGTAATCGTATCTAGAGCACTACCAGATGTAAGAGATGGACTTAAGCCATCACAAAGAAGAATATTAGTCGCAATGAACGATTTGCACTTAACACCCGATGCCCATTATCGTAAATCAGCAAAAATCGCCGGCGACACATCAGGTAACTATCATCCACATGGAGAGGCCGTTATCTATCCAACAATGGTTAAAATGGCACAAGATTTCTCGTTAAGATATCCACTCGTTGACGGACAGGGAAACTTTGGCTCAATTGATGGAGATCCACCAGCCGCAATGCGTTATACAGAGGCAAAGATGGCAAAGCCTACGATTGACATGATAACAGATATTGAAAAAGCAACTGTAACACATATTGGCAACTACGATGCAACTCGCACCGAGCCATCTGTACTTCCTGCACTTTTCCCAAATCTTTTGTGCAATGGAACAGATGGTATTGCCGTTGGAATGGCAACAAGAATACCACCACATAATCTTGTAGAAGTTGTTACTGTACTAAGAGAAATGATCAAAATGGGTAATAAATGGACAGGCAAAGCTCTTTACAACGAGCTTCGACTTGCCAAAGAGAGCAAAGAGAGAACACCAAGAGTTCTAAACGGATCTCCAGAAGATATTTACGAAAGCTATATACCGGCAGATACTCCTGACAGAAATATTGAGCTTGATAGAATCCGTAAACAATTATCACAAGAGCCTATCATAACTTTATACCCGGAATTTGAGTCAGAAATATCCATACAGGAGATAATGAAATTTATACCTGGACCTGATTTTCCAACCGGAGCCATCATTTACGATCAAAAAGAAATCGAGAATGCTTATGCAACAGGTCGAGGCAGAATCCTCATAAGAGCAAAAGCAGCGATTGAAGAAGATAAGAAAGGCAGATTTACAATAGTAATAACGGAAGTTCCTTACCAAGTCAACAAATCTGCAATGCAAGAGAAAATTGCTGACTTAGTAAAAGACAAGAAAATCGAAGGCATTTCAGACATAAGAGATGAGTCAAATAGAGAAGGTCTTAGAGTGGTAATCACTCTGAAAAAAGAAGCCCAGCCAAAGGTTGTATTAAACAAGCTCTTTAAGTACACTGAAATGCAGAAGTCTTACAACGCGAATATGATCGCGCTTGTGGATGGCGAGCCCCGCACATTAAACCTCAAAAACATGCTTGAGCTTTATCTTACCCACAGATTTAAAATCACAATACGCAAATACGAATTTGAGATAGCAAGTGCAAAGTTTAGAGCTCATATTTTGGAGGGATATCTAAAAGCACTTGATGTCATAGATGAGATCATATCAACAATAAGAGCATCAAAGACGCAGGAAGATGCTCTTAATAATTTAATCGAAAAATTTGATTTCACACAAGCGCAAGCACAGGCTATCCTAGACATGCAGCTGCGAAGATTAGCAGCCCTAGAGAGACAAAAAATAGAAGACGAGTACAAAGAAATATCAAAAAAGATAGATTTGTATACAAAAATCCTATCATCAGACACGGAGGTGTTAAAAGAAATTGATCAGGATTTAGCATACTTACAAGACAAATATTCAGATCCAAGGCGCACAAAAGTAGTAAAAGGCAAAGTTGACGAAATAACAGTCGAGGATATTGTAGCAGAAGAAGAGACACTAATAACAATAAGCCATGCAGGATATATAAAAAGAGCATCACCACAGCTTTACAAAACTCAAAACAGAGGAGGCAAAGGAATAATTGGCGCAACGACAAAAGAAGATGATTACATAGAACATGCGATTGCATGCTCTACACATGATGAATTACTTATTTTTACAAACTTTGGAAAGGTTTATTCATTAAAAGCTCATGAAATACCAGACTTTAAACGAACAGCAAAAGGAATTCCAATCGTAAATCTTCTACAATTATCACAAAATGAGAGCGTCACAACAGTGCTTGTAAACAATAATACAACCTGTGGAATTAATGACGATGTAAAAGCAGGTGAAAGCAATGCATTACCAGTGAAATACCTCTTTATGGCGACAAAACATGGATATGTCAAAAAAACAGATATATGCAATTTCCAAAACATTCGAAATTCAGGCCTCGTAGCAATAAAATTAAATGATCAAGATGAGCTAGGCTGGATTGAGAAGACAACAGGTCAAGATAAAATCATGCTTATAACCAAAAAAGGTAAATGCATAAGATTTAATGAGAAAGATGTCAGAGAAATGGGTCGAACCGCAAGAGGTGTTACAGGAATAAGGATGAAACAGGATGGAGATACTGTTATAGCAATGGTAAAAGCCAACAATGAAAATGACAAGCTTCTGGTAATATCAGAAAAAGGAATGGGGAAAACAACAAAACTTGCTCAGTACGCAGCTCAAAGAAGAGGTGGAAGCGGGGTTTTTACATTTAGGATGAAAGCTGTAAATAAAACAGGAGTACTTGTAAACGCAAAAATAGTAGACAAAAGCATAACAGAAGCTATGATAATCTCGGAAAAAGGGATAATTATTAAAATTCCTATAACAAGTGTAAAAGAGCTCAACAGACAAACATCTGGAGTCAAAGTGATGAACATGAGTGGAGACGATAAAGTCAGCGCAATTGTGTTATTATAACAATTTTAAATGCAAAAATTTACATTAAGAAGTGCAAAAATAGCTTCAGATTTATTTAATCCTGTACTCATTGCATTCTTTGGGGATATTATCTATATATTTGTTGGATTAGAAGCAAAGACAGTATCTCAAATAACCCGCTTAAGTATCTTCCCAATTTTGCATGCACTTTTACCATCTTTTATCCTTCTTCTGCTTATAAAAATCGGTAAAATTTCAGATTATGAAATAACAAAAAAGAATGAAAGAACAGGCTTTTTCACTGCACTTTTAATATGTTTTGCCATTGCAACTGTGCTATCAACAATCCAGACAGAATATTTTGTCTTAAATCTAGCAACTACAGTCACACTAGCACTCATAATCCTTATAAACACTAAGTGGAAAATTAGTGTACATACAGCTTTTGACACACTAATTTTTGGGTCATTGGCAGTGTTTGTTGACTGGCGTTTCATTTTCCTCCTTTTATTGCTCCCTTTAATTGCATGGAGTAGAGTAGTGCTCAAAAAGCACTCAGTAAAACAAACCATAGGAGGAATTTTACTTGCCTCATCAATACTTACAACTCTTGTAATCGCAAGCACATATTTATCAAATATCTCATTTTTCAAAAAGTATTTTAATGCAATAAAAAACCGTACGAACTCAATCATATTTGAAAGAATAGAAATTGCTCCAGATCCATTAGAAACATCTCCCTCTGTTTATATTGCCCCAGTAACATCGCAAACGGACATTGAAATTAATATTCATGCAAAACCTACTCCTATATCACAAGCAAAATCAGAAGCATCAGGAACATCTTGGTGGTCATATCCACAAGAAATTTTACCCGTACAAGGCGATCCTAACAGTTTAACTGTTATAGTGAATAAAAAATACAAACTCCCAGATACTTATGCCCCACCTGATCTTGTCAATCTCGGGTCAACAGGACTAAGATACGGGGATCAAAAGACTGGAAGAGCCGTTATGCTTGAAGACCTTACAGCAATGGCAAAAGCAGCAAGTGATACAGGCATAGATTTAGGAATCAAATCATCATATCGGTCTTATGCCCAGCAAGTCACGACATACAATTACTGGGTGTCAAAAGAGGGTGGAGATTATAACAAAGCCGATAAATATTCAGCAAGACCAGGACATAGTGAGCACCAGCTAGGCACCGCAATAGACTTCACAACTAGCGAATGTGGTGATTGTATTGGTTCAGGATTTACAGGTACAAAAGCTCAAAAATGGCTAGCGCAAAATGCTCAGACCTATGGATTTTACTTATCATATCCGTCGGGACAAGAGAGCACAACAGGATATTCATACGAAAGTTGGCACTACAGATACAAAGGAAGATAAAAATTAGCTTATCAGTAAAGATTTTTCACCAAATCTGCCTGCATATACTCCCATTTTCAATTCGTTTTTAAAATAGCTATTTGATATCATGCTATCAGTAAAATTCTCAACAGAAATTGGAGTCTGATTACTCCTAACAAGAAGATAAAAAACATCTGTTATAAGGCCTGTTATAATTGCTCCAGACACAATCAATGACCTAACATCCTGGGCCGACCAGTAACCATAACCACTATTTCCGACATAATCACCCGCCAATTTATTACCCGTATCAAAAGAAGTTTTTTGATAACCTGTATCCAGCCCATGAGGAGGGTGAGTATGCATATTAAAAAGATAAATTGGACTTTCTAATTTTTTTGGCACTTTTTTGTGATAAACCTCTTTTTCTGAATATGTTTTACCGTCAATCGTAATTTTCCTACTGAAATAATCGTATTTTCCAGATCGCAATATTGGTTCATAAGTCACAACTATCTCGTTTTTACTCTGAACACTACTAGTACCACCTCTGACCACCTCAGTAAGAACAAGCTCTCCATCCACCCAAAACACAGAAATTGCTCTTTCGTGCCCATCAGATTTAGTAGATTTGTATAAATTGATAACTTTCTTCCAAAAATAGTCTGGAAAAGAAAATGCCTGTGGGAGCTCACTTAATGACGGATAAACTCCATTTGTGCGCCACTTGGTCATTTTTTTCTGCCAAGAGTTAAAAGATTCAGTCCTCAAACTGTTTTTATTTCTAAAAAGCTCTGATAAAAATTTTATCATTTTGCTTGCTTTTAGCTTAAATTTAATTTATTATATAGCAGTGTAAAAAGTATTGCAATCTTATACTTATTTGTGGTATAATTATAGTATGGACGATCAAAAAACAGACTTATCAGCAAAACTCGATAAGCAGCTGGAAACTTTCGGAGCATTTCTTCTCAAACTCGACCTCACATTAGAACAAACGACTCAAATAAATGCATTAATGGCAGAAACCGTCGTCGCACACACAATGATAGAAATTAGCAAATTAATGACTGAAGAAGATCAGAAAAGATGGGATAAATTCATGAGCACAAATCCAACAGATGCACAACAGCTTGTTATTTTAGACGAATTTTGCAAGCGGAAAACAGGGAAGGGTATTGGTCATATCCAAGCTAAATTGATGATAAGTTTGACAAATTCTTTTATGGAATATTTTAAAAATTTTGATAAGAATTTAGAGGCTATAAAAGAATTAAGCGACGAACAAATTAAGGAGATTTTGAACAAATTAGCGTCAAACGATAACGAAAGCTTATTTTAATATAATTTAAACTTTATACCTGAAATGTCAGAGTTTGTTCTTACTAGTGAAGCGGATATTCATACAAGAGAAGAAAAAAGCCCTCAAACAGCAACAGATATGCCTTCTGAGCCCAGCAAATACGCTCAAACTCAAACAGGTGTAGCCGGTCCTGATTATGAAGTTACAACAACAGAACCAATAGAGATTAATCCTGAAGTTAATCCAACAGCTTCTGAAGCACAAGCATTTCTTGACGGTGCAACGACAGCAACCGAAGAAGAAGAGTTTAAGGAATCAGAACCAAATCCAACTGCAGCAGAGTTATTGCAGCAAGCTAGGACAAATCCAGAACAAGCCGTTCGAGCACGAGGAATCTTTGCTGTTTGGGACAAATTTGACCAATTAACTGGATCAATAAAAGAAACAACACTAAGAGTTGTCCTAGGTCAAGAAAGAGCAGACGATCTAATACAAAAGTATAATCAATTTTCCCAGACTACGACCGGTAAACTACTTGTTATGGCAGGACAACTTGGTGTAAGTGCAGGATTAAGTGCTGTTCTTGGACCAGCAGCAATGGGTGTTTTTAGTATTCTGGCGATAAGAAGAGTCCAAAAGCAATTAGCAGAGCATAATTTTGCATCAGCTAAAGATATATTTTCCAGCAAAGAGAGTTTTGTTGCGGCAGCATTGGGATTTGGGCAATCATTTGCTTTACCAGCTTTAACCGGATTATTTCCAGCCGGCAATGTTGTTTCCACCATTCTTATAACAGCTGGCTCAACAGCATTAAGCGTCGGAACATCTATGGCTGCGACATACGGTCTGCAAAGGCACACAATGAAAGAGTCTAGAGTTGCTATGGCTGCGGCAACAAGTCAATCAGAGGAATCACTTACTATTGTCCGTGATAAGTTACGACAAGACCCTGAATTATATACAGATGGCCAATTTAATACAGATACTGCACTTGCCAGATTAAGAGGCATGGATCGAGAAGAAGTAGAACCTCTAGTAAGACTTTTATTGGCAACTGGCTTGAGTAATAAACAATTAAATTCTGCATTAGAGGATTTTTTTTCCAAGGATTTTCAAGGAAAGTACCCACCACAAATAACTCGAACAGTACAAACAGCACTAGAGCTATTAGAAGTCAGAAATGTAAATGAAGAAAATTTCAACGCTTTAGAGCAAGCATATAAACTAGCACAAAGCGGAGCCGCAAGACTTATAAGAGCTCAAACAGCTATGATGTTAGGAACCACATTAGGAAGTGTAACTAAATCTGTAGTTAGCGTAACAAAAGCATATGCTGCCCCACAAGCAAATCATGAAGCCACAGACCGCGCACAAGAAACAGGACCAAGAAGAGAGCAACTCAATCCGACAAGCCAAACAGACTTAAGTGAATTAGAAACGAGTATAAGAAAAGCAACGGGAGATAATAATGCTAAAATAATCGGAATAGAGTATTCAACAGATGGAAAACCTTCTGTACTTGTTGATTTCAATCCTGAAGATAGAGCTAACCAGGCCGACTTAGCATATGATCTTGAAAGCGGTTCTTTTAGTAAAGCAGTGTCTGAATATGGAGCAGCTCTACTTTTAGCACAAGCTAACTACACTGATTCTAAAATTTCTTTTGATTCAGACAATGTCGTTTTATTAGATCCGGAAAACGATGTAAGTGTAATAGCGTATAACTATACTAATGAGTCAGCAACAACTCAAGGAATTATTGGAGCAACAATCCTAGCCCCAGACGCCAATGGCAAGCCTGCAATCCATGCTATGACCACAGATGATCTTTGGAATAAACTAGGCATAAGCCTAACAGGAACGGTTCAGACAGATGGAAGTTTATCAGTATCAATTGAAACTACTACTGTAGCGTCAACACAATCCACAACTCAAGGACCTTTAGGTGATGGCATAACTTTTTGGACACCAGAAGGTGAATCCGCTCCAAACACAACAACCTTAACACAAAACCAACAGTGGTTAAATCTAAATATTGGCCACTTTGCTGAGGCAGCAAAAGGAAATCCGGATCTTCTACCAATTCTACAAATATTGAGATCATATGATAAAGATGGTGATGGAATAGCAGAGCTTCTGCTTAGAGGAGGAGAAGGGCGCGAATGGGGCGATGTTAACAGGAATCTGCTTCAAACACTAATTAATCGAGGATATAGAGGTGATGATCTTGTTATTGCTTTTGTTAGTTCGCTTGAAAAAGCAAGAAAGATGCCCGGAATACTTCAGAGTACAGGAAATGCTACCTCTTTTAACACATTTATTAGTAATGCTACATCAGATTTCAGCGGATCAGCATCTAGCTCAGTAACCGCTCAAGCCCAAGCAGTAACCTCATCTGCGTTAGTTCAAAGGTTAATTGAACATAATTCTAGTAGTACTTCGGGTAAGATCGCACCTTCTTTTGTCCTAGAAAATATTCCAGAGCTTGCCATTACAGAAATAGATTCAGGACAAGTGACATCTGCTACTGATGCAAATACAAATAATAATGGCCCATGGCGACTAATGGCAGGAAAAGAAGACTTGACTCAAAGAGTTTTAAGAACCTATGAGCCCGACGGCGAAAGGCCTTTCGCAGTATTATCACCAAAAGATGCTGCAATTTCTTCGACTCCGATTATTATAGCACATGGTTCTTACGAGGACGCTGTCTATATGCCAACCTTAGCGGCTGGAAATTACGAGATGCCAGAAAATGTTGCTAGAGAACTTAGAATCGGAGCTGGTACATTGCAAATACCCCAAAATGGAGGCAGTACAGTTACTTTTGCCAATATACCTCCAGCAGCGGCACCTGCGCCCGCAACTCCAGAGAGTCGTAGTAAAGAAGATATCGCTAGAGCTTTAGTCTATATGGGTGGTGCAGGAGTATTTTTAACAGGATTACCTGCACTTGGATTACTTATTAGGAGCAAGATTCTTCGAAACAAAGAAACTGCCCAAGAACAAACAAGACAAAGCTATCCTGAAGTAATACAAAAATTCATTGATCCAAGACTGTCAATTGACAAAAAGCCTCTTCCTAATGAAGTAAAAGAAGAATTGGCAAAAATGACAGCAGAACAGCTTAAGAAATTTGCACAACAAAACGGGTTAGAATATCCAGAAGCAGAGACTGCTACTGAGAAAATCGCAGAAATTTTAACAATAGCATTAATCGAAAAATTAGGAACACTTGAAGCTGCAAACAGAAACTTAACAGAAACAAGAGAAAGACTTTATGAATCGCATAAAAAATACATCGAAAAATTAGAAGAACAAGCACAAAAAAGAGGCACCGCAGGTCAACTTGTCAATCTCAACCCAAATGCACACAAAATCACAATAAGCGATATACATGGCGACATTCATAAAGCACAGTTATCAATTGCAACAGCAATAAGTAAGTTGATTGAAGGCGGGTTTATTGAAGATAATCAACTTGGTAGCTTTGATCGAACATTAGATCCAGCTAATCCCGAAAACCTTGACGCTTATATGGAGTTAGCAACCAAATTAAGAAAAGTAGATCGGATAGAATTAATATTTGAAGGTGATCTTGTACACACGGAAACCGCAGAAGCAAAAAAACGATATCATGATCTTTGGGACGTCTATACAGAAAGAGATACAAAAACATTGACGCAAGCGACAATGCAAATACAAAGAGAAATTGCTCTTTCAGAAACCGTTTTTAGTTTTCTAGCTAATTTATTTCAAGAAAGCGACAAGGGTATTTATGTACTTCTTGGAAATCACGACTTGATGGAAGCAGAAATCGGGAAATCTGCTCCCAATGGCTTTGATGCTAACTTATATAATGTATTTGGATTAGCAATAAATCCATCAGATTTTAATAAATTACCTCAGTTAGAACAAGCTCTTAGAATAAGAGGAAATGGTAACTCAATAAATTTAGATAAATTTCTTGAACTTGATATAAGACAAAGAGCTAGCTCACCATTGTTGTGCACTGGAGAAGCAAAACAGTTTGATTCTTCCGCGCAGGTCGTTGATATTGTAGTTACTCACGATATGCCAAAATCTAATGTAGTCGCCTTAGCTTTACAAAAAATATTATCAGGACAAAAATTAGGATTTAATGAATTAAGTGATTTTGTCATGAACAGGGAAGGATCCAATTACGATTCTGGTGAAATTCCAGAGTTCCCTGCGACCACAGATACTTTAAGAGCAGCGTTAAATCTTGATCCAAGCCGAAAATTAGATATTGTCGTAGGTCACACTTCTCGCCCTGATAGCATTAAAATACCAGGAAGAAATGCTGAAATTTACCGAACAGATTTTCAAAGTCTACCAACTGCATATAAGATTTACACAAGCTCTACTTTTAGAGTCACAGGTTCAAGTAGTACAACAGCACATCCCACTACAGCATCTACAACAACACAGTCAACAAACGCTGCAACAGCAACAACAAGGGGTACGGCAACAGTACGCAATAGATGGGAGGGAACAAATCTTGCAGAGGCCTTACCAGAAGCATCTGCTACTCGAGCAGCTTTCCTAGAAAATTACGATTTTAAAAGAACCGCTTTTCCAACTCAAGCTGCATTTATTAATGCTAGAACTGAATTAGAGAAGGAAATTAAAGAAAATTATCCCGACAGACTTGATCCAAGAAGAATCGATTTCACAAGACCCGATATGGTCCAAGGATGGTTAATTGAAAGAGTTTCAGAATCAGAAGCAAAAGAAGAAGAGCATTATCAATCAACACCAACCATTACCGCACTGCTATCTTGGCTTAATACAAGAAGGTTAAGTGACGATTGCACAAAAGAGGAAAGAAGAGCCCTTATGGCAATAATGTCAAGAATTCATAATATTGAAGGAGCGCTTGATGCCCTTCCATTAGCTGCTTCCTTATATGACTCACTTGATAACGGTCTCATAGCGAACAATATCAGAAGAGCTTATCAAAGATATCTAGGTGATGATCTAACAATAAATCAAGAACAAGTCAAAAAACACAGAGAAAACCGACGCGCAGCTACGGCTTACTGGAAGTACCTTCTTGATAAGCTTAGAAGCCAGCAAACTGACGATCCTGTATCAGCTCTAACACAAACAGAACAACTTGATTATGTTATACTTAGTTCTATGGGAATTCCAAGTGAACCAGCTAAATTGCACCAATGGAAAACGCAAGAGATTTTTCATGACAGAACAAAACGATGGTTTGTTTATCTGACAGATAATAATTTTTTATTCGGAGTTGATAAATAGATAGCTTGACACATTGTAATTTTTATGATAGAATTATGTTATTTAAGTTTTTAAATATTTTTTATTATGACAAGTGAATCACAAGGTCAACCATCCTTAGCCACTTCAACAGGAGCACCAGAAGCCACGGGTCCAATAAGCACTTCTAATTTGCAAGTTACTCCAAGTGTACCTAGAACACCGAGCACACCTCCTTTTCTTCTTGGTGATGCGGCACTAGAAGCTGTAAGACATGAGGCCGGAAAATCACCAGAAGAAGTTGCTAATGCAATAGCTGCAGATGAGAATTTGACTCCAGCTGCCCTCGCACCAAAGGATAGAGCTCGCAGAGAACTTGAAAGAACTTTTTCACCTGATTTAGAATTGACCAGAAGATTCACAGAAACAGCAGCAAAATGTTTTAGCGAAGTAAATGGAGTTCTGGAAGTAAGCAATAATGCAGGAAGAAGAAAACTTGAAACTTCTAACCAAATAACTGCCTTAGAAGATGAAGCAGCAAGTCTTACCGAAACAAGAAATAGAGTTTCAGTAAGAAAAACAGGTCTTAATGCGATTTTATTACATTATTCTGGTACGAAATCCCAATTAGAATCTCTTTTATTGCTACCATCAGAACAGAGATCTGCACTTTCTGGACAACTCAGTATACCGGAAAAATCAATCGAATTGCTTGGATTCTCGACGACAGAAGCTATTCTTAACTTGGACGATGAAACACTTAGATATTCATTAGAGCTTGTTGAAAATGAAATAAATGGCTTAGGTGATAAAATATCAGCTGCAGATACTGAGATTACTGAGCGTGAGGCTCAAATTACTGAAATTACTAATCGAACTGAAATAGAAAAAGGTGTAGCAAGAGCTTATGAAATGCTTGAAGCTCAAACAGCAAGTACTTTTGACACAGTAGCAAAAAGAGTTCGCGAAGCAAATGATAAGCAAAAAGCTTTTAGTAATGCAGCTAAAGAGTATTCTAGAGCCGAAGCTGCTATAATAACCGAATTTGGTCCAGATGTACTCACAAGTCAAGATGCTTTATACGATGCAATGGAGGCACTTACTGGGAACCCTGCTGGTGTTGCTAGAGTTGCTAAAAATCTACGATTACAAATTGACCAAGCAGTGGCTTTCCTTTCAATTGCGACAATTCCAGTTCAAGGATCTTCAGAAGAACCTCCTCTCACACCAGCACAGATTGAAGCTGAAGAAGCAAAGATTGCTAATATGAGAGCACGTCTTGCAAATATAGAAGGAATTGAAAACGCTGTTGCAAGACAACCAGAGGATATAATTGGACAATTTGGCATAGATAGAGGAACTCTCTCAACTGAACAACAATCAAAACTTGAAGTTTTACTAATAGATTTAGCTACTCGAATGGAAACAAAAATTGCAGCAAGGGAAGAACTAGAGATAGCAATACAAGATATAGAATTAATTACTAGAAGAACAAAGACATACAATGAAGAAATTAGAGCAGCAATGGAAAATACAAGGACTGAAATAGAAGCTTTAAGAGTAGAAACAGAACGAGCAGCAGCAGAGGCAGCAGCAGCAGAGGCAGCAGCAGCAACAGCGGAAGAGGAAAGACGTAGAGTTCAAGCGGTACAAAACGCTCCTGAATATATTGCCCTACAGACTGAAAACGAGAGAAAAATTAGGGAGTTAGTGGAAGAGAATGCTGCGCTTGCAGCAAGTGCTGGCGAAGGAGCAAAGGCTAAAGTTAAGAGAAGAGTTGGAGGATTCTTAAGATCTATGTGGAATAAGCTTCCTAAAGTAGACATTAAATGGCAGTCATAAGCTTATCATTCACGATAAAAAAGAGCCAGTGAAAACTGGCTCTTTTTACAAATTTTAAAATAATTACTCAATCATACTCACTTCAATGGATGCCTCTTCTTATACTCCTGCTCGGCTAACTTATCAGAAGCATGAACATATCGATTAGTAGTATCAAGACTCTCATGTCCCAAAAGAAGCTGCAAAGCTACAGCTGAAGCTCCATTCTCAGCTAAATAAGTTGCGAAACCGTGACGCAGACTGTGCGCCGAAGTTGGGACTAAAATACCGGCTCTACGCCTATACTGAGCAATTTTCTCTTGAAAATAGTTAGTCGAAAGCTTGCAAGGCTTAAGTCTATAAGTTTTGCTATAATTTCCCTTTATAACACCATTTTCCTTAGGCTCATCATCTTTATTATTATTTCTATCCTTACCAAAAATACCTCTGCCACTAAAAGGGATAAAAAGAGCAGGGGAGTGCAGTGCATCAACTAAATCAGCTCTTCTTATATCTTCCACAAGGGACAGAGCAGACAGAGATTTCCCATCATAATCATCAGCCAAATCACCAAGAAAATCTTCAATCATTTTAATAACCTTTTTATGTTTCACGAATAGTCGCTCGTTTGTTTCACGATTAGTAGTTTTTGAGCCATTAATTTCCCATTTAAATCTAATAATGAGGTACAAATCAAGCCATCTAAGAGCCCTTGGTGTTAAGTATACAAACCTCTGTTTACGGCCCTTACCAGTTATAAATAGCTTTCCCTCGACATTTACATCGGATATTGACAAGCTCATAAGCTCGCTAATTCGCATACCACTTGCAAAAAGCATCTCAAGCATGGCTCGATTTCGCATACCAACTCGTTTATCTTTCTCAAACTGCGTTGGGAATTCGATTAACTTAACAATGTCGTCAAAATCTGCAAGCTGTTTTTTCTTTTTTGGACTCTTGATCATTTTTATACTATCAGGAGCCAATGGATACGGCTGATCCATTTCAATTAGGTATCTCAGATATGACCTTATAGCTGACAACATCCGGTTGGCTGATTTCGCATCCAGTTCGTGATCAGCTTGATGTCTAAAATCGGCGCTCTTACCAGTATAAACCTTCTTATATATCTCTTTTAAGACATCTAAGGAGACCTTTTGTTGATCATCGTTTAAATTAGGGGCATCAGGGCTCGCTGTGGTGTTTTGTATTGTAACAACAAGCCTTTTTCTCATATTAGCCAAGTCAACAAGGTGATCACAGTTCCTAAGATACCCTTTATATACATCAATATCTTGTTTTGATAACTTAGCAAAGGGAATTTTATGATTTTGCAGAAATAGGGCAAAGATACTCAAATCACGGGCGTAGTTAATAACAGTTTGTATGCTGTAATTATTATTATGCAAAGAGAGTAAAAAATCATCTTGTGAAGGTAATTTAATAATTGATCCCGCCATTAGGTTTTACTTAATAAGGTTAAATGTTATAGCAATTATAAACTACCCTTTGGCAGAATGTCAAGACCGCATATAATGTTGATTATACTCGGTCATATCTGCTGTGTTTTAGTATGCTTTAATAAAAAGAGAAGTACCTACTCTAAGGAGTATTTGTAAGGTACCAATTTGTGTAATATTTATTTAAATCGTTTTTATTAAACTAGAAAACAATATCGTCAAAAAAGGCTGTTGTAGCGCACTAAATACTATAGGTTAAGCTGAAAGTTATCCACACCGTTGTTTACTATGGGATGTTCCACGCTGCTCCCCTTCCCTTACCATGCCAACAGCAATAAAATAATAAAAAACAGCATCGCTTGTATAAAGCTAAGTATTCTAAATTTCTTCTCGTTAAGGATAAACATTGATATAACAGGCAAAAACGCAAGAAATTCAATCTTCTCGGTAAAAAGCATCCCCGCAAGAAATAGCCCTAGAACACTATACGATATCAGGGCACTTTCTTTAAAAATTAGCTCCCTACTCACCTCTAAGTTGACAAAATACATTATTGTAACAACAAAAACAAGCAAAAACTCAATTAACGCAATAAAATATATAGGCAAATTACTGTTTAATACTGCAAATGAGCCAAAATACACAGTCGCCAGTGAGAAAATAAAAGAACTACTTTTAGCAACATTTACAAGTGGAAGAGGTTTCTCGGTCCATACGACAAATATATTTACCATCGAGAAAAGTACATAATTAACGAACACGAACATTGACACAACAATAAAAAACAGTGCTGATTCATATACTCGTCCAAAACTTGTGTAAAAAAACAAAAAGAGAAAAAACACCTGGGCAAAAAGCATCAAAGCGCCTTGAAATATAAACAAAATCGCCTTTTTATTTAATACAAAATTAGTTATCCATAACAATCCGATAAATCCAAAGGCCCCAAATCCTAGTGAGTACAACAAAATTTGATATATTTCGACTGTTTCTCTTTGCAAAAGCTTGATTATAAACATGGCGATACCAATAATCAATGCAACTGCTATCATTTTTGGCTTTTTCATAATTTCATCTTTTACAACTTAGAAATTATTAATTTCTTCCCCTTCTCTGTTACTACCCTACCTTTTGGCGTCCTCATAAGCAGCCCCATCTGTATAAGAAAAGGCTCGTAAACATCCTCTACCGTCTCAGCTTCCTCAGAGATGGATGCACAAATCGTTCCAAGTCCAACAGGCCCTCCATCGAAATCTTCTATTATGGAGACAAGTATTCTTCTATCTATTTCCTCAAGCCCCATTTCATCAATCTGGAGCAGTTCTAGAGCCTTTTTTACAACACTTATACCGATATTATCTGCCCCTCCATCATACTCAGCAAAATCACGAACTCTTTTTAGCAATCTAAGAGCAATTCTAGGCGTTCCACGAGATCTACAAGCAAGTTCCCTAATAGCGTTATCATCAATCTTGATTCTCCAAAGATCTTTTGCCCTCATAAGCACATCACATAAGTCCTCGTTACCAAGATAATCTAATCTCTGCACCAAGCCGAATCTGTCTCTCATTGGATTACTTATCATCCCTGCTCTTGTAGTCGCTGCCACGAGTGTAAACGGCTTAAGATCAAGCCTAATCGTCTTAGCAGAAATACCCTTGCCGATAAGAATATCAAGCTTTTGGTCTTCCATTGCTGGATAAAGTATCTCTTCAACACTTTTACTAAGCCTATGTATTTCATCAATAAAAAGGACATCTCCTGTATTAAGATTTGTCAATATTGTAGCAAGATCTCCTTGTTTTTTTATCACAGGGCCACTCGTTATGACTATATTAGCCGACATTTCTTTTGCAATAGCAATTGCAAATGTTGTCTTACCAAGTCCTGGAGGGCCATAAAAGAGTATGTGATCAACTGCTTCTTTTCTTTTTCTTGCAGACTCGATCATCATTAACAATCTCTTCTTCTCATTAAGACGACCCGCTATTTCATCAAAGGAGCTTGGCCTTATGCTATTAAGCTCTAATGTGTCTTCTAGACGAGGTTTAGAGGCAACAAGCTTTTTACTACTTCGATTCAATTTTAACTCTGCTTTATCTCTAATCATATTTTAATGTTATCTTTTCATTACCATTTCAACTAATTGCTCTATTTTTATATCACTCTTTTCATTGATTAATTCGTTTGCTGTCTTCATTTTTTGTTCAAGCTCCTCTCCTGTAAAACCGAGATTTTTTAATGCCATTTTTAATTCTTTGAGCAGCGGGTTATCATCAGAGGATCTTCCCGATACCATATGCCCAAAATCGCCATCATCTATTTTACTGCTTAACTCCAGAATTATTTTTTGTGCGCCTTTTTTACCAAGTCCAGGCACTTTTGATAGCAATACAAAATCTCTTTGCATTATAAGCTCTTTTATCTCGTCTGGGGTATAAACAGATAGTATTGACATTGCTATTTTAGGGCCTATTCCAGAGACTTTGATCATTTCATTAAAGTATAGCTTCTCTTCCAAAGAAAGAAATCCGTACAATTGCCAGCTGTCTTCGCGGATATAATGATAAATTAATATTTCAGCTGTATCTTCTTCGTTGATTAATGATAGATTTCTATCGCTCATTGTAACACCGTAAGTTACTCCACTTGTCGTCTCAACTTCAAGTGGGTATTTTGAAACGATCTTACCTTTTATCCTTGTGATCATAGGAATATTATATCAAATATTTAGAGTAATGCTACTATAATAAATTTAGCCCAAAACTTTTTGAAATAGCTTTTATATAAGCTTTTTAATCGATGCTTCCGCAATCATCGCTATTGCCAAGGCGTCACAAGCATCATCCTGCACAAGCCCATCGATATTTAACATCATTGACACACATTCTTGGACTTGCTTTTTATCTGCCCTTCCATAACCAGTTATAAACTGTTTAACTTGCAAAGGAGTAAAATCAGCCCTACTTACGCCCGCTTTTGCCAAAACTGTAAGAACAACTCCCCTTGCCTGTCCCACAGCAATGGCTGTCTTGGCATTTGAATAAAAGAGTAAACTCTCTACGCCGGCAAAATCAGGCTTATATTTTTCAACAATTCCTGTAAGATCATCATATATTTCGCACAATCTTTGCCCTATCTCCTCGCCTTTTGATGTTGTTATAATGCCATAATTAATGATTTCATAGCTTTTTTCTTGTTTTGAAATATTTTGCAAATCGCATTTAAGAACGGCCCAGCCTGTTGTTGCAAGTCCAGGATCAATTCCCAAAATAATATTACTGTTCATACATTGCGCTCATAAATTTACCCCTATCTGCATCAGACCAGACAAGCTGTACATCATCATTTTCCATAAGCCTTTCGCAGAATTGAGCGATTTTCTCGATTTGCTCATCAGAGTAATCTTTATGAGTTTTACATAATCTAACCACAATAGATTCTTTTATTATGTAGCCTGTTTTTTCTATTTTATCTCGTACAGAGGCAAGATCTTCAAAATCTGTATAAATTTCAATATCCTGCTCCTCTCCTCCTTGGCCACTATGTCCAATAAATATGCTTCTATCTTCAATTATATCCTTTACGCAATCAATTTCCATCATTTCCATTACAACATCATCTTTATTGTAAAGCTGTTCAGTATCATCTTGACCAAATTTCTGACTTTTTACTTTCTTGGCACATTTTAAAACAATAAGACCTCTTGTCTCAAAATTCCAAGACACAGCGCCTGTTTGAGCCAATATACCCCCCGCTTCATTAAAAATCTGCCTTATTTCAGAAACTGTCCTGTTCTTATTATCCGTCAAAACATCTATCATGACACCACAATCTCCCATGATTAATCCTTCATACGTGAGATTTTCATAAACGACTTTTTCATCGGATGTACCCGCGCCACGAGCAATTGCCCTCTCTATATTAGCAACAGGCATACTCTCTGATTTAGCTTTATTTACAAGCAATCTTAGAGTTGGATTTGCGCTCAAATCTGCTCCTCCTTGCATTGCAGCTACAGTAATTAACTGTGCCATTTTAGAGAAAACTTTCCCCTTTTTTGCATCATTTAAAGCTTTCTTATGCCTAATTGTCGACCATTTACTATGTCCTGACATTCTTTTTAAATTTTAAATGCTAAATTTTAAATTTTAAATTATTAAGAAGTGTTTCGTAACTAATTTATTATTATAACGATATCTCCTGTATTCATGAAATCGGGTCTTTCTTCAACTATAACAACATCTATTATAAACAAACTGCGCACAATATTCAAGCTCTGCGCGAATTTCTCTTTGTCACTGACAAAAATAGTCGTCTTATCATATGAAACGGGACAATTGCCGTATCTTATAACATTAAACCCTAGATTTGTGAGAATACGACTATATAAACTTGCCATACCAGAAGATGAGCCTGCATTATACACTTCTACGCGCGCTTGTTCTTTTTTAACTTGCTTATCAAAAAATACCGCGCTATTGGAATTTATTGTTGAATCAATTTTACTTGTATTGAGCTTGTAAACAAACTCTCCCGTAGAAATAAGCTCCTCTACAAGATAATCGTTTTCTATTTTTATTATCTGAGTTTTTTTCGCAATTTGCTTAAGCTCGAACCATTTCTGCAACAGCTCTTTATAATTTAAATTGCTTACCATGTCAGCATAATATAGTCCTAATTTATCATTCAAAAACAAATCAGTAATCTGAGTGTTTTTTCTAAACAATTTATTAATGTCCACATCTTCATCAGAGTATTCAATAGCTATTAAAGAGTTAATTTTCAGAGCAAATTGATTACCAAGTTTCTGGGTCAATAAAGAATATCCTCCACCAAAAGAGTCATTTAGTCCAAAGTGATTTATTGTAGAAAACCTCTCTTCGCCAATATATACCCATGAGGGTATATAGAATATTAATGCAGTAGCGTTTTCAGCGTTCTGCACAAAAAGAAATCCGTGCATAATTTCGTTTGTCCCTTTTTCATAATCTCGCTTTTCAAGAACAAGAAGCGTCGTTTCAACACTTCTTTCTTGATTGTTAATAAAAACCTGATCATTAATCAAAGGCTCTTTATTAAGATAATTAGATATATGTAATACTCGATATCCTATCAAGAGGAATCCAATAATAATTAAAAGCGCAAGTATTATTCTTAACTTCTTCATATGTTAATTTTGTGTTATTTTTACTTATAAGGCAATGTCTTATAAGTTTACTATCCTTACTGTTGTTTTAAATGCATAACATGTCCCGTTTTTGTCTGTGTTACGTAAATGTTATTTAATTTATCCTTTATCTAAGTCACTTTTTAAGGTTGATCTTTTTGGCTCTCAATTAAGATTATCAGCATAGCGTTTTTCATGAATACAGCATTTAAGCAAATTCTTTTTATTGTTCACATGATTTAAACATCAAGAGATTGTTCCGTCTTGATAACACTATCCATGAAAAATACCCGATAACTTACCACTTTGAAGACTCAAACTCCTCAAACCCTATAGTATCGTAAAACCCCTCTGAAAACACTTTGTTATCATATTCAAATCCAATATGTATAGACCAAAGATCTATAGCTTTTGGCACAAGATACTCTTTGCCATAAAGTGTATCCCCAACAATAATCATCCCTAGCGCTTTTAAAGTAGCCCTAATCTGATGATTTCTCCCAGTAAGAAGCTTTATAAGCAACCTGTTCTTACCGATAATTCTAAGTTCCAAAATAGCTTTCCTATACCCCCTAGGAGTATAAAAGTCATCTTTATACTTAAAGATTTTACCCGTCTCCATTTTATCAATTCCTTCAAGCTTAAAAGACCTACGGATTCTTTTTTTTCTATCTCTTATAATTCCCCCATAAACCCTGTAAACATAACCTTTTTCAAATTTACCTGCTAGCTCTTTGACATTGGCAATATAATATTTCTGAATTCCTCTTTCTAAAAACAAGCGTGAGAGCTCATTTTGCCCTTTAGTATTCTTCGCAAAAACCATAATACCTCCAACAGGTTTGTCTAATCTGTGCACGATACCATTTCTAGGCATTTCTTTATCTATAAGACCTGTTTTTGCAAGGATTGCAGCCGTTTTAAGTACATCATCTCCTCGGTTTTTTATAGCAAATAAGAAGTCTTCATATTGTGCAGTGATTTGAGCATCCTGACCCTCTATATCAATTTCAGAAAAAGAACGCTTTGATGCATCCTCTAAAAGTGTCTCATCAAATAAATACTCCTCGCCTGCCTGCACAATGCACGATGGCTTTACATTACTACCATCGACTTTATATACCCCACTGGGTATATACTTCTTGATAAAACTACGGGTACGATTTATGCCAACCCCCTTATTTAATAAATCAGTAAGAGCGACATCCAATCTTTGTCCCCCGTAGTTATTTGGGATTAAGATTTTTTTCATATTTTAATAGATACAGAAGGTTTGCGCACATCTTTATAATATCTATACAAAGTCAACAAGTGTATCGCAAGTACAATTACAAGGTTTACCTTATCTGTGATTGTCATATACCCTTGCAAGAATATCACTGCAAGATTTGCAAATATTACCAGTGACAAAATGAGCTCGTAGACAAACACTTTACCAGCCACAAATACTGCGAGTTTTTTATTTATCCTATCTGCAGTAAGGAATATAATGTCAAGAACCCCAGCAGCGATGATAAAAGGCAATGCAGTACCATCCCTTGCCAAGACAGAGTAAATCGAGATCATAGCTACAATAGCTAAATATGCTGTTCCAAAAACAACCCTATACATCTCTTGCCAGCTCCACTTTTTCATATATGAGATGTAAAAATAAGCAAAAATTAATAAGCCAGCAAATATCCCAGTAAAAAGGAAGAAACCATCCCAAACAGCGATCATTTTCCAAGGAAGTTGTCTAAACCAATAAATTTTATCTCCGTAAAGCTCATATGGCGAGTAAAACCATCCCACAGACATAAATTCATCCCATCTTGATGTGATGTAAGATAATCTTCCCCACAAAAGCATAAATATACTGCCTAAAATCCACACATCAAATATTGAGTTGTTATCCTTCTGTATTCTTTTGCACTCATGCCAAAAAACATAAAATGCCACCAAGAAAAGAATAATAAAATACATAATTATTTTCTCTTTTTTGATTTATTCTTGCTTTTTTTTGCCTTTTTAGTCGGAGCTGTAGCAAAAACTTCCGCTTCTTTCTCCTGTTTTTTGGGCTTCTTAGGAAATATCTTGTCGAATATATTGTCAACTTTCTCAAAAAGCTTCTCTAATCTTACTTTATTAGCATATTTAGGCCTTTGAGGCATATTCTCGATATTGTCAAAATCAGGCTTATTTTCGACCACATTTTCTTTAGCTATTGTCGCAGTTGCTCCACAATATGGGCAAAATTTCCAATTCTTATCAATCATCGCGCCACAGCTACACTTAACTTTGATTATATTATTACAATTAGGACAATTAACAAAACCTGGGCGTAACTGGAATCCACATTTCTCGCACTCTCCTAAATCAGCAGTTTCAAATAACAAATATCTTCTCTCAAGATCAGCCCAGTAAGCCTCCTCCAAAGTATCTTTTGGCCTTATTATGAAGTAAATCAAAAGGCCTGGGAGATTAAGCACCAAAACTAAGATCACTGAAAATATCTGTATGTACTTATTTTTTGTTCTTGAAATTATATCGTTATATATCCACCAAGCTACAAATAGCCAAAACACAAAAAAAAGAATCAGAACAACGGTTTTTATCTGACCATAATCAGCTCTTAGCGTGTTCTCGATAAACTGCTCTAGCCCTTCCTCAAATGTCATACAGATTTTAATTAAAATTTAATAAATATAAAATTGGTGGTCGAGGAGGGAATTGAACCCTCACCCCAGCCAATAAGTAACAATAAATTTATTTCCTATTAGCTGGGACGGGATTTTGAGTCCCGCGTGTCTGCCAGTTCCACCACTCGACCATGTCCCCTATTTTATCATTTTACCACCGCTTTTTCAACCTCCAACACAGTATTAGTAATTAGTAATTAGCAATTAGTAATTCGTAATTAATAATTGTCTCAACTTCCTTTATATAAATTTCTAAAGCTGGCGATTTCTTTAACAAATGCAACCTCAATTTTACCTGTTGGACCATTTCTGTGTTTGGAAACAATAATATCTGCGATTCCTTTTCTCTCTGTATCCATATCGTAAGTCTCCTCTCTATCAATAAACATCACAATATCAGCATCTTGCTCAATAGACCCTGATTCTCGCAAGTCAGAAAGTTGAGGAGTTCTTGTCGTCCTACTCTCAATGGCGCGAGATAACTGTGAAAGTGCGATCACAGGTACATTAAGCTCTCTTGCAAGATTTTTAAGACCTTGAGATATCTCAGAGACCTCCAGCACTCTGTTTTCTGTATGGGTACCATGAAGTAGCTGTAAATAATCAACAAATATTATATCAACACCCTGCTCGAGCGCTAATCTCCTTGCTTTTGTACGAATCTCGTTAATGCTTTGACCTGGTTTATCATCGATAAAAATATTTGCCTCAGATAAAATCCCCATTGCATCATTAAACTTAACAAAATCATCATCTTTTAACTTGCCCGTATGAATATTCCAAAAAGGTATTCCCGACTGCATGCCAATAAGACGGTTGATAACTTGCTCATTGGACATCTCAAGTGAGAAGAAAAGCGCTTTTTTTTTCTGCGCCACACCGGCAAATCGCAAAAAATCAAAAGCCAAAGAAGATTTACCAACAGATGGCCTTGCTGCAACAATAATGAGATCAGATTTCTGGAAGCCTCCCAGAAGATTATCAAGCTCCTTAAACCCTGATAAGACCCCAGTTAATCCAATATTCTTATCAGCTGATAAAGCTCGTTCATAAGCATCCTTTAATAATGTTTTAATGTGTACAACTTTCTGCCTTATCCCCTGCTGTGCAACAGAGAAAAGATTTTGCTCTGCATTATCAATAAGCTCTTTTATATTTAAGTTCTCATCAAAGCTCCAGTTTGTTATTTTTCCAGCTATCGAGATAAGGTTTCGTCTCAAAGCGTTTTCTCTAACGATAACAGCATATTCTTCTGCATGAGCAGATGTTGGGACAGATTCGACTAATTCGGTTAAATATGCTCTACCACCTATCTTTCGTAGATTTTTCTCTTTTTTAAGCTTATCACTGAGAGTAACAATGTCAATCGGTAATCCTTCCTCAAATAAGCTCATAATTGCAGAATAAATTAAAGCGTGCCTCTGATCGTAAAAATGTTCTGAAGATAATTGCTCTGCAACAGTGATTACAGCGTCTTTATCTAAAAGCATGGCTCCAAGTACACTAACCTCAGCCTCTATATTTTGTGGTGGTACTCTATCAGCCATAAAAGCTCTTTAATAAGTAATCATCTTAATCTAAAATTGCAATCATCATTCTTTTGTCTTCCTCATTCGCTCTTACACCAAGTTTTAGCTCATCCATCTTCTCTGCTCCAGAAAATCCGCACTGTTTTAAGAAATCATCAACAGAAAGTAGCTCTTTATCGCCATCATACTGATAACCTGCAGGGATAAAGACTGACGGATCAATAGCAGATATTATCCTCTCTACTTTTGATATATTGGGGAATCCGTATTTATTTCCTGCTCCATCTCCAACAGCGATTATAAGAGCATCAACATCACCCATACCCTTAAGACTTGCTAGATCAAGCTCTGCACTATCATATCCTACAATTACAATTCTTTGCGTACCGCTATCTAACAATAAAACGCCATTATCATGCTTTCTAACAAGCACACCCGAGATTTCATACTCACCGTTATTTACAATTTCAAAAACAGTTTCTCTTTTATTTGGAACGATCTTACTCCCTTCTAGAACATTCTCTGTACCAGCATATTTTGCATGAGAAAAAAGCACTACATCTGCACTCTGCTTATTGCCCGATAAATTTGGATCAGTCAAAAAGACTGTATCGTCCTCTTTAATCGTAAATGATAGAAAACCCGCTGATTTAATTTTCATAAGTAAAGTTTCTAATATTAATTTCAGAAGAACTGTTTTAATATCAACAATTCAATTATGTGTTTCTGATTATAGCACAAAAGAGTTACATATTAAATAGTACCAAGCCTAAACTCTCAACCATTGCTTTTTAAATACGCCACAACAACAAGTCGATTTTTTGCAGTAAAAAGCGGATGACAGGTGTATAGGGTCAAAATAGAATCTTCTGTGTTATCTTCAATCCAAGTTTCCTCTGGTGCAACAACAAAAGTCCTATCAACTTCATAATCGTACTTTTTACCTTCCCAATATATGTAAATTTTATCTCCTTTTTCCAACTTATCGAGATTATAAAATGTCTTGTTGCTTGGTGGCGTGTATTGATACCTATGCCCTGTTATAACAGTATTTCCCCCTTTATCAGGAGTACTTGAATTAGGCCTTCTCCATGCCCCTAGTGACAAGACTTTATCGGTCCCGCCTTCTACAATATCCACATCCACCCAAATGGATGGAATAAATAATCGGTTTTCGCTCGGAATTTCGTCAGAATAATCTTGAATTATTGATTCTTGATTATTATTTGTTGTGATTTTCCTAACTTGGTAATCAACACCTGGAGCTAACGGATCAATAATAAGATAAATACAAACCAAAATAATAAGAACTCTTAATACTTTTTTCCAATTTTTTTTAATAACTGCAAGAATATTCATATCTATAATTGCTCAATCATCCCTTCGACTTCCCTTATTATACTATCTTTTATTTTCTTTTTTAATAAAACTGCTTTTATCGCCTCTAAACTCGAGACAGAGGCCTTGATTTGCATAACTATTCTATCTGTAGATTCTCCTCTGTCGATCATAGATGCCACCGCATTAACTTGTCCAACGGCTCTTTTAACTCTCTCTTTTATTGTTGAAGGTCCTTTCTTTGGCATAATAATTTTTATTTTAAAACTTATTGTTTAATTCTATTATATACCCTCCCGGGGTATATAGCAAGCCTCTTGTTAAAAACGAATCTAACTAAATCCTACAAGGCACTTGCAATTTCTAATAAAACATAATATAATAAGACTCGTTATGAAAAAAGATATACATCCAAAATTTAATAGAAGTGCTGTAGTAATATGTTCTTGCGGAAACAAGTTTACAACAGGCTCAACTCTTGATGAAATCAAAACTGAGCTTTGTTCTAAATGCCATCCTTTTTATACAGGTGAGCAAAGAATTGTTGACACAGAGAACTTAGCTGCCAAATTTGCTAAAAGACAAGAGCAAACCAAGACACTTGGCTCTTTTAAGAGCAAAAGACAGAAAATGCAGTCTCGCAAGGAAAGAAAACAGCTCAATGTGTCAGCTACGCCAAGAGCAAATACACTTAAAGATATGCTCAAAGCATTGAAAAATGACGCTTCTTGATAAACTAAAACAGCTACAGACTACTCACGATACTCTTAGCCAAAAGCTCCTAGATCCAACAAAACTCACAGAAGTAGAACGCTCTACTCTATACTCAGATTTAGATTATCACACAACAGCAATTGATCAAATAAGCAAAATTATTAAACTCCAAAAAGAGCTTGAAGACGCAAAAGAGCTGTTAAACGATAAAAGCATGCATGAAATGGCACTAGTTGAGATTGATAAGATTAAGCAGGAATTATCAAAAACCGAATCTGAACATCGCGCCTTAGAAGTAGAACGCAAATTTAGTGATCCCGATGATACAAGATCTGCGATTATCGAAATAAGAGCCGGAGCCGGAGGTGACGAAGCAGGTTTATTTGCTTCTGACCTTCTCAAAATGTATCAATTCTATGCTACCTCCCAGGGATGGGTCTTTGAGATCATATCAACAAGTGTAAACGAATCAGGCGGATACAAAGAGATCATTGGCTCAATAAACGGCAAAAATGTTTTTAAAAAGCTCAAATATGAAAGCGGCGTCCACCGTGTGCAAAGAGTTCCTATAACAGAATCAAAAGGCCGAATTCATACATCAACAGTCTCCGTCGCAATTTTACCAGAGGCAAAAGAGATTGATGTACAGATCAAGCCGGAAGATATTAAAATAGATGTTATGCGCGCAACTGGCGCAGGCGGACAGTGTGTTAATACAACAGATAGCGCAGTAAGAATAACACATATACCAACAGGTATAGTTGTCAGCTGTCAGGAAACAAAACATCAGCTGCAAAATCGTCAAAAAGCTATGGCTATGCTTTTAGCAAGAATTTACGACAGAAAAAAGAAAGAGGAGCAAGACAAAATCGACTCTCTAAGAGCAGGACAAGTAGGCAAGATGATGCGAGCAGAAAAAATTCGCACATATAACTACCCACAAAACCGAATAACAGACCATAGAGTTAAGCTCTCATGGCATAATCTAGATGGCATTCTAGGCGGTAATTTGGAGCAAATGCTTACAGATACAAACGATGCTGTTATACAGGCATTAATTGAAGAAAATGACTCTGCCAAATAATACTACACAACTTATTCCCCTACTCTCCCAAAAAATCGATCATATCTGTGCAGACACGGGATTAATAGCTAAAGAAATAGTCTCACATGTGATTGGCAATGACAAGAACATATACAACAAAATCTTATCAGATCAGCAAATAGCAGAAATTAACCAAATAATCGAAAAACTTAATACGAATATCCCATTGGCTTATATTCTAAAAAAAGCACAGTTCTTTTCCCTAGACCTTCACATTAACAACTCTGTCCTAATCCCAAGGGTCGAGACAGAACAACTAGTGCAAATCGCAATTGATTATATTAAAAGATTTAAAAACAAGCCTGCTTACATAATAGACCTAGGAACAGGATCAGGAAATATAATAATTTCACTTGCAAAATTTTTACCATTTGATAATTATAAATTTATCGCTACAGATATATCAAACAAGGCTCTAAAATTGGCATCAGAAAACGCAAAGAGAAATGATGTTGATATTACATTTATTAAGTCAAATTTCCTGCAAGATATTGATCCAGAGCTAATAAGTAAGATTAAAAAATCAGTTCATTTTATTATCAGTAATCCGCCTTATATACCCCCTAAAGTATATAATTCCCTGTCTAAAAGCGTAAAAGCACACGAGCCAAGGAAAGCTCTCCACGGAGGCAAAAGAGGAGTCAAATATTATAATCGCATAAAAAAGCAAATCAGCAACCTTCAACTTTCTCCACAAGGCATTTTTTTAGAAATAGACCCGCTAATAAGGCGCAAAGTAGTCAAGATTTTTAAAACAGGTACAGTTGTATCTGATTCGTTTAGTAGGAAGAGATTTTTTATCAAACTAAAGAAATTGCCGGCTCATTCTCTCTAACTCCTCCGATAAGCTCTTGCATTATTAAATATTTCTGCTTAACTAGCTCTTTATTTTTAGCCTCTAAGTTAAGCCTTATAAGAGGTTGTGTGTTTGATCCTCGCAGATTAAATCTCCAGTCGTCAAATTCTATTGATATGCCATCAATTTTCTCTGTTTTACCTTCTTTAAAATGATTTTCTACTTTTTCCAAGGTCTTTTCAACACTATCCACTTTAAAATTAACTTCACCACTATTTGGATAATTCTCATAATAATAATCCATACTAGCAGCAAAATCAGCTCCATTTGCAAGAGCATTTAGCATAATAACGATACTAATCATACCTGAGTCAGCGTAATAAAAATCTTTATAGAAAAAATGGCTACTCACTTCTGCTCCAAAAACTGCCTGGTGCTCTTTCATCTTCTCTTTAAAATATGAGTGTCCCGCCTTGCTTATTACAGGTATTGCACCAATCTGCTTGACTTTATCGCTAATACTCCATGTTAGACGAGGATCGTGAATAACTTTATCTCCCTCTTTAACAAGATATGGGATAAAAAAAGCCCCCGTATAAACTCCCGTTGGATTGCGACCTTTGCTATCGATGAAAAAGACCCTGTCACCATCTCCATCTATTGCAATTCCAAGATCAAGCTTTTTATCCAAAACCATTTTCTTTATATCTTTGACATTCTCTTCTTTTAATGGATCAGGCGTATGATTTGGGAAATTTCCATCAGGCTCAAAAAACATCTTATGGACACTGATATTTAAATCGGAAAACAAATAATCAAAAAGCTTCCCTCCTATACCATTTCCTGCATCAACCGCTATTTTTATTTTTAGGTTGTAAACAGATTTATCAAGAAAGCTTGTTATTTTCTCTTTAAATGCTGGATATATATCTAAATAATCAGCTTCTCCTACTTGTTGGCTCATAAAAGAGCTCTGTTCGCCTGATTTCACACTCTCAACCATAATATCTCTTATTGCAAACAGTCCGCTCTCTTTACTGCATGCAGATGCTCCCCTACCTACAATTTTACATCCATTATACTGCGCAGGATTATGAGAAGCTGTGACAACAGCGCCACAATCAAAGCTTTGATCACTTCCTGTCGCAAAATATAGCATTTCAGTTGCAATTTCGCCAATATCTACAATGCTAGCGCCCTCAGATAGAGCTCCTTTTATCATTGCTTTTTGATATTTGAGACTATCTTTCCTAAAATCTCGCCCAATAGCAATTTTACTGGCTTTATAATATCTAGCGGTTGCAATCCCAAGTAAATAGTAAAATTGCTCGTCAAGCTCTTCTCCTGCCAATCCTCTTATATCATAAGCATGAAATACTGATTCTATATTTGAGATAATATCAGCCATACTTTTTATCTAAAAATTTATATATCTAATCTATTATTTTGACCTCACTTTCTAGCTCTACCCCATACTTTTCCATTACTTCCTCTTTCATTTTCTTTGTGACAGCCAAAATTTCCTCTCCCGTTGCTTTCTTGTTTGAGACGACACATAAAGCATGAGCTTCATGTACACCTGCATTGCCCATCCATCGCCCTTTCCAGCCTAACTCGTCAAGCAGACGACCCGCAGGTATTTTTACATATTCCAAATCATCAACTTTTTGCCAATCTTTCAAGTCGTAGCTTAATTTATCAACAGGATAAGACTGCAAATCCTCAAGCACCGTCGCCAATTCTTTAAATTTTGCCACTGAAACAACAGGGTTTCTAAAAAAACTCCCACAGCTTCCGACTTTGTTTAAATCCGGCAATTTTCTCTCTCTTATATTTATCACAGCTTGTGCAACATCTTTTATTGTATAAGGCTCTTTTGCAAATTTAACAAGCTCTTCCTCCAAAGATACATAACGCCCTTTTCTTTCATGATAACTTGTCTCCAACTTATCTGGATCTTTTTCCAATCTAACATCGACATAAGTAATTATATATCTATCTTCACCACCTTTTAACCTAAAAATTGGTATTCGATATGTTAAATCAAACTCACTTGCAGCAAAATGAACAAATTTGCCTGTTTGAATATCAAAGGCCTCAAGCCCCACAAAGACATCACAGAAATTTTGTCCATAAGCAGCTATATTTCCCGCACAGGCACCTCCTACAGTACCAGGTATTAATGCCATGTTTTCTACGCCACCTAGGTTGTTTTCTACTGCGTGCATTACAAAATCATGCCAATTCTCCCCTGCTCCAAGACGCATAATTACATGATCCTTTTTGTCCTCTATTATTTCTCGTCCCTTAATATCGATTTTTATAACAACACCTTCGTAATCTTTTGTAAAAAGAATATTTGTCGCATCACCTATTATGATTCTTGGAAGATTTTTTATCTCTTCTGATTTTAATAACTGCTCTAATTCATCACGATTTTTTATTATTGCAAAGTATTTTGCTTTTATATCAACAGCAAATGAGTTGTATTTTTTTAATGAGAAATCTTTGTGTATCATTGTTTTTTTATTAAAAATTATTCTTTAAATAACTTATCCAATCTGCCTTACATCGCCTCCAAGTTTATTAATCCTATTTGCAATATCCTCATATCCTCTTGAAATAGAGTAAACATTTCTTAAGATAGAGACACCTTCAGCTCCCAACATTGACAACATTATTATCGCTGCAGGCCTTAGCGCCGGCGGAGCAACAATTTGTGTATTTTTCATTACCGTTGGACCCTTGATATAAACCCTATGAGGATCAGCTAGAATCATATCGGCTCCAAGTTTCGTTAATTCCATGTAGTAAATTGCCCTGTTCTCATAAACCCAATCATGGACCAGTGTTTGACCTTCTGCTTTTGTCGCTATTGGAACAAAGAACGGAAGATTATCAATATTAATTCCTGGAAATGGTCTTGCATATATTTTCTCATCAAGAGCTTTAAGCGTAGAAGGATATACAGTCAAATCAACAAGATCTGTAAAACCGTTATAAGATTTGTAACTCTTCCCTATTTTAAACCTAAGCCCCATCGCTCTTAACTTGAGAAGCTCTAATTCAAGAAAATCAATAGGAACACGCTTTATTGTAAGCTCTGAATTTGTCATAATAGCTGCTGTTATCCAAAACATTGCCTCAATTGGATCTTCACTATTATAATGCTCTACTGTGCGATTGATTTTATCTACCCCGTGTATAGTAAGCGTGGTTGTACCTATGCCATCAACTTTAACACCACAATTAAGTAAGAAATTTGCTACATCACAAACCATATAATTTGCGCTCGCCATTTTTATTACTGTGTCACCTACGATTTTAGATGCAAGCATAAGGATATTCTCCGTACCAGTATCAGATGACTCGTACATAATAATTTTATTTGGTTTCAGATTTTTTGCTTTCACAATATAGTCGTTAGCTGTTACCTTAATCTTCACACCAAGATCGCTCATGGCATAAAGGTTTGACGCAATAGTTCTTGTGCCAAGAGTACAACCTTGGGCGTGAGGAAGTGTAAACTCTGGCAACAAATGAATCAATGGCCCAAGGAACATAAGAATAGTCCTAGTCCTTTTGGCCGATTGCTCGTCGATTGTTTTAAGATTGACTTTTCCAACCTTTATCTCAAGTGTATCATGGTCAAGCCACTTTGTATTAATACCAATGCTTTGCATAACTTCCAAAATTCTATTTACTTCTTCAATTCTTGGGATTTTATGTAAAATTGTCTTACCTTCATTAAGCAAAGCAGCACACAAAAGTCCCATTGCTCCATTTTTTGAGGCATTTACGGTAACTTCACCTGACAACTTTTTACCACCATTTATTAAAAAATCCGTACTTGATGGAGCATTTATTATTAATTTGCGATTTAAGACGTTGCTTATTTTCGCTAAAGTATCCGTTGTAAAATTCTGTTCTCCTTTTTCCATCCTTGCAACAGCACTTTGCGTAGTTTTTAATTTCTGTGCAAGCTGTTCTTGCGTTATGTTTTTGCTTGAGCGAAGCGATTTTATCATTCGACCGATTTGCTTATTTATTGTTGGATTTTTCATATGATTTTAAATAAATTTAATCATACAATACCAAGATAGCATATGTGTTATATTCTGTCAAGCTTGCGTAGATCCTCTAATTATGGTATAATATGATATGACACACGAAGTAGCAACAGAACAAGCACAGATAAGTATAGAAACAGGTTTCCCGACTAATTTTGCCTATGGACCAATAGCTCCTCTTAACAGCGAATGTCAACCTGTTTTCCCATATTTAAGAGCAGATCAACAAAAGAGCCCTGGTCCGGAATATGAGTTATTAACCATCGCTGACCTATTTAGGCTGCCAGATTACTTACCAATTACAGCAGAGGAAGTGGCAGATATTCTTAACAGAACAGCCGCAAGACTAGGAGGCTTTTTATTATCTTGGAAACCGGATGTAATTCTACGCTTTTTTGATGAAGGGAACTTAACACTACATATCCCCTTTCTAGAAAAGTCTCTTTCATCAGTAACAGAAGTAGGAGAAAAACAAGGTCCAGATTTTAATAATGCCAGAAATACAAAATGGGCCTCGCTCGCCAATGCAACAACCAGAATATTAACCAGAACTGCTCAAAGATGGAGCCCAAACCTCCAGACTTTTAACAACTCAATAACAGATGAAATCTTAAGAACAATAGCTCCGGTAACAACAAATCAAGTAGCAAAGACTTTTGAACTAAGTTTAAGTTTACTTTCTCCTCTAAAACAAAGAAAACCTCTGTTTAAACCGAGAGTTCAGAAACACAGAAAAATAGCGCTAACAGGCGTTGTCTCACCAATAAAAGAAGAGAGGAAATCTGTAGTTGAAAATTGCTTTGAAGTTGCCACCATTGAATTAAGATCTCCATTAATAAGAGATGATGAAGGTGAACTAACTTTATTATATTATCCAACAAGAGATGTTCTATTCAAGCAGAATCCAGCCCGCCCCACAATGCCAAGCCAATATTTCATTGTAATCTTCGATAATGGAAATGGAAGATACCTTTTGCAAAGAATTAATCCTGTAGATGATATTTATTCAGCACCGCCATTAGTTACCTAAAATCACTACAAGAAAGCAACAAGAAGCCCAATAAGAGCAAAAAACACCGAGAGAAGCCAAAATCTCATGACAATCTTCTCCTCCTTCCAACCGATAGCTTCAAAATGATAATGCAAAGGAGCCATTTTAAAAAGTCTTCTGCCTGCAACTCTTCTGTAGAATCCTTGCAAAACAGACGAAAAAATTTCTGCAACAACAACTCCAAGCATAATGATAACAGCAAAAACGCTATCCAAAAGAACAAAAGCTAAAAATACATATACTCCCAAAGCCAAAGAACCAACATCACCCATTTGTACCCTTGCAGGCTTAATATTAAAGTATAAATAAGTTAACAAGCCACCTATTAAAACGCTACTCATAACAGCAACCTCGCTATTACCTTTTGCAATTGCCAATATAACAGACGCAAAAAGTGATGGCAAAATAATTCCTGTAGATAATCCATCCATGCCATCAGTTATATTTACTCCGTTTGAAAATAAACCGAGTCCAAAAACGAACAAAGGAATTATAAACCAGCCAAGATTTAGACTCCCAATAAATGGTATATTAACGCTATTAATTCCATAAACCGCGGACAGCCAATAAGAAACCACTCCAAACAGTCCCACTTGTAAAAAAATCTTCTCACCTGCATGTAAACCATTGCCCGGATACGAACCAAGTGCATACCAAAAGTTCTTATACAATCCTATAGGTAAAGTGATCCAATAATATACTCTTTTTAGAGCCGATTTGTGAATCTGAGCAAGCTTTACATGCTTTTGCAGTGGCAATATTTTACGTGGATGACCAAAAATTACAAGTATGTCATCAATTCCTCCCATAAGCGCCATAGCAACAAATGCTCCGCTAACAACAGATATCACTCTCCAATCAAGCTCTTTTTTAAAGAAATATAAGGCAAAGATAATTACAATATATGATAAAATAAATATCAAACCACCCATTATTGGTGTACCAAGTTTTTTCTTAACCTCAGGAAGTATTGAAGCAAAATCATTTTTTATCTGCCTAACGACATTTTTTTTATAAAGCAGTTTTATAATAAACGGCGCCAATAAAAAAGATACCAGACAAGATAATATAATTAATTTTAAGTATTCCATATATTTATAATTTATTTTAATCGTCTAAGTCCACCATCATCACCTGCCACCTCGAGTTGTTTCTTAGTCCAGCAGACGCCATCTTTATCTTTCTCCAACCAATCTTGATCTAATAACGATCCTCTTGAGTCTACAACAATTATCTCGCCAATTCTTACACCATCTTCAATTCCATAATGTTGTGTACTGTGAGCATATTTAATGCTGATCAAATTGTCGTCATCATCTTTTGTAACTGTAGTAATAATCGCAATATGATCCCCTCTTCTGACACCCTTAAGGCGCAATAAATCACCAGGCCTAACATCATTTAACAAAACTTCAGTTGTATTTTGACCATTTGTCATAAGATCAGCTCCAATATGCTCAATAGGCCTAAGCCAATTAACAATTCTTTTATACAAAGACCTGTTCGCAGGGAATTTAATATTCGAATATAAATTTCCTTTACCGATCTCCTTTAAATAAGTATCAAGGACATGCGCCACAAAACCTGAGCAATCAACTCCTAGCCCAACCGAGCGCATAAACTCTCTAATCTCCACAACAGACTTCCCAGAAAGCTCAAAGCCTCTTAATTTAGCAAATATCATTACTTCTTGTGCAATTTCATCAGGCAACCCCTTCCCTACTTTTGATCTAAGTTCTGCACGAACCCTTTTGACATTGCGATAATATGGTGTTGGAACAATTTGTCCACCCAAATCCAGCTTGAAATAGTCTTTAATAAGCTGCTTTGTTTTTTCTGGTAAACTGCTAATCTGTGACATATATTTTTTGATAAATTTTATCTACAAGTTTTCTGTATCTATCGGATTCTACCATATTTGATAATGTTTGTATTCTAACAAGCTCGCCACCCGGCGAAACTATATGCCCATCATCAACAACGAGCATAAAGATCTCGTCATCAGGATCCTTAATATCATCAATACTCCAGCCATCTCGAGCATACTCAAAAGAGCCATTCTGGTCGACCTTATATACCCCCGAGGGTATATGGGTATTTATCTCAATAGCAATTTCTTTAATATTGCGCATAATTAACTGAGAAGCATTTAAGACAGAAAAATCTTGAATTAAAACTTCTTCTTTCTCAATCTGTTCTTCAAACTGCTCAAGGTGTATTCTTTTTAATGGCATAAGACCTTGCATTTGCATAAGTTTGGTATGCATAGATGTACTTGCAGGCTGTCTTGCATTAACCTCAATTAAAAAAACCTCACCTTGCTTATCTATAACAAAATCAAGACCAAAAAGACCTTTAAAACCATGCTCAGACATTTTATTGCCAACATTAATGATTATTTGTCTCATAGAATCAAGTGATTTATCGGTAAGCCGGCTTCTCATACTCCAATCATTGCCAACTGTCCCACCTGCCATGGCAGTACATTTCTCCCATCCTGTTATCTGATATGATAATCCGCCAAAAGAGACCCCTTCTCTACCTATACATGCATTTATTGTCCAGCTATCCCCTTCTATATATTTGGCTATCCTTGCAATCCTTTTAGGAAATTTGGATTGCTCGTTTAAGAAATCGTGCTCATTCTTAATAAAAACAGTGCTACTTCCTGTATGCCCTCTGTCGTACTGTATAACAAACTTGTCATATTTAAAATCTGAGTATCTTATATCGCCAAGTTTTGCAATTTTTGTCTCAGGGAAGTTCACATTAGAATCATTCAGAAGATCGTACTGTGATAATTTTAGCTCAAATTTGCGATTAAGCGCAGTCGTTGTATTGATAATTTTGTATCCGAGCTTTTTTGCTGTAACTTCTATATTGTTCGCTATTTTAAATACCCATATGTGAGGTGGATTTGGGTTGTTAAGATTCGTCTTTTTTATATACTCTTGTACTAGTTTATTCTGCAAGAGTCTATTTGAGTTTCGAAATAGCTGATTATACTTTCCTGTCTCTTGCTCAAGACAAAACACATTAACGCCTTCTTTTTGCATGTAATCAACTATCTTGTTGTAATCAATGCAAATTATGTGATAATTAGGAATCTCCTTCTCAAGCCCAAGCGCCCGTTCTACATCATTGCATATGTAATATATATTGGGTTTTTGCATCTAAAGTCTCCTTAATCTTAGATACTCTAAAACAAACGCTTGGTAATCAGCCATATCTATAACATTTGGCGTATTTTTAACGAAATCGGACCTCTCGTTAAATTCTCCTCTTCTACGGAAAGCTAGGTAATCAAGCACAAACGCTGAATAATCTCCCATTGATACCCCAGCAACTCCATCTATGTCTATATCTATTGTCGCCTGACTATCTACACACTGACCAACATCATTGCAGGTTTTGCCTCCTGTACATGTACCACAACTACCTGTACATCCATCACTTCCACATTGCCTTCCCGCACAATTTGGGGTACACCCTCCTGGAATAGGATTACATGAAAATTGACCCGTTTTCCTTGTTTGAGCTCCTGAATATGGATAGACTTCTTCTGACTTTATACCCTGCACCGACCACCATACATAATTTTTGTTTGACTGCAATTCTACTTCATATCTATTTGTAGTTACATTATGATCTGCTATATCCCCTTCTAATACATTTGCCCAATCACTCTCTGGTTCCCGATTTATTCTGATCATATACTTACTTGCTCCCTGAACCACATCCCAGGTAAATACTCCTTTACCATTTACACACTCAAACTTTAAGTTCTGTGGAGCTGAAAGCGGAAGTTCAGCTGTATCAGAGAAATCAACTCTATACACATAAACTCCATAAGGTTGCCATGTTGTTGCAAGAAAATACATTGTTTTACCGTTGTCTTTTAGTAAAGAACTCGTTGTATAGGTGCCATAATAAGTCCATGTGCCACTTTTGGGAGATCTTGATTTATTGGGCATTAAAATCTTCTCTTCCCATGGCCCTTGTGGTTGATCTGCTAAGTACATATAGACACCAAGAGTTGAGTCTGGCCTTCCAGTCATGAGAAGATATTTTCCTAAGTATGGGTTATAAACGACACTAAACTCTGCAATTGTCATGTTTTGTATCGCTTCCTGACCATCTGCATAATTTTTAAAATAAGTATAGTTACTATCCTTAGGAGAAATCACCCATTTTGCACTATTTTTTATAAAATTTAGGTCTTTTGATCTAACCCACTGATTATCGTTTGTAAAATACTCCCAACCATCTAAATCAGTGGTGTTCAAAAACTTACTTGTTTCTATACGAGCTACCTTTAACCCACCAAATCTTCCTGCAGGACTTCCAAACATATAAATATAATCGCCTTTTTGTACAAAAGATGCCATAGTAAAGTCGTACCTTTCATTCGGGGCACCTGCAATACTCCACTTATAATCATTTCCTTTATAATCCTTAAATAAGCCGCTGTCGTTCCAATCCATTTTCGCAATATAAGATGCATAGCTTTTATGATTGTGCCCCCCAACCGTATTTACATCCATATACTGAGAAAATAAGCCGACACATTGGCCGTTAGAATCTAAAACAGAAAACATTGAATTAGGAATTGTATAACATCCACCTGCGCCTCCACTGCCCACATTATGACAGCTAAAGAGAGCTCTGCTTGGTCTATCCCCACCAGCTATGTAACCATTAAATGTCAAATTCTCAACATTAGTACTGTTTGAAAAAGCTACAAAAAAATTATTTTCCGCTTGATTAGAAGGGAAATTGGGATTCGTTCCTGTGTAAGTTATGTTTTCTAATAATGTGTCGCCAAAATTAAGATAAAATTTATCTCCGCATTTAGTAATTGAGCCTAAATCTGTTCCTGCTACATTTTGATAGTTATTATTTTTCACAGAAATCCCGTCCTCATTGTCCCATAAATATGATGTACCAGCAATTTTATTAATTCTATAAACCGAAAAAGATGGGTCATCAGCTTCGTCTGATGTATACATTAATGTTCCTGTAGGCTCGCTAGCATCGCTATCAGTTGGCGCATAATCGTTCTTTTCATCGTTAAACTCGCTTAAAGAGTATAAAACCCAAATAATGATTAATACAAAAGTTATTACTACGATAATTATGCTGAACTTTTTCTTGTTCATTACTTAACTCCTGACAAAATTATAACCGGAACATCAATTTTTATCCCCTTATCTAAGGCTGTTTTATACCCGCCCAACGCGAGCCCTCCCTCATATGAACAATTATAACCTAATTTCCACAATTCTTCACTATTTGCAATTATTTGATCGTCAGGCACAATCCAGCCGTAACTCATAATCCCTCTCACTTGCTTAGCCCTATAACCAACATTATCAACAATCGCCTCAGCAATACTTCTACCCTCTTTTTTGTCGCCTCCTACGAGCTTATTTACATACTCAGTTTGCACAATATGTATTCTTGGACATTTAATCTGTTTATCTACATAACCGAGTGCAATTCCGCAAGCAGTAGTCCCACTAGAACTTGCAATAAAAATATCTGTACAATCGGGCAACTGCTCAATCAGCTCATAGGCGATATCTTTAAACCCTATTAATGCAATATCATCTATTGAACCTCTTAATAAAACTGCGCCTGTATTATTTGCAAATTTTACACTCTCTTTGAGCGGATTTGCGCTATATACAATTTTTGTACTATTTCCTGCGAACTTAGCCATGCGATCTTTTTTACTCTGACTAATTTGAGGAGACAAAAAAAGTACAAGATTACAATTCAATTTCTGACACGCATAAGCCGCACTTATTCCTGCATTTCCAGATGAAGAAATAACAAAATCTCTCTTACCCTCTTTGTAATAAAACAGAATTTGTGTAAAAATACTCCTGTCCTTGGCAGATCCAGTTATATTCTCGTATTCTTTTTTCACCCAGTAATTTTGACCCGGTGCTTTCTCACAAGATATAAAATTCTTGTTTTTTAATAAAATGTTATTATCCATTTAAAAGTCTTTCTCTTATTAAGTCTACACTACTTGAACTCATTATGACTATAATTGTGTTTTTATCACTTATTTTATCCAAATAATCAAGCATATTATCTTCTATTGGCATATATTGTACATTAGGTTGCGTCTCTTTTATGGCATCTGTGATATCTTTGCCGTAGATCCTGTCTTCTTTTGGAGTCTCTTTTTTAGCAATAATTCTTGGGATTATAACCTCATCTGCATTATCAAAAGCACCGGCATACCATTTTAGAGTTTCGCGATTTTGATTAAGTGACAACCTTGGATAATAAACTGCAATAATCTTCTTGTCTGGATATTTATATCTTAAAGCATCAAGAGTTGCTTTAGCCTTAACAGGTGAATGAGCAAAATCGTCAATTATCGTTGCTCCCTTTATGTTTTGACCTACAGTCTCAAGTCTTCTCGCCGTGCCATTAAATGTGTTCACAGCGTTTTTAAGAGCATTTATATCGACACTATTTTCGCAAGCCGTAAAAATAATTGCTATTGCACCAACAAGGTCTTCAATATTGTGCTTGCCAATAAGCTTTGTCTTAAATTTACCTATTAAATTTTCTCCGTTATAAAGCTCAAATTCACCGTCAGGCTTTATGTTTCGCGCAAAAAAATCGGGATCTCCCTTTCCATCTATTCCATATTTGACACATCCATCTAAGTTTAGCCTAGAAATGTTTTCTCCATTAACATTTATCACGATTTTTTTGCGCGTTATATCAGCAAGCTTTTTAAAGGATTCAATATAATCTTCCTCCGTTCTGTAAATATCTGCATGATCCCATTTAAGTGAAGTAATCAATGTATAATCGGGCTCGTAATAAAGGAATTTAGGCGTCATATCATAGTTAAAAGCGCTGATATACTCATCCCCTTCCACGACAGAATATTCTGTATTGTTAGAAACTCTAACTCCGTCATCATAATCAATTGGCTTTCCTCCTATAAGGAAATTAGGGTTTTTGCCTAGTTTATCAAGAAAACATGCAACTGCAGTAGTTATTGTGCTTTTGCCATAACTACCTGCTATAACTATAGATTTTGAACTTGTTATGTATTTGCCGACCAAGTATGGGAAAGGTTTTATTTCTTTGCCAAGCTTTTTGGCATATATAAATTCAGGGTGATTTGGGTTTTGCAAAAGTGCCGAGTTGCCTATGATAACAAGATCTGCTTCTTTTACAAGCTTTAGGTCATACTCAAGTTCTGTGTATTTTATACCTTTTTTTGCAAGTACAGATTTAGCCGGTTCCCAAACTTTATTGTGCTCAGACCCTGTGACTTCCCATCCAAGATCTCGCATCATAACTGCCAAAGGAGCAATTGCAGACCCCGCAATTCCAATAAAATGTACTTTACTCATTTATTTTTGACTTTAATAGTTTTAAATCAGTACTCCATTTATTTCCATCGAAATACTCCAAGCCCTCAAATTGAAGTTTGTAAAGTGAAGCTTTTGTATATATTGTCCCAAGATATACATATTTTAACCCAAGTTCTTTTGCTTCCATTATCGCACGAAGCATCATCCCCATACCTGCATTTCTCTCCCTGTATGATAGGTCATAAAAAGGGTATGCATAATGCAACGATTTATCAGTCTGTAATGTCATACAATAGCCAAAAACATTTCCTGCTTCAGTATAAACAAAAAGTTTGTTAAAAAACTGCTCTTTAAAAAGTCTTTTGATCGTTTGCGGGCGAAAGATTTTTTTGGCATTATCTTCTTGATTATAGAAATCAACCGCTATTTTTCCGATTTTATAATTATAGTTTTTTATATCAATATCAAGCATGTCTAAACCCATGTACTCTGTTTTAGATAATATCCTGCGATTTTCGCTGTTTAAATTAAATTTCGATAAATCTATGCGCAAACTTCTAGCAAGATAAAATCTACCAGGAGCTATCCTTGACGATAGGAATCCGCTAGCTAATATTTGGTCAATATTATCTCCTTGCTCCATTTGCCCATAAACAGAGTATGGATAAACATATTTAGCAGGATTTGCTGATTTTTCAACAAAAATGATTTTCAATTTATGATTTAAGTTCTAAAATTTAAGATTCAAGCTTATTTCTCTTCCTCGATTACAAGCAATTCCAGTTCGCCATCTTCTTTTATCGAGGCTACTTCCAAATCAGACCCACAAATTGGACAACTTATGATATCTCCAACTTCATAAGTTGGTTTCTCGAGCTCTATATCATTAGCACACTCCGGACAAACTACTTTTTTCTCTTCCATAATTAATTAATCTAAAATTTTAAATAAAATCAATCCCCAATTCTTAATTAGTTATTAATAATTGTTAATAATCCTTCTACTCTTCGCTCAACTTTGCCGTTACCTCAGAGACCTGTCCATCTCGCCATATTTTAATTTTTATTTCATCTCCTACTTTATATTTTTGAATCATCTGAGCCAAAGATACAAAAACTTTTTCGCCATCAATTTCCATTATGATATCACCTCTTTTTATTCCTGCTAATTCTGCGCCAGAGTTTGGGACAACCCTCTCAACCAATGCTCCCGGAACTACATTATAATAATAAGCTTCAAAGTCTGAGATTACTTGAGCAACTTGCACTCCTAGCATCGGCTTAATAAATTTGCCGTATTTGCGGTACTGAGAGAGCCTTTCTTTTACAACATTTATTGGCAATGCAAAAGAAATATTATCCGCACCAGCAACAGTAGCAAAATTTATCCCAATAACTTGCCCTGATAAATTTAACAGTGGTCCACCAGAGTTACCAAAATTAATTGATGCGTCAGTTTGAATAACCTGTTCATAGTTTTTTATAGATCTATTTAAGCCACTTATAACACCGGTTGTGACGCTACCAGCAAACTCTCCTAATGGCGTACCTATTGCTATTACAGATTGCCCTTCTGCTAAAAGATCACTATCTCCAATTTCAAGTGGCTGTAAATTAACATCTTCACAATCAACAAACTCTTTATCGTCTATACTGTTTTTTTTATGACAACTGCCAAGCACAAGCAACGCTATATCATTTACTGGATCAACATGTATAGTCTGTACATCAAACTGCCTTGAATCGTCTGTGATAACTAAATAGGACTTTGAGCTATCACTTACTACATGATTATTTGTTAAAACTAATTTATTATCAATTACAAATCCGCTACCAATTTTCATACTATCATTCATTACCCCATCGCTTCCCAATGACAAATCGTTTACAGCTACACTAACGACGCTACTTTTAGATTTTTTTACTACATTAATTACGGTGCTTTCTTCTTTTATTACAGTAGTTGTACTACCATTTTCTTCTTTTATATTAATGAAGCTATGATTTTCAAGCCAAGAGACAGTAGCTGGATAAACCTTAACGCCGATCCAGAATCCGGCTAAAATAAGTACAATTCCTGCAAAAATAAATCCAGATATCTTCAGGTATTTTTTGAGATTACTTTTCTTCTCGACTTCTTCCATATTTAAAGTTAGTTTGACAAATTATTTACAGCCTCTTTCATAAACAAGTCGATTTCTTCATCAGATTCTTCTGCCTCATAATCTATCTCTACATCAGGATGTACAGGGTCATCAGGATTAATCCACTGCCCGCTAGGTAATAACCACTTAGCCGTTGTAATGTGTAGAGATGATTTATCAGAAAAAGGAATAACTATTTGAGCAGTGCCTTTTCCATAAGTCTTGGTTCCAATTATTTTTCCTCTGCCATAATGTTTTATAGCGCCAGCAAATATCTCAGACGCCGAAGCAGACCCCTCATTTACAAGCACAACGATATTTTTATCTCTTAATTTACCCGCCCTTTCAGAAATAAACAATGTCTCTTTACCATCTCGATCTGATTGTTTTGCGAGTAAAACACCGTTGTCAAAAAACTCTTCAAGCGAATATATTGCAGCATTAAAAAATCCTCCCGGATTATTTCTTAAATCAATAATTATATTTTTTTTATCACTTTTTATAACCTGGTTAACCGCTTTATCCCACTCAGAGTTCCATATGCCTGGAGTGTCATCAGTAAACCTAGATACACTTATTACTGCAGTATTTTCATCGTAAGAGGAGAACTCATCAGAATAATCTGACGGCTTTTTAACAGTTACGCTTGGGACAACAATTTTACCCCTTGTAATTTTAATATCAATCATCTCGTTTTCACCCTGCCTTAATACCGTCAAAACAATATCTGTACCAGCTTCGCCTCTTATTTTAGCAACTACATCATATACAGTATCAGAAACTTTTATCTCTTCTTGATCCAGTTTTATTATTATATCGCCTACTTTAAGCCCAGCTGCTTCTGCTGGAGATCCTTTTATCGGGGTAACAACCTTAATAAGTCCATCTCTTTTGGCAAGCTCGGCACCAATCCCTTCATATAATTTACCCGCACTTTGATCATTAAAATCTGCAGTTTCTTTTGGGTCCAAAAATACCGTTGCTGGATCCTCATAAGAATTAACAAGACCCTTTATTGAGCCGTAGATCATCTCTTCGTCATTATACTTACCCCTATCAACATACTCATCTCTTAAAGTATTCCAAACCTCCCAGTAAAGGTCCATGCTTGTCCTGGGCGTATTGTCATATTCATAAAGTAGATTGTTATTTAAAATGCCATTCTTACTGTTCTTATATAAAATTGAAGATGTTCCTAATAAATAGCCAGCAGATAAAGACACCAAAATCAATGTGAGTGTCCAAACAAATCTAAAAATTTTTGTTGCTTTAATACTACCTTCGCTCATAAACTTCAATTATATTACCAAATTTTCTTAAATTAATCAACAAAAGAAAGTGGTACCAAATCAATTTCATCAAAACACTCATCTGCGCCTATAAAAGAAATTGTATTTCCTTTTGAAGATATATTAACAGTACATTCATCAATTTTTCTATCTATGACAAAGTTCTCTTTATTTAACGGAACATGCCCAAATCCTGATAGTACGACAATGTTTCCTTCATGTTTGATGTAATCATTATAATCCATTGAATGGGTAATTATAGCTAATACTCCTCTTTGATTTAACGCAACAAGAAGATTCGCATAGAGATATTTGCCAACATAAACAATTTTATCTTTCACATCAAGGCTTCTTATATCTCTCTCTGTATAAATCCCTTCCCCATTTCCAAGTACCAATAAATCACCAATTATACTTTTTTTTAGCGGAGTTTTTTTTGCTACAACTTCAAAATCAACTGTCTTAGCATTTATAACTATTTTTATTCCATTTTTAACATCTATGACCTGTCCTTCAAAGTTAGCGTTTACGACAGTATCATCTGTATAATCAACTATTTGCACTATTCCTTCGTCAATAAGACCCAGGTTCGCGACACCACTTTTATCTGGGTAAATAACTCTAACAGACATCTGATCAGCTCCTTTCTCAGATGCTATAACTGTTTGATCATCCACAAACTGCCCATCCACCACTTGTACAATTTCTTTACACCTGTTTGGTTTTATCTTTAATGCATTAGCCAAATCAAGCTGTTCAATTACTTTATTCCCCTGAACACTATACAATATATCTCCTTTATTAATAATATCTTTTTCTTTTACATATATTTGTGCAGAATTTGGAATATCAACTGTAAATCTTTTTATTGAGCTTTGTTTTTTAAGTAATCGCCTTTTCATTTAAGAAGTCCCCATAATTTTAGTCTTTTCCTGTTATCCTTGCTTGTAGCGCCATACACAACAGGTTTGTTTCTACAATCTACAATAATACTATCAAAAACTGTTTTCAGAGGATCAAAGATTATCTTTTCTGATTGAAATTTACCCCTATCAGTAGCTTTTATGTTAAAAACATAATTTTTAGACAAATAATCAGGTATATCGATAATATTTATTTCAGGAGTATAAACATAGCTATAATCCTGATCAAACTGATATTTTGCAAAAACTTTCCTTATGTCTTTCCTGTCAAATACCGAAGGTATTAAAACCTTTTTTGCAGGCGGAATTATATCTTTTGATCTAATTATTATATCTTTTGCATTACTTCCAAAAAAATAGTTGTACCCCCAGTTTATTATGTTTTTATTTGGATCCACAAACAAATCAAAGTCTTTATTAAATCCGAGTCCGTCAATTATTAACTTGGATAAAAACTTAATATCAAGTAATCTCGTAGCTGAGCCCGTTATTATCACGGCTTGACTGTTCTTTGCAAAAGCATCTTTCTTTCTAGAAAACTGCATGAGAGATTTAAGAAAATAAGCGTTATATGCATCATAAACACTTTCATCAACAATGTTTTCATTGTCAGAATAAATTTCATTTGCCCAAAGATTTATATCAATATTGTTAGTTACATAGCTCACTCTAGAAATCACACCATCTTTTATCTGTAGTACAGTATCATCTAAATCTGATCTAAGCTCATATTGTCCCGCATTCTCTAGACTTTCGCCGTCAATTCGGACTATTTTTATGCTATGCTTATTAACATCAAGATATAACATTTCACGATAACCGAGTTTCATCGTAACTTTTCTTATAATCTCTTCATGTGACTTTAAATCGATTTTTTTAACATATTCTCTAGGGAAATCTATCAACATTGCTGATATTCTTTCTTCTGCAGCAATCTCATACTCAGATATTCCAACATATTCTGACACCAAAGGCTTCATGCTTATTATATTTGCATCAAGATTATCAAGGATTTGCCATCCAAACTTCTTCCCTAAATCCCTAAAATATGTAATCCAAAAGCTATTAGAACCTTCTTCTAATATTGAGAGTAGTTTATCTGTATTTAAAGCGGTAAAATCATTAAGGATATAAGATTCCCCATTTGCGAGATTGGTATAAGCTAAAGATGAGTAAATACCGTCTGAATCTATGTGGACTTTAAGTTTGCATTTCATCTCTTGCGCCAATATTAGCACAAGAGACTGAAATTTGCAATTTTATTATTTTGATAAACGAAACAGTAAAGATCTCGACCAGATCTTTGACTCTTTATATTTCTTTTGCTACATAAGGCATAAGAGCTATTTGTCTTGCTCTTTTTATCTCTCTCGTAAGCTGTCTTTGATGTTTAGAACAAACACCTGTCTTACTTGTAGGGATTATTTTGCCTTTAACAGTAACAAACTTCTTAAGCTGATAAATGTCTTTATACGATACCTCTTTTACTCCAGATGAGCAAAGTGGACATTTAAGCTTAGCTTTTTTTGTTGACTTTCTTCTCCTACCTTGATGAGATCCTTCATCATCATAGTAATTCTCTGTTTTTGTTTCTACTTCTTCATTAGCCATATTTATATCTTATTATATTTTAAAATGGCAGGTCATCAATCTCTCCTGCCGATTGATTATCTGTATCTTCTCCATCCATCTCAGCAAGAAGCTCCTCAGGTGTTTTACCCGTGACGGCAACATCAGCTTTAACTGTGTCTTCACTTTTGCTGTATTCTCCCTTGCCTCGATCGTTTAATATTTTCATTTCTAAAACTCTTATCTCTGTTCGATAATTTTTCTTTCCGCTGTCATCATCCCATGACCTTGTATTAAGCCAGCCTTCGACATATACAAGCATCCCTTTTTTAAGTAAAGAGTTGCATATCTCTGCTAGCTTATCCCATGCAACTAAATTGTGATACTCTACTGCCTGCTGTATTTCACCTGATTTATCTTTCCAACTTCTATCCGTAGCAATGCTAAATGTACAAACAGCAGTACCACTTGGAGTATTTCGTACTTCAGGATCTCTTGTGAGATTTCCTATAAGCATAACTTTATTCAAAGATTTAAAAGACATATAATTTTTATTAAAAACTTAACTTACTCTCAATTATACCTACTAATTATTAAATAATCCCAAAATTTTTATGAAATTATATAATCTCTATCTCTTTCTTCTTTATCTTCGTTTTGCTAAAAACTTTGTTTGTTTTAACAACCATAAACTTAAGATACTCTGGCTTTAATTTTATGACTCTTTTTAGCTCATTTATCTCGGAGCTATCAAGTGAAAAATAGTACACCATGTAATATCCTTCAGTATGTCCTGCGATCTTGTAAGCAAGATATTTCTTGCCCCAAACATCAACATCATCTACCTCTCCTCCCTTCTCCTTGATAAGAGTAAGTATCTGCTTGTGCATAGCCTTTCTTACATCATCTGGAAGAAGTGGCTTTAACACCAACACCATTTCATAGTTACTTTTCATACTATTATTTATTATTTTAATTTTAGATACTTTTTTGGGAACACCTGTCCATTATTATAACACAAATTTGAAATTTCTTTAAGAGTTAAATACAATCATGTATTCTCCATCTTGCAATACGTAATCTTTTCCAACATTTTTTACAATTCCTGCCTCTTTGGCCTTTGCCATACCTCCCAATTGTAAAAGCTTTTGAACATCAACAATATCAGCTGTGACAAAACTTTTTGCCAAGTCCGTATGTATGACACCCGCACATTCTACTGCGCTACTTCCAGCTTTTACAGACCATGCATTACACTCTTTACTGCTTCCAGTATAAAACGATATTAGATCCAGTCTCTTCTTAACAAGACCAATTATATCATCTAAGGTCGCAGGTTTCTGATCGATAAGTGATATATATTCATCTACTTCTGTCTGATCCATATGACTCATCTCTTCAATAAGTTTAACATCTACACCAATGACATAATCCTTCTCCAGAGGAGTTATCCCGTCAACAAATTTTTGATGCCAAACCTCATATTGTTTATCGTCAACACCAATTTTCCTGTTTAAAATATACGCTCTAGGCTTGTTTGTTAGTAGAAACATGTCATACAGCCATTCTTGTTGTTCTTGACTCTGCTCCATTTCAATAACAGCCTTGCCATTACTTAATTGATCGAGAACTTTATTTAAAAATTCGCACTCTTTTTTTGCTCTTTCATCACCAATTTTAGCCAACTTCTCTCTTTCAGAAAGTCTCTTTTGCACAGTTTCGATATCTTTGATTATTAATTCAGATTGGACTATAGCTAAATCATCTAATGGATCAACTCTATTATACACATGAGTTATACTCTCACCGCCAAATGCTCTTAAAACAAAAAGTATTACATCAACCTCTCTGATATGAGATAGAAACTTGTTGCCTAGTCCTTCTCCCTTAGAAGCGCCTTTGACAAGTCCAGCAATATCAACAAATTTCAGAAGTGAAGGTACTTTTTTTTCTGCCTTAAAAAAATCAGACATAGAATCTAATCGAGCATCTTCCATCGCAACTACACCTGTATTTTTATCAATTGTACAAAACGGATAATTCTCTGCAGGAACTCCACACTTTGTTAGAGCATTAAATAGAGTTGATTTACCAGAATTAGGTAGTCCTACAATACCGACAGACAAATTATGTGACTGAACTGCTCCCATAGTATAAATTCAATGCAAAACAAATGTTTTTCTTAAAAGAAATTACTTGCTTTTTTATAAAAATTAACTTACAATCTCAAATATGAAGTTTATCATAAATCGGAAATTTATTAAAGTACTACTTCTTGTTCCTGTAGTACTTATTCTCATCATTTTTATACTCGGACTGCTTGCATACTTTAAATATGGCACAACACTTATAAGCGCTAAAAACAGTGCCTCGTTAATAAAAGATGAAGTCGGCTTATTAAAACAGAATCTTTACAAAGCACAACCAGAAGAAGTAAAAACAAATCTCGCTAATATAAAAGAGAACACAATTTCATTAAACGATTCATTGGAAAGGCTTGAAAAGCGCTCTGATTACATTGTCACACTAAGGTCTATACTCACATCAGTTGATAATATTCTTGTTAAATCAGAGGAAGATATTCAGTCTGTAGTTGTGATACTTACAGAAGAAGGACCAAAAATAAACGAGAATTATGGCAAAGAACCCGTTGAAGAAGAAGCCAAAGAAGAACCACAAGAACCAATCTGTGGACAAGACGAGACAGACGAGCTACTTGGCGACATTTTAAGTTCAACTGAATCAGAGAAATCCCCAGAAAAAGAAGATTCTGAATATCTAAGACCATTTGGTGTCAAACAAATAATAAAAGCCCTTCCAACAATAGCAAAAATATACTCAGATAATGAGCAGGACATTTTAAACATTGTAAAAGAAATTAATAAAATAGAAACTGATGACTTAAGACGAGACATAAAACTAATAGAACCTTACCTAAAATACACCGACTACAGTTATGAAGATTTAGAAAAATACACACATGAATTTGAAAATTTACAGGAATTAACAACTGCATTTGAGGAGAATTCAAGTCAAGTTAAAACAGCATTAAATATGCTACCTGATTTACTCGGAGCCAATAAACCCGTTACATATCTATTAGTTCCGCAAAACGAGAAAGAATTAAGGTCGTCAGGAGGACTCTTAACGGCATGGGGTCTACTAACAGTAGATAAAGGCGAGATTGTAGGAGATATATCTACTGTAGACATGTGGGATTTAGAAAATTACACAAAATACGAGCTAAGAAAAACTCCAGGTTACAAGAACATTGGCGGACAGCTTCTGCTTATGCAAAGAGGATGTGGAGAACTTGCTTTAAGAGCACAGGACTCTGGAATATACCCCGATAACTACATTTCCATGGATATGTTTAAAGATTACTATGATATTGCACATGAAAACAATCCAACAAAGTACAAAGCTTATGACCATCTTATTACATTTAACACGTATTTCCCAACTGATTTAGTAAAAGTCGTTGAACCACTTGAAATAGAAGATGGCAAGCTTCTTTGCGCAAAAGATACCGCTAAGACAATTTTTGAAAACACTTCTGTCAATTATACAAGTTATAAGAATCGCAAAAGCTACATTGGAGAGATTGCAAAGGCTTTGCAAATAGAACTTTATGATCTACCAACAAGGGATCTTCTTAAGGTTGTACAGATAGTAATGAATTCGGTCAACGCAAAACACCTTTCTTTCTACAGTAAAGATGAGCAGATGCAATCAAATTTTGACGCTCTTAACCTTACTGCTCGTACAATTAAAGATTTTGAGGGAGACTATTTCCAATTCAATGAGGCACAAAACTGTGCACTAAAAGCCAACTTCTATGTATACGACAAGATCACACAAGATATAAACATCTCTGATGAAGGTAAAATTGTAAAGGATGTCACTGTAAGATGGACAAACGAGCAAGTTGTGTCAGGCGACAAAAAAGAAGGAAATATTCTATCTCCTCTCTCCGCTTTTAGATATCGTGCTTGGATTAGATACTACACCCCCAAAGGTACAACATACTCAAACAAGTCTATGACAGGCATGGATAGAATCTTTATAAATGGCGTCCTTACATATTTGGGAAATGAGAACCTTTACAAGCCAAAACAGTTTTTTGATGAGGGCAAAATGGATAAGCAGGTATATGATGACATAATATGGTTTGACCATAGAAGATTTAGTTTAAATGATCCAGCAAAAACAGCAACACACTCTATAAGAATCACAACCCCAGATAATATAAGATATGACGAAGAGACAGGATATAATTTACTAATACAAAAGCACCCCGGTAAAAGAGCCGAGGAGTACACAATCAACATATCTTATAAGGGGCAACAATCTTCGACAACATTTAAACTAGACAGAGATAAAATTATCTCTTTTAAAGATGGAAAAATCACTATAAATGATTATCAGACAAACCTTGATCCATTATTTGACATGATAGACAAAGTTAGAAAATTATAGCTAGCCAAAGATGAAGAAAATGCTAAAAAAAATCATCACTTTATTTCTGCTAGCCAACATGATGATTTTGTCATCATCTCCTATCTTAGCTGGTGAAAAAGGCGATATCGAGACAAGCCTTATAACAAATCTCATATACGACAGCAAAGACAGTGATTTCCTAAAAATAGAAAAGATAATTGAAAAAAAAGTAAACACCTACACTTACTACATCCCTTATGAATCAAATAGTGATGTTATCACAATCACCTACTACAATGATCTAGACAAAGAAAGAATCACACAGACGCTAAAAGTCTATACAAAAAAAACGGTCAGTGGAATAAGCGCACAAGAGAAAGAAGTTATAAACTACACAATAGAAGATAATCCCGAGCTAAGTAGTTTCATAATAACAGTGCCTCTTACAAGTGATATTAAAACAGGTCAGAAAAACGAATCAATCGTAAGATATGAAACAGATGCGTTTTTTAGAAAACTTGGTGAAATAACAGTAATCCGCTTTCCATCTTATACGGTCGAAGATGGCAAAATGCCCGCTTTTATAGAAAAAGGTACAACGACAAACAAGAATAATTACATAAATAATATCTATGTCAATAAAGCAATAACAGATGCTGTAAAAGTTTCAAGCAAAAACACAAAAGTTACAGATACGGCAGGCTACAACGTGTACACTTTGCAAAACGAAGATGTTTTTACAAAATCAAATCATTATGTACTATTTGGAGATAAACAAATGCTTAGATTTAAAATCGAGCAAGTCGCATTAAAATCTGACAACTTTACTCCAACACAGCTAAGTAATATCTACTCTGCCCTATCAAAAAATGTCTACAAAATAATGGTGCCTAGAGATACTTCTCAGATATCACAAGAACTAAATTACAAAAGCATTAATCCTGCTCCTAAAAATACCGAGAATACAAAAGATGGCAATACAATATTAAACATCGAGACAAGTGCCAATAAAACGCAGACGATAACCATCGAGGGATATATTAAGATGGAATTCAAAAACGATGATTACAGCCTAATAGATAGCATGCCTTTGGAAGATTATTACGACAAGGTTAAAATAGATGGCTCTCTCGGCTCATATTTGCAAGAAGATAAACAATACTGGCAAACTTCAAATGATAAAATACAAAAAATCGCGCTTGACCTTAAAAATAAAAGTACAACAATTGGTCAACTTATTTACAACACATACGATTACACAACTACAAATCTTTCGTATAGCTACGACAAGGCCAACAACAAAATTCCAAACAACAGACAAGGAGCTTATAAAGTCCTTTTTGAGAATGCGCCTTCCGTATGCATGGAGTACTCAGATGTCTTAACAACACTGCTTCGAGCAAATGGAGTGCCAACAAGAACCGTCGCAGGATATACGCTTGATGATGATCAAACAACAATTGATGAAAAAGGAGACCGAATAACACATGAATGGATTGAAGCGTGGATTCCTGATTTCGGATGGTTAGCACTTGATGCGACATGGGGCTCACCAGATAATCGATACATCGGTTATATATTGGATAGAATAATTCTTTACACCACGGGCTCCTTGTCAGATAAAAACAACTCGACAATATCAGTTTACACAGCTGATAAGAAATTTAAATACGGAGATTATAAGTTTGATATTGAGCTCTTAAATGAAGAGGATTACTATCAGGCGATAGGCGACAGCACTACTGCACAGCAAATAATCGAGCAAAATAAACAGTTTGAGATTGATATAGAGAAATATAAAAATCTCGAAGAAGAAGATAAAGAGGCTGCATTCTACATAATGGATAAAATCGACACACTTATTAAGACCTCAATAATCGGTAGAGTATTCTTAATCTCTCTTCCACTACTTGCACTTATTCTTTTGATAAGCTTAATATCATCAGTAATCAGATGGATGTTTGGCAAAAATAAACCCTCAAAACTCATAGAGCAGAAGCCTGAGTTAAAAAAGAAGCCTAAAAAGCTTACAAAATAAAACTATACCACCCTTATATCGAAAAGTTTCTCAAGATCAATACCTGCCTTACCAAGCTCAAGCCTATCTTTGCTCTCAGCATAAACCGTGCATATTTTCTCATCAAAGAGAATCTTTTGACCAACATTTTTATGAAAATAAATTCCTGCGCCTTTGCTAAGTGGAGCCCCAAGCGATTTTGCTATATTAACAATTTCCTTATTATCAATAAATTTAACAATACCAGATTTATGCGCATGAAGATCAGCTTTATACTCCCCCGGCAATATATCTGAAGACCTTGGAATAGAAACAGCTCCTTGGGAAATAGCTATATTTTTAAACTTCTCAAATGCCTTACCGCTCTCAAGTATCGCATAAGCCATCTCTTTGCCTTTGCCGATTTTTGCCTTGCCTCCCATTTCAAGCAGTTTGCCTGCTAGTTGCAAAGCATCGTTCTCCAATTGAAAAGACCTACCTTCATCTCTCTCAAAGACTTTTAATATCTCAATCATCTCAAGTGCGGGACCGACACCATTTCCATCTGGACCACAAATAAATCTTGTCATGCTAAAACAGTCTATCCCTACGCAACCAAATATCTCTTCAAATCTTCTGCCCAAAAGCTCTGCTTCATCAGCGTTTTTTACCTTAGCACCTTTACCATAAGGAATATCAATAACCACTTTATCTATTCCCATGGCGATCTTTTTTGCAACGATACTTGCAATTAGCTTATTGTAAGACTGTGCGTGCATACTCTTCTCTACAGAGATCATGACATCATCAGCAGGTGCTAATTTAAGTCCACCACCCCATATCATACACCCGTTATTCTTTTTGACGATATCTAAAACCTGATCGTTTGTAAATGTCACTGGCATAATTGTCTCAAGAACATCTGTTGTACCTGCTGGGGTAGTAATTGATCTTGTAGAAGTATTTGGTATAACAAGCCCCGCAGAAGCAATTATCGGTACTAATATAGGAGTAATTCCTTTGCCGGCTACTCCGCCTATCGAATGTTTATCTACAACAGTTTTACCATTTCCCTTGTAATCATGGAAATTTAAAGTATCTCCAGCATTGGCCATGCCTTTTGCGATACTAATTATCTCGTCATCATTAAACCCTGGATTAAAAAAACAGCTCATGAAATAAGCAACCTCGATGTCCCTAATTTTTCTTTCTGCGACATCCTTTGTTATCTCAAATATCTCTTCCTCATTTAGTTTCTCACCAAACAACTTTTTCTTTATATAATCAATTGAGACAGGTCTCTCTAGCAAATCAATAACAACAATCTCGTCATTTGGAATCGCGTATCTAGACCAGATTTCTCCAGTAAGACCAACATAACCCTCTTTAATCTTAGTACTTGTCTCAATAACATCAACATAAAGTTCAATATCTCTATAAGCAAAAAAAACCTTTTGCCCTTCTTTCACACCAAAACTACCCGACTGTTTCTCATTTAAAATAATCGCGACTTTATCGCCTAACTCTAGATCCATTTTTTTTGCTTTTAAGTATAAAGCCATATTTTTCTATTCTAATAATCTTATTTTGTCTAAAAAAGCCATTTGTAATTGTTATATAACATTGACATAATTTCCGTGGGCTTTATTATCCCCAATTCTGTAATATAACCTGTAATAAATTTTGCGTCAACCAACTCAAAAGCAGGATTTGATATTTTGAGCCCGACGGGAGCATCTTCCCATATCTCTTTGCCATCTCGCTGCTCTATTTTAAATGTGTCTTTAGAACTCGAGGTATCCGTTTTAAGAATTGAGCCAACAACATATACGGGATCACCATCGTAATAAGCTGCAAGTGCTATTCCGTAGCTACCTATTTTATTTATCATGCACCCATCAGAAGTTATCTGATCGGTTCCGATAAACACAATGTCTACAGGAAAAGTGCCTCTCTCAATTATAAAGCTCTCAGCGCAACTATCTGCCAATAAGGTCGTATCTATGCCTGCCCCGTGCAATTGAGTTGCCGTCTTCCTGCCTTGAAAAAGAGGACGGGTTTCAGTGCATGCAACTTGAACATTTGGATTTTGACTCGCATGATTTACAATCACCTTAATTGCAGTACTTGAATGACAGTGTGTAAATATTCCTTCAACCGGCTTTCCTAGATCGGTAAACACCTTTTGTGAATTCTTCACTATTTGCTGTTTTGACGTCTCTATAATCGATAAGTACTCGTCACATAGTGAAATTACTATGGGGATATAATTATTAGTACTTTCATGAGAACTTAATCTGCTGATAATGTACTTAACTCCGTTTTTAGCTAAAGGCTCGTTTGGCCTTGCAGTAGCAAGATAATAGCCCCAGTCGCTTACTGTTTTTATTGTATCGGCTTTGTTTGTAGATCCTGCTCCAAAACTATTTAAGTACAGTTTTAATCCTTCAAAAGTAGCAATTGCAACATTTGTTGCTCCTTGTATCTTTATATCCACAATGTCTTGATATATCTGCTGAATTGTAGTGTACTTGGTAAAATCGGTCATTTAATTAGATCGTAAATATAGGTATCATCTCTTGTATCGCCCGAGGAGATATCGTACACACCCCATTTGTCCAAAGCAGTCTTAAGTGCCTTATTTTTAGGATCTGAAGCATAAACGGCCAAAGGAATATTTTGTATTGTTGCCTCCATTGATTGTAGTGCTGCCTTCGCTCCCTCAAATGTCCCATCTGGGTGTCCGTGTATTCCTCCACCATAATTAACGATAAAATCAGTCCCTAATATCCTTACAAGCTCTTGTGTATGACCAGGATACAACCCTCCAGAAGCAATCGGTAAAGTTTTTTTTATTCTGCCCCACTCCTCTCGCATCGACTCATTAACTTGAGTGACAGTATCTTTGCCTCCCTCCATTTTGCCAATCACTGTGCCCGTATGCAACTGATCTACGCCCGCTAATCTTGCCGCTTTTGCCACAACCATCATCGAAACACCATGCCTTGGATTGTTTGTTAAAGCAGCATGCATAGCCCTATGGCCATGAATTATAAGCCCTAGATTAGCAGATCTTACATGCTGTACACCTGCAAATCCGGCTGTTAAAATGTCTATCATGACACACTCTGCACCATGTTTTTTAGCGAACTTTGCTCTCTCAATCATCTCGTCGCTTGGAGCGGTTATATTTATTGCATACATCTTCTTTTTGCCTGTCTTCTCCTCTGCTTTTCGTTTCATTTCAAGAGTTTTTTCAACTCTTTGCTCAAACGGGTTAAAAGATTGATTTGTAAGATTCTCATCGTCTTTTACAATATCAACGCCACCTAACCACGATTGATAAGCAACTTCTGCATGCGCCTCTGTTGGCAGTCCGCATTTAGGCTTAATTATAGTACCAATAAGAGGCCTGTTGTAGATGTCCACAAGTTGTCTTATTCCTTCAATACCAAATGCTGGCCCTGCAAACGATTCCATAAATACGTCAGGAAAATGCAGATCAAGAAGTTTAAGATTTTTTACAGCTTTCATGCCAAAAACATTGCCTGCAACAGCAGATAGAACCTGAGGTATACTTCCCATTTCCCACAAGTCAAGTGGATAAGCAATTTTTATTATGCCCTCGTTAGTTGCCAAATTCGCATCTGTATTAAGCTCTTTTATTTCATATATCTTAGGCGCAAGTGCCGAAAAAATGCTATTAGTCATCGTCGATAAAGATGTCCATGTCCCAATAGAAGACTCTCCAGCAATGGCCTCCGCAACATCCATTAGATCGCTATCAGTCTCAAGGTAAAACTCCGCCAATATATACTTCTGCGGATTTATACTTGTCCCTATCGATAAATAACTTTGCCCCCCCATATTAATCTCCAATTTAAAATTTAAAATACTTAATTCAAAATTTAAAATTTAGAATTTAAAATTACTCCTCTCTCTACTCCAACTCCACCACCTCACCCATTTTTGGCACATAACTGTTCATATTTAAATCATATCTTATCATCCTAGCAAAACCTATTGAAACTTCCTCCATTCCATGTACAGTATAAACCATCCTTGGACTCCTCCCGAAAGATCTTAGCCAATAAATCAAGTCTCTTTGATCAGCGTGCGCAGAAAAAGCCCCAAGCGTATGAATTTTAGCCCCAACAACATAATTTTGTCCCATTATCCTAACTTCGGGCTCACCATCAACTAATCTTCTACCAAGAGTCCCTTTAACCTGATATCCTACAATTACTATATGATTATTTGGATCATCAATATTGTTTTTTAAATGATGCACTATCCTGCCTCCTGTGCACATACCACTGCCCGCCATAACGATAAACCCCTTTTTATTAGCTAGTGACTGAGACTCAATATGGTCATTTACATAAAAAAGCTCAGGGAAATAAAAAGGATCATCATTCTTCTCAATTAATCTCTTAGCATCTTCATCAAAATAATCTTTATATTTTAGAAAAACATCTGTAATTTTTATCGCCATAGGACTATCTAGGTATACTGACATTTTTTCCATTAGACCCTTTTCGTACATCAGATTTAGCTCGTATATTATCTCTTGCGCTCTCTCAACTGCAAATATCGGTATAAGAACATTGCCCTTTGTTTTTTGAGCTTCTTTAAGGATTGATAAAAGCTCAAGGATCGTCTCGTTTCTATCTCTGTGCAATCTATCTCCGTATGTAGACTCAACAATTACATAATCAGCCTCTCTTATCATATCAGGATCTTTTATTATCCTCTGACCTGGCTGACCCAAGTCCCCAGAAAAAACTAACTTACGCACCTGACCCGTTTCTTTTGTAACCCAAAACTCAAATATAGCAGAACCCAAAATATGTCCTGCATCTCTCATCATAAACTCTAATGTATCTGTCAAACCAACAGATCTCCCATAGCTATGAGTCTCAACCAGTCCCATAACATTCTGTACATCATTTTCATCAAAGAAGTATGATTCAGTTGGATAATCTTGCTCGTCTTTTAAGAAGCCTTCCCTTTTTAACTGTTCAGATAAGAGCTTAGCACTATCAAGCAAAACGATACGCATAATATCTCTTGTTGGCGGTGTGCAAATAATTCTACCTCTAAATCCCTCTTGATAAAGCTTTGGCAACCTTCCACAATGGTCAAAATGTCCGTGTGTTAAAAAAACAAAATCCAACTCTTTAGGATCAAACGGGAATTTATGCATATTGTAACCAGCCTGCTCGTCTGGTCCTTGGAAAGCTCCGCAATCAACAAGAAATTTAACCTTGCCATTATCAACAAAATAGCACGATCCTGTTACCGTCCTTGTCGCACCAAGAAATTGTAATTTCAATTTTATCCTTTTTTAATAATTTATCCTATTTATATTCACCACCAGCTTGAATCTCTCTTGCCTTCTCTATGAGCTTATCTTTATCATTCATGAGCGGATCTTCAATAACAATGTCTAGTAACTTATTTAGAATATAACCTATTTGCGGACCCTTTTCAATACCCATAGTGATTAAATCTTCACCGTTTACATCAAGATCCGTTACTTTAAGCGCCATATCCTTCTGACGCACTTGAGAGATCCTTTTTTGCAATGCTTCAATCTCATCAGGATTAAATGCTGTCTTCGGATTACTTGTTGCGTCAGCTATTCGTAACAAAAAAAGATCCTCAACATTATCCTCCCCAACTCTAGCCAAAAACCTCCTAACTGCACTATCAGACCAAAATCTCTTGCCCTGTGCATCAACTTCTCCTTCTCCAAAACTATCCTCATCTTTATAAGGATAAAAAAACATGTGATTTTGGACTAATAAAGCAGTTCTCTCTATTTCGCTTTTGGGAAATTTTAGCCTTTTCATGACTTTGCGAGTTAAATCAGCGCCATGTGTATCATGTCCATAGAAATGTCCGTTACCCATATCTTTTGCTGGTTTACCAATGTCGTGGAAAAGCGCAGCAAGCTTTACCCTATCATGAGCCAAATCAACAGTCCTGAGTAGATGATAATAAACATCCTCTCCATGATAAAGCTTCTGCTCAACACCGTAAGCTTCCAAAAGCTCAGGCAAAAATATCTGCATAAGCCCCGATTTGCGCATCAGTTCAAGTCCAACAGACGGCTTGGGTGAATGCATTAGAGTTTTAACAAATTCGTCTCGAATCCTCTCAGCGGAAATCATCTTAGCTACAGGAAGACATTTTTTTATTGCCTCAAATGTGTCAGGCTCTATTGTAAACTGTAACTGAGATGATAATCTACAAGCTCTAAACATCCTAAGTCCATCCTCACTAAATCGCCCAATAGGATCGCCCACCGCTCTTGTGACTTTTAAAGCCAAATCGGTAAGACCATTAAACGGATCGTATATCTCCCACTCTTTTTCCTTTTGTTTGTCATCAAGCACGCACGAGCTAAGATCAAGTGCCATAGCATTCCATGTAAAATCTCGCCTTGACAGATCTTCATCTATACTCGAGATAAATTTGACTTGTGAAGGCCAGCGACCTTCTACATATTTCTCCTCCGAACGAAATGTGGTAACTTGCACCTCTTGATGCTCACCTTGCTCATCTGTAGTTAAAACAGTTACCATGCCAAATTTAATTCCAGTAGATACTGATTTGGGAAATATCTTAAGCATTTGCTCGGGCAATGCATCTGTTGCTAGATCATAATCGTCAGGCTTTATTCCAAGCACAACATCTCTTAACGCGCCTCCTACTAAATAAGCGCCAAAACCCTCTTTGATGAGGATTCTTGCGGTCTTTTGCACATATGAGGGTATTAATATTTTTAGCTTACGGGTACTAACATCCATGATCGCATTCTACCCTGTTTATACCTTTTTGTCAAAAAGAGAAAGTAACTATTACAATGTTGCTAATGGGCCTGCTTGTTCTGGATCTCGTCCTGCTCCACTAGGATCTACTGCTTTTGCAATCAAAGCGTCAAGAGGAAAAATATCTGGAATAAATTCTGGCGTATAACCTGGAACAGGAATATTTGTCTGATCAAGTCTAAATACAGGATTATCAGGATCGTCTGATAAACGATATTCCGCAGTTACATAGATCGAGTGATTTATTCCAGGTACTGATTTTGTTGCATAAAGAAATTTTTTGTCTCTCATAACACGAACATCTTCCCAACCATCATGTCTTCTATAATCATAATTAGATGATCCTCTAAATCCAAGAGAAAAATCACCCGTTAATGGGTTATAAACATAGTAAACGCCGTTAGAAGAGAATACCTGCGAAAGTCCTGCTCTACAAAAGACTAAATTAGTCCAAGAAGATCCACTTGAGGGTCTAATAATTATTCTTTCCTCTAATGGATTCCTACGACATTCAATTCGTTGCTCAGGATTATCAATAGCCCTAGCTACGACAGCATTTGCCATACTTGTGGCTCTTTGGGTAAGACTACCAAACCAATCAACCGGTTTAATAACCTCCTCTTGTCCTGACAATGATATTAATCTGTTCATACAAAATCAAATTTAAAATTTTATCTAATATAATTATACTATAAACAGGAAGTTTTGTCAACGATGTAAAGTCGTTAGCTGGTTAAAGATTTTCACAAAAGCGACTAAAATTTAATAATCCAAAATATAGCCATCTCTTACAATAACATCAATGACATTGTTTTGTCTATCAAAAATATATATATCACCAACTATTTCAAAATTAATATCGGTAGTATATCTTGAAATTATTGCGAAGTCATCATCAAGCCAATAAAAATTATTTTTGTATTTCATCCAGTCAATTGTTTCTGCTTCTTTTTCTTCAATTTCTTGAATTTCGCCCTCAGCTGTTCTTAGCTCATAATGATCTTCAAATGCTAATATTGCATATTTATTATTCCAAGATGTTGTAACAAAACCATCTTCATTATAACAACCACCATGTTGCTCATTTTGTAAAATGATGCGTTCGCTACCATCTAAAAAAGTAACTGAGCCAGAACAGTATGATACAAAGCCTTCGTTAAACAACCATTTTAAGCCAGAATATAATTCTCCACCGCCTGCACCCTGCTTAACACGTAATTCTTTTTGCGGAGCGTTTAAAGCTGTGGTGTCGACTAAATACCAAATATCTTCAAACAAATTAATATCATAATTATTGCTTGAGAATAGTGCGTATTTACCATCTGGAGAAAAGCCCTCAAATGCCCTTACTTCGGCTTTGCCAATTACAAAATTTTCTTTTTTAGTTTCATTAATTAAATAAAATTTATCATTTTTAAAGATAATGCTTTTTTCTGTCCCAAACAATGGGAATCCAAATATTCTATCAACTACATCAGAGTAACTTACTGTTTGTGAAGCGATCTCAGCTTCTTTTGAAGCGTCAAAAACAACAAATCTTATATTAGCATTTTCCGGTAATGAGTTTTCATCATCTAGCGAATATAGAGAATGATCTTCTAATTCAATTTTATTGTCATTATTCCAGCTGTAATAATATACTTTATAATCTGTAGCCAAAACTTCCCTTGTTGCTAAATTAACGATTTTTAAAATACCCAAACCACACTCTGCCATTTCAACATTATGCACTACTTTTTCACCTGCTTGATCGATATATGCGACATATTTTTTATCCGGAGAAATAAGAGGGTTTGTTAAATTATAACAATTTGTTTCTGTTGTTGAGCTTGTTGGAGAAACAAGTAGCTCTTCTTCACCTTTATTGTACAGGTAAATATTATCATCACGAATGAACGGGAATACAACATCGTATTTTGTTAAGGATTTTTCTTCGTTGTCTTCATTTTTGTCGTCTAGGTTAATTATCACTCTATCCGTTGGAACTTCAATTATTTTTTTTGCAAACATGAATTTAACAATAACAACAAAGCATATGATAGTTCCTAGAATAACTAAAATTATTATTCCAATTATTGTGAGAATTTTTTTAGATTTTTTGCCACTTACTTTATTGTTTGAATCTACTTCAACAACCTCTGTCGCATTTGTTTTAACTTCGTCCATTTATGATTTTATTAATAAATTAAATATTAATTGTGCCATTAGGTCACGCCATTAGGAAATTTTATTTCCTAATGGCGTGACCTAATGGCTGAACTAAATATGCATAAACATTAATATTAAAATCTGAGAGTTCAATCATTTCATATTGATCTCTTATAATAACATCTAGACCGTTTTTAATTGCGATTTCTCGAAGCTTTGGATAATCATTTGAATCAAAGCTTAAATCTGCACAACCGAGCTCTTTTCTATGAATATCAGGTATTCTTACTCTTATTATACCAATAGTTTCATCATTAAATTTCAAACTATGTTTTAGCTTATAATTGTAACCATTATTTGTTTGAGATTCTTTGCCTAATTTCTGTAATTCGATTCTCAATGAATCTTTTTCTTCTTTTGATTGTGAAAAAATAGTTAGATAATTTATTGGAAGATTAAGCTTTGGGTAACATTTATCTCTTAATTTAATTACATTTTTGACAATTTCATTTATTCTGTCATTTATATCAATATATGGCTTTTCAAAAAGATTATATCTGTCTTTTTCTATGTGCTTTTTTAAACTATGCCATAATTCCATTGGGTCTTGCCCAGTTAACTTATATTTTTCGGATTAATTTCTTGAGATCTACC
>CAZRRH010000005.1:0-39784 GCA_964602665.1 uncultured Candidatus Saccharibacteria bacterium
CCTAATGTTGATGAAGGAGTTGAGGGAAAATCCTCTCTAATCTTCACAAGACCCTTTCTTTTTCTCCAGGAAACAATAAACATCGTGGATTATTGGCTATCACATCAAGAACTCTTGATTGTAAACCGCGAACTTGCTCACTTGAATAACCATACACATTAACCGCTTCAGAAGGATCAGATCTCCCTAAAGAATCGCCTCTAGGTTCATCAACCCATTGGATTTCCGTAGGAGCTACACTGGTTCTTTGTGCTTTCGCATCTTGTACCATGATACTATTTTACTATAAGACAGTATTAAATGCAAGTACTTTTTTCTATTTATATCTCATCCATACTTCGGACAACAAAATCCGCGCCACAAGCCAACAAAGCATCTTCATTAGTGGTATGAGTAACAGCTATACAAAAAATCCCAGCTGCCTTAGCGGCTTTCACTCCACTGCAAGAATCCTCAATAGCTAAAATCTCGCCTTTGTTAAAACCATACTGTTTCTTATAAAAATCTACGCCTAAAAGATAAATATCAGGGGCTGGCTTACTCTTGACAACATCCTCGGAAGTAAAAGCAAATTTGAACCGATCAATTAACTCTTGTACAACAAGAAACTTCTGAAGTTTCGCTCGACGAGTAGCGGAGCATATACCCATGGGGGTATATAAGTATTTTTGCAAAAACCTTTTTGTGTCATCATAAATCTTGGCGTTTTGAGCAAATTCATTGTCAGATTTCGCTTTCTCATTAACAAAAATCTCATGAAAATCAGCTGGTAAATATCCTAACTTCATCTTGATAAACTCCGGATAATATTTTTTAGACGATTTAGAGAAAATATACTCATCGTACTCCTCCTTTGAAATCTGGACATTAAATTTTTGCATTATCTTAAAAGTGCTAACCCAGTTGTGCTCGATACTATCAACAATAACACCATCAAAATCAAGAATAAAGGCTTTAAAATTATTCATATGAAATGTCTTAATTATTCACTATTTTAATGTCTACAGCAAATAAGCCATCTGTACTGACAAGGAGAGGGCTTAAGTCTATCCCAACAACCTTGTCATACCGCATCATAATCCTTTGTACCCCTAATATTGCTTTCAATATTCCCTCTGTGTTCATCTTACTTTCACCTCGCACGCCGTGCAAAATCTTCCAGATTTTGGTCTGTTCCAAGGCAATAATTATATCATCAATAGTAGCTGGAATACAAATTCTTGCAATATCCGCTTTTATTTCTGTATAAATTCCTCCTTGCCCAAATAACAAAGCTCCTCCAAATTGATCTCTTACTGCACCAATAAAAAACTCGTGTTTAAAGCTAATTTGCTCCTGAACTAACACAGAAGGAGAGAGTTGTTTTATTTTTCTAAACAGGACACTTAATTCGTCAGCGCTTTTTATGTTTGCAAAGATAGCTTTCTTATCTGTCTTATGCATTATAACTTCGTTTGGAGCCTTAATAACAATTGGGTATTTACCATGTGCAAAAGCTGCTGCATCATCAAATTCTTCACAAATAATTTGTCTTGGTATTTTAACACCACTTTCTATAAGCATTTTTTCTATTTCTTGCTGAGATGGCTCTTTTGAAGTCGATATTATAGTTGGTAAACCGCCTCGTTTTATTAAATTAGATCTATGCACAAATTGTAACTGATTTGATAATGTCGTTATAGCATCATCTAAATTATCATATGCAGCAATCTTATTCTCAATAAAAAGCTTCCAAATGTCTTCGGAAGAGTATGAACAGATAAATATAGGAATAATTGGAATTTTGCTTTTAGATTGGCATTTAACTATCTCTTTTGCGCTTTCACTTACTTGAGTTACAAATTGTGGCGTCAATATTACAATTACAGCATCAACATTTGCATCATCTGCGACTATTTCACACACTTGTCCATATCGTAATGCATCAGCATCTCCAAGCACATCTACAATTCCATTTTCACTCAAAGTACCCGGCATGGCCTTTGTCAGTTTTTGTACAGTCTCATTACCAAAGCTAGCGATTTTAAGTCCTTGATCAATTAGCTTATCCATAGCCATTATTCCGACACCTCCTGCATTGGTTATCACTGCGATACTATCTCCTAACGGTTTTTTACTCCAGGCAAAAGATCTAAGAGCATTGTAAAGTTCTTTGTCACTTTGCGCCATAATAATGCCTGCTTGATTTAAAGCTGTCTTTGCGCTTATATAATCTCCTGCCATCGCCCCTGTATGTAAACCGATAGCTTTTTTTGACTGCTCGTTTCGACCAGGTTTGATAAGCACAAATGGTTTAGGGTTACTGCTTGTATAAACATGTTGTCGATACAAATCAATTATCTCTTTTCCACAACAAATCTCCTCAATATATCCACCAATTACCTTTACATTGTCATCAATAAGCCAGCTTTTTAAGAGTGTAAGCTCATCAATATCTATTTTGTTACCCATAGAAACAAAATGTGAAAAACCTAAATTATCAGTTAAAGCCCTATCTAGTATAGCCGTACAAACAGCTCCTGACTGCGACATAAAAGCAATATTGCCTTTTATAGGCATTCCTTGGGCAAAGGATAGATTTACGCAAGGAGTGGAAATAAAACCCAAACAGTTTGGACCCAATATTTGCATTTTATTATCTTGGCATACCTTTAAAATATCTCTCTCTAGTTCTTTACCTTCTTTCGATCTTTCACCAAATCCAGCCGATATTACTACGATATTCTGCACATCAATTGATGCACATTCTTTTACAGTCTCAAGAACAAATTGAGCAGGGATAGCAATACAAACTGTCTGAATGGGTTTGGCAACATCAGTTAAGCTCTTATAGCACTTTCTACCATATAAGGAATCGTATTTAGGATTTACAATGTAAATATCTCCTTTATAATCAGCTTTGATCAAATTCTTATATATCACCGTGCCAATCTTAGTGTCATCTTTTGAGACACCGACAATTGCAACAGATTTAGGGTTAAAAAAATCATTCATTATTTTCATTATATTATTTTTGACAAAAAATCGCAAACTGTATATAATGAGATTATGATTGATACTGCAGGATTCATCAAAGAAAATTATACTCAATATAATGGTGATGATAAATTCCTCGCTAGACCCACAGAAAGGACCATTCAGATCTGGAGCAAAGTTCTAAAACTTATAGCAAAAGAACAGGAAAACGGCATTTTGGATCTAGATGTTAACACGCCTTCATCAATACTTAGTCATAAGCCAGGTTATATAGACAAAGAAAATGAGATTATAATAGGATTACAAACAGATAATCCTCTTAAAAGGGCTATTAAACCTAATGGCGGGATAAAATTAGTACAAAAAGCTGCAGAAGCTTACGGATATGAGATTCCATCAGAAATAGCAGAAATATATGAAAAGTATCGCAAAACACATAATCAAGGAGTTTTTGATGCCTATGACGATGAGATTAAGCTTCTTAGAAGTAAACATATAATCGCTGGACTTCCAGATAATTATGCAAGAGGTAGAATAATTGGCGACTATAGACGAGTTGCACTATATGGAACAGCTAAACTTATTGAACACAAACAAAAATGGCTTGAAGATAATCCTGTGGCCACATCTGGCAGTCAAATATCTGAATCTATAAGAGCAAGAGAGGAAATCACAGACCAAATCAAAGCACTAAACGACCTTACACTAATGGCAAAATCTTACGGTCATGACATATCAAAACCAGCAAAAAACAGTAAGGAAGCTGTCCAATGGACATATTATGCATATCTTGGAGCAATAAAAGAGCAAGATGGCGCAGCAATGTCACTTGGACGACTAGATGCTTTTTTCGATATATATTTTGAAAAGGATCTTAAGACCAAAAAGTATACCGAGAGCCAAATTCAAGAGATAATTGATGATTTTGTCATCAAATTGAGGATTGTAAGACATCTAAGACATCCAGAGTATAATGAACTGTTTGCAGGAGACCCTACATGGGTTACATTATGTCTTGGAGGCACTACAATAGAAGGAGAGCATATGGTTACCAAGACAAGTTTTAGATTTTTGCATTCTTTAACAAATCTAGGTCCTTGGTCAGAGCCCAATATTACAATCCTATGGTCTGATCAGCTTCCCCCAAACTGGAAAAAATACTGTGCAAAACAATCAATTGCATCCAACTCTTTGCAGTATGAAAACGATGATTTAATGAAACCATTTTATCAGGATGATTATGCAATTGCTTGCTGTGTATCAGGCATGACTATTGGCAAAGATATGCAGTTTTTTGGCGCCCGTGCAAATATTGCAAAAGCGCTTCTTCTAGCTATAAACGGAGGTAAAGACGAGCCTGTCTATAATTTTAACGGCTCAGATTTAAACGCAGATGGTATGGAAGCAGAGAAGTTAAAGATAAAAGAGAAGGGTGGAACAGTAATAATTCCTGGAATTACTGAGTTAAAAAACAAGGAGACACTTGACTTTGATGAGGTTTGGCAAAACTTTTTAGAAGTATTAGATTGGATCGCACAAAGATACGCAAGAGCGATGAACATAATTCACTACATGCATGATAGATATCATTATGAAGCTTTACAAATGGCTCTACATGATGAGGAAGTTCGTAGATTTATGGCTTACGGATTTGCAGGATTATCTATAGTAGCTGACTCATTAAGCGCAATAAAATATGCAAAAGTTCATCCTATTTGGGGTAAAGATGGTATCGCAAATGATTATAAAATCGATGGCCAATACCCACAATTTGGCAATGACGACGATAGAGTAGACCTTATTGCGACTGAAGTAGTTAAGCAGTTTATTACAAAACTTCGCAAATATAAGACCTATCGAAAAAGCATTCCTACACTGTCAATATTAACAATTACATCAAATGTTGTCTACGGAAAAGCAACTGGAAATACTCCTGATGGCAGAAAATCAGGAACACCTTTCGCACCAGGAGCTAATCCAATGCATCAAAGAGACCACACAGGAGCTATAGCTTCTCTTAACTCAGTTGCTAAAATATCATATGACGATGCACAAGATGGTATATCTAATACATTTAGTATTGTGCCAGCATCACTCGGCAAGTCACTTCCTAATCAAATCGACAATCTTGTTCAAATACTTGATGGCTATTTTGTTGGGAAGCAAGCGCATCATCTTAATGTAAATGTACTCAACCGAGAGACATTAATTGACGCTCAAAAACATCCAGAAAAATATCCTCAATTAACAATACGAGTAAGTGGATACGCTGTTTGGTTTAACAGATTAAACAAAGAGCAGCAAGACGAAGTTATTTCTAGATCATTTCATACAATAATTTAACTATGAGAGTACACTCAATAGAAAGCATGGGCACAGTAGATGGCCCAGGAGTAAGGACAGTTGTATTTATGCAAGGCTGTAAGCTAAGATGTGGCTTTTGTCATAACCCTGACGCCCTAGATCTTGTTGGAGGCACAGATTATACTCCTAAGCAACTCTTTGATAAGATTATTGAATTTAAGGAGTATTGGGGCAGTGATGGTGGTGTTACATTAACTGGAGGAGAGCCTCTTGTCCAGTATGAGGAGTTGAAAAATTTTGTCGATATTTGCAAAGAAAACAAGGTAAATGTAGCTATTGATACAGCTGCATGGTGTAACTGGGAAACAATTCGAGAATTTGTTGGCTTAGTAGACTTGTGGATGATTAGCATAAAACACCCGGTTGAGAGTGAGCATATTAATTTAATTGGCCATAGTGGCATACAAATCAAAGAAAACATCTCACAACTAAACAAGCTCGGCCAGAAAATTAGGATTAGATATATAATAATACCTGGACTAACAGATGGGGAAGCAAATCTAAATAGCCTGACCTCATTTCTTGACACATTACAAGGAGTAATAGAGCTAGAACTTCTTGCTTTTAATAAAATGGGCAAAAGTAAAGGTAGGATGTGGCAATGGGACAAATATCCAGAAGCCACAAAAGACAACTTACTCACAGCCAAAACACAAATTGGTACACGCCATTATAAAGTAATTGTCTAGAAATCGGGCGAGATTTTCTATCTATCTAAGTAAGATTAACCCTCTTTTTATTAATTGACACAATTCTATCTGCATTTCTTATCGTGTTGGGTCGATGTGCAATTGTAATAGTTGTTATATTTTTGCTTGCCAAATCGATTGCTTTCTGCACAATTTTCTCAGAGCGGGTATCAATACTAGCCGTTGGCTCATCTAAGATAAGAAGTCTTGGTCTCCTAAGCAAAAGACGACCAATGGCAATAAGTTGCTTCTGGCCCATACTACATTTAGCAACATCCGTATTTATATCTCCAACAAAACCGTCTCCTCCTATTTGTGACCACATTTTTTTGCACTGCTCAATAGTAATCCCTTCATTTCCATATTTTAAATTATCAAGAACATTTCCGCTAAAAAGATAAGAATCCTGAAGCAAGTATCCTATTTGACCACGAAGGTTTTTAAGATTCCAATCTTTAATATCGACACCATCTATTAGTATACTTCCTTCTTGCGGCTCGTAAAGTCTGGCTATTAGGTTAACAAAAGAAGTTTTACCGCTCCCTGTTGTACCAACGATTGCGATATGTTCATATGGATTAATCACAAAATTAACTTTATCAAGAACTAGATTGTTTCCATAACTAAATTGAACATCTTTAAATTCAATCTTGCCTTTTATCACTGCCTTATGACCATTATCTTTTTTATACAATTTTGCCTCTATACCACTACTATAATTCATTATCTCTTTAATCCTTGATATTGAACTAAGACCGTCTTGCCATGATTTTGATAACTCGCCAAGATTAGTAATAGGAACAAAAAATTGTGCAAGATAGACAGTAAAACTAAGCAAAACGCCAGTTGTCATTTCACCAGTAGTCATCATGTAAAAACCGTATACGATTACAGCATAAACGATAACTTTGCCAATGAAATTTGTAACAGGAGAGAGAATTGCAGTAAAAAGACTGACGGATTTTGCAGCTTTAAAATGTTCATCGTTACTCTGTTCAAACTTTTTATTTATAAATTCTTCTTGGCCAAATATCTTATAAACAACAAAGCCAGAGAGTATTTCCTGTACCAAGCTTGAGACTTGCGCATTTAACGCCAACATCTTTCTTATATACCTGCCAAGAATCTTGCTCTGTATCCACAATAATAAAGATATTATTAAAACGCTTCCCATGGCAATAAGCGTGAGTTTATAACTAAGCCAGAACATTGCCGCTCCGATAAAAAACATCGTGAAGATAGCATTAAAAAATCTCTGTGCCGTCTCTGTAAACAATCTACTAATATTATCAAGATCAGAAGAGATTCTTGAAATAAGATCTCCCGTTTTATATTTCTGAAAAAAGGGAACAGGTAAATATTGTATCTTTCTAAACAAATGCCTTCTAATCCCCAAAAGAACTCTCTGACCAAGCTGGCCAAGCATCCTTATCCTTATTAGTTTTGTTATAGCGGCAAATAAAACTACAACAAAAGCTATAAGCAATGTCTTCTTCAAATCATCCATCGAGCCACTTTTTATATCTTGATCAATAGTCTTCCTAATGAAAAGAGGAATTGCGCTCTCCGCCAATGCAGATAAGGCAAAAAGGAGCAAAATAAAAAATATTGCGAGCTTCTCTTTTTTTAGATATCCTCTTATATCTTTCATTGCTGACTCTCCATTATTTGCTTATATAAATCATTTTTTATTGATAAATTAGTCGGTGTATCAAAGCCAACAGATTTACCATGATCGAGTAGTAATACATAGTTACAATCTTGTACTGTAATTATCTTTTGTGCGACAATGATAATTGTTAGATGACTGAACTCTTTTTTAATTCTTTTCATAACCTTTCTTTCAGTATTGATATCAAGTTTACTTGTGCTGTCATCCATAATTAAAATGTCTTTTCCAGAATATAAAGCCCTTGCTAAAGATATTCTTTGTTTCTGACCTCCTGATAAATTAGCACCTCTTTCACCAATCATGGCATCATATTTCCCATCCATAAACGGTACAAATTCATCTACCATACTAACTCTAACAACTTTATCAAATAGATCTTTATTATATTTTGCTCCAAAACAAATATTATCTTTAACAGAAGCTGTAAAAAGGTAGCTCTCTTGAGGAACATATCCGATTAAAGCTCTATAGTCAACAATCTTCAGCGATTTTAAATCTTTACTGTTTATAAAGATTTTCCCATCAGATGGATCATACAACCTTGTTATCAATCCAAGAACCGTTGATTTGCCAGAGCCTGTTGCTCCCAATATTCCGATTTTTTCACCTCTATTAATTTTAAACGACACATCTTGTATAATCCCATCATAATAAACGTTTTTAAATTCCATATTCTCAAATAAGCTAACTGTCTGATTTCCATCTTCAAAATCGTTTTGATGATTGATAACAGAAGAAATTCTTTTTGAAGATTCAATCGAATTCGCAATTGATGTAGATAAAAATCCCACCAGAATAAGAGGAGCCGTAAAAGATGTTGTATAATAAACAAATTGAGTCATTTCGCCCACCGTCAGTTCTCCACTTATAGCTTGTTTGCCTCCAAGCCATAAAACCAGCAAATAAACACCTGTTGTTACAAAAGATATAAATGGAATAATAATAGAAAAAACATTAACAATTGAGCGCCCATTAATATAAAGTTTTTTGTTTATAATTTCAAATTTCTTCTGTTCATACTTCTGGGTACTAAAAACCCTTATCAGCATATTTACCATAATATTTTCTTGCATCCTTTTACTCAATTTATCGATAATTTTGCGAAAAGTCGAGAAATATTTCCTGCTTTTCATAAAGAAAAAGCTAAAAAAGGCCCATAGGACAGGAACAACTAGCATTACCGATAACGCCAATCTCGTATTAATTCTAAACATAAGGAATGCACTTCCGAGGAGTAAAAGTATTCCGTTAATCATAGCAACAAACCCAGTTGAAAGGAAATTTTTAATAACATTAACATCATTGTCAAGAATATTAAACAAGTTTTCTCGCTTAAATTTCATGACAAAAGACCATTCATTTGATAGAATCTTTTTCATCAGGTCTTTTTTTATACTCCAACCAAGATATTGACTAATGTAATTATTTAAAAAATCATTAAAAAAATCGGAGATTGTAACAATAATAGTCGTTGCAACAACAAGGGGTAATATTGGCTTTAAATTAACACCTAACCCTTGTTCATAAGAATCAATCAAATATCCAAGAAATATTGGTACAATTAATTTTCCTGCATTACTAACCGCTGCTGCAAGTATATTTGCAATCTGTAAAAGCAGAAACTTTCTATTTTTTATATAAGCAGTGACTTCTTTCATATTACTGTATAAGAAACAGAGCAGGGGAACAAGATAATCTCTCTTTTATAAATTGTATCTTCTTTAAATCAATTTTTCTCCAATTATAAATACTCATTTGTATTATTAGTTCATCTTTTGACAATAATGAAACCGCAACACAAAACTTGGTACTACTATCACAACTCTTTATTATATCATCAAACAGCCATGTATTTCTATAAATTGTCTCGATAAAAACTTGCGTTTGATTATTTTTTATAGCTTCTGCCTCATATCTTTTTATTGCTTTACATCTATTTATTGACTCCTTAGGAAGATAACCGCAGAACTTAAAATTCTGACCGTTTAAACCGCTTGCCATAACAGCAAGGACAATAGAAGACGGTCCAACAAGAGGCTTGACACTCCAACCAAGAGAATGCGCTAACGCAACTATTTTCTGCCCTGGATCAGCGACACCTGGACATCCCGACTCAGATAGAATAGCAATATTTTCATGATTCTTAGCAATCCGCTTAACCTCATCGATAAAGTCAACACGGGAAGGCCTATTCTTGACAAATTCACGACTCATTTCTAAAAACTCTACATTATGGATATCAACGCCTAATAATTTCAGATAACTTCTTGCACTTTTTGCTCTTTCAACAATAAACAATGAGCATTTAGTAGCCGCTTCTTTTGTGCTTTGAGGTATTTGTAATATATCGTCACTAATTGTAGTCGGAAGTAAATATACTGTTTTCATAAAGATGCGCCCAAGCATACCACACAAATACCTACAAAAGCAATTATTTAGACAATATATAGAGTTATCAAAGCCACAGTACCTGTCATAATTGCACCCCACAAAATATCTACCAAAGTTACACTCCAAGGCCATCCTTTAATAGTTGCCTTGTTTGTTAAATCATATGTCGCATAGGCAACAGCTCCAAAAAGAGCAGCTTCTGCGAATATCTTTTGCACCGAATTATCTGCTAGTGATAATGGAATAATAATAAGATATGTAAGACCAAAGTTGTAGAGAAGATAAAAAATCCCTCCCGCCAAAAGATCCATCTTATCAGCCATTATATGACCAATCTTGTTTTTATAATAGAGTCTAAACATTACAAAAAGCCAGACACCATCAATTACTAGCATTGTTAGACAAGACACAATAAAAATCTTAAGCATTTTAAAATATTTTTAAAATTAACTAATACACAACAACAGCCGTCTTATTCAAGTAACTCCATGTCGAATTAAAAAGAGTAGGAGTGTACACCAAACGCCCTCTCCATGGATCATTGACAATAAAACTTGTTGGATTGTCACTACTACCTGTAAATCCGATAACCACCTCTGAGTGCATTCCTCTGTATCCAGTAGCACCTGAAGGCAAAGTAAATGTCTCTTTAGCGCTAACCCTGTTATGCCAAAAAAGTATTACAGGATTACCCGCTTCAACCTCTTTGGCCAGAGCAGATGCATTCCATCCTCTAAACACAGTTGCAGATCGATAATTTCTTATAAAAGTAGCTACTGGATCAGCATGGGTTCCATATCCTTCAACCCAATTAGCATTTGGATCGCCACCAATACCTATACCGTTTTTTATTGATGATTCAGACAAATTAACTCCTCTATATGCTAGCGCCATCTTTGTTGCAGCAACATTACATGTAAATCTCTCTTGCTGATAATGCAATGGGACCGCAAGTGTAAATGTCTGAGCCTTTGTTGTAAATGTATAATTAAAAGTATCAGTTGAATCTAAACCGTATAAACTTTTAACACCTGAATTGATTTTTATAGAATACTTTGTATTGTATGAAAGCTTTTGTGCTGTTAAAAATATTAGTCTGTTCCCATCCCATATTTTAGCGGCTTGCGGATCAGGTGAGATTGTGATTTTACTCTCTGCAGATGATTTGTCGACTTCTTGATTAAATGATATAACAATATTTGCCGTTTTGGGATCAATATCCTTAGCTCCATTAGAGGGGGTTATTCCATCAATACTAACTTTTCCCAGCGTTTTAAACTCAAGGATAATATCTTGAAGCGTCTTGCCTCCATGCAAAGTTGCCATTCCTGCTCCAAATTTGATTTTATAATTGCTATCCTTAGCAAAAGATTGACCTGGAGTAAATATCATCTTGGTTTCTCCTTCCCAAGTTGTTTTTCCTTCAACTGCAGGCTCCAATACGAAAAGCTCCCCAACACTCTCTTGATTCATTGGCTCAACAAATTCTATCTGAAGTGGCAAATCAGCTCTTGCGTTTTGTCCCGAGTGAGATATAGATGCAATTGATGGAGCTTTTACAGTAAAGAATTCTCCCTGCCATATCAATCAATTCAGGCTCACTTTTTTTAATTGTCTCATTTGAATCAATTTTATAAGACCGAAGTGATCTAAATATCTTCACTTTATAATTGCTGTCTTGTGCAAGATTATTTTCAAACTTAAGTTTTAAGCTTTTATCAGATTCTCTAATCTCCTCAAAATCAATTGCAGGCTCTATCTCGTATGTAAACTCAACGAAATCGCCAATAACAGATTTAAAAGTCACATCAAGAGTTTGATCAATCATTACATGCTCTTGCAAATTTTGTGGATAAACAGTATCAACTTCTGGATCAGCGGGTGCAAAAGCTTCAATCGCTTGCTCATGCTTTACACCGCCTGAGAGCATTCTTGAAAGCCCTGTTATATAAACGACTATTTTATCGTCAGGATAAAAAGACTCCTTGGGGTAGAAAGTAACTTTTTTATAATAATCACCCCATGATTTATCTTCATATATCCATTCCCCTTCAATCTCAGGTGAAATATTTGGCTTAATAACACTTGACTTAATAGGCATATCAAAAGCTATTTCTATGCGCTCATGAGTTGAGTTTATTCGCCCGTTTTCTTGATAATTTACCATGTAGCCGTATGGCCTCGCTAAAAACACCGTTAATCCAGTAAAAATTATAAGTCCTACAATACTAATAATCAGTAAGACATAAAGTATTTTACTAACAACTTTATATACTTTATCAACTTTCTCAAGCCATTTTGCTTTAAAAACTTCTGGCTGTATTGTTCTTTTCTTGATTCTCTTACCAATCTTATTAGCAATTATAATTATCAAAAGAACCAAGATTAAACAGATGATAAAGAAAACTCTATATTCAAGAGATGGCAATAAAGATGAAACATTTGTCCAAAATTCCTCATTAAACATACTTATTCTGCCCAAATTTTATATGCATTATCCATATTTATGTAAACAACAGGACCTTTGTCCTCTTTTGCCGAAAATCCGGATGTATAAGCAAAAAGCTCTTCGATTTTAGGTTTATCAACATAAAACCAATGCGGATGACTTAAAAAAACAACAAGTTTTTTCTCTTCTAAATATCCTCCTTTCCAATTTGCATCAAATCTATCTCTCATTTGCGCACCCGAGTAAACCCATGAATCAGCGCCATTATTTGGTAGTTCCCACAAAGTAAGATTTGGAGATGCAGAAGAATTTTGATCAGATACATTTGGCTTATACGGCTGTGTCGTAGGCTGTAAATTCCACGGCAATTTCATTTTATTTATCCCTCGAGCCTCAAATGTTCGTCCTGAAGTATCGTATTTAAATCCGCTGTCTTGCAACGCTTTAAGTGTTATCATGTTTGCAAACCATCCTCCCGCTCTAAAACCAATTGGCCTTCCAAGCTTTTTTTCCTCAAATTTGTCAATTGACCAATCAAAAATGTACATTAATTCATCATAAGTATATGCAGAAACAGGGATATCTTCTCCTATACCTCTATAACCACCCCAAGTAGGAGTATATCGAGGTTCAAAAAGCCTTTTTATCACAGGCTCTTGTACAGTCGTCATAACCGGATTCCCGTTCTCATCAAGTACAACATTGCCAAATTCATCCTTTTGCTCAACTTGTCGTGACTCCATGACAGTATATTCAGTTGGCTTTAGCATCTCTGTAACCATCTGTGGGAACATATGCAAATGCAACCCAATACTATCGCCGTTATTATCTCTACGACTAATAACCCAATTAGTTAAATAAGTAGACCTACTGTTGCTCATAACGCCAGGAACATAAATGTGAGGATTAAAATAATGTGAAAGTGGAATTCCATACTTATCGCTTATATTTGCTATATCATCAAGGTAACTTTGCTGTACATCTGCACCCTCCCAATCGTGCGTCCAAGTAACATATAAAGGATATGAAATAAAAAATTTCTCGGTTTTTAATTGTACAATTTCGCATGGGAAATGAGCGGCGACATTAATCTGATACTCTCCCGGATCAAGATCTGCCAAGTAAATTTCTGCCAGATATATTTGGCTATCATCGGCTTGCTCCTTCGGCATACTAAACTGTCCAAAAATATCTGTGCCCAAAATCATGTACGAGATATTTATCTTATCAAAATCTTGTAAATATTCTTTATTTCTCATGTCAAAAGTCACGGTAATTGTCTGCGTATAATCAGCTTCAGGTTCAATAATTATCCAGCTCTTATCAAGATCAAGAGTCAAAATATCATCGGGATAACCGACAAAATCAGCACATTTATCGATTTGAGGGGCAAGAGGATTAATAGCTTTGCGCAAATCTATTCCTAGCAAGATTATTGCTAAAAAGCTTATCAAAGCAATTATTAAAGCACATAAAAAGATCACCGTTTTTTTTACAGACAATGCAACTTTTTTAACCAACCAAATAGAAATTGAGACAGCAAAAATAACTCCCAAGTTTAGAAAGAGAACAACATTACTGTCAAATTTGCGGTGATAGAGTATCCAATTTAATCCTCCAATATAAAAAACATTTAAAATAAATGCCAATAAAGAGTTTTGCCCAAAAAAAGTTAAAAATCTTGTGATAAACTTTAGCTTCTTAACATACTTGCGAAGTGAAATCACACCGCTAATCAAAGTTATACCAGCAAGCATATAAAGAAGTGAAGGCGGAAATCTCTCCCAACGAGACAAATCTAGTATTTTAATAACGGTGAGGATAGAACCAGACGATATAAAAACGCTCCAAACAAGCACTCTCTCATATCTTTTGGCTAACTTCTTTGACGGACCAACAAATCCCCATACAATACCATAAATCAAGATGGGCAAATATGGGAGTATTGCAAAAGAATTTACATTATATTTACCAGTGATGATTTCTTTAGCAAAAAACGAAATATCACTTTTAGCTACATTATAACTCAATGCATATAGGATCAGGCTAATCAATATACTGCTTACGATTGTTATGACTGATCTCTTTTTATTTTTATTAAGTAAATAAGCAAGCAAATCATAGCCAAAAGCTATAACAACAGAATAAATAAAGAGCGTTAGAATAAACTCTGTATAAGCAACCTGATATCTAAAAAGAATTATATCTAAAAGGGATTTAGTATTAACAGAGCCTTTGAGAAAAAATTCCATGGCAATCGCACATAAATAGTAAACTGCTAATAAACTGGCTGATTTTTTAATATGTTTTAGTACAGAGATTTTCTCGTTTTTCCCTATTTTATAGCCATAAACAAATCCAAAACAGAACAAGAAAATCACAAAACACACAGTAGCGCCAAGATATGTCAGATAATCTAATGGCTTTGCATTACTTAACAAAAAAAGCCCATTAACATGAGTAATGAGCATTAAAAAAACACCAAAACCGCGCAAAAAATCAATATATAAACTTCTTCTGTTTCTCATTAAAGAATTTCAAAACCTGTTTTCTCTAAAAAATAGCTCTCAGCATCTTCATAAGAAATCCCCTTTGCCAGAGCATACTCACCAACAAAATAATGAACACCATTTCGATAATATTTCCTCATCTGTTGTGGATAAGGTTTTTGCTCTTTTTTCTTCATTTGGTATATAGAATTGCACAATACAAGCATTTGAGATGTCTTTTCAAGATCTCCTGATAAAAACAACGCTTTTATGTCATTAATATGTTTGTTATATCTTGATGGATCAATCTTTTTTATGTTTTTAACACTAATTGCTTTAATTGCACTTTCAAGTGAACTAACAGATGAAATAGGGCGGATAATAATATCAGCTAAGTCATTATAGGGGAGGAGTAACGTTACATCCGAGTTTATTAACTCAATTTCTACGTACTTTTTAGTTTGTCCGGTAAACTCTATTTCTTTAAAATCTTTAATAGTACCGGCCCCATGTCCAGGATAGAAGACTTTTTTACCCTTTTCAAAGTTCATATTATTATTATACCACAAATAAGAAAGATTTACAAATCAATAACCAAACTAATTCTTATTACTAATTAAGCATAGGATTGTGAAATGTTAAATATTCACGCCTCGATTTCTTAACTTATCTGCGGACAGTATTTTACCACAACAAGCTCCTCGTCAACATTCCTAGATTCTTGAACATATCCTTTCTTCGACAACAGCTTTGTGATCTTACTCTCTGTTTGATGCGTCTCAATGACTATGTTTTTCACGGTACTAGAATCAAATCTACTTGACTTAATAACTCCAACTTCAGCGCCCTCGATATCGATTTTTATCAAATCAACAATTTTAACTTTAGCCCATATAAGAGCTTGCGCTATTATATTATCAATAGTTGTCGTATTAACAGTTGTTTTGCTACTTATCTGAGAGCCTTTCCAGCTTCCCGGCAAAAAACCTGCATTTGAAAGCCATCTTTTCTCTAGGTTGGTTTCCCCATGATAATAAAAGTCAGCAAACCCATCTTTACTTCCACATGCAATATTTGCCGTTTTTACTCTACCAGAGAGATCATTATTTACAATATTTTCCTCTAAAAGCGCAAAATTCTCAGACAACGCTTCGACTGCAAAAACCTTGGAAGTAGGGTAATATGAAGCAAAAAACAATGTCGCGATACCAATATGCGCACCGATATCAATCACAAGTGGGTTCTGACTCATAAGTTTTATTCCACCATACACTTGCTGAATCCATACCTCCTTCTTTATAACACGAAACTCTCGCTCATTATTATATTTTATATCAAATTTCCCAAGTCTCATAATATCAAAAACTCCTCGACGAACCACCACCGCCTGATCCTCTACCACCGCCGCTAAAGCCGCCAAAAGATCTTCCACCACTTCGCCCAGAATTTGACATGATAAGCCACGGTCTACCCGCTGCACGATTTGCGATTCCAAGCTTTGACAAAATTAAATCAATTATCAAACCCGCTAATGCAAATCCAAAAGCAAAGATAACTGCAGATGACAACCCGTCAATATAATATCCGAGTATAGCACCTCCAATAAGCCCCAAAACGCCGCCTTGCCACCAGCTCCTGCTCCTCGCAAGCCACTCAACGATAATTATCCCTCCAAAACAGCCAAATCCAAAAACCATATCCCAAATATCCGCTTTCTCTGTATTATCATATGAATCAACTATCTCTGTATTCCCACTTATAATTGTAATTATTTGATCAACTCCCGCAGAAATCCCCCCCGTAAAATCATCTTCCGCCAATTGTGGGACAACAAACTGATCAAGAATAGTGCCTGTTCTTGCATCCGTAAATACAGCTTCCTGATCATATCCAACTTCAATCCTTACTTCTCTTTGCTCTTTTGAAACAATAAAAAGTAGGCCGTTTGAATTTATTTTCCATAAATCATAAAGATCGTTAGCAAAACCCTCAATAGTATCATCATTAAAATTATCTGTTGTGACTACAACAACTTCTACTCCATAACTATCTCGCAATGCGACAAGTTTACTCTCCAACTCGTTTTGTGCACTATCATCTATAATATTTTCAAAATCATTAACGAATCCATTAGGAGAGGGGAAGGTAAAATCAGCAAAAACAACCATGGAAGATATGCACAAGAAAACAACCGCTACAAAAGCTTTTTTTAGCATATGTTATTTAATCAAAGCTAACGACAGGGGCTACAGATGCGCCTTCCACTGCCTCAAAATACTCTCTTGCTTCAAATCCAAAAATCTTTGCTGTTAAATTAGACGGGAATGACTTAACTTTTGCATTATAATCTTTAATGTCATCATTATATCTTTTTCTCTCAACTGCAATTCTATTCTCTGTTCCAGCTAATTCATCCATAAGAGCTCTAACATTATCATTACTCTTTAGTTCAGGATAATTCTCAATCACCACAAGAAGTCTGGCAATACTACTTTCTAAGTCGTTTGCCGCATCAATTTTCTCCTGAGAACCGGATGTCGCACTTCCATATTTTGTCCTGGCATCAGCAATTTCTGTAAATATTCTCTCCTCCTGCGCCATGGCACCTTTTACTGATTCAACTAAATTAGGTATCAAATCGTATCGTCTTTGCAAAACGCTCTCAACTTGCGCTTGCGAGTTTTCTACCTGCTCGCTCATTTTTACAAGAGAGTTATACTCTCCAGCGATTATTGCACCAACAAGAATTATTAATCCGACAACTACGGCAATTATTACTAATAACTTTTTCATAATATTAATTTAATAATTTATTTAAAAATATTATATCACAGATTTTCCATCTTTTACCGGGGTTGGATCATTCTCTTTAATTCTCTCCTTGCAAATCCTTTGAATCTCAAAAATATTTGGCACTCCAATAATATAAATAATATCGGCACCTTGCGTTGAAGGCATATGCTTATCTTGCATAAATCCGCCTCGCAGTTGAAGAGCTAAATCCCCTTTCTTATCATCTCCATTAATCTTCATGTCGCCAGTAAATTGCTCCCAATCTATCGAAGCTATATTTCCTTTTTTGAAATTTATTAATCGAGTAGGGGTACCAACAAAATAGCCACCTTTTTTAAACAAAGAAAGAATCCCAGATGACAACATAAAAATGCCAACCAGTACAAATGCACCAATTATCAAAGCAGGCATTATAAGAGGACCAAAATTCTCAAGACTCGCAACAACAGGTACTCCATTTGATTCAAAATGCACCTCCTGCCCAGTAAACAATGGACCAAAAAATCCAATTACAAATATACTCGTAAAAGCGCACCAGATCAAACCAAAGGTCATTAACGAAAAAGAATTTTTTCCTGGGTTTGCTCGAGTAGATTTAACTGCAAAATCTATTTGCTCGGCGCCAATATACGACAACAGATCTTTTGGTAGTAAATTGTTTTCCATCTTCTTGTATATAATAACAAATAATGTTATATTAAAGCATATAAATTGTGTCAATAATACCATAACAAAACCTTCAATGCAAATAATAAAAGAGACCAACCAAATAATTGCAGTATATAAACCTAACAATATCCCTACAACATATAAAAACACCACAGATACCTCTGATTGCATGGTTGCAAGAGTAACGAAGCTTTATCCCAAGCTTCTTGAAATAAAAAGCTATCAACCAAGAGAGTGTGGATTACTTTACAGACTTGATACAGACACAAGTGGTGTAATAATATTTGCCAGAACTCAGGAGTCTTTTGATTATCTTAGTAACTTACAAAAAGAAAATAAGTTGTACAAACACTACTTCGCAATAACAGAACGAAGCATGCAAATCGCAGACAAGATGAGTATTTTTGTGAAACAAACAAAAAATCCGGTATATGTTTCTCGGGAAAAACAGTCTGTCGTGGAACACTTGCCAGAAGAAATACTAGGTTTCACGCAAAAAAACAACCTTTTAAAGCAAGAACAGCCATTTAAAATGATTGATATACCAATAGGACATAGCAAAAAAAGCAATAAAAAAATGATAGCTATATTAGGCGCCAATTATAAAAGCAAGGGCACACCAAGCAAAGCAGTAAGCTATGTACGACAAATCGAGAAGATTGGAAATAAGTATCTATTTGAAATAATAATAAGCAAGGGCTGTCGCCATCAAATTAGGGTCCACCTTAGCACTATCGGTTTTCCGATTGTTGGGGACGATTTATATAATAAGGATCCACGAAATCAAAATGAACACTTATCTCTTTGGTGCTGGAGAATAGGAGTTAAGAGCTAACTACTTTACGGATTTATTTTTCTTTAAATTGAATTTACTTGCCATTACTGCTTTAATTCAACAATTCCATAACCACCTTTATCTCTTCTGTAAACCATCGCAACTCGCCCAGTTGCTTTATTGTTAAAAAGTAGCTGTTTATATCCCATAAGCTCCATAAGTTCTATCGCCTCTGCTTCCTCTTTAGGAGTTACATCATCGACAATCTTTCTAACCGCGACTTTTGGCACATAATCTGTCGCATAATAATCCTCATCCTCAACATACTGATCTTTTACTTCCTCCATCTTCCAAGGTGATACACCTTTCCATTCATTCTTTTTATCACAATACTTCTTATATCTTCGGAAGAGGACGTCAGTTGCCTTGTCAACCGCAGCATACAAATCGCTTCCGATCTCCTCAACATGTAATTTGCTATTTGGAACAGAAACATTTATGTCGACTCGGAAGTCATTGCCTGTACCTCTGTGCGAAATCATGCTAGTCAAAACAACAGAGACAGCCAACTGCTCATTCATTAGTTGCTCATTTTTGGCAAGCTTCTCATTTACATAAGTTTTTATCGCTTCTGTTGCTTCCATACCAGTAAAAGTTATATTTATCATTTTGTTTAATTGTTAATTTAATTAGTACTTATACTATAACATAAAGAGCCCGTGGTTGGCAACTAACTATTGAATTTTTAGAGCGAGTAATGTATAATGTGCTGTATTCCGCGGTAGCTCAATGGTGGAGCGACCGGCTGTTAACCGGTTGGTTGTAGGTTCGAGTCCTACCCGCGGAGTTTTTAAATTCTAAATTCTATCTCCATAAAAGAGGAAATCGCAAACAAATATCGCCAAAGCGGATTAGCTCATAAATCACTCATCGAGCATCTCGGTCAAATACTTAAGTCTTATTCTAAAAATCCCGACGGCTCTTTGACTACTATGGATCTTGAAAACGAAGCCAGCGATTTTTGCAAGAAAAACAGCATTGTCCCTGTTCAAATAGGGTATCAAGGCTATCCATTTGTACTTTGCTGCGGTATAAACAGCGATGGAGTTCATACAATGCCTCACCAGGAGAAAAAAATCCAGTTAGGAGATATAATAAGTATTGATACTACAGTTAGAGTCAATGAATATTGTGCCGACGGTGGCTTTTGTATGGCAATAGGGCAGTGCAACAAACAAGGTCAAAACCTAATTGATTGCTCAAAAAGAGCGCTAAACAATACGATTAAAGCGATCAAAAAAGGCGTCGTAATTGAAGAAATCAGTAAGGTAATATATAAAACAGCGAAAGATAGTGGATTTGACGTCCTAAGAGAGTATGCTGGCCATGGTATTGGCAAAAAACTCCATGAGGAGCCGTATATTCCAAATTTCCCAATGGGATTTAAGGAGAAAATTCCGGATTCAATAGCACTTGCGCTTGATATACTAATGGTTGAAGGTAAACCTGATTTGCAAAATTTGCGAGATGGATGGTCAACACATCTTAAAGATGGTGGTAGATTTGCTTTTAGTGAGAAAACAATTATTGTCTGGGAAGATCACACAGAGATCATTAACGACTTTGATTTATGAAAAAAAAGATAATCGTATTTATTATTTTGCTGTTGATTGTCAGTTTTACCTTCTCTTATATTTATAAAGCAAGAAACACCTCTCCTGATACCAATATTGATTCATCGATTGGTAACGAAGAAGAAGTAATCGTTTTACCTGATAAATTATGGGATCAGTATTGTCAGAATTTCATAGATACTCAGCAACTTATTGACAAGCTATCAAGTGAAGAGAAGGGCAAACAGCTTCTAGCACCAATTTATACAGGCTCATCAATAGAATCGGAGACTTTTACAAAAGACATTGGCTTTTATGCACTTATCAAGGTCTACAACTATAAATCAAGTCAAGAAATAAATACTGTGATGAGCAAAATAAATATTGACTCAAAAATTCCTGCTTTTATTGGACTTGACGCCGAAGGTTCCCCTATAAATCGTCTATCCTGGCATAAATTTACACATATTTCTCAATTTAACTGTGATACAGCGACAGATGATATAAATGCACTAAAACAATCAGGATTTAACTGGTCACTAGGGCCAGTTGTTGACCTACCTAATTCAAAAAACGATTGGATTTATAACAGAACAATAAGTACAGATAAACCAACAGTGATAAAAATTGCCCAAGAGTACATAAGCTGCATGCGAGACGAAAAGATATTAACAAGTGCAAAACATTTCCCCGGGCATGGCGCAACAATAACAGACTCTCACACCGATATACCACAAATTAATTATAGTAAAGAAGAATGGCTTAACACATCAGGGGAAATATATGATCAATTGGATATGGACTCTATTATGACAGGGCATTTAGTATATCCAAAAATATCAAGCGAGATAAGTTCATCTTCTCCTTTTTGGAGCAAGATAATTAGAGATGAGCTAAATTTCAAAGGCCTTATAATTACCGATGATATCAATATGCTATCGCCTAAAACGACAGACGAGTGCTATGGACTTATAACAGATGCTCTTAATAACAGCGCAGATGTAGTAATTTTTGGAGATAGCTCGATCTGCAATACAAACAAGATTATAGCTAAATTACAAGAAAATAATTTTACAAAAGACGACTCGGTAAAAAAAATCCTTGAAACAAAAAAGAAGCTCTTATGTAATTAAATAAGGTTATTGTCTTTTTACTCAAGAGGACAAACACTTGGCAATCTCTCAATATAGGATTGATTAATAGCATCTAAATCATTTACAAACTCTTGACTAGCTCTCTTTCCTAATTTACTAACAGCTTGTAAAACAATATCTCTTGTAGGATCAACAAGACCAGCATTAGGGCTTTCATCTGGATTTATTCTTTCGACCATATTTTTATCCTTTGAATTTTAGCAATCTAAGACCCTCAAGCCTGACAATCATCGGCATAATTTGCTTATACAAATCGCATTTTGGAGACTTTGCATTATAATGACCGTTAACAAGGAAACACTCGTAAGGACAACCTCCACAACAGTAATACCTCCAAAAACATTTTGCGCACTCTCCTTTTTTCTCAACTGGTAGATTTATAATACCAACTGAATTATTTTTTATGGTTTTCAAAACAGACTCCTTGGAGACAATTAAGGAATCGACATCACCCACAGGATTAGCCATATCCATCTGACATTTTGATACAAAACCTTTATGATCAAAAACAACATAACTGCGACCAACTGAGCATGTTTTTTGATGGGTTGTAGCAAAGATTATTCGATCACCCAAAACATTAATTAAAGACTTTTCGCTAAGATTTTTCTCGATGACTACAAACGCTTCTGTCAAGTATTTCACAAACTTCTTGGTACTAACTTCAAGCTTCTTATCGCCAGAAGAGCAGGGGTTCTCTCTATAGAAATTTAGAGAGAAGGCAATGTCATTTTTCATTACCCATTCAAGCGTTTGGGCAAGCCCTTTTACATTTTCATCTGTCAATGTTATACTCAGATTATACGGTATTTTGGCTTTAATAATGCTCGTTAAATTCCTCATTATCAAATCATAGCTTCCCCGTCCATTTGAAAATTGTCTTTGTTTATCATGATATTTTTTGCTACCATCAAGAGATATCGCTAATCTTATCTTGTTTCTTAAAAGCCAATTTGCAATTTTATCAGTCATAATAGTTCCATTTGTCAGGATAACAAACTCTTTCTTGATTTTCTTGTTTGACAGCGCGTTACTCAACTCTTGATGAAAATATTTAATGATGTCAAAATTAAGAAGCGCCTCACCGCCAGAAAATTTAATTTTTATGCTGTGCAACTTTTCTTTATCGACTGTATTGACAAGAACTTGGATTATTTTATCCGCAGTAACTTTACTCATTTTCTGATCATCTTTTATAACATAGCAGTATCGACAAGCCAGATTACACTCATTTGTTATGTGAATCCAGCAATCTATTCTGTCTAATCTCTCGCCAAAAGATTGCTTAAACGAGCCCGTTGTATTTAAAAGTCCGATTTCAATAAGCTCTTTTATTGTCTTGGTTATATATTCCTGTTTTAAGGTTGAAAACTTTTTTTTTATTTCTTGCTTTGTTTTGCCCTTTTTACAATATTGCAAAATTTGCAAGATATCATAAGACACTACAGTTATGGGATTATACACATACGGACTTAATATGACATAAGAATTTTTTTTAGTCTTTCTTTATATATCTCTTTAGAACTATACAGCTTTTCCACTCTTTTTTCTAGAAGATTTAATCATTTCGCAAGCACAATCAGAATTACCACAATCAGAACATTCTAATGAAATACAAAACTTTTTGATTTTTCTCTTTATTATCACGCTTTAATTATACCATATTTTGTTGTAATTTGTCAATATCATCTATAAACAGTTATGTTTTTGATAGAGTTATTTATATTTTGTGGCAAATTGTGGCAAGATGTGGTAAAATACAAAAAATGTTAATAGGAGAGTATCAAACAAAATTAGCTCAAAGAAGCAGAACAAGCATTCCAAAAAGATTTAGAGATGAACTTTTGAGCAAAGATAAAACTCTAATATTAACCAGAGGGTACGAAGGTTCACTTCTTCTACTAAATAAGCAGATGTGGGAAAAAGTCGCAGGAGATGCAATAAATGGCTCTTTTATAAATAGTAATATAAGAGAAACTACAAGGTTTCTTGTAGGAGGAGCGACAGAGGTAATACCAGACTCACTTGGTAGAATTATTATCCCAAAGCCATTAATCGAACATGCGATGATAGGAAATGAGATTGTATTTGTAGGACTTGTTAATTGGATAGAAATTTGGTCAAGTCAAAACTGGCAAAAAAAGCTTATATACCTTGGGAAAAACAGCAATAAGATAGCAAATGAATTAACAAAATAACATGCACATACCGGTTCTTTTACAAGAAAGTATTGAGAAGTTAGATGTCAAAAAAAACGGCATTTATGTAGATGGAACCCTTGGTGAGGCGGGACATAGTAAAAAGATATTGTCTTTACTAGATAAAAACGGTACTCTACTAAGCATAGACAAGGACGCAGAAGCAATAGAGTATGTACGATCAACAACAAATGAGCATGAATATAAGGCAAAATGGATAATCGAGCAAGGGAGTTTTGCAGATTTGAAAAAGTTGTTAACAAAAAACAGTATTGAAAAGATTGACGGAATACTGCTTGATCTTGGATTATCGTCAAGACAAATAGATCTAGAACAAAGAGGCTTCTCGTACAAGGAGGACGAACAGGAGCTTGACATGAGGATGGACCAGACAAAAGCTGTCAAAGCAAAGGATTTATTGATGGTTCTATCAGAGCAGGAACTAGCAAAGCTTTTTGCAAAATACGGCGAAGAAAGAAGCGCAAAAAAAATAGCAAGATTAATAAAAATTGAGCAGGAGAAGGGAAATAAAATAGAGAAGGTTGGACAGTTAAGAGAAATTATATACAAAGCGTTGCCAATTTACAGCCAGCATGGCAAGGATCCTGCAAGGCGAGTTTTCCAGGCCTTGCGGATTGCTGTAAATGACGAGCTAAACGAACTGAAAGAGGTTATAGCTACTGCCAAAAAAGTAGTTAAAACGGGAGGAAGTATAGTTATAATCTCTTTCCACTCGCTGGAAGATAAGATTGTTAAGGAAGAATTTGGAAAAGAAAGCATTAAGAATTTAATTGAGCCGACAGAGGAAGAAATAGCAAGAAACCCTAGGAGCAAAAGTGCAAAAATGAGATGGATGTATGTCAATGACTAATTACTAAATATGGATACTAATTAAGATTTAAAATTTTGAATAATAAAAAATGAATAAGGTTTTATACATAATAGCAACAATATCGACAATACTCTTTATAATAACTCAGCTCATTATCAACTCGTCCCTTAATCCTCAAGGAGCCAAGCTTGCAAAACTTAACCAAGAAAAGGACATGCTAATAGAAAACAACCGCAAACTATCAGAAGAGCTTTCATATACAAAATCAGTCACAGTAATATCTGAGCTTGCAACAAAAAAACTCGGCCTTAATAATGAAGCATCTGCAAAATCTATTTACATAAGCGATCCTACTTATGCACAGACTAGGTAGAAAAAGCGCCCCTGGGATAAAATTCAAAAACTATAAATTCATTTTTTATGCATTCTGTTTGTTTGGCCTTTTACTGATTATTTTTATGTTTAGATGGCAAGTCATACAGCATGATCTCTGGTCAGCAAAAGCACAAAATCAGTACAGATCATTATCAAGAGCGCCAAAGAGTAGGGGAGTAATTTACTCATCTGACGGTGCAATTTTGGCCATAGATGAACCTGCTTGGAATGTTTACGCAAGCCTTAGTAGTAAAGAGAGTGAGCGAAAACTTTTTTTCTCAAAAAAAGATTTATATATAACACAGATAGCAAACATTCTTCAAATAGACCCCGATTCACTAAGACAGAAACTTACAGACGATTTCCGTTATGTCAATATTGCAAGTGGAATAAGCGATGAACAGAAAAAAGCCCTGGAAGAAGCCGAGATTTTTACACGAGAAGACATGCAAAAAGCTGACTTACCAGGCGGACTTGCGACATCTTTTGGCTTATATTTTGAGAAAGTCGAAAAACGTGTATATCCTGACGGACGATTAGCAAGTCATGTAATTGGATTTATGGGCAAAAACGATCAGGGTGAGGATATTGGACAATATGGCATTGAAGGGTACTATTTTGGAGATCTTATCGGATATGATATAACAACGACATCAGAGAAAGACGCTTTTGGAAATCCAATTTTAACAGTTGGTTATGATCCGATCCGCACTCGTCCAGGCAAAAGTATCACACTGACAATACACTCTGGCTTACAATCTAAAGTCGAAACTGTCCTTAAAGAAAGTGTAGAGAAATACAAAGCGAAAAACGGCTCTGTAATAATAATGGACCCACAGACAGGCGCTATTTTGGCCTTGGCAAATTATCCAGATTATGACCCAAACGAATATGCTCAAGCGGGCTCAAGTTGGATATACCGTAACAAAGCGATTTCAGACTTATATGAGCCTGGTTCTATACAGAAGCCAATCACAACATCTATTGCACTTGAATCAGGAAAAGTAAAAGAAGATTGGATATGCCATGACACTACTGGATATATCGAATTATATGAATATAAAATCTGGACATGGAATCGCAAACCAAGCGGCAACATTACTCTTAGCGAGATCCTTGAACAATCAAATAATCCATGCACAGCTCAGCTTGCTATAATGACAGGATTTGATTATTATTATCCCAAACTCCTAGAATTTGGATACGGTTCTCTTATAGGATTAGGTCTTCAGGATGAAGTTGCTACGCATCTAATGCCATACAATAATTGGTCAAGACTAGATCTTGCAACAAGTGCTTTTGGACAAGGGATTTCGATTACTCCATTGCAAATATTATCTGCCACCAGCGCAATAGCCAACGATGGTAAAAGGATGAAACCGTACATTGTCCAGAAAATTGAAGACGATGAGGAAACAATAAATTACGATCCAATAACGCTATCAGAACCGATTTCAAAAGAAACGGCAGATAAAGTTACACAAATGATGGTTGACACCGTCCAATATGGAGCTCAACATAGAGTATTTTCTTCTATACTCGGGCAAAATTACAAACTTGACAACATTGCAGGAAAAACAGGAACAGCCCAAATTGCAAAAAAAGGCGAAGTTGGCTACGATAGCTCAAAAACCAACATGTCATTTATTGGCTTTGCTCCTGCAGATAATCCTAAAATGGCAATGATAGTAATCTTAAATGAGCCAGAAGTTGGAAGATACGCATATGAATCAGTAGTACCAACATGGGCTGAGCTTTACAAAGCAACAAGATCACATTTTACAGAATAGAGAATCGAGTATAACACCCACCAAGAGGCACACTCTCTGATGCAAACTCTTTTTTAAAATCAAAATAGCTATGACTAAATTTTTTACTTGCACCAAGAGCATCAATAATATTTGCTTTATTATTATCAAAGCAGTAGTTAATTAAAGCATCTCGTAAGCAATAACCTAATTTTGCATCCCTTCCGATTTCATTTGTTCCTGATAATACAATCTGGCATATTTGCTCTTTCTTTCCATCTTTTAAGATAGAGTAGAAGTAACCAAATATAAAACCAGCACATTTGTTATCAATGTAAGCATTTATAAGACAACCAGATAGAGCCAGAACTTCAAAAGCTTCAATAGGCTTTGGTACATATCCAATCCGCTGTGCAGCTTGCACATATACAGAGTAAGCATTGTTTATTTGCTCTTTGTCCAGGTTTTCACTTACAATAATCTGTGATCTTTTTTGAGAATATCTGATTTTATAACGGGTATCTTTATTTAAATTATACTGACCATTTATTGTAAGCATTGTCTCACCTTCATTTTTTATGTACTCATGCTTTTTATAACCATTATCAATAAACTTTTTATTAATCTCTTTTTTAAGATCTTCGTCAAGAATTATCGGAAGTTCAATAATTACTTTCTTATATTTACTTTGATCGACCCAATTTAAAAAGTTATCAAAGCCTTGGTAATCTTCACAGCAAGGTCCTAGTGGCACAAATAAGCTTTTATAAAATCCTCCAAGCCTACTCGCAGATTGATACCTACAGTAAAAGCCCTCTCCTTGTGTAAACTCTTTGCCAAATTGTTTGAATTGACTTGGGGAAAATATCAGCATTTTATTCCTTTTTTAAAGATATATCATTTAAAATCTTCTTTATAACTTTTTCATCGTCCCATGCCTTTTCAACAATATTACCGCGCTCGTCTTGGATAGCTAAACTTTGCTCATGCCCCTTACCTGCTACGATAACAATATCATCTTCTTTTGCTAAGCTGATAGCTTTTTCAATCGCTTGCCCTCTGTCCTCAATAATATAGTACTCCTTGCCATTGTTTCTATTGTCTTGCCAAACATCTAATACTCCTCTCTCGATTTCACTGTTTATATCTGCAACTTTTTCATCTCTTGGATCATCGGCAGTTAGAACTATTATATCCGCATAATTTGCAGCAATTTGGCCAATAACTGGTCTTTTCTCTTTATCTCGTCTTCCTGCTGATCCAAACAGTATAATGACTCTTTTTTTTGCACTTTTTTTTGCAGTTGAAAGCATATTTTCAAAAGCATTTGGACTATGTGCAAAATCATTTATAACAATAAAAGGCTCTCTTTGTATTATATTCCATCGGCCCTTAATTCTATCAGGCGTAAAACTTGCCAAAGCTTGTCTAACTTTCTCCCAGTCAACTAAATTAACACCTATGCATCCACCTATAGCAGCAAGCGCATTAGAAATATTATATCTCCCACTAAGACCAAGTTTAAAATGCCCATGCCCATTTATATCAAACTCGATTGAATCCATAGAATTGCTATCTTTTATATCACAGACTAATAAATCAGCATCTTTATGCTCCCCAAGCGAATACTCAATTTTATGTAATTGTTGCCCAACATTTACACATCTTATCAGGGGCTCATATGACTTGTCATCTTTATTAAGAATAACAACACCGTTGTTTTTAACTTTGCCAATAAGCCTCGCCTTGGCCTTTAAATATGATTCATAGTTTTTATGATAGTCCATATGCTCCCAAGCAATATTTGTATAAACAGCACAATCATACTTAATTCCCCCAATTCGATTCTGATCAAGTGCGTGAGATGTAGTCTCGAGAATGACAATTTCTACGCCCGATTTCTTCATCTTGGATAGCAATTTATACAGATCTTTCTGATCGGGAGTTGTAACATGTAATCCAGTAGGAACGCTCTCGCCATCAATAACTGCTTCTATTGTATTTATCATGCCAACCTTTTTTCCAAAAGATTTTAAGAGCTCGTACATAATCGTAGCAGTACTTGTTTTACCCTCTGTGCCGGTTATCCCGATTACCTTCATTCCACGAGTAGGGTAGCCGTACATTATATTTAAAAGCTCTCCAAAAACAACCCTAATGGCGCGTTTCATGTTCTTATATACAAATCAAAACTTATATCCCGCTCTAACTTCATCCCAATATCTACCCCTTCTACATAGCAATTTGTCCACATCTTGTTTATTCTCCATAATCTCCTCAACAACTCGCTCCAGAAATATAGTATTTTGCGAGCCTTTAACTAAGACAATTTCTTTGCCCTTGATAAGCTCTTGTACAAAATCTTTGGCTAAAAATGAGGTTTTAAACCAGTGAATTTTGCTTTTATCAAAACCATTATTGCTTATTTTTTCGTATACATATCTTTTCATTATAGGGCCCACAAGTACAATTTCATCTGCTACCTGTACTACTTTTTGTGCAACTTTCATGTGCTCATTTTCAACTTCTTGCCCGAGTTCTCGCATATCTCCAAGCACAGCAATTTTCTTTCTACCATTACCAAGATTATGAAGTACCTCAAGTGAGTCTATTACTGTCTGAGCAGAAGCATTGTAACTTCCGTCAATTATATAACTCCCTCGTATTCCTTTAATTAATGACATACGACCTTGAGGAATAGGATAGTTTTGCAATGCCTCAACACACTGCTTAAAAGGTACTCCGTAAACTAGTCCAACGCCAATTCCAAGTGCAAAATTAATCGGATATTTTGGACCTAAAACCTGATTTTTAATCACAAGCTGAGCTTTTTCTTTTTTACCTTTCCAGTCAAGCGCAAAGTCACATTTGAAACCCTCCAAATCGTACCTTATATTTGAGTAAACGACATTTCCGCACTTATTGCTAATAGTTATCTTCTTGCTGTTACATTTAGCTGCGATTCTTGCTACATTTTTATCATCAATATTCACTATAATATAGCCATTTTTATCTATCGACTGGATCATTTTACCTTTTTCATCGGCGATTTTTTCAACAACAAGCTCTCTTCTTTTAGTTGGGATTCTTTCTTTAATTTCTTTGTCAAAATTCTCACTGTGTACAGGATAGGTATTGATAAACACTCCAGTATCAGGACGAACTATTTTTAATAGATACGACATATTCTTAGGCTCATCTGGACTATCGATACCCATTTCTACAACATATTTCTCATATTTTTTGCGTCTTGTAATAACTCTAATAGGAGCAAGTACAAAAACTCTTACCCAATCAAAAAAAGTATAATCTTTCATATATAGCCCCAAAATGTCAAGAGGAATACCACTTTCAGAATTTGCCTTTCCACTTTTTTTAACTGTAAATTTGCTCTTTAGTATGACATACACAGCGTTACGGACAGAAGATTTACCAGCACTTCCTGTTATCCCAATAATATCAGGTTTAACTTTCCAAAGCTCGATTTTGGCAAGGATGCGGATATAAAAGAGGAAAAATTTTGCAAAAAGATATTTGATTTTACTCATTTCTTAGCTTGCTAACAAGTTTATTTTTAAAATCATAAAGCTCTTTAACTTTAAAAATCCAACTCAGTCCTACATACATAATTCCGCAGATAATACATACCAAAGTGAATATCAGGATAACATTTATTGTTCTCGTAGTATCGAGAATATTGTGGTCAAGCCACAAATATGAAGCGTACATTGCTACCATGGTTACAATAGTTATTGAGATTTTTTTAAATGTCGGCAAAATTGTATCTCGCAAAGTAATCAAATTTTTCACTTTTATTTTCAAAAGAAGTAAATTTATCAGCATCTCAACAAAGTAAGCAATGCTAAAACCAAGCGCGATACCACCAACAGCATAATTGTAATCATTTCTTACTGTAAACCAAGAGCCCATGTAAGAGACAAACTCAAGAATTTCAGATAACAGCTCTCCTTGTGCTGCACCATGACCAACTTGATATATAAAATTATCAACAATAGGCCTCCAGTCAACATAATTACTAAAAAAATTTGTAAAATAGTATGTTGCAACGATATTTACAACAACTTTAATTGAGGTAGCAATGAGTGGCAATTTTGTCTCTTGTATTGCATAAAAACCTCTTAACAAAATACTTACGACAACCTGCGAAAACACCGCAATGCTAAGAAGCGCAAGGCTCCAAGATGTAAATCTAGTCGCTGACCAATCGTACTCTCCTGCGCCATAAACAAGACGAACAATCGGGAGTCTAAGTATAAGAAGAATGGCAACGCAAGGCAAAACAAGGAAAATTGCAACCTGTAAAGCGTTATTAAAATAAAGTTTAAATTCATCAGTTTTTCCCTTACTATAAAGCTCAGAAAAATTTGTCAGTGCAACTTGAGAGATGGATCCTGTGATAAGATGCACAGGAAAAAAATGTAGACTATAGGCAAACTGGTAAACACTAACAGCACCAGCAGTAAGCGTAAAACCAATCATTTTATTAAAAATCACAGTTGCTTGTTCTAGAAGAAATCCTGCACTCCTTGGAATAGATACTTTCACAATATAAAACAGTTTATTTCTTGTCGTAGCCCAAATTTCAGAAAAGTTTTTCATCTTAAAGTTAGGGCTTATTATCTTATAAAATGTTGGGATTTGTACAACTAATTGGGCTATAGAACCAAGTAATACTGCAACGGCAAGACCAATAACACCAAGATCAAATATTTTAACAAATCCTATTGAAAAAACTAATATAACCAGATTATAAATAAGTGGGGTGATATTCGCAACAAAGAATTTGCGATAAACAACGATATAACCACTCATAATTGTATTAAACCCCAGGAAAATCGGCGTTAAAGTTACAATGCGCGTTAATAAAGTGAGAAGCTTTACATCTTCTATTGTTATCTGATTAGAAATATCGAGGGCATCACGCAAAAACTGCGCGTTAAGAATAAAAACGCTAAATTGTTCAGCAAATATAAAACAAACGACTGCAAATACAATAAAAAATATCGCCAGTAATACATTTAAACTCGTAAAGAGCTCTGCCAGATCCTTATCACCACAGCCTTTATCTGTGCATTCATTCTCACCGTTGCCCTTATGCTTAACCTGAGAAAAAATAGGTATTATTGCAGCATTTATACTTCCTGAGATAAGAATATTAAACGCCATATCAGGAATAGTAAAAGCAGCCCAGAAGATATCAAGCTCTCTACTAGTACCAAAAAGGGTTGCAATAACACGAAGTTTAAAAAGTCCAAGCAACTTTGTGATAAGCATAATAATTAGAAGATAGGACACAGTTGAGCTTGCAAGGAATTTCTTTATTTTCGCAAATATTCTCATATTTTATAGATTTTATCGTATATCTTGATTTTTTGCAATAATCAGCTTTTTATTATATACTAAAATTATGCAAAAACTCCTTCATGGAATAATTTTTCTTTTGTTTTATCCAACGGCCATACTTGCTTTTGAACCCTGGAATATATCAATAGTAGGGGACACCCAAACTCATAACGAAGCCTTCTACGACACGCTATCTGATAGCATAGCACCTTTTTCTCCAAGGATTATGCTACACCTTGGAGATTATACTTTCGCCAAAAGAGGTGATTCCTTAATTAATAAAGTAGTATTTCGTCTAAGAGGTGATACGCAAGAAAGATACAGTTCTCCAATGGAGTTTCACGGAGTAAACGGCAACCATGGAGCAGGCTATAATAAAGCCATGAACGATCTAAGCCGCAACTTGATTTGCTACGGAAAGCTTGAAGAAGAAGTTGATCCTCTAATTATAAATGGTAAAAGTTACTATGGAGTCCCTGAAGAAAACGAAGCGTTAAATCCTGATGTTCAGAAAATTTTTAGCTACTGTGTTCCGGAAGGTAATGTAAATTTAAATAATATTCAATACACATTCCCATCACAAAGCAAATTTCACCAGCAATATTCGTTTGAGAGATCAGGCATCAGATTTATCATAACAGGATATGATTTCAAAGACAACCAGGAAAGAAAAGATTGGGTCACACAAGAAATTTGCAAAAAGACAATCTCATCAACAACAATCATTTTAACCCATGACCCTCCTGCATATCATTATGCTGATGGTTACAATAGTAATACAATAAAATTCTGGTATAATTATGTCGACTCTTTGCCGTGTACAAACAATCTCAAACTGGTCTTGGGGGGCCATGTTCATCGCTACGATAAACTAGAACATAATGGCGTAACTTTTATAACAATCTCAGGAATGTTTTTTGGCGAACTAGCACCAGGAACAATTGTTGGAGGCGAGCCAATCTCTGTAAGTGATCATTTAATTGCAAAAGTTTTTAATGATAAGATCGAATTTTATAGATATATTTGGGACGGCACAGCCTTTAATCAAGGGGAAAAAATATTTACAATCCCTGGAAACTTTACTCAGTACAGCATCCCAACCGATAATAATGACAACGCAGTTACTTACGATTACAACCTACAAATCGGCTACAACTTCATATCTTTACCCTCGGGCGATATCAAATCTGCCAGCGATCTCGCTAACAAAGTCGGTGATTCATTTAAAGCTATTGCCTCATACGATAATAAACAGTGGAAAATATATATTAAAAGAGACAATAATTTTGTAGGTGATAACTTCGATATCGATGAAAATAAAGGGTACATACTACTTACAAATAAATCCGCACAGATTACTGTTGAAGGATCTCTTAACTATGCGTCTACACCTACACAACTTAATACTGGATGGCACTTACTTAGCTCTCACACTTTATCAAAGCTAGCTAACAAAGAAGATCCTTATGCTCAAGATATAACACAAGCCAACACGATTGCTTTTATGGATAATAACAGGTATGTTATAGCTACAAAAGATAACGACACGCTAATCGGAGAAAATTTCCAGATTGAGAATGCTAAATCTTATTTTATTTTCGTAAAAAGATGAAGAAAATTGTTTTAAAAATAACAATTATCGCTTTATTTCTCTTTTCTCCGGTAAAAGCATTTGCATCAAATCAAACACCACTACTCAAATTTGCGATAATCAACGATACACATTCAAAAGATGAACAAATGTGGGATAATTTCTTCAATCTACTAAAATCGCAAAATCCAGATATTATTTTTCACGTCGGAGATGTTGGCTGGAGTCAAAATGCTAGTAGCAAAATAACTTACAGCGACTATAGATATCAGCCTCTTAGAGGACTTATCCAAATGCAACAAAGCAATCCTAATCTTCAAATTCACGTAGCGACAGGAAATCACGATGTAACGAAGACGACAACAAACAGCTATACGATATTAAATGGAATAACAGAACCCGCCTGCAATGGAAATCATTTTTACTGGGGAGAGTTCGACGGGGATAACGCAACGCACCATCAAGCTACCGAAGCTTCCCTAAATCCGAACAAAAAGACAGGCTTTCCAATATTTAACGCTTATATCCAAAAGAACCAATTTTGCACTACACCATACGACAAACAAAGCTACTCATTTCAAGCCAGCAATATAAACTTCGTTATACTTGGCTGGGATCTTTTTAGAACGACCGGCAGAGTAGAGGAGGACAAGCAGTGGCTTAAAAACAATATTTGCAACAACAATAACAGCAAGACGATAATATTTACTCATCACAATACTTATCAAATGCTTACAAACCTATCAGCTGAAATTAGTTCTTGTCAGAACAATGTCGCATTAATAATAATCGGTCACGATCACTTCTTCATATTAAACAAAGATGGAGGAATTGATGTTCTTATGCTCATAGGCGGAATGAGATATCGAACAGATGCTTACGAAAACATGTACTCTGATTTTGGAATTGGCACTGTTTATGAAGATAAAATAGAAATAACAAGATCCTCTTGGTATGAAATAGATACAAGCGATTTAAAAACAGAAAAAATATTTACAATCCCTGGAAACTTTACTCAGTACAGCATCCCAACCGATAATAATGACAACGCAGTTACTTACGATTACAACCTACAAATCGGCTACAACTTCATATCTTTACCCTCGGGCGATATCAAATCTGCCAGCGATCTCGCTAACAAAGTCGGTGATTCATTTAAAGCTATTGCCTCATACGATAATAAACAGTGGAAAATATATATTAAAAGAGACAATAATTTTGTAGGTGATAACTTCGATATCGATGAAAATAAAGGGTACATACTACTTACAAATAAATCCGCACAGATTACTGTTGAAGGATCTCTTAACTATGCGTCTACACCTACACAACTTAATACTGGATGGCACTTACTTAGCTCTCACACTTTATCAAAGCTAGCTAACAAAGAAGATCCTTATGCTCAAGATATAACACAAGCCAACACGATTGCTTTTATGGATAATAACAGGTATGTTATAGCTACAAAAGATAACGACACGCTAATCGGAGAAAATTTCCAGATTGAGAATGCTAAATCTTATTTTATTTTCGTAAAGTAGCCCTAATCTTAACAACAGTTTTATTAAACAGAATTCCCATTTTATAAAGAAATCTCCATACAAAACCACCATAAATCCATTGTCCGACAAATTCAGTATACTCACCACCAAAGCCCTCTTTAAATTTGGAAATTCTAAAAAGTGGGTGTGATTTAATAAACTCGCCATCTTGCTTTGGTGCAACTCCCCACTGATCAAAATATTTATATCCCTCATCTCGACAAACTCGCATCGCCTCCCATTTTAACAAATAATTTGCCGATAACTTTTTGCCATAATCCGTAGCCCCACCATAAGCTTCATATGCGCTCTCGCTATCCATGTAATGCATCATTGCGCCTACAATCTCCTCCTCTTTTTTTACAACAAATATTCGACATAAAACATCAGGATTCATTTTTTCATACGCTTTTTTAAAATATTCTTTGCCGTACATTATATATTTTGTACGCCCATAAATTTGTTTCATAACATCGTAGAAAACATCGACAGCATTAGCACTATCTACTATTGAAACGACACAACCGTTTTTCTCTGCCTTACGAATTTCATAACGAGTATCCTTATCCATCCTTGCTAATAATTCTTCATCAGTACCAATAAGTGAAATAATGTCAGTTTCATTTGGCTGTATAGATCTGGCTTGTTTCACAAAGTTTGGAGTATATGTTTCATGATTTTTTCGTATATTTGGCTCTATCAACAACATTTTTACTTTTAGTTCTTTTCGCAAATCGGCATAAAAACTCTCTGGAAGATCTTTAATTATCTCCTCATTAGCAAATTTGGGTATATAGGCAAAAAATTTCTTGACAAAAGCTGTAATAGGAATCTTATCTTCCCATAAAAATCGCACCGCACCTCCCTTAAACTCTCCCCATGCCCATGATTGCATAAAAGATAATTTGTTTTCCTGCCACAATTTATGGTAAACTTCTTTTGAGATCATATGAAGATTTTACACTTAATAAAAAAATATATCAATCACACTCGACTACTAATCGCCCTTTGGACTATAAACGCATTAGTCATTATAATGCTTGGCAATTTGCTTTTTCTTGCAAAAACAGCTTTCATGAAGCTTAACATCCCAGCTTTTGCCCAATATGATGATGTAGAAATATTCACTCCAGTGGCCTCGGATAAAACATTTCGCACAGGATGGATTCCTTATTGGGATTTTAGCGCTGGAGTAACGAGCTTTAAAGAGAATGTGGATTCTTTTTACTCTATCTCTCCCGTACTATACGAGGTTAATAGTGATGGTACACTTAAAAAAAGGAGCCCTTCTCAACTTAGCAAATTAAAAGAAATCGCTCGCGCCAACAATGTTAAAATAATACCATCAATTGCTTGCTTTGACTGGCAGACATTATCAGCCATATTACAAGATCAAAAAACTACACAGACTCATATAAACCAAATAGTCAATGAAGTAACAGCAAACAATTATGACGGAATTGACATTGACTACGAATCAACACAATTACAAGACAAATATTTATATTTTAGATTTTTGGAAGATCTTAGCAACCAACTGCACAAAAAAAACAAAACTCTCTCTGTCTCAATAATCTCGCAGTGGGATACAACAAGCTACTCAGCTTTGCCTCAGACAAGAGAAGTACAAGATCTTGACTATCTGCCATTATATGTCGATGAAATAAGGGTAATGACATACGATTATACACATCAAGGAAGTAAAGAGCCAGGAGCAATCGCACCAATAACATGGATGGAGGATGTACTAAAGTATATGATAATAGACAAAAAAGTCCCACCTGAAAAAATATGGCTTGGAGTACATCTATATGGATATGATTGGAGCTCTTCGCCTACGCGTGAAAAAGCCTCTGCAAGAACCGCTGACTATGTAAGAATCAATAATATAAAAACCGAGTACAATAGCGAAGTCGCAGAAAATATTGGGTCTTATAATTGCCAAGAGTTTATTTGCACAATATATCATCAATCAAAGCTTGGTGTGCAAGCAAGAGAAGAGTCAGCAAAAAAATACGGCATCAAAGGAGTGGCTTTTTGGCGGGTAGGCAGAGAGGACGATCTCTTGAAATGAAACATTGATACTTGACAGAAGGCAATAATATATGCTATAATTCTATTAGCAATTAAATTTATCATTTATTAAATTAATATGGATGAAGTTAAAAAAGAGAACAAAGCAACAAAAGTTGTTGTCACAGTTCTAATTGTGTTGCTCACTCTTATTGTTTTAGGATTTGCTTCAATGATTGGTTTATATGTCTTCACAATAAATAAAATCTCTTCAACAGTCAAAGAGTTTAGTCCAAAGGAGTTTATAACGGCTTTTAAGGATTCGGTGATCGATGGGGAAGGTAGTTTATTTGATCAAGCTCAAGAATCACAGGATAAATTTTACGAGCTTCAAAACGATTCAATGGAAAAATTCGAGGATTTAAGTGACAAAGCAATGGACAATTTCTTCGAAGATATGGAGGAATCTCAAGAAAACTTTGACGATATGGTTGATCAACAAATGGAAGACTTTAACTAAAAAGTCAACGAATTCGTTAAATAGGGTTTTATCCACCCACCTAAACAAGTAAATTCTTTAATAAAGCTTATGACTGATTCTCATTGCCATCTAATATATCCTCCTATTTCTCAAAGTATCGAACAAGAGATCGAGCATTTTGTTAAAAACGGAGGCAAATACATCCTAAATGTCGGAGCGAAACCATCTGATATTCCCGAAATTATTGCTCTAAAGCTTAAACTGGACAAGCTCTTTCCTGACGTAGTAAAAATCGCCTTTGGTATACATCCTGAGTTTCTATCTCAGATGAGTTATGAAGAAGCGACAGAACAGATCATTAAATTAGAGCGCGAGATTGATAAAAACAAAAAGATTCTAAGCGCAGTTGGTGAATGCGGACTTGATTACTTCTACACGCAGGACGAACAAGCCAAGGAGATACAAAAAACAATGTTTCGCAGAGAGTTACAAAGTGCGCTAAAACATAAACTTCCTGTTTCTTTACACTGTCGTGAACTTGCAGGCAAAAAAGATTGCGTGCAAGATATTCTCAAAATCATCGCAGAAGAAGGAAATGGTAAAATAGTAGGAAGCATGCATAGCTATACAGGAAGCGCAGATTTTGTGCAAACAATTCTAGATATCGGCTTATTTATAGGCTTTAATGCAATTATAACATATAAAAGCGCAAGCAATGTGAGAGGATTTGTTAAAAAAGTCCCTTTAGAAAAAATGCTTCTTGAAACAGATGCACCATTCCTTCCAATTAGAGACAAAGGATTTCCAGATTATGGCCGGCCAAGCAATGTGTCAAAAGTCGCAGAAGTTATAGCTCAAATCCATGGAGTAAGCACACAGAAAGTAATCGAAACGACTACAGAGAACTTTGAGGCATTATTTTGCTAATCATAATTACAAATTCGCCTTTTAAAACTTCTGGAAGTTTACTTTCGATTTCTTTTATTGGTGCTGTTACAACAAACTCATGCATCTTTGTCAAATCATTTGCCACCGATAAAAGCCTATTTTGATCATTGATTATTGCTTTAATCTGTTTTATTAGCTCACGAACTCTTTTTGGTGATTCGTACAAAACAACAGTACAATCTAGTTCAAGATATTTTCGCAAGATCTCTTCTCTTGATTTATCGGATTTGGGCAAAAAGCCAAGGAATGCGAATTTATCGGTCGGAAGACCACTCATTGATAATGCAACTGCTCCAGCAAATGCGCCAGGTAGACTTGTAATTTGGTATCCTCGAATCCTAAGCTCTTGTACTAATTTATAACCGGGATCTGACAGAGTAGGAGTTCCTGCATCACATATAAGAGCAATATCTAAACCGCTGTCTAATTTCTCTATGATTTTGGGCAACATTTTTATGTGATTCTGATCCCTGTAAGACACAACTGTTGATTTGATGCCATATCTATTTAATAACTTAGCGCTTTCTCTAGTATCCTCTGCGAGTATAAAATGTGCCTTCTTTAGAGTCTCAACAGCTCTTATTGTTATGTCTTCTAAATTTCCAATTGGTGTAGCAACTATGTAGAACATTTTTTCAATTTTAAATTTTAAATGCTAA
>CAZRRH010000005.1:39884-45273 GCA_964602665.1 uncultured Candidatus Saccharibacteria bacterium
ATTTTAAATTGTGGAACTTGTTTTTCAATTTTAAATTTTAAATGCTAAATTTTAAATTGTGGAACTTGTTTTTCAATTTTAAATTTTAAATGCTAAATTTTAAGTTTTTTTTCAAAAGTAAATTGTCCAATTGCAGTTCTTCTTAAACTCTCACAGGTCGCATAGCATCCAAGCTCTCTACCCAAATCAGCAATCAAAGATCTGATATAAGTACCACTTGAACATTCAATCTCAAAATCCGCTTTAATTATAAGGCCGTCTTTTTGTAAATGTTGACTAACAATATCAAATCTGTATACATTTATTTTCCTAGCCTCAAGTTTAACAGATCCTCCTGCTCGCATTATATCACAAGCGCGCCTTCCTTGTATTTTTTTTGCACTATAGTTAGGAGGAGTTTGCATAATTTCGCCCAGGAATTTCTTCTTTATAGCGTGATTTATATCTTCTATATTTATATTGCAATCCGAACTTCTTGCAACTTCTTTGCCGGTTATATCTAAAGTGTCAGTCTCAAATCCAAAAATAGCAGTAGTAAGATATGTTTTACGACATTTCAGCAATTCGTCAAATTTCTTTGTCGCCTTCCCAAATAAAATTAAGAGTGCTCCAGTAGCAAATGGATCAAGCGTCCCGCCATGCCCAATTTTAAGTTTATTTGAATTTTTATCAATCACAGAAGCTCCATCTATTGGATAGAATCTCTCTTTCCACAATGTATCTACCATAGACTCGATATCACTACTTGCCAAGTAATTTCTCACCTCAACTTTAATCTGTCTTATAACATCATACGAGCTAATGCCTGCAGGTTTATCGACTAGGAGTATTCCATTTATCATAGCTTTATTATATACTATGCATATGCAAAAAGGAATAATATTCGCATCAATAATGCTAGCGCTGAGTCTAATCGGAAGTACAGTTGTACATATTTTAATTGAAAAATTCGTTAGCTCAACTCAATCTGTAAGCGCAAGTTTAGCAAATAAAATAGCTCAAAAAATAAATGCCCCCAAAGACAGTAAAGTCGCTGATCTTGGTTGTGGGAGCGGACAAGCACTTTTATCAATTGTCAATCTTAACCGTGCGAAAGGGATTGGCTACGAGATATCACCTTTAATGGCAATTGCAGCAAAGTACAACACTATTTTGTCGTGGCCAAGAATAAAAATTATAGCAGAAAGCTTCTTAACAAGCGATTTAACAGAGCAAGAAATCGACATAATTTTTTTAAATGTACCACAACCAATTATTGATAGTTTTACAAAACAAGCCAAGCAATTATTAAAGCAAGATGTGCAAATATTTATTCTTAATGCACAGCTAAAAGGTGTAAAAAAAATAAACACTCACTCCATAGATAAAAAAAACACTCTATTTGAGTATTAATCATGGAACCATTAGCATCAAAATACAGACCCAAAACTTTAGACGATTTTATTGGTCAAGAGCATCTTGTTGGAAAAAATGGTACTATACGCAAATTCATACAAGCTCAAAACATCCCATCAATGATATTCTGGGGACCTCCCGGCACAGGCAAAACCTCACTTGCATATATAATTTCGCAGCTTCTCTTCTACAAATTTAAAAGGTTACTCGCCGTATCAAGTGGCAAAAGCGACTTACGCAAAATTATTGCAGAAGCAATAAAAGATCAGCAACAAGGAATACGAACAATACTTTTTCTTGATGAGATCCATAGATGGAATAAAGCACAACAAGACGCTTTACTCCCATATGTCGAGAAGGGAGTAATAACTCTTATTGGCGCAACAACAGAGAATCCATCGTTTACAGTTAACTCAGCTTTGATTTCTCGCACAAAGGTGTTTATATTTGAGCAACATAAAGAATCTGACATTATCGCTTTTATAAAGAAAGTCGCAAAAAAAGAGTGGCCTCGCCTAAAAATCTCTGATCCAGCGCTGTCAAAAATCGCAAATTACGCTGATAAAGACCTAAGAAATGCCCTTAATATACTTGAGATGTGTGTGATATTGTCAAGCGCAGAAAGTAAAGACGGTATTGCCAAAAGCATTAAAGTCTCAACAATCGAGCAAGCTGTAATTAAAACTCTGTATCACGATAAATCAGGAGAACAACATTACAATATTATTTCTGCAATACATAAATCGATGAGATCATCCGACGCTAGCGCCAGCGCATATTGGACTAAGCGAATGCTTGTTGCTGGTGATGATCCACTATACATAGCAAGAAGAATGATACGATTTGCAAGTGAGGATATTGGTAATGCTGATCCACAAGCGCTTATTCTTGCAAATACCGTATATGATGCATGCCATAAGATCGGGAGACCTGAGTGCGATATATTCCTTATTCAATTAGCAATCTATATGGCAAAAGCGCCTAAAAACAATAGTGCATATGTTGTTGAGAAAGCTATTACGCAAGACATAGAAAGATACGGCAATTTACCAGTTCCACTACATCTAAGAAATGCGGAGACCTCTCTTATGAAAGAAGCTGGCTATGGCAAAGGATATATTTACGATCATGATGTTAAAGGTAAAAAATCAGGCCAGCAATGCCTTCCTATGGAGATTAAAGGTTATGATGTTTAGCTATATAATAATTGTACTATTTTATTATTGCCCATGGTTTTCCACAGCATAAAAGCACTGCAATGGTAATCGTTTTCAAATTCTGTTTCAACCTATTTACAAATGTTTTAACCTATGCTATCATTGTCTCATAGTGTATATATACATTAATTTTTAATTAAAACTTCATATGAACTTTAAGCGTTTAGTAAGGGGTAAACGACAGCTTCTGAGCATTGGGCTTTTTGCTGTCATGCTTTTTAACTCCTTTTCTCCTGCAATAATGTACGCACAGGAGGTAAGTGTAAGTACAGGCTATATACAAGGACGAACCTTCCTAGATAAAGGAGGTAACGGTCTTTTATTGTCTTCTGATGGAGACTATACAAGTGGAATGTACGATGGATTTACCGTTAGACTATACGACTCCACATGGACAAAGTTAGGAGAACAAACAACAAATACGACAGGAGAGGTGGGACAGTATAAATTCGATAATTTAGCAGATACTGATATCAGTTACTATGTCTGTGGAGTAAATAGAACTGATTTTCCACACTCGCCAGCTAGTATTGGACAGACAGTTGTAAAAACTGATGGAACAGCTGCTTCGGAATACGCAACAGGCGTAATAGTAACAAATGCTTCAGGGGCATCAGATGAATCTCCTGTGTGTTGGCAAGTTACGCTTAATAATAACGATGGTGCATATTTGGGAATCGGTTATACATATTACGCTTCTATGAAATTTGGTTACAATGGGGCAACAGACACAATTGGAGTATGCAATTACTTTACAAACGATAAATCAGCTAATGGTGGAACAGCGTCTTTACAAGTTTTACAATTCTCAGAAGTAATGTTTGCATCCTACTATATGATACAAGGATACTCTTGGAATGGATCAGCATGGCAAACAAATGGATCAGCATACAATCCAGCTGACTACCCAACAAGATTTAACATAAATAACGGCGTCGCGACATATACAACATGGGCAACAAATCCAGGAACATATGCCTACAAAGTAACAGCTCATTTATCTGATGGAACCCAGATAGGCGAGACTAGCACTTTCTCAAATTATAACGATGCATGCAAATTTGTAGTCGATAGAGAACTTCCTGTGATTAGCTTCACAGACGATGTTGAAATGGGTCCTGTGTTTTCAGATGATATCAATATTTCGGTATCAGATACAAATCCTGATACATCTACATACTTTTACACATATACTGACGGAGCTTGTGATTCTTCAGTTTCATTCATAGGTGCATCTCCATACACAAGTGGCTCTGCATTTACAATTGCAGATGAGAATAACAAAGGCAAATATATTTGTGCTATGGCATCTGATGCTACAGGTAGTACATCTTACAAATTAAGCACCAATCCACTAAATGTCGACTTAGCGCCATCGATTCCTACGGCTCTGAGTATAAAAAACGCTCTTGGAACAAATATCGGTTGCAACGGCTTTGTTAGAAATAGAAATATTACTCTTGATTGGAATGACAATCCAGAATCAGATATTGCTTATTACAATGTGCAAAACATGCTTTTCACAGTTATTGGAAGTCCAACAATCTCAGAATTTGATAGAACATTACCAAACATAGATGGAACATACAAATTTAGAGTAAATGCACAAGACACAGTTGGGAATACAAGTTCATATTCTGACTGGTGCAATGTCACTCTTGATAGACTTCCACCAACAACACCAAAGATAACAACCCCAGTTGAAAATGATGCTTTTAATACTACACCAATTTTAAACGACTGGACAGACTCATTTGATGCAATAAGTGGAGTAAAACAGTACAATATTAAATATCTATATGATGATGGCAGAGTTGTAAACAGAACTTCTACTGCTAGCCAGAGGAATCATACTCCTGCATTATGGGAGGAAGGTGGAGTTACAGTATGGGTCCAAGCAGAAGACAATGCAGGCAACTTAAGCCCTTGGAGCAAACCAGTACATTACTATTATGATATAACAAAGCCGACAATTGGATTTACTCATCCTTTACAAGGCTCAATACACAGAAAACCTCTTTTTATAAATGGATTCTCTACAGACGAAGTGGCAGTTGATTATGTAGAAGTTTCATATAAAGAGAGTGAAGATACAGATTGGACATTTATTGAAAAGAGAGAAAACGCAACTCCAGGATCTCCTTTTAACTGGGCTTTACCTTCACTATGGAGCGCACCAGCAGATGGAAGGTATCAGTTTAAAGCAAAGAGCACTGATACAGCGACAAATACAAGCGAATACTCTTATGCTTATGATGTTATCTATGATACAACAAATCCTTATGTAGAAATAACTTCTCCGGCTCCAAAAAGTTATATATCAGGAGCATTCACCGTTGATGGAAATGCAGCAGATAAATTATCAGGAGTAACAGATCAGGTCAGGATAAGATTTAGAGATAAGAATAATGGAGATGCTCTTGTTGCCACATGTTGGGCAACCTTAGACAAAGATGGTCTTTTCTCGTTATCTGTTAACGATGGAGGTAGTTGCTATGTTCCAGATGGATATTACCTTATAAGAGCAATGGCAAAAGACCAGGCAGGCAACGAAGGATACTATACAGTAAACAGGATAATAATCGATAATCAAGCACCACATATTGACACAACAACAGATATGTCACTACTTGAAGGAGAAATGCTAAACCTCGGATTTCTAGATGAAAAAGGCATGTCTGACAACGAGAGATTAAATTGGGCATATGTAAATCTTGGTTACACCGGAAGATTAGGCTCCGCCACTCTTGTAGACACGACTTTTGATATCAGCGATG
>CAZRRH010000006.1:0-27476 GCA_964602665.1 uncultured Candidatus Saccharibacteria bacterium
GGTTTATATATCTGTTTTTCATGGTCATGTAAAGATATTTTACCACATCTTGATGTGCTAATCTTCACAAGACCCTAAATTATTTAGCTACTTCTGATGGCTTCAACAGGACTAACTTTTGAAGCTTGTGAAGAAGGAATAATTGCGACAATCAAGGTCGTCAAAATAATACCTCCAAAATATATCATTATTTTCGCAAGATCGAAGCTTAGAAAATCTTTTGCTTCAATAATTGAATTTATTTGAATACTACCTCCAACTGCAGTATTAATGAAATTTTGTGCTTCCAAAGACATATAATTTGACATGGCAATAACAACGCCTACTCCTATAATTACGCCAAAAAACAATGCTAAAATTACATAATTTAAAGATTGAAGCATGAAAAGTTTAAGAATATCAAATTTTGTTGCTCCGATAGCCCTAAATATTCCGATTTCTTTTCTTCCTTCAGATACAAATTTTGCCATGCTTATAAGTATAAACAAACCTATAAATGCCATAAAAGCCAAAGAACCACCATTTAAAACTGTACTCAGATAGCTCTCCAGTTTTGTAAATTCCTCATACTGACTAAAATCTTGATAATTATAGCCTTTATTATTTAAACCTTCTATAACTGTCTCTCTATTCTCAACCGAAGAAATCTTTATCAAAATTGAGCTTGTAGAGAAAGGATAATTTCCTTCAAATATATTATCTTTTATTTCTCCTGTTATTTCGTCGCTTGTTCTGTCATTTGAGAACAGCAAACCTGGAATAAAATAGCTAGTACCCATTCCCGCATAGCTTACTTTTATGCTTGAGCTATCTAATTTTGAAATTGAGCTTGTAACAGACCTAAAACTTGGCATATCAGGAGGAGTTCCACCACCAGGTCCCATGCCTGTATTTTTCCTTATATCTGCCATAATTTCTCTGTTTTCAGAATTTACAGCGTTTATTTGCTTATTTTGTGCATCGATTGATTCGTTAACTTGATCAATCTGTTCAGATATTTGTGTGTCAACTTGATTTCTTATACCTGCAAACATCATACTTACGGTATCCTCAGTAATAGTCACTCCATCATAAACGACTCCCGTTAACAAAGAATTCTGTTCTGAAGTCGGAATTACAACATCATTTCTTGCCTCAAAAGTTCTATTAAAGTAATCATTTACTAATATATTTGCAAATTCAACAGGAACATAAGTTTTTGTCTTATCAGATCCCTCAGATATTCCAACGACAACAAATTTATAGCTTAGAGGAGCCGTCAATTTATCATAATCCCAGTATTTTGAAAGCATTTCTTTTCTTGCACTCTCCTCACTTAAAACTGTATCATCAGTCTTTTTTACATATTTAAAACCTGTTTCTGTTGATTCTTGACTTACTTCTGAGATATCATCCAAAGAGCCAAATCTTATCGTTATTTCTTTACCTATTAACTTGTTTAAATCGTATTTTATTGCTGTAGTTTTGATTGGACTTTGCGAAATTGTTTCTTCATTTTCTTCGGGTGTTTGATTTCTGCTATACTCTATTTCTATCTCTTCTTTACCCTGCCAATCTAAATATGATTCATAAAAATCGTTGGCATTTAAAATAATTGGAATAGGGGAGTCCTCAACATATTCAAAATCGCCATTACTGTACAATGATGCATAAGTCGAATCAAGTCCAACAAGATTATTAATATAAACAGTTTTCCCTTCAAATAAGTCTTGTGTCATATTATTTTTGATAGGAATTTCTGATAAAAGAGTTGACTCCTCAACATTATCTATTGAAGAGATGAGGTCAATATCTGTCGAGGTATATCCTGTATCCTCTGATTCATCAAAAGCTCTTCGGAAATTCATTGTATCTTCTTTATTTAATTCAATAATCTCATTTTGACTTTCAATTGGACTAAAAATGTTTGCCTTCGCAACTTTTAACAGATTTTGTGCTTCGCTTGAGGCAAAAAGAATAATCGCAACCATTATGCTTATTGGGATTATTACAAAAAGGGATTTGCCTTTTTTATGGAGAATTTTCTTAAAACTAATGCTCTCGGCCTGAAGAAATTTTAACATAAACCGTATTAATTATAATTTATTTAGAATTGGTTGGCTTGTTATCATAATGACGAATAATTTTTCCATCGGATAACTCAACAACTTTTTTAAACCTCTTGCTAACATAAGGGTCATGCGTTATAACAACTACACTTACTCCTTTTTCATTTATTTGTTCGAATAAATCTAAAATTTTATTTGCGTTATTTCTATCTAAGTTGGCAGTCGGTTCATCTGCAAGCAAAAAAAGAGGGTCATTTGCTAAACTTCTAGCGACTGCAATTCTTTGCATTTCACCTCCAGACAGCTGATTAATATGATATTTCTCCTTGCTTTTTAAACCTACTTGATTCAAAAGATATACAGCTTTTTCTTTTGCTTCTTTTCGATTTGTTCCAGCAATTAGCATCGGAAGCATAATGTTTTCAACGCTATTTAAATACTCTTGTAAATTAAAAAATTGAAATATAAATCCAATTGTTTTATTTCTAAAATTTGAAAGCTGTTTATCGTTTAGATTACCTATTTTCTTTCCAGCAATTGTTACAACTCCTTTGCTCGCTCGATCAAGGCCCCCAATAATATTTAGCAAAGTTGATTTCCCCGACCCTGATGGACCCATTATTGATAAGCTCTCCCCATTATTTAAGCTTAAATTAATATCTGTTATTGCATTGATTGTCCCGCCTCCGCTTTTGTATGTTTTTGATACATTTTCAAGTTTTAAGATTTTTTCCTGCATATTTTTATTCTTTTAAATTAAATGCTTTTAATAATACAACTACGAATGTGAAATGTATGTGAACTTCTATGTATTGCAAAAACTGTAAGTAGATATTAACATTCACATATAGCGGTTAAGGAATTAAGCGTCATTAAATTTAGTTTTCAAAAATAACATGGAAAAATTGATAGGAGAGTTTTTTCCAAAAGCCTTTATGCTTGTGTGTTGTTCAGTTATAGTAATTCCCTTTACAGTGCTAATAGTTGTTCTAATCAAAAAATCAAAACAGGACGGATGAAGTGAAGTAATTCTTAAAAAAATTGACAAATATATAAACATTTGCTATCTTATAGATGATTTTTTATATTCTAATTGCTTTATAAAAATCTAAATAAATTAATAAGATACTAAATAATGATATTTAAAAAGCTAGCTTCTAAAGCATTGTACACTTTTCTACTTTTCTTCATAATATTATCTGCTTTATTAATAGGAGTTTTGTTTAACAGACCTTCAACCTTGGAAGCTTATGTCGGTGGTTTTGATTATAGCCTATCGACAACTATTAGTGACGGCGAAGACACTTATGAAGTGGATGGGATAATCTTTGACGTAGATTATGGATTACATGATTTTGCAACGGTAGCAACCGTAGACAGTCAGAATAGGTATATTATCGCTGGAAGATCTAGTGATGAATATACATTTATTTGTAGGTTTCTGCAAAATGGAGAAAAAGACACTTCCTTCAACGAATATGGTTGTATAAGGGAAATAAAAATAATTGGCTCTTATATGTCTGGATTAAACATAGAAGACATAAAAGTATTAAGTTCTAGTAAGATTTTATTATTAGGGTATATTGAGGATTCCACAGATGAAGAATCACTTGTTTTAATAAGATTAAATTCTGATGGTACACTAGATGATACTTTTGGAGACACTAGTTGCTATGACAAAAATGAGGATAATCCGGATTACGGATGTATTGTAAAAGAGTATTCGGAGATATATTTAGATAAAGATAAAAGAGCTCTTAGATTGACTGAATTTAATAATAATTTATATGTGCTATCCCCAAATGTTGACGACTCAGAAGACTATAATATCTCTTTATGGAAATTTAGTGCGGATGGAATAATTGATGAAACTTTTGGAAATAGTAGCTGTCTAAATTCTGAACAAGGATGCTATCTTTATGATTTCAGTGATTCAATTTATGGCACAGACCTGTCTTTTGATGGTGGTGATTTTTATATATCTGCCACCCTAGACACAGAAATCTCTGACGGCACTGAAGGAACACTGGAATATGGAGTTCTTATAAAAACTGATTCGACAGGAACAATGGATGTTGGGTTTGGCGATGGGAGCTGCTCTATAAATGGTGTCGGGGCAGAAGATGATTTTGGTTGTATTACAACCGGAGGAGAAGAGATTGATGGCTCTTATCCAGGACTAGGCTGGTTAAACTTCGGCTTCCAATCTCTTTCTTATGACAACAGATTTAATAGAATTGTTTTGTCAGGGCGAATGATGATAAGAGAACAAACTGGGGATGGTTTTTGGGATTATTCAAGTACATACTCCGTAGTTCTCGCATATACAGAAGAAGGGCTTTTAGATTCCTCCTTTAATAGTAGTTGTGATTATGAGTATGGAACATTTAGTTCTTGTCTGGTACTTTCGGAAGACTCTTACTCTTCACGTATATTAACAGAGAACACTTGCTCGAACACTAATTTTGAAAAAGAATGGTGCAAATCAAGATACCTGGTATTACACACCTTAGATTATTTAGAAGGTTCACCTTCATTAATCTTTGATGTTATAGATACAGAAGGGAATGTAGATAACAAATTTATTGAACCTTATGATTTTAATAATTTAACCTTTTTTATAGATCAAAATGGTGACTACGTAATATCTTCTCTTGCTTATCCCAGCAGTGGAGGAGATATAGATGGCCGATTTATTAGATACAAAAATGATTATCAAATAGAAGGTCTTGCCAATACTTATTTATACATGGTTGATAATTATGATATATCTGAAGGAACCGAGTATGGGTCATACGGCGATGTTAATATCCATGTGTCTTTAGAAGGAGATGTATATTTTGACACCCTTTTATCAGAACCTCGTGGACTTGCAATAGATCAGGGTGAAAACATATATGTGCAAGAATACGACACGGGACGCATTCAAAAATTTTCCGAAGACGGTGTTTTTATTACGAACTGGGGAACAACAAATGGGTCGGAAAACGGAGAGTTCGCAACCCCCATTGCCTTGAATGGAATTGTTGTTGCACCAAATGAGCTGGTTTATGTTATTGATAATGGAAATAAAAGGATTCAGGTTTTTGATCAAGATGGCGAATTTAATTTTTTATGGAATGATGAAAGTGAAGGATATGAGTTTATTAATCCCGTTGCTATCACGGCAGATTCTGAAAGTAATATTTATGTACTTGATGGGAATTATTCTGGAGAATATGCATATATACTAAAATTTGATGAAGACGGCAATTATATTGAGAGCTTTGTATGGGATGATGAAGATTGGTATACCGGGATTGAGAGTCCCAGCGACATCGATGTCGATAACAACGGAAACATCTACCTTTCGGGTAGTGTATACGGCATAGTCGTTATGCTTGATTCTGATGGAGTCCAATACAGAACAATTGATGACTTTATTGACGCAAATGTAGATGAAATCTCGAGCATTACTGTTGTAAATGATTTGCTTTATATCCTAGATCCTAGCCAAAGCAAGGTTATAGTTTCTGAAATTTCAAATATTTTTGACGAAATTCTTTTTGAATATGGAGAGTCAGGGGAAATTAGTGGTGGGGGAATAGCTGTTTCGCCTTATTCTGACAACACCTATCTCACTAATTCATTTTCAGGCAAAATTCAAAAATATGATAAAGATGGCAACTTCCAAAGAAGCTGGGGAGATGAAATTGTAAGAGAAACGCTCCCGATTGCAGAAGTTCTCGTAGACTTAAGAGATGATAGGGATTGGAGCAATGTAACAAGAGAGATTAGTATTGCAGATGGAAAATCATATATACACGGCTTATCAGAAGCTCAAGGTGCCTATACTCCATTCTATTTATATGTTCCTAAAATTGAAGAGTCTATTGGCGCTAGAATTTGTCCCGGAGCTAGCTCTATCATTGGTGTGAATACAGACTGCTCTGAAGGATATAATAAACTTGAAGGAGATTCTGGAATAGAAGAAATTACATATATGGGAATTGATTACTGGAAAGTAGAAGGTGTTTCAGGAAGTGGTGGCATGAATATTCTGCAAAATGAAAGTGAAAATGAAGAAGAAGATGGTGACGAGGATCCTGTAACTAACGAAGAAGAAGGTGATGGTGACGATGATTCTGAAATAGATCAAAACAGATCGAGTGAAACAGGAAATTTGCCACGCACAGGGAAATCTATTGTTACTACATTCTTAATAAGCTTATCATTACTCGTTATCACGTGCTACCCATTATTTAGAAAAACCTCTAAAAAAAGCTTTAAAATCATGCCTAGATCTATGTAAAGGAGGTTCAAGAGCTTGTAAACTAATAAAGGCAACTTAAATATGGTACCGCAGAAAATGTGAAATGTATGTGAACTTCGATGTGTTGCAAAAATTGTAGGCAAGTGTTAACATTCACATATAGCGCAGAATCGAGAAGCGCAATTAAATTTATTTTCAAAAAAGATATGCAAGATATAGTAGGAGAGCTCTTCCCAAAAGCTTTTATGCTTGTGTGTTGCTCAGTTATAGTGATTCCATTTACAGTGCTAATAGTTGTATTAATTAAAAAGTCAAAACAGGAAGGATGGAGTGGAGTTATACTCAAAAAAGTCCATAACACAACAACTGATATGGATGACAACCAACAAGAAAACTACTATTTTGAAGTTAAAATGGATGATGGCTCAAGAAACCGTAATGTAGCTGTCTCCACACAACTATTTAATGAAGCGAAAGAGGGCGATAAAATTAAGAAAGAGAAGGGTAAGCTAATCCCTGAGCTGGTAAAGTAAAAGTTACAATTTTTTCTCAAGATAAATTAGTGCAGTAATCAAAGACTGCTTTATTTGATCCTCTCTAGTCAATCGTGAATCTGTCAACTCTGCAAGGATTCCACCTTTCTGAGCACCTCTCTTTTGTGAGTCGGTATAGCCTAATTCACGATAAGCCAAACTAGCATCGCCTTTACCAGCTAAAACAAACTCTGTCACATCCTTTGGCCACTCAAAAGCACAACTTAGACCATAATATTTTTCCTTACCATCAAATATAACAGCTCCACTTATCTCCATATATCCGCTCTTACAATCTTTCACTTTTATAAATCCGCTCTCAAGTCCAACACTATAATCGCAATCTGTATATGCTTTATTAGCTCGATCTATTGCACCCTTAAAAATGTCATCGACATTATTTGGGTGACCAAATTCCTGCACCTGCACATCTATCCCTTCAACAACCAGATTAGGAAATAAATCAGGATAAATCTTAAGTGTATCTTGGACAGCTTGCACTTTTACAGGATTTTTTGAACCAACATTAACTTTCATATTATAGCAAAGTTATATTAAAATATGTCTGTAACAGCTGAAATCTCTGCTTTTGTTGGTACTAAGCCTTCAAAAAGCACACCATTTTCAGTAAGATCAAGCTTGTCAATTCTAACATTATCGCCTGCACCTGCTAATTTACTGTTTGCAAGCTCTTGCAAGGCTTCTTGTGCATACGCATTTATATTTTCAGGAAGTTTTAAAGCTCCGATTTTCAGGTCAAATACTTGTACTGAAATTGAGTTATCTGTTAATTTCTCGACATTACCACTTACTGTGATAGGATAAGATTTACCATCATAAGATACATTTGTAACCATATCAGCTCTATTTTCTGTAACTTTAATTTGTGTACCCGAGAATTGCACAGTTGATGTTAGCTGATTTACATACTCAAATACTGCTGATGTTTGCTCATTAGGGACAAGTACAGAGACTTCATTAGGTTCAGAGTAAACAGGATCAGGGCAATCAATACACAGTAGAGTAGGCTCAGATTGGAAGCCAATTGCTTCAAATGATTCTTTGTAATCTGCTTCTGTGTATTTTATTCCAAAATCTTGTGGTGCAAGTGCGGAAGTAACTTTTTTATAGGCAAGATAGCTTCCTCCACACAATACTAATGGCAAAGCTATGACCATTATTAATATTATTAGTCCGCATTTTCCTCCTTTTTTCTTTACTGGTGCTGGTTGTGTACTTGGTGCAGGAGTAGAGTCTGTTGCTAAGATAGTTGTTGGTGTTGGAGTTGGGGCTGGGTTTACGGGTGTTGGGTTTACTGGCTCGGCTGTACTTTCTGCAACTGTTGGCTCGGGCATTGCGGGAGTTGCCTCAGTAGTATTTGCGACAGTATTTGTCGCGTTTTGTGCATTTTCTTCGCTCATTTTTTTATATACTTAATTTAATTTGTAATTACTTACTGATAAATTTTAGCACTTATTTGAGGTGATGTCTATTGCGCCATTAGGTGCGCCATTAGGAAAGATTATTTTGAAAAAAGAATTATACAAAAAGACAGTTTCTATCGATAAAGATTAAACACCTTCAATAAAAGTGTCAATAAAATTAACAATTAAATCCATTGTCTTCTTAATCAAAGACCTTCTTTGAAGAATTTGCGGAGGAGTATTTAAACTTTCAACAATTTCATCACCAATTGGCTTTCTCTCTGTAAAAAGATAGTTATCAATAATTTCCTGCACTTTCCTTGGATTTAAATCATTTTCCTCGCACATCTTTCTAAAAGCTTTAATTCTTTGCTCATTCCAATAGTTATCAAACTCATCAGAAATTTCCTCAAATCCATTAACTTTTGGAAGATTATCTTCAATAAATTGTTCGATTAAAGCTCTTTTACTTCTTAAATGTGGTTGCCCTGATAATAATTCTGAGATATTTTTTCGTATTTTAGATTGCATTTCCCCTGAGCTCTGTTTCAAGTTTGCTAACAATTGCAAAATATACGATACTGTTATTTCATCTCTATGTATAAGCTCAAGCTCAAAATCAACATCATCTAAGATTGATACTTTTTCCTTCTGGTCTCCTACGCTAAGAGATTCGTACAAATCAAGATATTTACTCTTGTAATCTTCAAACTCCTGTTCATTTAAAGACACATCATCAAATTTAAAGTCTGCAAATACCTGTAAAATATTTTTAAGTCTTAATATATCTCTAAATGCTTTCACAAATTGTGCTTGCTCTGTTTCACTTGGAAGATTATCCACACTTTCAATTGTTGGAGCTATTTCTTTTAGATTTTCTACAGCTTTATTAAATATATTCACATACTCTTCGTAAGGTTGCATCAAAATTTCCTCTTTTGCATCCTTATTTGAATACAAAGCAATTGCTTCATCTGTGGCTTTTTTCAAATTTCTAAAACTGATTATATTACCATGAGATTTCTGACTATTTAAAATACGATTTGTGCGAGAAAATGCCTGTATAAGCCCATGATGTCTAAGATTCTTATCTACATATATGGTGTTTAGTGGTTTACTATCAAATCCTGTAAGGAACATGTTGACAACAAGCAATATATCGATTTCTCTAGCTTTTACTCTTTTTGCAATATCGTTATAATAGTTATAAAACTCTCTAGAATCAGTAGAGTAGGCGGTATTAAACATTTTATTATAATCTTTGATATATTCCTCAAGCTTCTCTCGATGTGGATAATTAATACTTTTTAGTAAATTATTCTCGTCAAATAATGCCATCTCATCATCAGGGTAACCATCTGCATCTTTATCATCATCATTCGAATTGTAGGTAAAAATAGTTGCCACTCGTAAGTTATGTTTCCCATGCATCTTTTTATCTCTAAATATATCGTAATATTTTATAAGTGTATCAACACTACTTACCGCAAATAGGGCAGTAAATTCTCTTGAGTGCGTCTTTCTATCGTGATTTGCAATTACATAATCAACAATTTTTTCAAGTCTTCTACTATCTTCAAAAGCTTCTTTTGTATCAATATCTTCTACTGCGATATCAATATTTGTCTTACTATCGTCTTTTTGCTTATACTTCCCAACATATTCAATAGCAAATCGCAAAACGTTTTGATCTCTAATAGCGTCAGTGATTACATATTTGTGTAAACATTCACCAAAAAGATCTTTTGTCGTTCTTCTGTCGATTGCATTTTCTACAAATATCGGAGTACCTGTAAATCCAAACATCTGTACATTGTTGAAATAATTCTTAATTCTTGCATGTGTTTCTCCAAACTGATTTCTGTGACATTCATCAAATATAAATACCATTCGTTTATCCTTGAGTTTTTCCATTTTGGTCTCATGTCGGATATTACTTATGGCATTATTAAGCTTCTGGATTGTTGTAACAATTAGTTTTGTATCATCACCAAACTGCTTAACCAAAGCTCTGGTATTGTCTGTTCCATCTACACTACCTGCAGAGAAACTATTAAATTCTTTAGTTGTCTGGTAGTCTAGATCTCTTCGATCAACGACAAATACAACTTTATGAACTTCTGGCATGTTCATTAAAATCTGTGATGCTTTAAAGGATGTGAGAGTTTTTCCTGATCCAGTTGTATGCCATATGTATCCGTTTTGATTTGTTTCTTTGACTCTTTTTACAAGATTCTCAACTGCATAGTACTGATATGGTCGTAGTATCATGAGTATTTTATCTGTCTCTGCTAGTACTATGTATCGACAGATCATTTTTGAGAGATGGCATATCTCTAAAAATTCTTCTGCAAATTTTTCAAGCCGTGTGATTAACTGATTATTAACATCAGCCCAGAAAAATGTTTGTTGGAATGATTGCTTTTTGTTATTTGCATAATATTTTGTATTTACTCCGTTACTGATTACAAAGATCTGTACATATTGGAATAGTCCAAAAGCTGACTCAAATGAGTGTCTTTGATATCTGTTAATTTCGTTAAATGCTTCTTTAAGCTCTAATCCTCTTCGCTTAAGCTCAATTTGTACTAGTGGTAGTCCGTTTACAAGTAGTGTTACATCATATCTGTTTCTGTATTTGCCTTCTACTGTGATTTGATGTGTTACTTGATACTCATTTTGACACCATTTTTCTGTGTTAAAGAACTCAAGGTATATGCTTGACCCATCATCTCGGGTTAGTTGCATTTTATCTCGTAGAATTTTTGCTTTGTCAAAAACATTTCCTTTGTTTAGATGGTTTAACACTTTAGCAAATTCTGTTTCGGAGAGTTTGATTTTATTATGTATCTCAATTTGGGTTTTGAGGTTTAGCAAGAGTGCTTTTTCGTCATTGATGATGACTTTTTTATATCCAAGATTTTCTAGCTGTTTTACTAGATTTTCTTCTAAGATTTGTTCTGGTTGATGTGTCATATGTTATAACCTAATTTTAAGTTGGAATAATAATTCTTCCAAAAGGTTTTCTTTTACCCATATTTTCTTTTTTTGATCTAATACTTCCCCTAATCCATCTAGAATGCTTATTCTGTGTTTTCTCACATTAATAAAATCAATTATTTTTTCATAGTATTCGCTTTTATTCAATCCTGTTCTTATTTTAATAATCTCCTCATTTGGTTCCCACTGTTTTTGGAACATAAACCAACTATCAAATAGATCTCTGTTTTGAAGTATTTTTCTGTCAGTAATCGCACATAATTTGTGAGCAAACATATATTCAGGTTGCATTGTTGGTATTGAAATTCCTAAGAAATCAATATTTATGTATTTATCAGGATATTTTCTTTTATTGATTTCAATTTTGATTTTTTGTAACCCTTTCTCGTAACTTCCTATCCATATCCAAGTATTTTTTTTTGAATGCATCTCATCTATTTTTAAATAATTGCTGATTATTGATGTAAGTTCTTTTTCATCCAAATCATTGCTCAAATGATTAAAATCTAAATCTGTTGAAAATCTTTCAAGTCCATAAAACATATACAGGCATGTACCTCCTTTAAAAGCGAGTTGTCCTCGCAAAATTTTATTTTTATAGATGTCTTTTAAAATCTGTTTTAATAGTATTTCGTGTTTATCAATTTTTAGCATTAGACAATGTTTTTAACTAAATTTATTACATCGTTTTGTACTCTCTTTGTATAAATTTTACTGATACTGATTAGTTCATTTCTATCAATATTATTGAGATTATCAAAAGCTACATCTTTATTTATGTACAAGCTGTCGCAAATAGACCTTTCAGGTGAGGCTATAGAGAAGTTATCGATATTTACAATTCCTTTGGCGTTTAGAAGTATATTTATATTAATCTTGTGATATATATAGGTGTTTTTATTAACAGTTATTCTTTTTGAGTTTGTTGCGAATAAATGGATATCATCATATTTTTGAAAGATTACTCCGTTGTAAGCTAGTGCTGTGTAATATGATATATAAGAAGGAGTAAAAAGCTTTTGTCCTAATTCGAAAGGATTATATTCACTTTTTAATGAATATATACCTTTAAAGATATTTATTAACTTTCCTCTTCTGACATATCCTTTGATAGACTCTAATACTAATCTTCTGTCTGATTCTTGCCAAATAGCCATAAAATCATCAACATTTAGTATATTTCTATTTGATTTTAGTAATTTCTCGTATTTTGTCATAGTATGTGGTATATTATATACCATATGTGGTGATGATTGCAAGTAGCAGATTGTTTAGTTTATGATATATTATATATGTTAGTTAATATTATACCCTTCATCAATTTCTTTAGTCATTTCTCTTAACGATTTATGTTTTTTGTTGTTATTAGTTATATCAGATAGTGTAGGTTTTATATACGCTTACTGATATGGACTAGTGAGTTAATATTTTCAATATTATGCATCACTTTTGGGGTCTTAAGGTTTTCGGAGAGTGCTTTTCCGTTATTTATAATGACTTTGTCATATCCTAATTTGTTTAGTTGTGTTACTAGATTTTCTTCTAGTATTTGTTCAGGTTGTTTGCTCATTATTTTGTTCTAAATTTGTTATTGTAGAATCTAATTTGTCAATCAAATCGGAGTATGTCCAAATCTCCAAGCTTGAATTCAACGACTCTCTTAAAGCCTTAAGATTCTTAATCCATCTATTATCCGACTTTCTTTGCCCGATGACAATTATACATTTAGCAATTTTAATCGCTTCAGACTCACCAATTCTCTCAAGATCGAGATCTCCTGATTCTTTGTCCTCAATAGTCCTTTTATATTCTAGAATCTGGGGAATTGCTCTGGATAGACTTGATGATAGTGTATATTCTTTTGTTGTCGCATTGATATTACTTCTCTCATGTACCTCAAAGATATCGTCAGATGGTGATTTAAGCTCTATAAGAATTCTTTCGGGACTATCGGTTCCAATTCGTGTAAGTAAGTCGTATCGTGTTCCTGACATTAAGCCTTCTCTGGTGTGATTAATAAACTCTAGACCAAAAATCATAGCTCTCTGCGATCTATGTTTGTGTGAGTTCTCATCGAGCCAATTCTGTATATCCTTTTCGGATGCTTTATTCTCAACGAACTCAATGAGTCTTACTTTGTATTCTTTCAGTAATTTAAGATTTGTAGATGCTTGAATGTTCTCTAAAGCCTTACCCTCAAGCAAGGTAATTAGTTCATCTGGGTCTGTTAACTTACTAATGGCTTGAGCCAAATCTTTATTTGTTATTGCTCCGTAAAAATCACTAAATTCTCCAAGATCGATCAGCTCCTTAAATTTGTTTAAGAAGCCAATCATTCTCCAAAACTCTCGATATCCATCCTGTCCGCTTCTAAATGAGATCCGTTGAAACTTATTTGCTTTCAATAGACTTTTTTCCTGTAGCTCCTTATCTGTCCTCCTGAATATTAATCTCGGCTGATATTTATTATCTGTCTCTGACTTATGGAAATCTATATCACAGATGGTATATGCCTTCCCGCTTGGGCTGGTTGCCAATATAAATCCCTCGTATCTGTTGTTATTTACATCCTTGATTACACAATTGAAGGTGTCTAATCGTTCAATTCGTAGATTATTGGTGCTTTGGCTAAGTAGATTGAAATATTTCTTTTCTGGGGTTGGGATCATATAAACATCTGCTGAAGTAAACCTTGTTTGAATTCAGATAGTTTCGTTATTTGACCTTGATGTTTCTCAATTTGTTTTTCTATTTCATCAAGAAATGTAGCAATATTAAATTGCTCCTTATATGAAGGAACTTTTATTAAAAGTTTTTTTAGTGTATCAAAACTAATTGCTGGCATTGACGTTGAATTTGATAAAATTAAAAACTGTTTCTCTGAAAATTTGAACAGATAATAAAAAAAACGCTTACAGAGAGTTTTGTTTTTGGGTATAATTCTAAACAGATTATTCGCAATAACTCCAACATATCCCATAGCAACTACTCCAGGAGTTCCATATCTAATCATGAATATATCATTATCGGATATGTGATGTTCACTGCCGGGATCTTCTATATAACGTGTATCGGAATTGGGTTGTGTGACATCTATAATTCTAATAAATCTCTGGAAGTTCTCATTTCTAGGTGTTTGGAATTGATTTTCGATAGGCACTTGTACTCCTTGTTTAAATCTGAATTGGTTTTCGATTAAATTTTCCTCCCAATCTGGAAAATCATTCCCATTCTCATCCTTAAACCTAATCTCTTGATTAAATATCTTTTGCATTACACCTTTCTTATACTCTTCCAATAGCTTTTTCTTTTTTGTTAATTGTTCTATTCGTTTATCTACTGCTGTAAGGAAGGTGGCTATCTTTTGTTGTTCTTCGTCAATAGGAATTATTAGGGTAATCTCTCCGAGGTTACTTTTGGAAATACCAAGTACAGAGATTCCGTTCGCAATACGCATTAGTTGTTTTCTGACAGTAAAGGTTTTGAGCAAGTTTCCATAAAACCCATTTGATGCTGTTTTGGGTCTAGCAAGGATGGTATGAAGACCTGCTACAACTTTCTTATCATCGAGGTGAATAATTTCAATTGCTTTACCAATATCCTTATAATCTTCAGATGCATCTGCAATAATCAAATCTCCAACTTTTACATAATCTTCTGGTTGAAGACTCATGTCTATATCAGAGTTAATTGTTGGCGTTTCTTCAGTTGAAATATCGAAATTGGTTTTATACTTTGTATGAATATCTCCATAGTGGATGTTGTGGATCAATCCATTTTCATTTGCCATATCATTTCTCGAGTAAGAGTTTGTCCTAGCAAATGAAAAAAGCTTTTTAAAATGGGAGGGATTCCATTCTCCCTCAAACTCCTTAAACCTCAATTTCGGTACTAATTTTGTTTCTTTTTTTGTATCTTTCATATTAAAAAGGTGTATCTATACCTAATTCGTCACAATATTTCTTGATCTCTTTTTCGGTTTCTTCCATCTCCTTGTTAAGTTCCTTAAGCTGTTTTGAGACCTCTGCTAAATCTACGGGTTCTTCCTCTTCAAAAGTATCTACATATCTAGGGATATTGAGGTTGTAGTCATTCTCTTTAATTTCCTCAAGTGTGGCTACATGACTATATTTATCCTCTTCCTTCCTATCTCTGTATGTATCTACAATCTTTTTTATATCCTCATCTCTTAAAACATTCTGATTCTTAACCTTCTCGAAATGCTGACTTGCATCAATAAACACTATGTTGTCATCTGGTTTTCTACATTTCTTAAACACTAAAATACAAGTTGGAATGCTTGTACCGTAGAATATGTTTGCAGGAAGACCAATAACAGCGTCAAGGTAGTTTCTATCCTCAATCAAATATCTACGAATGTGACCCTCTGCAGAACCTCTAAACAGTACTCCATGAGGAAGTACAATTGCCATAGTTCCGTTATCTGCAAGATGGTGGATCATATGTTGTACAAACGCAAAATCTGCTTTACTAGAAGGTGCTAACTTCCCATACTGTGAAAATCTCTCATCCCCAAGTTTAAGCTGATCTGCTTTCCATTTTGCAGAAAAAGGTGGATTAGCAACAATTGCTTCAAATCTATGATCTAGGTGTTGAGGATTTTCTAATGTATCTTCCTGTTTAATATCAAACTTGGTGTAGTGAACATCATGAAGGATCATATTCATACGAGCGAGATTGTAAGTCGTTCTATTAAGCTCCTGACCGTATATCATACCTACCTCTGCCGTTTTAGCGACGCGGAGTAGGAGAGAGCCTGATCCACAAGTAGGATCATAAACTGATTTAACCTTTGATTTACCTGCAGTTACAATCTTGGCAAGCACCGTTGAGACCTGTTGCGGAGTATAGAATTCACCCGCTTTTTTGCCGGCTCCAGATGCAAACTGTCCAATCAAGTACTCATACGCATCTCCCAGCACATCAGATTTTGTGTCTTCAAGCTTAAAATCAATCTTATCCAGATATTGTAATACTTTCGATATCAACTCGTTTTTTTGTTTCTCTGTTTTACCCAACTTAGTAGATGTAAGATCCAGATCCTCAAAAAGATTATCGAAATCCTGCTCGCTCTCTGCACCCATTGTGCTTTGCTCAATGCTTCGAAGAATCTGATGCAAATCTCCAAGTATAAAGTTGCTGGAAGTATCTCCATCTTCATCAACATTGTTGCTATTACCTTTCTTCACAAGTTGAGAAAACAGCTCAGAAGGCTTTAAAAAATAACCAAGCTTATCAAGAGTCTCTTCTCTTACTGCCTCAAGAATTCTTTTCCCATCGTTACTTTGCTCGTTTATATCCTCATATTTTATATTATCATTTTTAAGTATAGAATTAGCATAAAGATGAATTTTCTCTGAAAGATACTTATAAAAAATGAACCCGAGAATATAATCTCGAAACTGATCAGCATCCATTTTACCACGAAGAGTGTTTGCAATGTTCCAAAGCTGTTGTTCTAATTGTTGTTTTTGTTCATCTGACATATTCTATTCATATCAATATATTAATTCTTTATTTTATCATGTTTTAATTCTTTGTGGTAGGATAGAAAAGAACCTTTTTAATAGCATTTGACATTTTCCACAAGCTATGCTATAATATGATTAGATTTAAACCTTATTAAAAACCATTACGGTCCAAAATCCTCTAAAAATGTTATAATAAACACATGGAAAGAAAAGACCTGATTTATGTAACATCAGCCGGAACATACACAGACATAGACACATACGCATGCACAATAGCGTACAGCGAAATGCTTAGATTAAAGGGATATAATGCCCACGCCGTAATAAGCAAAAACTTTACAGAAACAATACCAAAATTCTTAACAGCCTTAAAAGTTGAATATCTTGATCAAGAGACAGTAAATCTAAATGAAGCTGATTCTTTAATAATAGTGGATCGATCTGACATAGAAGGACTAAAATCAAGTATAGACACAACAAAAGTGAAGGAAATATACGATCATCACTTTGGCTATGAAAAATACTGGAAAGAGCTCCTCGGCAGAAATTCACACATCGAAAAAGTTGGTTCTTGTGCGACATTAATCTATTGCGCCATTAGATCTGCCATTAGGAAAGATTGTTTTGAGCGAAAGATTTCCCAAAACAGTTTGATTCTTCTATATTCCGCAATAATATCAAACACACTTAATTTTAAGGCGGGAGTAACAACACAAAAAGATATTATATCAGCGGAAGAGATAAAAAATTTAGCAAAAATCGACGACTCTTTTACCCAGAAATATTTTACTACCGTTACTGCAAATATAGAAAAAGATCCCTATAATGCAATGCTAAAAGATGTTAAGTCGATAATAGCAGGTGATAAAAAAATAGCGATCGGTCAGCTCGAACTCTGGGATTCTGCCAATTTGATAAGCTCTCTTGTTGATCAAATCCCAAGTTTTCTCCCTGGATTTCAAGATCTCCCTTTTTTTATTACGGTCGCTTCAATTTCAGACGGTAAGACAACTTTTATTTCTAAATCTTTTGAGGCCAAGAAAATGCTTGGAGATGCTCTAGATTTCACTTGGAGATCAGAAGATTTTTTTGTGCTAGAAAGGTTGCTTTTGAGGAAGGAGATTATTAAGGATCTTCAAGCAAGTTAGTATAGTCTTTTTTATGCATATTACAGATAAAGATGCGGATAGTTCACAATGGGAAAAACTCGGAATTTGGCTTTCAAACGAGAAAAACACTCCTCAGCAATAATAAATTCCTTAAATATGATATAATAAACTTATGAAAATAATAGCAGGTGGAGGAGGGGATGAAAAAAGTGCATACCTACCTCATAAAAAATTCTACGACCTAATAGGAGAAAGAAAACGAGTCCTATACATCCCAATGGCGCTAGATCCTGCAAAACATCCATGGCACAAATGCACAAACTGGCTTGCGTCATGCTTTGACGGCATGGGCGAGATAAACATCAACATGATAACAGAATTAGACGGTCTCACAAAAGAATTCTTAACTCAATACGATGGCATATATATCGGCGGAGGCAACACATTTAAGCTAATACACACTCTACGCACCACAAAATTTGACGATCTACTTGTTGAGTTCGCTCAAAACGGTGGCGTCATATTCGGGGGAAGTGCAGGAGCCATAATCTTAGGCAAATCAATAAAGCCAGCAATCGATTTTGATCCAAACGATTATGAAATAAAGAAATTTGCAGGCCTTGACTTACTAAACGGATACTCTGTATGGCCTCACTATACATCGCAAAACAAAGAACTCGACACAAAAATCACTCAACTTGCTAAGAAAACAAAAAGCAACATATTTGCAATAAGCGAATCATCTGCGATTTATTTTAGCGATCTTGGCATTGAAAATATTGGCGATAATATCAATGTATTTACGAAGTAGCTTTTATTATAATTACCTTTATGACAACTTTTCAATTTAAAAACCGTTACGAGACAATAAATCCTAAGGATTATGTTGATATTTTTGCAGATCCAAAATGGTATTTACACATCCAAAAAGAGCTTGACGAACTTTTCTATCATTACAACCCAAAAACCGCCTCGGAGAAACTAAAACAGAAAAGACACGAATTTAAGCTCATGTTTGTAGAGCTTTTAGACAACGAAAAAATTGCACTTGCACATGATGGTGAGAATCTTGATACCGCAAGAAAGCCCATTGATACGATAGTAATTCATCATTCAGCGACAGCACCAACTGTTTCATTGCAATATATAAATGCGACGCAATTGCTACGACTTTATGCTCCCGAGCACAGTAAACCTGACACAAAAGAGTATGGAAAGCCAATCTGGTCAAATCATTTTTATAATGGCAAGCAAACTTTTATTGCATATCATTATATTGTCAAAAGAGATGGCGAAATTATAAATACACTCCGCGATGATTATATTGGCTGGCACTGCGGAAACTGGGATTATAACTGCAGAAGCATTGCGATTTGTTTTCTTGATGATCTTTTAAATTCCAGACCCTCTGATTTAGCTATTAAGTCAGCTAAAGCGATTATTAATAAGTACCCAAGCTGTCAAATTCTTGGGCATAGAGAGATTTTATCTTCCAGAGATTGCCCCGGTAATCTTTTCTTGGGTGAAAACGGCTGGAAAAAAGTATTACTAGAAAATAGAAATTCTCGCCTCCACAACTAAAGAATATTATTAGTTTTCACCTGTTCTTTGTATGTTGATAGCTTTCCCTTCAATTAACGCCTTCGTTATTTTCATTAAAACCTCCGACAAATCTCTTTGATACTGACTTTGAGAAATTCCCATTTTCTTAGCAGATTTTTCCTGGTCAATTTTTTTTATGTATCTTAATCTTAAAACTTCAAGTTCTTCATCTGTAATAATTATTTCCTCTAAATTTCTCAACGGAATTCCTCTTGGTTTAAAATAGATTTCATTAAATTTTCTTCCCATCTTTCTTCTAAATCTTTGTCTCATAAAAAATTTCGTTAAAATAAGATAGAGGGAGCTAAAGTATAGAATAAATCTAGATTTTGCTCCCCCAAATCAACTATGAACAGAAAATTCCTGTCATAGGAGTTCCACATTTAGGACATTTTTTCTCTGTACATGGGACGCCTCTTACATGAGACTCTTTGTAACCACACTTGGGACAAGTACACTCTTTACTTCCTCCCTTTCTTTGGCCACCACTCCCATTTCCCCGACCTTTAATAGCAACACCTCTTCCATGGCCGGTTCTTGCTCCCTGTCCTAATGGACCTGTTCCGTCTAATCTTGGCATAATAATTAAAAATAAACTTAACGGGTATTTACCCATTATTATTTTACTACCTTATTTATACTTTGTCAAGAGATTATGTAATTAAAAAACTTGGTTTATGATTTAAAAAATTTCTTAATTTTAAGAAAATCAAACTATACATACCTTTTTACGACTAATGCCATGCTTCTAACATCATGCAGGGCATTATGCACTTTTGTGTCCATTTTCTCCCCAATTGCCTTATACAAAGTCCCGCTAGAGTATTTTTTTCTTTCAATTCCCCAATTAGCAAGATATTGTGAAATCCTTATAAATGGCTCATCTTTAAATGGAAATTCGATTTTATTTAGCTCACAATTTTCTTTAAAGATATAATAATCTGTATCATATGTGCAAATGTTACAGTTTTTTGAAAATTCAATAAATTTGTTTAAAGCTTCAACGAATGAAATTCCGTACTTATCAACCTTTTCTTGCGAAATTCCAGTAAGTTTAACAAACCTTTTACTTAAAATAGAATTAATTTTTGGTTTTACCAATATATTTAGATTAGCTACTTCTTTTTTATTTTCATTTAATTTAATAGCACCTATTTGTATTATTTCTTTATGTTGCCATGGTTTCCACCAAGCTGTATTGTAGCTGTGTCCAAATGCAGTATATTCTGTGTCTACGAGTACCATTGGATATTTTAGTTTATTTTTCATTTTATTTCCTTTACCACCTCGAGATGAAAATTAAGCCAAACTGTAGGTTCACCTCCTGTCATCCCACTAGATTCTTCATTAATTGCAAGAATCTTAAATCCATTCTCAACAAGAACCTCTGAAAATCTTTCTTTGTCCCAGAAAATAAACTCTCTCCTTACTTGCTTATTATATTTTCTCTCTGAATAAGTTTGCTTTGTTATTAACTGTGCTTTACTAATTTTCATAGATAAATTATACCATATTCAATTATTAACAAAACTCTTGCAAAAAACCTTAAAAAATGCGAGAATAGACAGAACATAAAAAGCGTTAAAAATCGTAGATTAACGCAATATTTAATATCTATTTATAAAACAATGAATAAACTAAGATTATATAACGGTGTAATGGGAGTATTACACCTCGTGCAAGGCATCATAATGCTAGCACTAAGCACAGATTTCTCCCTCCCGATAAACACTAATTTTTTGCAGTTTAATGTAGCAACACAATCATTACAACCAGTTGCAGATAAATTAGCTGACCTACCTGTAGCAGCTTTAGTTGCAGGCTTCCTTTTTATGTCCTCAGCAGCACATTTCTTACTGATAATCCCAGGCCTTTATGAGAAATATATCGCAAACCTCAAAAAAGGCATAAACTACGCAAGATGGATAGAATACACTTTTAGTTCATCACTAATGATTGTATTAGTTGCTATGTTAACAGGAGTATATGACCTCGGGACAATAATCGCAATATTTTCATTAAATGCAATTATGATTCTTTGTGGTTTAATAATGGAGATTGTAAACCAAAAAGTCAAACCAACAGATTGGTCAGCATTTATACTTGGATGTTTTGCAGGTGCAATACCATGGGTAATAATAGCTATAAATCTATTTGGAGCAGGTGAAGGTGAGTACAAAACCCCAACATTTGTATACTGGATTTTCTTCTCGATATTCCTTTTCTTTAACTCATTTGCGGCAAACATGTACTTACAGTACAAAAAAGTCGGCAAGTGGCAAGATTATACATTTGGTGAAAAAATGTATGTATTGCTAAGCTTGCTTGCAAAGTCAGCACTAGCATGGCAAATATTTGCAGGCACATTAAGGCCTGTATAAAAATAATTTATTAACTTTTTTAAAATGAAAAAAGTTTTTTTAATACTTGGTGCGTTTTTTCTTCTTATTGGAGGTATCTTACTAGGGGTTTTTCTTGGACCTAAAATTAAGTCTTTGCTTACTAAAGAACCAGAGGTAGAAAAAGTTGTTGATAAGATAGAAGAAGAAGAGGACGACGACGATATCGTACAGGCAGATCCTGATGCAGATATGTACGCTTGGTATGAAGACGAATTTATCAGATTTCAGTACCCAAAAGATGCACAAGCTAACTTCACAAGGAGATCGCATGTAGAAAATGGCGAAACGGGATACATTGAATCAATAACCTTTTCACAAAACAATATAGAGTTTTTTTCAGCCGAGAATTCATTAACACTCTTTGGCGTTGGAGGGCACGGTTATGAATATGATCTGTTAGACCCACTTAAATTAAAATCTTATAGTTCCCCGGAAGAGACCATTTACAATCTATCCAAAAAACCTACGATATTAAAAGAAGGAGACCTTAGCTATATGTATTTACAAGAGAACGATTTCGCCAAGAGTGCTATAAGAATAGAATTTTCAGAGGAAACTGCTTTGCCAACAGAAGAGTCTTATTTTGAAGAGTTATTATTAATCAAACTTGTCGAATCAGATAACAATACATTTATTGGATCTCCAATAGCCTCTGCAGAAGATGCCATACCAGACCTAGATTTTTTTAATCTAAATGAAAATATAAATGATGGGACCTCAGATATATATTATATTAAGTACAACAGTACACCGGGATCACTACAAGAGGCCAAACAACTCGTAAAACATATAGTTAGATTCTTCGATACAGTAGAGAGGAAAAAATGGTAAGATAAATGTCTAGTAAAGCTCTGTATATAAATAGTGACCGATCCGTCAACAAGATAAAAAGATGTTGGATCATTGTCCTGACCGCATTTTTCATCCTGACAGGCTGTTTAATTTTTATCATATTGACTAACCAGTCTAATAAACCGAAGGATAATCCAGTTATAATAACGCCTACTCCTTCTAACGATAGCTCGGATAATCCTATAATTCAACAATCGTATCCACAAAGGGATATAAAACTACTTTTTACCGGTGATAATATGTTGGCTTTATCAATAGGTGACAGGATAAAGTCAGGTGAGAATATATATGCCAATATCCGCAATGAATTGTTACAATACGATTTTATAATAATAAATCTTGAAACAAACATATCCCAAGAAGGAGTGGGCAAACCTAACAGACAAAAAAACTGGAGATTTAATGCTCCGATAGAAACTCTGGATTTGCTTAATCAAAACAGCATAAATGTCGTAAATTTGGCAAATAATCACACAATGGATTACCAAGAAGAAGGACTTACAAACCAAATAGATCTTTTAGATTCTTACGGTATTAAGCACTTTGGAGCAGGCAAAGACGAGATCGAAGCGTTTTCTCCTTTATTAATTGAGTTATTAGGAACTAAAATATCTCTTTTTGGCTTTAATGATGTTGAAACTCTTTATAGTAATGCAGCTGAATCAGAAGCTGGGACTGCATATTTTGATAAAACCAAAAATCAGCAACAAATTAAAACCGCAAAAGAGAATTCAGACATTGTGATTGTATCTGGTCACAGCGGAACAGAGGGTAATAGCAAATCAAATTCTCGCCAACAAGAATATTACAAGTTTTTTATTGATAGTGGGGCAGACCTAATAATCGGCCATCACCCACATGTAACACAAGAGGTTGCGGATTATAACGGCAAGATGATATACTACTCATTAGGGAATTTTGTGTTTGAAACTGGCGAACGCGCATTATATAAAAAAGCTATCGCAGTAGAGGTTATTATAGACTCAAACAGCAAGGAAATTAAGCAGATTAACACAATAAATGTCCAACTTGAGAACGGCATACCAAAATTTATAAAATAATATGCTACAAACAGTTGACTATAAAATTGTTCTTGCTTCGCTATCCGCGATTGTCGTCTTTATTTACTCAATAGATAGTCTTAGTAAACAAATAACAGATAATGGCACAAGTAAGACAAAAATTCTCATCTCAAAATTATCAAGAAATCGCATTATCGGAACAATACTTGGAGCCATATCAACAGCTATTGTGCAATCAAGCTCAGCAATAACATCAATAACCGTTTTACTTGTGAGTACTGGTTTTATTTCGTTTAAAAACAGCTTACCCCTTATCTTTGGTTCTAATATTGGTACAACTATTACAGCTCAACTTGCCTTGCTAGACTCATCAATACTTGGTCCAATTCTGATTTTACTCGGTTTTTCATTACGAATCCTTGGCAAAAAATTTCAAGCAATAAGCAAGATTATATTTTTCCTTGGTTTTGTGCTCTTTTCATTAAACCTTTTATCATCAACACTCGCCCCGCTTAAGTATAATCGTGATGTTGTTGCTTTATTTACTCAATTAAATGGCATTATCCCTGCGCTATTTGTGAGTATGCTATTTACTATGCTTATACACTCAAGCTCACTTACAATCGCAGTCTTAATGATTATCGCATCTACAGGTCTTATTCGGACAGAGATAGCAATAGCTATGATACTTGGTGCCAATGTAGGCTCAGGTATAACAGCACTTCTTGTATCAAGTAAACTTGATGTATTTGCAAAAAGGACCGCTTTTGCAAACTTGGCTTTTAATCTAATAGGAGCTATTATCACTCTCCCATTTCTAAAACAGTTTACTTTTCTTATAATATCACTTGCAAGTGGAGTAAATAATCAGATCGCATTAGCTCACTTTCTTTTTAACATGATCTTTGCACTAGTTTTCCTGCTCATACTAAATCCTTATGCTAAATTTATAACTTTCCTTATAAAAGGGGAGACGAAACAGATTTTATTCAAAACTAAGTATATTACAAACTTACAAAGCAAGAAACCAGAAATACAGCTTGAGAAGATAAAAAAAGAGATCAAATATTCTATAAAAATCACACAAGCAATATTTCATGCAAAAAGCAATGAATTTGAGAAGCTAGAGACGCTAAACGATTATCTAGATGAAGAGATATCAAATGCTCTTCTCAATCTTTCTAACCTAGAGTTGTCAGACGAATTGGCAAAAGAAGCCGTACTCCTGATTAAGGTATCAAATGCTATGGAACAATTAGGCGATTTAGGGCGCGATTATGCAAAAACAATGCTTAATAGCGATGATAATTTAGAACGAGATAAAATTGCAGGAATTGAAAAAAACTGCCTTAAGCTTTTTGATTCTATAGGAGATCTGATTCTTGCGCCAACAAAGCAGCTTCTTTCTACACAGAAAGAACAAGAGCTAGCAATTGAGAATTTGATTGATGATGAGCTCAAAGAATATCATCAACAATTTATGAAAAAAGGTGCGTATTCTTCAAATATTTTTGTTGATGCGCTTTCTATGCTTGAACTTGCTATGTCCAAATGCAGAATTATTCGCCACTATTACAACGAAAAGATCGCTAGCATTTAGTTTTTAAGCCTTTAAACTCGGCTCTAATTTTTTTTAGAGATATTAAAAACAAGCTTCTTCTTGTTCTTTAAATTCCTCTGGATATGCATTATGCAAACCTTTAACAACACCTCTCATAAAATCAGGATCCGGATTAATAAAAGCTCCTGGAACATTAGAAAAATTATGTCCCCTCTTCTTTGCGTCTGTGTAAGCAAGCCATAAAGTGTGGTCAGGGCATAATTGACAACCAGTACAATCAAAATTTGCTGCGCCATCACGAGGTGATGCCCAATAAACGACATTATTGCCTTCGAAATAAGCAACAGCATAATTTAAGGTATCTGGAAAGAATATCTCGCTTTGAGGAAAAATTTCTACAGGATAAAACCTTACATCGTTAGCTTCTCCAACACAAACAGGAATATATCCTTTTACATGACTGGTAGCTGTAAATTTTCGAGTTCTTTCTGTTTCTAACTCTAAAATTCTAGAAGATCCTTCATAAAAAGAGCCGGTTCTTTTAAAATGAGGGACAACGATAATATGTGTTAATGAATCTGCCCCAAAACTAATTTTAGCATCTTGCTCTTCGGAACCAGATTTTAAAGAAGCTTCACTATTAGGAACTTCATGGGCTAACCCGATTACTTCTAATGCATTCTCATCATTAAAAACCCTTTCACCAAGATATCTGGCTACTCGACTTGTAGCGGCTGTTGCTTCTATGATTGCTCTCTCTCTGTCTCTATATGCCTTTAATTGTTCTGTTTGATCGTGAACTTTATCACAATTTAAAACATTTACTATTGGTGCCATATTATTTATGCTAATAACTTATATAGTTATATTATAACATACGCGCACAGATTTGTCAACTTTATAAGCATTATTTAGGCGATTTGCCTCTTTTCTTCTTTTTATGAGTACAAACATTAATAGAACACGCACAATCACAATCTGGAGAAACCTTTGTAAAAAAGGTTACCTCGATTAAGAGTTTATCTTACGAATAAAGCCAATGTCACCCCGCTCAAAAATAGTCATGAATTCATGCTCTCTTGCTGTTAACTCAACTCCCCTTTCTTCTCTTGATCTTAGTAATTGCATATAAAGCATACCAAGAGAATATTCCGTTACTAAATTCTCGCGATCAAGAAAAGAATAATATGCTATACCTTCACTGTTTCTATCGGTTAGTAAATGAGCGAATTTTTGTCCAAGAGGATTATCAAAAAGAAATTGTATGACTTGTCTTTTATATTCTAAAAGCCAAGCAATTGATTCAGTAGATTGATCATAAAAGGCAATTGCATTTTGTCCATAAGGATAGCTATTCGGATCAGGCAATATTGGCCTTACTAGATAATTTAATAATGGAAAAAATCCTAATATATCAGAAAGTTTTGCTAAATCATCTGGCTTTATTTCAGCAGTTCTATTAAAAAGCGTTCGAATATTATAATCAATATTCAAAGGTTCTAATAAGCCTGCAGCCCAACAAAATTTATCTTCTTCTTGTCTATACGCTCGAGCCATTCTTTGAAAATCATCATGAGCCAACAAGGCTTCAATAAAAAGTAATCTTTGATCTGAGTCACCAAGAAGCATTGATGATTTAAAACCTTTGTCACGCCAAAAAGCAGCTTTGTTGCTTATAAAAGTAGCCCTAGGAGCAACGATTGTCCTTAAAGAATCACTTAGCAGAGATTCATCTTCAGCAAATTTTTCTACAAAACCAACTGGATCTCCAATAAATAAAACACGGGCGGTATATCTATTAGCAAGACGCATATTATTTAATGCTTCAACAAAGTTTCTTCGTTTCCCAGCTAGAATTTCAATTTGTCTGTCTTCATCCCTTTCTTTATCCTCACCATCAACATCTGAAACACAGAAGAGTCTTCCATTAAAGTCATAGGTTATTCTTTGCCTCCCTAATAATTCTAAATATCTTTCAAGCAATTCATCAACAGGTATTTCGTTACCAGCAATACCAGATTCTAATACATTTAACACAACTGTATTTGCAAAATCCTCTCTTGAGCCTAAAAAAGCGCTACCTTTTTCTTTGGGTCTTGTGAAGATTAGCACATCAAGATGTGCTAAAATATCTTTACATGACCATGAAAAACAGATATATAAACCGTTCAAAAATCTC
>CAZRRH010000007.1:0-26930 GCA_964602665.1 uncultured Candidatus Saccharibacteria bacterium
AGGTAGATCTCAAGAAATTAATCCGAAAAATATAAGTTAACTGGGCAAGACCCTAGCTAATAATTTCCTAAAAGACCCGGTGAGAGTTGAAAATATGGAGAAAACATCGCTTTGTAATATTGATCAGGATATTGTTAAAGTTGAACCAGATCGTCAAAAAATACAAATACTAATCGATTTATTAAGAAAGGAGGATTTCAAAAAAGTATTAGTCTTCTCAAGGACAAAACGAGAAGTAGATAGATTATCACTTCAATTGCAAAATTGTGGTTTTAAAGTTGGCTCAATACACGGTGGTAAGCCACAAAACAGAAGAAATTCTACTATTTTAGCTTTTAGAAATAATCTAATAACAATCCTTGTTGCCACTGATGTCGCTTCTCGAGGTATGGATATTCCTGATATTTCTCATGTTATTAATTATGATGAGCCAGAATCTTATGATGATTATATTCATAGAGTAGGAAGAACGGGCCGTATGGGCAATAAAGGCGTCGCATTAACCTTTATTGCGTAAAGATCAAGGTTAGTATAAGTCCTTTTATTAATTTCTTATCGCTAGTTTGAAATGACAAAAAAGGTTTTAGTTATACCCTCTGTTAGCGGACTGATTGAGATATTAGATGAAATGCATTCAGAGTTCTTATTTGTACGAGGTGAACTAAGAAATTTGCAAATTCATATCCACCAAGGGAAAGTTAAAATAATGCATGGTAAAAGTGATTTTAGGGACTTTTGGGCAGTATGGCTGTCTTCCTTCTGGGATACAAGAGATTTAGCATATGCGATAAGTACTTATCTTGACAATTATAAAATCCCTCACACTTTTGTTGAACAAACGACCTCCAAGGTTTCAGATCAGGTTCTTTTTACACTAAATGGCCTTCTAACTCCATCAACAGTATACGCTTACAACTCAGAAGTTATAGATCTTATTGAAGATATTGAAAAAGTATGTGGATATCCTTTAATTATTAAAGATATAAAAGGCTCTAGAGGAAATTACTCGGAATATGTTGATAATCGTAAAGATTTTTTAAGAATATCTGCATCTCTTCCAAAGCATAGAAAATACTTGTACCAATCTTTTGTCAAAAACGATTATGATTGGGGAATACTTGTTGCTAACGGACAAATAGTTTCTGCAGAGAAAAGTTATCCATGCAAAGAAGAATTTAGAAATAACGCTTGTAATGGTGCCCGTGAAGTTTTTATCGACCTTGATAATGTCCCAAGAAAAGTAAAGGAGATTGCACTTAAAGCTAGTAGAGCCCTAAATCTTAACTGGTCAAGAGCCGATATAATTATTGATAAAATTACGCAAACACCGTATTTATTAGAGGTTAACAGGTGTCCAGGCATCACTGTCAATACTAGTGAGGCAAAAGGAGCCCAAATTTTTGCTACAGAATATCTGAAGCTACAAGGTTAAAGAGATTTTTTAGCTCAGAAAAATTCATATCTACATAACCCACAAAAAATAATTGCGATCTTTGTGATGTTTATTGGCGGTGTGATTATTAATTTGTAGACATAATCCAAGTCAAATTATTCCCACAAATCAATCCTATCATGCTTAATATTCTCTCTAGGAGAAGTTTTGCTATTAGGCCAAACTTTAACACCTGGGAAAATAAGTGTATGAACACCAAACTTACAGTTATCACCTACTACAGCTCCAAACTTACGAAAAGATGTGTTAATATAGTTGTTTTTAACAAGAGTCTTAATTTCGGAATTAGCTTCCCAATCATGCTTATCAGGATAAAAGCTACCTTCAAATGAGCCTGCAACTGATAGAGGGAAATTAATATTACTTCCAAAAATACTTGATGCAATATTGCTTCCAGAAATAACGCAATTATCTTCAATAGAGCTATTTTTTATTCTACTAAAGTCTTCAATTACACAATTATTTCCAATAACTACATTGCCTTCAATAATAACATTTGGCCCAATAGTAGTATTTTCTCCAACTATTAAGTTGCCCTCAATATAACAGTTCGGCTTTATTTTGCTACTTTTTGGCAAAACAACTGTACCGTTTATACTCACATTGTTCATAATTTCACCTTTAATACTGTTTTTTATAGATCCTATCAGATTATTTGTTGCAGACAAGACATGCCAAGGATAACCAATCGGATGCCAGTAACCTTGCATTTTAATTGCTTTTAAGGGTTGGTCTTTGGCTAACATAGTTATTGCATCAGTAACCTCTAATTCATCTCTTACAGATCGCTTTAACTGTGCCAAATACTCTTTAATTTTGCCCGGGAGGTAATAACAACCAACATTTGCAAGATTTGATTTAGGTTTCTTAGGCTTCTCCACGATTTTAGAGATACTTCCATCTTTATTAAGTTCAATTATCCCCCATTTTTCAGGATCTTCTACCTCTTTTGCAAGTAATCCATATCCACTTTTAATTAATCTTGCAACATCTTCTGGCGCATAAATATCATCTGGCATTATGTAAAGTATGTCATCTTTTTCACTAAAAGTTGATGACGCCTCTTGTAATGCATGCCCCGTACCCAAAAGCTGCTCTTGTACAACATATTTTACCGAGATACTAGGATAGTTTGAGCTGATAAATTTTCTAATCATCTCACTCTTAGGCCCCCTATCAATTATTACGACATACTCTGAAATTTTGCTTTTTATAAGCATATCAAAACCCCAGCTTAGCACAGGTTTGTTTAATATTTTGGTTAATTCTTTGGGCTTATTTACACTAAGTGGATACATACGGGTACCTCGACCCGCTAAAGGGATTACAGCTTTCATAGCTAGTTAATTAAAGTTAAAGTGGGTATGCAGGGAATCGAACCCTGAACCTAACGCTTAAGAGGCGCTTGCTCTAACCGATTGAGCTACATACCCTTAATTAACGATGGCATTATATCATATAATCACAAAATTTTCCAGGCATTAACAGGCTAATAAGCGCTATTGCGTTTTCTATAGGATTATGATATAATATTATTATCATTTCATATATTTATATATGCTAGATACACAAACAAGCTTTTCGCAAATAGCAACTGTCTCTGTTGATGCCCAAGAAATTCCCACGCAATATACAGCAACTCCTCTACAAGAATGGCAGCAAGGCACTTTTACTGATATAGAGGCAACTTTACTTGCCCAGTACGACTGGACTCAAATTGCTCCAGAGCGTATTCAAGAAATTGAGCAAAGGTTAAGGGCTCAGAACTCTCCTCAAGCTTCTATTGTAGAAATTGCAAAAGCAACTTTAAGATCAATAGAAGCGGCTAATTTAAGAACAGAAATTACTTTTGATCCAAATCATATTAGAAATGGAGCAGAAGCCGACACAAAAATTGATACAATAGAATACTGGGGAATTGCACATACAGCCTTAGAAATTTTCCTTGAGAGCTTAGAGACAGACCCATACGCATACAATTGGATTATAGCCTCTATTTCTTACGATCCAGTATGGCTTGATAACTTACCTGAAAAGTTAACACGACTACAAGAAAGAGTTTTTTCTTTAGGTCTAATTAGTGCAATCAGACAAAACCTTATTTCTCACAGTAGCCCTCCCATAGTTATGACAGAAAACGGAGTGAAATATCTTGGAGGACTAAGAGATGATATCGCGCGATTACTTCCAAGAACATTGTTAAGTTTTGCAAATGCAATTTTAGAACAAATAGCTCTTGACGATGGTTCTTTATTCCCTGTAAATACTTTGCCCACTCAAATAAAAGAAAACGCATTATATATGCTTGTTAAAAATCTCGGAGTATTAATAGAACTAGCCAAGCAATATTCTCCAGACTTTTTAGCTCATTTTAGAGAAAATTCGGTTGTTGATATGTTGTTTAGACAAATTTATAAAATGAGTTATCCTGATACGGCTTCCTCACCAGCATAATTGCCTAAAAATTATTAATAAAACCATCAAGTATCGAGGCAAATAACTCTAGTCCCATACCAGATATTTTTATATATTTTCTATTATTTTTGACACAATTATCACACAAAAAAACAAGGTCTTCTTTATTTATATAGGACGAATTTTTATCATCAAATTTAGCCCCACAGTTATTACATTTATCAAAATTTCCAACAAACCCAAGCAAGGCTAATGCCTTTAAAATAAATAAATTTGTAGCTTTTAAATAATTATCACCCCACTCAAATTTTTCAAGCAGTTCAAGAATTCTTTTACAATCATCAGGTTCTACAAGCAATTTGTTTAATAGTAAAAGAATCCTTTGTGCTTGTTCTAATTGATCATAATTACTAATTAATTGTCTAAATATACCTGCATCTTTAAGTACGCCTAATTCTTTGCCTTCAAAAAAGGTGATGTCTGACAAAGTCATTGTTTGTATGCTCGCACGGTTTTTGCTACTTATCTTGCGAACACCTTTTGCAATCAATGAGTATTTACCAAAGTTTTTACCAATCACTGAGATTATTTTATCCGCCTCAGAGAAGTTTATGCTCTTGATAATTATAACCCTGTCTGTCTTACTTTTTGAGGACATCGTCTATGTAGTCTTTCATTTTATAAGCAAAAATCTGAGTCGAAAACTGCTTTGCATTTTCATGACAGTCTCTTTGATCAATTTGGATACTTTCAAATTTTTTTATTGCCTCTTGCATGGACTCTTCTGTATATTTGTTGAAGAATACTCCTGTTATAGGATTTTTTGCACTTACACTCTCTGTTACGCCACCCTCCTTATATGCAATAACAGCACATCCACATGACTGAGCCTCAACTGGCACTATTCCAAAATCTTCATCTTGTACAGGATACAAAAGTGCTTTTGATTTGCTATAAAGATTATATTTAGTCCGTTCCGTAACAAAACCTAAAAATTTTACAAATTTGTTTGCACCAAGCTCGTTAACAAGACCCTGCATAAGTTCAAAATCAGGCCCAACTCCTGCTACGAGGAGATTTTTCCCCAAGTTTACACAAGCTCTTATTGCTAATTCAACGCCTTTATAACTAACAATCCGTCCTAAATAAAGATAATTCTCACTTCTGTTTTTCTTGGGCAATGAAGCTTTGTTTAAGTCCACAGGAGGATAAATATGCATAGCCTTTCTTTTATAGAATTTCTGAATTCTCTTTACGACCGTTTTTGAATTAGCAAGTATATAATCAGCTCTTTGTGCACTTTTAAAATCAATTTGTCTTAATAAATTATGGAGAGGTTTTTTTATCAATTTATATAGAACTTGATATGTTAATTTGCCCGATCTAACAATACTTCTTTTGCCTTCCATCCATAAAAATCTAGGAGGAGTAAGACATACAAAGATATGCTTTGTACTTTTAGGAAGATTTAGGTTTTTGGCAAATCCCGATGATATGCTTATTACAAGATCGTATTTTGATAAGTTTAACAAATAAAAAGCAAGTGGTTGTAAAAGCACATATTCCTGTTTTAAATGCTTCTTAAACGGCATTTTTTGGATAAAAGTCGTGTGTACTCGCCAATTTGGAAAGTAAGTTTCGACAAATTGCTTGTCTGCAACAGATGTGTAAATATCTGCCTTTGGGAATAAATGAGCAATTTCGCGCATATGCATCTCAGCACCACCCCAGGTATCAAGTCTGTCACATACAATTGCTACTTTCATAGTATTTCCATTATCCTTTTTTTGAAATTATCTTGCGAAAATTTTGTTGCATTATCGATTATTTCCTTTTTATTATACATCATTTTATCAAACTTTGTAATAATTGCTGTAAGCTCCTGCTCCGTTTCAAAGAAAACACCTGTTTTACCTTCAATCACCGTTTCTAAAGCTCCTCCATCTTTATAAGCAATAACAGGTGTTCCACAAGCCTGGCATTCGATTGGTGTTAAACCAAAATCTTCAATCCCACAAAATAATAGTGCCTTTGCACTAGTATAATACTCTTTTATTTGCTTATCAGGCTGAAACGGCAAAAATCTTATGTTTTTATTTCCCTTTGCAAGTTTTACAAGATTCTTTTTCTCTGGACCCTCACCTATTATTATTAATTTTTTACCTGCTTTAATACATGCGTTAACCGCAATATCGATTCTCTTATAATCAAACAATCTTGATACTACAAGGAAAGAATCCCCGTTTGTAGGCTGATTACTAGGCTCAAACCAAAACGATTCAATTGGTGGATATATTATCTGTGTATCAAGGCCATAAAACTTCTTTATTTTCTTCTGGATATATCTTGAAATCGAATAATTAACATCAGCTCTCCTAACGGCTGCATTATCAAGCAGTCTAAATAAGCTGTCGGAAATATTTCTAACAGGGTGTTGCCTTAATAATTTCCTGCGAGCATCATCCCATTCATATCCAGCCGGTGTTATATAAATGTTAATGTGTTTACAATTTACTGGTGTTATAACAAATTTAGCAAATCTTGCTGATAAGGAGATAACAGTGTCGTATCCACTAAGATCTAGATTTTCATACATTAAATAACCAAAACTCTTATAAAGCCTTTTGCTAATGTTAGATAACATTTGCAGATTTAAACGGCCTTCTTTCATTGGATGCACCTTATCAAAAAACGAATTTGGGAATAAGTTTTGATACTCTTTGGCATTAAATATCGAGCAATAGATATCAGCACAAGGCAAAACTCTATGCAAAGCAAGCAATAACCTATCTCCGCCACCAAAAGCGTTCATTGTTTCAGCGACTATAGCTGTTTTGCTCATTAGGGGTATTATAACACGGGAAGAACGTTATCACCATCACCATCGTCAAACATTAGATCGGCAAATTCATCATCGTCATCATCACCTTTCTCTTCGTTCTCATTTAAGATGTTTAAAACCTCTTCAATTGAACTACCGTTACCGTTTTTAATCTTAACTTGTCTTGCACTATCGCTGTCTGTATCTGGAAATATCGAATCAGAATAAAAGGAATCTGCGTCTTTTTCTGCGATGTCAAGTTCGGAATCAAAATCAGCACTCTGTGTATCAACTTGTGCATCTTCTGCGACGCCTTCGAGCTTTACATTTCTCTTAGTTATAAATTTGGACAAGTACTCTTTGGCTTCATCACCATATTTCTCTATAACCTCAACAACTCGCATAGAAGACCCACACGCAGTGCAAAGTTTTACTTCTTCTTTCTCCTCACCACAATTAGTACAATAATAACGAATAATTTGTATTGTAAAAACAGGCTTATTAACGCCAGATCTTATAGGGGTTGAGTTATCCATTTTGGTCACGCTTTTTATTTAATTAGTTATTGTAATTTACAAGATTTACCATACTATGTCAATAGACCTATAGGAAAAGAAAAATCCATCACAACAAGAATTTAAGCTCCACAGCACTTTTTAAATTTCTTACCGCTTCCACATGGGCACGGATCATTTCTACCGACTTTCTCAACTTTTATAGGCTTCTTGGTTTCGCTTCCCTCATTGCTCTGTAATGCTGAAACATTTTTGTTATGTTGCTCTTGCAAAACCGTTTTGTTTTGAGTGTTTGACTCGATTTGTCTTATTCGCATAAATCGGTTTACAACTGTTTTATCAATTTCAGCAAGCATATTATCAAAAAGCGCGAATCCCTCGTTTTTGTATTCGATAAGAGGATCTTTGTTTGCAATTCCTCTAAGCGAAATACCCTCTCTTAAATCAGCCATAGTACTAAGATGATTCATCCAGAACTGATCAATTGTTTGAACTAATAGGACTCTACTAATCTGGCTTGCAACCTGTGATGAAACATTGTGGTAATGTATTAAAAAAGCTGTAAGTGCAAATTTTATTAATAAATCTGACTTCTTATCTATTGCTTTCTGACTATCAACATCTTTGTAGAAATCTAATTCGCTTTTATATTCAAGCACTTTTGCTGTAATTTCGCATAAATCTTCAGAAAGAATTGCCTGAAATTGTTTTATCACAAGTGAACTCTCGCTATTATCTATCTTCATATCATCAGTAAGTTGAGTCGCGATTAATGTTCTTATCTGATCAATGAGCTTTTTTAGCACTAATATCGAGCTTGCATCGGATAATAATTCGGGAAATTTATTTTTTAGTTCTTCCTCATCATAGCTTGCTTTATCTCGAATATTAAATTTGTCCAGATATGCCAAGAATCTATCGTTATCATACTCAGGTATTTTGCTAATCGGTTTTGACATACTTATTACTTTATCATCAGCAAGAGCGAGTAACTTTTTCCTAAGCCCGTACACGATATTTCTTTGTTGATTTAACACATCGTCATATTCCACAAGTCTTTTTCTAATATCAAAATTGTGCGCCTCTACTCTTTTTTGGGCAGTTTCAATGGTCTTACCTAAAATCGATACAGATACAGGCATATCTTCATCCATGCCAATTCGTCCCATAAGAGCAGACATTCCATCTCCTCCGAATATTCGCATTAAATCATCATCAAATGAGACAAAGAATCTTGACTCTCCGGGGTCTCCCTGTCTTCCTGACCTTCCTCTAAGCTGATTGTCTATTCGCCTTGCCTCATGTCTTTCTGTTCCAATTATATATAGTCCTCCAAGCTCTTTTACCCCTTCACCAAGAGCGATATCCGTACCTCGACCAGCCATATTTGTTGCAATTGTTATTGAACCTTTTTGTCCCGCCAAAGCAACAACTTTCGCCTCTTTCTCATGCTGTTTTGCATTCAAAACATTGTGTCCAATACCCTTTTTCTTAAGTATTTCTGAGAGCTCCTCTGACTTTTCAACTGATGTCGTACCGACAAGAATTGGTTGACCTGCTTTATTATGCTCAATAATATCTTCTACTATTGCTTTGAGTTTTGCATTTCTGCTTTTATAAACTGTATCGACAGCATCCTTTCTTATAATCGGCTTATTTGTCGGAATCACGACAACATCAAGTTTATATATGTTAGAAAACTCTTCAGCTTCGGTTAAAGCTGTTCCTGTCATTCCAGATAAAAAGTCGTATAACCTAAAATAGTTCTGAAGTGTAATTGTTGCAACTGTTTTTGATTCTTTTTTAACTTCAACCCCCTCTTTTGCTTCTATTGCTTGGTGCAAACCTTCGCTATATCGTCTACCTTCCATAACGCGACCAGTAAAGCTATCAACAATCATTATTTGTCCATCTCTTATTATATATTCATCATCTAGATGATAAAGTTCTTTTGCTTTGAGCGCATTATCAATATGATATGCGTACAAAGGATTACTATAAAGATTTTTTGTCCCAATTGCCTTGTCTGTTCTCTCCATTCCTTTATCTGTTAATAACACTGTATGTCCTTTTTCATCAACTGTATAATCATCTTCTCTTTGCAGGCTTTTTACAATATTGGCAAATTTATAGTACAGCTCATTAGAATCAGATGATGCCTGTGAAATTATTAATGGCGTTCTTGCCTCATCAATCAAAATCGAGTCAGCCTCATCAACGATTGCAAAGTACAGATGCCTTTGAACCTGATCTTCAAGCTTTAAAACCATATTGTCTCTTAGGTAATCGAAGCCAAATTCACTAGCTGTACCATAAGTTATGTCAGCGCTATAAGCCTCCTTTTTCGTACAAGGCACAAGATTAGCTCCTGTCATATGATCATATTTCATTCGGCCTACTTCTTTTATCTTCTTTTCTCTTTCAGAAATCATCGCTTGCGCAGAATCTGGCTTTAGCTCTTTTAACTTTTCGTCGTCTACAAAAATAAATTGATCGTCGTTATTTACAACACCAACAGATATCCCAAGAGAGCTCAAAATATGACCATTCCACTCGGCATCTCTTTTAGCAAGATAATCATTGACGGTTACAAGATGAGATCCTTTACCAGCGAGAGCGTATAAATATAATGGCAAATTAGCCGCCAATGTTTTACCTTCTCCCGTGAAGACTTCTGTAACATTACTTTTAAAAAGAAAATAACCCGTCATTAATTGCACATCAAAATGTCTGTGTCCTGCGACTCTGTTTGAGGCTTCTCTTACAACAGCAAACGCCTCAGGAAGAATTTGCTCCATTATTAATTTCTCCTTATCCTTGTCTCCTTCTGCCGCTGTTATCTGCTTTTTAAAGTGTGCTGTCCGAGCCTTTAACTCTTGATCAGTAAGTTTTTGCATTTCAGGCTCATATGAATTAATAGCATCTATTACAGCTTGAGCTTTTTTAATCTGTTTTTCATTTGAATCAAACAGTCCTTGAAATATTTTTAACATTTTTGAGTTTATCCTTAATATTAATGTACAAACCAAATAGTATTATAACCAAAGGGAGCAACATTATCAAGTCAAAGGGCTCCTTTAAAAAGAAAACCGCAAAAGGTACTCCCCATACAGGCTGTAGATATGTAAACATTGTCGCTTCAGAAACTTCAATCAGACTAATGCCTTTTTGTACAAATGTAAATGCGATAAGACTTCCAGGAATCGCCATATATAATATACTCCATAGCGTTGGAGAATCAAGTTTTACAGGAATGATAAAGCTTGGATTCCAAAAGAGAAATATCACAATAAAAGTAAGCACAGAGAGAAAAAAAGAATCAATAGAAACCATGAAGCGATCTTTTTCAGGAATTTTTTTATAAAGTATATTGCCTCCTGCCCAGACAATTGCGGATATTAAAATAAGGAAAATCCCAAGCAAATTCTGTTCAAGAGATATATTATTACTACCTGCACCCAAAAGAGAAATCATTATTATCCCGACAAAAGCAATTATAGTGCCTAAAAGCTCGCTTTTACTTATTTTTTCCTTAAGATATTTTGCACCAAGCAAAGATGCAAAAAGAGGAGCCGTAGCAATTGCAATAGATGCTTCAGTCGAGCTTGTTAGCTTGATGCCATAAAATTGGATTATTAAAATGCCCGGAGTCAAAAGAAACATAACAAGTAAATTAAGAGGAGATCTAAATGCTTTTATGGCTTGCATAACTCTTTTAGCTATAATCAGGTAAATAATTACAAATAAAACGCAAATAATATGTCGATAGTACAAAAACTGGAAAGGATGAATTTTTTCAAGGCCAATCTTAATAATTCCTGGTGAAACGCCCCATATAATTGAGTTTGCAAGTAACATTGCATACGCTATTTGGCGATTTGTAAATCTTTTCATATGTAGATTATACACAAAAGCACAAAAATTGTGTATAATTATAAGAAATAATTTTTAATTAAATAAGTATGAGTTCACAAATAACTAGGTCATCAAACGGAATTGTTGGCGGCGTATGTGCAGGCCTTGCAAAATACGCAGGCATAGATCCTATAATTGTACGAATTGTTTTTTTATTGGCTGCAATTTACGGGGGATCAGGAGTACTTTTATACATTGTTTTATGGGTACTTATGCCTGATGAGAAGAGCACAGACAAAGAAAGCAAGAAAATAATCGATAAGAACAGTAAAGAAATAAAACAATCAGCCGAAAAACTCGCTGAGAAGGCGAAATCGGTCGTTAACGACAAGTCTAACAAAATCTTTATTGGAATAGCTATAATAATTTTTGGCTCTTATCTACTTCTTGCAAATCTTGGAGTTTCAAGATGGATCAATTTCGAACTTTTTTTCTCAATGTTCTGGCCTTTGTTCATAGTTGCAATTGGAATAATTTTAATTATTAAAAAAGATGGAAAATAAAACAACAGAAAGAATCTCAGGTGCAATATTTCTTGTAATGCTTGGAACCGCACTTCTTCTTGGCAACTTTAAAGTCATTTCTTTAAATTGGGGTAATTTATTATTCTTTTTTACTACACTTTGGCCTCTATTTATTATATTTGGAGGGATCAAAATTCTTTTCACAAATTTTAAATTCAAATGGCTTGTTAATCTTATCTTAGATATTATTTTTAACATTTTGTTTTTTGCCTTTTTAATATTACCATTTAATGGCACAGACCTCCTTGGTAAGATCCCATATAATAATAGTTACATACCTGTTAATCAAGAGATTGCATCAGAAGACAAAGATTACTCAAATAGAGAATATTCTTTTGAATTTAACGCCGGCGAATTTTTTATAGCTGATGAGGAGAAAGTTGATTACGAGCTGTTAGCTACAGGTGAGCTTGAAGAGTCTTCGTCCAAATTGGAATTAACCACAGAGGGAGAGGATAAATTGACAATAAACAGCAAGGTTTTATATAATGCAAACTATTTAAACTGGTTTAGAGCCAAATCACCCGCAAAAATCGATTTTCATATCGGCAATCAAAGTGAGAGAAGCGTTCCTACAGATTTAGATATCGCTCTAAACGCAGGCTCCTTTAGAACAGACCTTAAAAGTACAGATCTAAAGAACATTAACTTAAAGATTAATGCGGGAAGTGGAGAATTAAAATTCACTGGTCTTGTAGAAAGTATTAAGGCGGAAGTAAATGCAGGCAGTTTAAAAATATTTATACCCGCCGATCAAGAATTTGAGATAAATTACAAAGTAAATGCCGGCTCAATAGATATAAATGGAAGAGATCTTGATAAAACATTTGATAATATAAATGACAGCGGAATATTTAGTACTAACGAGCAAAATTCAGAAAACAAGATAAGTATTGATGCAAAAGTATCTGCCGGCTCACTGGAGATAGTTTTGGAATAAATTTGATTAATTATAAAAATTAGTATATAATTAATTTTGGATATTTAATTTTTTAATTTATTTATATGAGCGATACAAATGTCGTAACAGCAAAAAAGCAAGTCTCATTAGAAGATATAAAATTCAATGAGAAAAACAAAACGATGGCAATCTTGTCATGGATTGGACTTGTCGGTACAGTTATGTTTTTCGTAGAAAAAGAGGATAATTATGTAAGATATGTTGGTGCACAATCAACATTGGTTTGGCTTATCGTATTAGTTTTATCATCCTTGCTTGCACTTACAGGAATTTTAGCATGTATTTCACTTCTTTTATCTTTTGCAAGCCTTGGTGTAATGATCTATGGAATGATCAAGACTTCAAAGGGAGAGAGATGGGATATTCCAGTTGTCTCTGGATGGGCAATTAAAATAATGAACTCTCTTTAATCCTTTTTTAATTGATCTTGGAAAAAGGTGTCTAATAATTAGGCACCTTTTTTTGTTATCCAATATTAACAATCCGTGATTATCAATATTGGGATGGTAACTCTTGACAAGCAACATGCAAAATGGTATAGATGAAGTTGTTTAACATTTAATTAATTTTTAATATAAGTTTTATGGCAGAGAAAAAGCTAAAAGGATTCTCACTTATCGAGATCCTGATCGTTGTTGCCTTGATCCTCATTTTGGCAGCAGTCACTATTGTGGCTATAAATCCTCCAAAGCATTTTGCTGATACGAGGAACGCCCAGAGAAGCTCAGACCTGACGCAGTTGCTAAATGCAATTACTCAGTATACATCTGAGGAGGGAAGGACATTGGCAAGTTTGGGTACAATTACTCCATGTGAAGATGTGGATGGAAACCCAGATTCAACACCAATAGGTACAGGAGTTGGCAACATTGATCTCTCAACATCATTAGTTGAAGAGTATATAATTGCAATCCCTATGGATCCAAGTGGTGGAACAGAGGCAGATACAGGCTATACCATCTGTGCAACAGAAGGAGGACGCGTACAATTAGCGGCTCCAAGTGCAGAGAACGGTAAAGTAATCGTTGTAAAGAGATAACCTTAAATTTATATGGGGCATCAAAACTCTTTTATGGTGCCCCATTATTAAAAAACATTGATGAAAAAAATAATCTCAGAAGTAAAATCAAAAAAGAAAAATGTCTCCGATCTGCTTGATGCATTGATAAGAGATGCATATGAGCAAAAAGCTTCCGATATACATATTGAGCCTAAAAGCACCAAAGAGTTAAATATAAGATACAGGATCGATGGAATCTTGCATGATATGTATATTTTAGATCTAGAGATTTCTGAGGATTTCATTTTCATTATTAAAGTTAGAGCAAAACTTCGTACTGACATACACTTTTCCCCACAAGACGGTAAAATCGAATTTATTCTTGAAGGAGAAAAGAATGATAAAATAAAAGTTGATGCTAGAATTTCCATATTACCAACTACCCACGGAGAAAAAGTGGTAATCAGATTGCTAGTTCAAGAAAATCAGGCGCTTTCATTGCAACAGCTCGGCTTTAGCGAAGTCGATCTAGAAAAGGTACAAAGAAGCTACAGAAAGCCTTATGGACTTATCCTTGCAACTGGTCCTACTGGAAGTGGTAAAACCACAACGCTCTATTCGATTTTATCAATCCTAAACTCAAGAGAGGTCAATATAACAACCGTAGAGGATCCTGTTGAGTATAGCATTGATGGCGTAAATCACATCCAAATAAATACAAAAGCTGATCTTACATTTGCAAACGGTTTAAGATCAATTCTTAGACAGGACCCAAATATAATAATGGTTGGAGAAGTGCGAGATAGTGAGACAGCAAAAATAACTTTTAACGCGGCTCTAACAGGACACTTAGTTTTATCTACTCTACACGCAAATAACGCAATATCTACGATTCCAAGACTTCTTAATATGGGAATTGAGCCTTTTTTACTTGCAACTACTGTCAATGTCATAATTTCACAAAGACTTGCAAGACGATTGTGTGAACATTGCAAAAAAAGCTATGTGGTAGGGACTGATCTTGTACAGTTAGAAATGCTTAAAGTTCGAACAGATATATTAAAATATATAAAACCCGATGATACACTATACAAACCAATCGGTTGCGAAAAGTGCAAATTTAGGGGATACAAAGGAAGAATTGGAATATACGAAGTATTAGAAATAACACAAAAATTAAGAGAAGCATTAGCTGAAAATCAAAACACTGAAGAAATTTATAAGCTTGCCAAAACTGAGAATTTTAAACTCATGATAGAAGATGGTTTAGAAAAGCTCAAGCAGGGCGCAATAGACGCAACCGAATTTATGAAAGTTATATCAATCGCAGAATGAAAAAGCCCAAATTAACGCCAGAAGAAAAAAAAATATCAAACCTTGGAAAGAAGCAAATTTCAATCGTTACAGTAATTCAGCTTATTCGTTCACTTGCTTCAATGCTTAAAGCAAGTATCCCTTTAAGCGAAGCCATGGCAATACTCGAAGATCAAACTGACGAGAAAAACTTCAAAGAAATGCTAAGAGAGATAAAAAAAGATATTGATTCAGGGGCAAAACTGTCCTATTCTATGGCTAAGTTTCCTAAAACATTTCCAGAGATAATTGTTTCATTGGTTTATTCTGGTGAATTAGGAGGTTCACTTGAGAATAATTTGGCCTATTTAGCAGATTATCTTACAAAACAGCATGAGGTTCAGAAAAAAATCAAAGGAGCATTGGTGTATCCAATTATTATTATCGGATTAACCTCTTTAGAGCTTATTGGCATGATCTTCTTTGTTTTTCCAAAACTCGAATCACTTTTTAAGACATTCCCCAATGTCCCACAGACAACAGTTACCATGATGATGGTAGCAGGTTATATTAGAACTCACTGGTACTTTTTCCTCGCAGGGATTCTCTTAATCGTATTTTTATTTCAAAAATTTCTTAAAACAAAGATTGGGCAACGATTACTTGACTGGGTATCAATAAATATGCCAATATTAAAAGCCCTTTTTATCGCAAACATTCTTTCAAACTTTTCTCGAACTCTTGGCCTTTTGCTTCAAAGTGGTATTCACATAACAAAATCTCTTAAAATTGCTATAAACACTGTTGACAACAGTATTTACTCAGATAAAATTTCTCAAATCTATCTAAATGCTAAAAAAGGCCAAAGTATATCAGAAAGTTTAAGCGAACATCCTAAGTTTTTTAACCGCACTTATGTCAAAATGATTGAAGTCGGTGAAAAAACAGGAACATTGGAGGATAACTTGCAATACTTATATACATATTATACAGACAGAGTAAGTGAGATAACAAATAATATTACAACATTTATGGAACCACTACTTTTAATATTTGTTGGCGCCATAATTGGTTTACTAGGTCTTTCTGTTATCGTACCAATATATCAGCTAATGGGGAGTATCAATGCATAATAGATACAAAGGCTATACAATGTTTGAAATCCTTGTCGTGATAGGCATATTGCTTATAATAGCAACATTCGCAGTACCCTTCTCTCTTCGGCAAACAAAGAGAAACGAGCTCCTCTCGACCGTTAGAGAGCTTGAGAGCAATCTTTTTTATCAACAGCAAATTGCATATATTGGCAAAAACGGATCATCAAAATCTGTTGAGTTCACAAATACTGGATACTGGCTTTATGAAGGAGATAATTTAAATAGAGATTTTTTCCCTTTCCCAACAAATACATATTTGAGTACAAATAATAATGTCGTTACATTTCCATCACAGTCTTTAACACCAAACTTACCTACTAATATTACATTAACTAATGGGACAGAATCAGCTACAATAACCATAAATTCAGAAGGGATGATAGACTATACGATATGAAAAAGTTAAAAGCATTTAGCCTTGTAGAACTAGTAATCGCAATTGGCCTATTTACAATAAGCATTTCTGCATTTGCATTTCTTGCTATAGATGCATATAAATCAGTACAAAGCGCAAAAAGCAGAAATTACTCATCAGAAATATCAAAAGATATCTTAAACTCTATAATGGTAATAAAAAGACGAAGTTGGGGCGATATAGTTGACTTTACACAGACGGGCAATCTACACATAACAAATACTGAAGGAAATCTTGTTATAACAAGTGGCGATTTTGATACAACAGATTACTTATATTTCTTTACAATTGAACCTATTTACAGAGATATCGATGGAAACATTGTTGACGAGCTATCAGGCACAATTGATCCGGGCTCCAGAAAAATTAATCTTACAATACAATTTAAAGGTGCTTTAATAAAAGAGAACGTCTACACTGACTCGTTTATTGTAAACAACTGGGACAACTTTGTCCTTGCACACGAAGATCAAGAAGATTTTACAGGAACCGATGAAGGCGTTATCGTACAAGATGGAAATGTACTATTACAAAAAGAGCTAAAGCCAGACTGGTGCAAACCAGAGCTAACTTTGTCAAAATTTAATCTTAATGGACAAAGTGTAGGATCTGGACTCACTGCCTCACCTGGAAACGCTTATATTTCAGCAGGAAAAAATGCTTCAGGAGATACTTTTTCACACATAAGAATTAGCAGCGCAAAACCCCCTGCGATTACATTTGCGGGTAGCTTTAATCACTCAAAAGGCAACGATATTTTTACAGATGGAAACTATGTTTATGTCGCAACAGATTCAAAAACGGATACAGTTGCAATAGTACAAAATTATGTGAAAGTTGGAAGATATGGAACAAATAGCTCTTCAAAATCAGAAGCCGTATATGTAAATGGCAACTATGGTTTTGTGTCATATGGCAGAAGTGTTGATATATTTGATTTGTCAAGCAAAACAGGTGCAAGATCTAAAATTAGTACAGCAAATTTGACAAATTATTCTGTTATCAAAGATATTTCAGTTTCAGGCTCTTATCTTTATCTTGGTACATCAGATACTTCAAAAGAAATTTATATCTTCAATATAAGTAATATAGCATCACCAACTTTTGTTAAAACAATTAACATCAATATGGCAAGCCTAAATTCAATTTATACTGATACAAGTAAAAACGCTTTATTTGTAGGAGGAACTGCAAGTAGCTCACAAAAAGAGCTTTTTGTTATTGATATAACAGATCCTATAAATGCTACCGTGACAGCTGAAGTTGAAACAAATGGAATGACAATAAATGATATTGTAACATATGAAAACAAACTGATGCTTGGTGGCTCAGGAACGACAAATTATATGGTTTTAAAAATAGACTCGTTATCACAACCAGCTCTCTGTGGACAAGTTACAATAAATGGTAGTATCTTAGCATTTGATGTTGTAGAAAATAACAGCAGAAAATACGCATATATTTTAACAAATGATACAAATAACGAGCTTCAAGTTATTGAGGGTGGTGCTGGCGGTGGAGATGAATTTGGTCTTGGATATCTTGAGAACGGCGTATATACATCGCAAATAATAGATTTAGAAGCTGATAACTTTAGACTCTTTATGTTGAATTTAGTAGGAACCGTACCAGAAGGTACGACTTTAAAAACAGAGCTAAAATTAAGTAATAATGCTGATATGAGTGGCTCTGTTTGGTTTGGACCAGACATTGATGACACATTTTTTAATGGAGTCGGATCATTTGAGATTAATCATCCAGATATTAGAGGACGGTACTTTCAATATAAAATAACTATGGAATCAAATATTGTTAGTACACCTACGATAGATAAAATCGAAATATATTATGGAAAATAGCTTCTTAAAAAAACTTAAGGCGATAACACTTTTGGAGATGCTTGTCTATATTGCGATATTCACATCTTTTATTGTCATAATAATACAACTAACACTTTCTGTAAGCGCAAATAATGACAAGATCAAACAAGAGTATGATTTAGAAAAAGACAAGATGTTTATTTCCAACCATCTTGATCAATTTTTTGATTTAGAATACAGAGAAATTGATATAAACACATCCGTATTTAACGATCCAAATGGAAGAATTACGGTCGAAGACAACTCATATTTTATAGAAAATAATACTTTATACTTTGCTCAAGGAGAAACAACCACGGTATTAAACAGTTCAAGAACTGTAATAAACAGTTTTACAGTATATCCATATTATAATGAAGACGGAGAGATTATTGCTGTATCGATAACCATTGAAATGAGAAATAGATCATCATTAGAAAGAACAACCTCATTAACTTTTGTTCGAAATATTATATGAAAAGAGCATATGTAACACTAATAACCGTCATCGTATTAATACCTTTTTTGACATTACAAGGAGTACTTATCATTAAATCAAGTATAAACATGTTAAAAGCTTCAAAAATATACTCAATAAAAAACGATATACTGGTAAACAAAAACAACTGCTTTGAAGAAGGATTAAAGTATGTAAAAGCTAATCCAGATTTTAGTGGTACGAAATCAATTCCGATGGAAGAATCAACCTGTGATGTAACAGTACAAGAGCTCAGAATAGATCCTGTACTAGGCGTTATCAAATCAGTTCAAGTCGAGATAACACAAGAAGAATATAGCAAGACTTTTTTAAGAAATGTTGCAGTAACAGGCAAAAACATAGATATTATCAAAGAATAACTTGTTTGATTAACAATGTCATATAACATCCAAAAAAGATAAACGGAACAAGAGAAATCTTGCTTTTTCGTTTAAATCCTTTATACTTAACAAATGAAAATATTATTGCTCCAAAAACTGTTATAAGCAAAGCCCAATATATATAGTTTATGCCAACAAGTAACCCCATTAGGATAAACAGATAAACATCTCCAAGTCCCATCCCCTTCTCTTTGGTAGCAAGCACAATTAGGAGGAAAAATCCTCCTAAAATTAGCCCTCCAAGAAGTCCATCGACATAATTTTGTGCAAACAGTAAATAAACTTGATGTGCAATATTTAAAACAAATGCAACATAAAGCGGCAAAGAACTTATTTCTTGCTTTTTTATATCCTCAAATGAAAGATACAAAAATAAGGCAAATGTTACAATAAATATAACAGCACTTATAATCGTATAAATTGTCATTTTGCGCTCACAAATAAAGTCTTCTCTTCTATTAATACTGTATTAGCATCAGTTATTTTATCTTGCCACTCCATCTTTATAAATAACTTTTGCTCTATTTGCTCACAATGCTTCTCTATAAACGCCTTAAGATCATTATTTTCTGTCCTCCATAAGAAAACAGCACTCTGACCAACATTGCATCCAAACTCTTTGCGGATTTGTTGTAAAGACCTGCTAAGATCATTAAATTTCCCTTCATCAATAAGTTCTTTGGATAACTTCACATTTAAACCTACAAACATATCGTCTGATTTCTCTACTACGACAGCTTTTTTATCTTCATTATTTAGCTTTTTATAGTCATTAATATGCTTGATTTCCTTAACATTTACCTCGTCTTTGATAATCTCGAGTAAATTATCTTCTACAAGATCTAAATATATACATGACAGTGGTTGTCTAATCTTAAGTTTGTGTTGATCTCGAATATTAAGTGCTATTGAGCAGTATTTTCTAGCCATTTCCATGCTTGCTAGCAAGTCTTTATCTATAGTTTTTTCATCTATGACAGGATAATCCTCTAAGTGCACAGATTCTTTTGCGCCATCAATTCCAATGCCAACTATCAAATTCTGATACATCTCATCTGAGACGAATACAATTTGCGGAGCAATCGTTTTAATAAACTGTATCAGGACAGAGTAAAGGGTTTGCAAAGCCTCTTTATCTCCAGAAACAAATCTGTCTCTAGACCTGCGGATATACCAAGTTGAGATGTTTTCTATTGCTGGTTGTATTAGTTTAACCGATCCAGGTACATTATATTGCTCAAGAGCCTCTGAATATTTTATTGTCATATCATCAATATAAGATTTAATCCATCTGTCAAGAATATTTGTGCTCTTAAACTGCGTAGATTTTGGTGTCCAATTATGAATATTAGCGTATAAGACAAAATATTTATAAACATTCCATAAAGGAATTAGCGTCAATTTCAACTGATCTTGCAAGACCGCATCTGACCAAGCAGAATCCTCACCTACCATAATTGGCATACCCATCATGTATAAGCGGAAAGCTTCACCTCCAATGTTTTCAAGCACATTTTTAGGATCGGGATAATTGCCAAATGTCTTTGACATCTTACGACCATCATTACCTGCAAGCGTTCCGTGGCATAGCACGTTTTTATAAGGAGCTTTATTAAAAAGTATTGCAGACATCCTAAAGAGTACATTAAACCAAGCTCTAAGCTGAGGCGAATATTCAACTATAAAATCAGCGGGGAAAGCCTGTTCAAAAGCCTCTTGATTTTCAAATGGATAGTGGTGCTCAGCAAACGGCACAGAGCCTGAATCAAGCCATACATCGAGTATCTCTGGCACTCTGTAATATTTTTTACCGTTATTTGTAAGTATTATTTTATCGCAAATATCTCTATGAAAAGAAAACTTCTCCTTCTCGCCTTTTTTGTTTATGAAAAAGCAACCGTTTTCTTCTTTTACAACTTGATCTGTATATTTCATCAGTTCATCAATACTACCAATAACAAGTTCGTCTTTTTTATCTTTTGTCTGCCAAAGAGGCATTATTGTCCCCCAATATCTTGTACGAGAGATACACCAATCGGGAGCATTATCTATTACTTCAACAAATCTTTTTGTGCCATAATGCTTTGGAACCCAATTAACACCCTTGTTTAGCTCACGCATCTTTTTCTTTGTTTCATCAAGCCTTAGAAAATACGCAGATTGAGCAACATAAATTAGTGGATTTTCACCTCTATAAAATGGCAGTCTGTGAGTATAAATTTCGCTTCTAAAAAGCTTACCTGATTCATCAAGATCCTTGGCTATCTCTTTTGATGCATCACGGATATACTGACCTTTAAATTCTCCAACTGTCATATTTCCTTCTTCGTCAATATCGGAGTGATCGCTTAAATTGTGTAAAAGTCCAAGATTATTATCTTCTTCTCCAAAAGCAGGAGCCACATGCAAAACTCCTGTACCTTCCTCATTAGATACACCCTCATACAAATAGATGTGATAATCATTTTCATTTATCTTGTCAGCAAAAAAGTCATAAACAGGCTCATAACCTATACCTGCAAATTCTTTTCCTTTAAAGGTGTAAAAAAGTTCATACTGCATGTCTTTAAACGCATACTCAAGTCTATCTTTTTCCATCACAAGATACTCATTTTGCTCCGTCTTTACAACTGCATATTCAAACTCAGGATTAACACACAAAGCAAAGTTTGATGGAATAGTCCAAGGAGTTGTTGTCCAAGCGACAAGCTTCACATCAGGTCTTGTTTCTTTGACCTCCGGGAATTTTTGTAATCCTAATACATCTAAAAGGCAGTTTCTTGTTGGAATATGCATGTTATCCCATGGTAATTGATCTTTATCAACCCATTTTACATCCAAAAGTTCTTCGCAAACATTAAACTTGGTATCTGATGGAAGAACAGCTTTAAAATGATGTGTGTGAAACATTCGGCCTTCAAATATATCAATAGAACTTCCTGCCATCTCGATTTTATCAGGAACGATGCCAATCTCTTCCTGGCATTCTCGTTTGACAGTATCAAGAAGAGTTTTATCCTCTTCATCCTTTTTACCACCGACAATACCTGCTAATTTAGCTCGTCCAGGCTCATTTCTAGTGGAAATTAGAAGCTGTCCTTTTTCGTTTTCGATTACTACACCAACGCCAATACCTGTTTTATGATACTTCATCTTAAATTTTACAAAGATTGAAAGATCATCAACATCTTGATAGTTATCAGGATCCATCGCAACTTCAAAATCAGATACAGGAGTAAGTGTATCAGTTGAGTATAAAGAGACTCTTTTACCCTTATAAACAAGCCCTTTTTCCCATATCTGCTTAAAAGCCCAAATCACTGACTCATTAAACTGCGGGTACATTGTATGATAAGCATTGTCTAAATCAACCCATCGTCCAACTTTCTCAATATACCATCGCCAGTCTGAGATGTTCTGTTCGACATATTTTTTACACTCTTTTATATAATTATCAACACCGATTTTTTGTTCAACATCCTTTCTTGTTTTTACACCAAGCTTCTTGTTTACTTTTGCTTCAATTGGGAGACCGTGACAATCCCATCCCCATACTCTGCGCACTTTTTTACCACGCATTGTCCAGTATCTAGGAATCACATCTTTTGCGATTGATGTTAAAAGGTGGCCATAATGAGGCATTCCAGATACAAATGGTGGTCCATCGACAAATGAGAACCTATTGCTATCTGATCTGCCTGATATTGATTTCTCAAATATGTTGTTTTCTTTCCAAAATTGGGTTATTCTTTCTTCTATTTGTGGAAAGTTTGGCTGTTGTGATACTTGTTGAAATGTATTATTTTTAGGCATGGTTTTTCTCGCTTATTTTATTTAACCGAGGGGCGTACAAGTTTTACTTGTCGCGGTACCACCCTACTTTTGTCTTGTTTAAGTTTTTACAGTCTTTTTTGGACTGTTGAGTTCTACTAGGTTGGTCTTTTTGCGTTTTACCAACTTTTCTTCTCAATGCTACCCGCTGATTACGAGTCTTTGCGCTTAGAATAATTATATCAGATCCTGTGATGTTTAGCAAAGCCCGATTAAATTGCTTTTGCGATTAGAATTAAAGCCCAAATCTCCTAAATAGTTCTTGTAGTCGTTTCGTATAATCCCCTAGATATTCAAATGCCAGACCGTATCCATAATTAAGCCTACCATCAGCTCCAATCTCGGCTGAGCGCCAACTTCTTATTAATTCTTCATATTCAGGATAGCATTCTTCAAGACACATTGCAGGTAAAAACCCTTCTCTGATCCTTTTTGTATTTAACATCGAAAATCCTAATTCTTTAGCAATTCTTGCATCAAGGTCATCAAATGGACATACTAGTCCAAGTTTCGGGTTTTTCCTTTCTTGATTATTAATACAAACACCATCTTCTTCAATAAAAATTCTTCCATTAACAACAAGAAAGGCGGGATCAAGACCTCTCAATCCGTAACGATAAGCATATAGACTATCACCATGTAAGAGACTCTCGCTTTGAGAAAACAATGTTCTACCCACTGATGGCGTTAATCCAGCAAATATTTCATCTCTAGCTATAAGACTGTCACCAAATGTGTCGGCAAGATGTAATGCGAAAACATAATTCCTATTTCTTATTCTATCCTCTCTGATCCAAGGGAAAGCCTCTTGTCTAATTTTAGGATCTACTAAGTATTGACTTGTAAAAACTGATGGAGGATTTAACTTGGGATTTTGCTCTCTTTGAAAAAATTCTCTATTAGATATCCCCCCTTGATGAATATCTACAATAGGTGAAACATTAAATGGGATGCCTGTATTATCTCTTAGTAATTGTTCTAGTACTTTAATGGTTTCAGAAGGATCTCGGTTGACAGAATGATTTAAAATAACATCCATGCCTACATGATAATTAAATCGAAACTTAAGTCCCGATTTTCTACTAGATATCTGCCTTAATAATTCTACCCTTTTAAGCCCTTGATTATAAAACAGTTCAGCACCAAACACATCACTAAGCGCTCCTCCTCTTAGTAAAACATCTGCAATATCATCTGTTTCTTGCACAGATCGGTGTCTTGCTATCATTTTTTCATTATCCCAGCTTATTATGACAGTTAATTCTTTGTTAGAAGAACCAAAAATTGCTAAAACATTTGCTAATTGGAAAGGATCTAAAAAAACTCCATTTGTTATAATTTTTATCTCTCTTACTGTTTCTAACCTAGAAAAAAGAAGAAGAGTTCTTTCAACATACTGATTTGATGATCTTGCATGACTACTAGTCTCCCCCAATAATTCACCTGAGTTACAAGAATCAAGATCAGTAACAGCAGCAAAAGTATCACCTGCTATTCCAGCAAAAACAATCGATTCTGGCGGTTTGCTTTGTCCCATTGAAGCCAAGAAATATAGTTCATAAGCTGCCAACGGCGCAAGCGCAGGAATATAAGGATGGGTAACATCAAAATTACTATCTGCTATATTCTTTGCCTCAACAAGTCCACAATGTCTACAACCAAGGCATTTTCCATGATCAACATAACTGCTCGCCAAGCCATATCCATCGACTTCACTTAAACAATACTCACCAGGAGTTACGATTAATGCATCCCTACTCATATTGTATAACCAATTTTAATCTCATTTTCATATTATAGGACATCTACACTAACAATCTTGACACTAAAACGACAGTTTAGGAATGATCGTCAATCAGTGAAAGAATGGAAGAAAAAACAAAATTATAAATCTGACAATAATCACAAGGAGTATTTGAATCTTCCAAAAATCGCCTGAAAATAGGGCAAGAACCAGCACAAAAATACTTAATCGGACAATATTGACATTTATTTAAATTATCAACATTAACACTATTCCATGAGTTTTCACGCTCTGATCTTATTGTCTCCATAATCTTATATCCATCATCGCAATGAAGATTTGCCATTCCTTGGGAAGAAGATATCTCACGCTGACATCTTAAAATTTCTCCCCAGCTATTAAAAACTAAATAATCCCTCCCCGCGAGGCATGAATACTCCCGTGTGAAGCCAATCACCAAAGAATCAATTATATTACCAAGTAATGAACTTTTTTTGGCAATCTCCCTTATCACCTCAGAGGCATTTTCCCATTCTTTTTTAAATTGCGCATATGAGACTAAAATATCTTTATTATTAGATTTGACAAGATTCAAACTAAAAGCAAGCTCTTTTTTGTTACAAAAATCTAAAAGCCCTTTAAGGCCTTTAATGTTTTCAGATGTAAGCACAGAAGAAATATATGGTTTTATTCCTTTAAACAAAAACTTATCTATGTTCTTAAGAACAGTACTGTAAGTTCCAGCGCCTTTTGCATATTTTCTATGTCTATCTTGAAATTTACCAATCCCATCAAGTGAAATCATTAATTTGACATTGTTTTTCTTAATGAAATGGGCGATCTTCTCATTATATATTGTCCCATTTGATAAAATTACGAATTCAAACAAATTTCCAAATGCTGTGGTTTTTAACTCTTTAATAATATATTTTATTAAATCAAGCTCTAAAAGCGCCTCTCCTCCAGATAACTTTATTGTAACTTTCTCATAACCCTCGTCTTTAATGACAGAATTTATTTGCTTTATTATTTTATCGACAATACTTTTGCTCATTTTAGTCGATGTATGGCTTAAATAACAGTAAGAGCAAGCAAGATTACAGTCATTAGTTACATGCAACCAAACCATTAGATGCTTTTTATGGATAACTACTTCCTTATTGAAATTATTTATCGTATTATATAGCTGATTGTTGAACACACACGAAAACAGCATGGCAACAATTGAGAATAAAGATTTTGGCTTCTCAACTAAAAACGCTAAGTTTTTTCTTATTAAAACCGTCTTAAGATATGACTTAGGCTTAAAATAAAAGTTACTCTTCTTTAGCGAAATTTTACTATACTTCATCACTACAAGCGCAGTTGTCCGCGAGGAGTAAAACTTTGCTTTCCTTATATGAGAGAATGTAACTTATTATAGTAAATATTCTAAACATATAGGCCTATTAAAAACTTAATTGCCTATATTATAAGACAATGCGAAATATAATCATGACAGAAAAGGGACGACAATATCTTTAAAACTTAAGAAATACAAATGTCATTTAAAAAACGGCCTAAACGCGATGATCTTCAAGTTCTTGATTTGTAATGTAAATTTTCCCTGCTTCCCTTAATCTTATTATTTCTTCAATTGAATCTGGATATAACCCTGTTTGTTCGCCTGCTAATGCGTTTATAACAATAACTTTTACCCCGTGATACAATCCTGCGTATATTCCATCCGTTTCAGCAGAATTATTATCATACCATTGTTCTAAAAGTCCCATTCTTAAAAGAGAAATAACAAAATCATTTCCTGCTCTACGCCTATATTCATAGACTCTATCCTCGGATTCACCAGCTTGAAGTAATTCAGCAAGAGCCACTCGTGGACTTTTACGATGATTTTGATGTCTTGGATCAAAACTAATAAAATTCCAACCTTCTTTAGCTGGGAGAACAAAACGAAAAGGATCTCTTGTAAGCATTTGTGCTAATTCATAACAGGTAATAGGGTCATCTTCAGGCTCAAGATCAAGACTAAAAGGGAGATTAAATACTGTTTCTCCATCAGCTGTAAAATTAGGCCGGCTAATCGTTAATCCTATAGGGTCTTGTGAAGATTAGCGCATCAAGATGTGGTAAAATATCTTTACATGACCA
>CAZRRH010000008.1:0-25863 GCA_964602665.1 uncultured Candidatus Saccharibacteria bacterium
GTAGATCTCAAGAAATTAATCCGAAAAATATAAGTTAACTGGGCAAGACCCTAATAAATTATATAAGATAATAATACCACAAAAACGACAAGAAATAAATATCCAATTTAGAGATTTCTCTTAATAAAAGAAATAGCCTTAATCTCAAGAGCATAACATCTACTGACCCAATTAATCTTGCCTTCCCCGCGTAAAATAGCATCCTTATACCATTGTGCACGCCTGGCTATCTCGTCAACAGATGCATGACAAACAGCCAAATCGTCAACAATGCATTCACCTGCCATATTTATACCCATGTCAGTAGGAGATTTATAACTTCGCATAAAATTTGTTTTATCAAGCAAATTCCTAGTAAGAGATTTAATAAGCTTAAAAGAGCTCATATCCCTATTATAATTAACTGCTTTAATGCCATAAGCTTTTTCATGCAATTTATCCCAGACATTATAATCTCCGATATCTGCTGTGGCAGCCTCATAAGCTAAATTAACAGGATGATTTAAATCTTTATTCCAGATAGGGAAAAGCTCATATTTTGCGTATCCAGAGGCAAATCCATTAATACAATCGTTATAAATCTGTCCAAGACAAGTTGACATTTTGCCGCTATTTGATCCAGCGCCCGTAACAATAACAAGTTTTTTATTAGTTTTAAAATACTCATCTGCGCCAAATCCGTCTAAAGAGAGAACCGCTTTAGTATTTGTTGGATAGCCTTTAATAAAATATCGTTTTATGACCTCGTAGCCACTTGTCGTCGCTCTCTTCACAAACAAATCAAGATTTTGTTGTATTTTGCCTCGTGTACAGCGATTGATAACTATCGTAGGCTTTTTGCTAAGATTTTTACTTATTTGAGTCAGATAATTAAATACAGTATCAATATAATCTTCGTGCGTATTCTTTAGCTGTCGATTACTAATAATATCTTTGTAATCGACACAAAACAGTATATCTGCATTGGGTATTAAATCTGCAAGCACTTTTTGCTTAATTGTTGGATCAAATCCAGGAATTACTCTGTTGGCGTGAGGATCATACAAAAACTTCCCTCCGATCTCCAAATATAACCGTCCTTTTATAAATTTCTCCATTCTTTCAATTATCGCTTTTTTCTGGAGCCTGTAATACTTTTTATTGTCAAAAGATGTGCTCTTGGTACTTATTATATCTGATGAGTTCATGATACTATACTATCATGATTTGACGACTCTTTCAAGATCGACGATTTCGATGTGTATATTAAAGACAACCTGCTATAAATTTCCCTACTAAATCATATCCTTTTTCATAATCAGTTATTATTCCAGAGCTTATTAAAAATAAAACCACATCTACGGCACTCAATGCTTTTTCTCTCCAAGCATTACGATATCGGGCTTTTAACGACTCATTACCATCTGATGTCATTACAACACCATGAACAAAAATCATATTTCCCAAGGATTTTAACAATGCTTCTGATATGCCATCTTCTCCGTGTTTAAGCTGTTTTAGTTGATTTAAAAATGTAGGATTTACTTCACAAATAGCTCTTATTCTATCCCCCGCCTTTACAATATCTCCTATATCTTGTGGTGAATGCGCAAAAAGCATTCTTCCTACCCTTTCTGCAACATACTCTCTGGTTCTATCAATGCCGACTACAGATTTTATGTTGTCATAACCTCTTAAAGTCAAAGGAATCACAATATAACCATCTTTTGTTAATATTAATTCATAGAATTGAAAAACAGCTTCTTCCATCTTAGCTTTAGGGACACCAAATTTCTGGGCTAAAAAGCATAATCGATCAAATGTAGAGAAAGCTGTTGCTGTATCAGGAAAAAGTGCTATTAATTCTACTAACGATTCCGGAATTTCTTCAAAAGTAGGAGGATCTATAACTTCCTTAAAAGCCTCTTCTAAAGTTTCTGTCTTTATCCTTGTAAGGTGATTTATCAATGAAAAACCCTCCCTTGGATCATTAAAGCGAGTGGAAAAAGCTTCTGCAATTACTTGATTTCGACAGGCATTAAGTCTATGTGCAATATCTGGTAAAACATCCATTTCTCCTAAAGCAAATGGATATTCGAAAGGGCGGAAAGTCCGACTAGAAAGCCTATTATTAACACACATTGTGACATAATGTTCAAGATTCCTATAAACAGCAGATTCACTTCCTTGATAAATGTGTTTACCTGTCTCGACATCTTGTTTTGTAAGGGTCCTCCACAAATAATTTGGTTGACCATCTCTTGTTTGGAAAACCTTTAAAAGCCTAATAATTTCTTGTTCTTTAATTCTATCTTTATCTCTTAAAAATTTGTTTCTTTGTGCCAACATAATATGATCAACTACTACTCCAACAACTCTCCTGTCCAATTGCTCCACAAAGAAAGGAGCAACTTCACGAAGGTCTTCAAGACTGGCAAAATTTAGCTCATAAACTTCGCCAAGCTCCTGTTTTGCATCAGCTCCATAAGCTGCTACAGCTTTTAATGCTATTGATTCTAGAAGAGCATATCCAATAGCACCTTCATCAAAATAGCGATTAGGCATAATTGCAGCAACCCCTCTAATAATTGCCATAGCAGTTGCATTTCTGCCCTCTGCCATCTTAAAGTCATTGTCTTTATCTTGGTTTTTACAATCTTTTACTGTTTCTGGTGACATTAAATCGTCTCTAACAGCCCTATTTAATAAATTACTAAAATTAAGAAGTGTTGTAACGTCTTTATCCACTAACTCTCTAAATGCAATCCTAAGCTGTTGTGGGCTCATACTAGAAAAAAGAATATATGCTTGATCATAACCTAATTTTGAAATATCAATTCCAGCTTTGGCAAATACCTCTATTACTATCGAATCGTCAAACTCCCGAATAGATGCTCCATGAGGATGACCTTCCGCAGATTTTTCTTCAGCAGATTTCTCCTCTATTGGAGTAACATAGCCAATAAGGTTAGCCACATCTTCTATTGAAAGACTTGTCGTCTCACCTTTTTTTAGGAAATCCCGAACTAATTGCGCTCTTTGTTCTAAAGGGACATCTTGTACAGCAGCTAAAGCAACCCCTCCTTCAGTGCCCATAGTGATCTCGACAATTTCTGGATCAGCCATATGTTTATATAATAAACTTATATAGTATTACTATACCATATTTATGATAAAAAGTCAATGGCACAAAAAAGGGGAGAAAACTTCCCCCCTTAATTATAATAGCGAGTAAAAAACTACTCTGCCTTTACAGGTGTTGCAGTGCTAGTTGCAACCTTTGGCTTACTCCACTGTTTCTTCTTAGTAAAAAGATAAACCCAGTTTGCAAATGGAACTAAGATAATAAGCACAATCCATAAAGTCTTACTATCATCTGGAGCATTCTGAATACAATGAATCAAAGATATAAACCGAACGATTATGTCTGCTAACACTATAACGCCTAGAACACAAGACAAAATGATTGAGAATATACCTAATCCCGCGCCAAATAAACCAGCCGCTTCTGCTGCTTCATCTGAATACTCGTAGTCATAATCGTAAGTATCATCATAATAGCTGTCTGTGCTATATGTAGAATCTGTAGTGTAATCGTCATAATACTGAGCATATGCACCCGACACAACAGAGCCTAGCATAACAAAAGATAGCGCTCCTGCAAAAAGCTTAGAAAATAGCTTCATAAAATATAAATTAAAATTTAAATAAATTCACCGTCCTTATTCTATAAAAATTTATTGAAAAAGTCAACAAAAGATGATATATTGTTATTATGAGTAATTTACCAATTCTTCTTAGCGCCTCAAAATGCCAACAGTACAAGGAGCTTCTGACCGATTCACGATACTGTCTCCCACAAGAGAAGTGCCAATACATAGTAAATAATATTCCTAATACTTATAAATACCTCCTTAAAGATAAAATTGATTACGATCCAAATAAAGCCAGCATTAGCAACAATAAGTACAAAAAAGATATAAAAAAGCTCATACAAATAAATAAAATCAAGCTATATATTGATATCTTGCAAGCAGACGAATCACAGCCAATCGATTTTCAAATTTCTTTTCCGAGAGGATTTCACAAATCAAAGGACATCGCTTATAAAATAGCAACCGGTTTATCAAAAGATCGTTTTAGACAAGCGATATTCTCTATACAATATCTACCTTCTGAAAACGAAACTATCTGCGCTTATACTGCTAAGCAATTAAAAACTCCGGCAATAGAGCTCTCCATTGCAGAGTATATTTGCGAGAAACCCCTTGTTGACAACTTTATTTCTTCTTTTTCGTCTCTACTATCTGTTCTTGTTTAAGCAAAACACCAAGCAGTATGTAAATTATGAGCATTATGATAACCATCTTTATTAGAGTATCAATAAACTGACCAAGTAATAATTCTTTCCCACTAAAAGTAACTACAAATTCAGACAGTGTGTCTGTTTTAATGACTTTTTCAAATAGGATCGCTAACAACGGCGAAATTATACCTTTTACCAAACTATCGACAACATCTTTTGTCGTTTGACCAATAACTAAACCCACGGCTAAAGGTAAAATAGAGTATTTCCTCATAAAATCAGCAAACCCATGCACAACACCGTTTAATTTTTCAGGCATTATCTCCTTTTTCTTCTTTTTCATTAATAATTAATTAAAAAAATTAAATAATGCAGTCATAAGAGATTGACCACACAGACATAAAATGGTATGCTAGCAATTATACCTAAATTTTTAGAAAATAGAAATATATGGATGAGAAAAATAAAGCAATAGAAATGGCAATAGCACAAATAGAGAAGCAATTTGGTAAAGGATCAATCATGAAACTAGGCGATAAGAAAATGGTCGACATAGCAGCCATACCGACAGGAGCACTATCACTTGATATGGCGCTTGGCATTGGCGGTGTTCCACGAGGGAGGATTATTGAGATCTACGGTCCTGAGTCATCAGGAAAAACTACTCTAGCGTTACATATCTTAGCGGAAGCACAGAGAATGGGTGACAATGTGGCGTTAATAGATGCAGAGCATGCTTTTGATCCCACATATGCACAGAAAATCGGTATAAAAATTGAAGATTTATATGTTTCACAGCCTGATTTTGGCGAGCAAGCACTTGAAATACTTGAAACGCTAGTGAGATCAGCCGGTATGGGTGTTGTAGTAGTTGATTCAGTGGCCGCATTGACTCCGAGAGCTGAAATTGAAGGCATGATGGGTGATAGTCACATGGGTTTGCAAGCACGACTTATGTCCCAAGCGCTTAGGAAAATAACGGCAATTTCAAGTAAAACAGGCACCACAGTAATATTTATCAATCAGCTTCGCATGAAAATCGGTGTAATGTTTGGCAATCCAGAGACTACAACAGGAGGTAATGCTCTCAAATTTTATGCTTCAGTAAGGATGGACATAAGGCAAAAAGACAAGATCGTTAGAGATAATGAAGTAATTGGACACTCAAGGAAAGTCAAAATAGTAAAAAACAAAGTTGCACCACCTTTTAAAGAAGCAGAGTTTAACATATTGTACCCTACAGGCATAGACAAAGAGAGTAGCATTGTTGATGCAGGTATTGCTAAAGGAGTACTTGTCAAGAGTGGCTCATGGATTAAATATGGTGACAAACAGCTTGCTCAGGGTATAGAGAAAGTTGCAGAAGAATTAAGGCAAAACAGCAAATTAAAAGAACAGCTTGTAAAAGATATAAAAGCCAAAGCAGCCGCTTAACAGCTAAACATGAGCGAATACACGCATATTGACACAAAAAAAGTATGCAAAAGAGAGAATCTTTATTGTGTTTACTTTTCTAACGGTCAATCTGTACTTGCCACAGAGCAGACAGTCTATTCCGATTACATATTTGTAAATAAGCCACTAAATGAGGAGCAGATTTCTACAAAGTCAGCTAGCGATTTAGAAGAAACTGTAACAAAGAGAGTAATTGATTATATATCCAAGTCTCCTAGATCACAAAAGGAGATAGCTTTTTATATTGATAAGATTTTGAGCCAGAAATACAAATTATATTACTCAAATTTTTTCTGGAAACTAATAAACACAGAGCAGATAAAAGATAAATGTATAAAAAAGGCAAAAGAGCTAAGACTTATAGATGACGCCCAATATGCAAAAGATTTCCTTATTGATAGAATAAATTTCAAGCCTAGGAGCAAAAAAGCTGCTCTTTTCGAGCTTCAGAAAAAAGGTATCAATAAAGATCTTGCTAAACAAAGCCTTGACGACGTTAATTTTGACGATGAAAAAATGATAAAGGATATTTTAATAAAAAAGACAGGTCAAGATAAAATAACACAGGATCCTTACTCAAAATCTGGGCAAAAGATTATTAGATCGCTACAACAAAAAGGCTTTGATTACGAATTAATTTCCAAATTTATACAAAAATGAGCGTAAAAACGATCTGGATAGAACCAAGCGAAGTTCCGACAAAAATCCGTACAACAATTTACAAAGGATTAACAGATCTTGAAGCAACGCTCCTTTATAATCGACAAATTGACACGATAAAAAAGCTTGATTTTTTCTTCTCAGACGAGCTTAATAGGATACCGGATTGGAGCAAATTATACGGAGCAAAATTAGCAGCCCAAAAAATAATTGACGCTGTTAAATCTTCAAAAAAGATATTTATACATGGCGATTATGATGCAGACGGAATTTGTGCCTCCGCACTTTTGTGGGAGTATATGTACCGTGATCTTGCAGTTAAATTAAATGTGAAGCCTGACATAACACCGTATATCCCCGACAGAATTGATGAAGGCTACGGATTAAGCGAGAAATCAATTAAAAAACTACTTGATCAAGGAGCGCAACTTATAATAACAGTCGATTGTGGAGTACGAGATCGCGCAATTATTGAGAAGTACACAAAAAAAGGGCTCGAATTTATAATCACGGACCATCATCAACCTCCAGATGATATCACTAAGGAGAGAAATTACACGCTTGTACATCAGCTTTATCCAAATAAGAAATATCCTTACAATGAAATAACTGGCACATTTGTTATTTTTCTTGTTATACAAGCAATACGACACCTGATAGGAGAGGATGATAAAATTACTTCGGATACGCAAGGTATAGATCTTGTCGCAATAACAACAATTACAGATATAATGCCCCTGACATTTGCCAACCGTATTATGGTAAAAAACGGCCTTGCACAGCTAACAAATTCTCCAAGATTAGGCTTATCAAAACTAATAAAAGTTGCTGGCCTTGAATTTAGACAGTTAACGGCATACGATATTGGCTTTATCATAGGTCCAAGGATAAATGCTACAGGTAGAATTGGTCAGGCTATGGACGCATTAAAGCTCCTTGTCACCCAAAACAGCGATTTTGCATCAAAAACAGCACAAAAGCTCAATGAACTTAACACAAAAAGGCAAGAAATGACAGAGACAATAATGCAAAAAATTAACTCAAAAATCGAACAAACCTTTAAGGATGACAAAAAATCTCCAAAAGCTGTTTTTGAGATTGAAAATAACTTGCCAGAAGGGATAATTGGTCTTGTAGCAGGCAAATTACAGGAGAAATACAATAGACCTGTAATTATCGCGTCTCGCAAGCTAAATTCCGATGACACCATAGAAGAAGTCCGTGGCTCAGCAAGAAGTATTTCTGGCTTTAACATAACAGAAGCGATAGAAAAGTTCGCCCCACTTCTAATAAAATACGGCGGTCACGCACAAGCAGCAGGCTTTACGTGCAAAATTGGCAAAGAAGATCAATTTAGAAAAAGCTTTTTACAACTAGCAAATGACGAAATAACTGATAAGATGCTTGTAAAAAAAATCAAAATATCTGCACAAATTAACTCGGATGAAATTGATAATGAAACAATAACCATGATTCGTAAGCTTGAGCCTTATGGATATGGCAATCCTAAACCAATATTCATTATAAAAAGCCTTATTGTTGTAGATCAAACTTATTACGAAGCAAAACATTTCTTAAAAATTAAGGCGAAAGGGCAGGGTATAGACTTATTAGACTTACTCGTTTTTAGATATGATCTCACACAAGATGATCCAAAAGCAATTAAAAAGGATCAAGTTATTGATGTAATTGGCACACCTGATATAAACGAGTGGAAAGGATATGTAACGCCTCAATTCATTGTAACCGACTGGCGAGTATGCTATAATGCTAATAGTAATTAAATTAATTTTTACCAAAATAATATGGAAGGAGCAATTCTTGCGCTAATCGGGTGCAGCGCTTTTATTTTTGTAGTGCTGTTTTTTTCAGCAATTGTGACTGTACAGCAAAATACAGTTAAGTTAATTGAGAGATTTGGCAAATTTCATAAAGTGCTTGACAGTGGGTTAAATATTATCTTTCCAATCCTTGATAAACAGGTTGCCACAGTGACATTAGCATTACAAAACCTACATGAGCAAGTAGATGCTGTCACAAAAGATAAAGTCGTAGTAAAAATTGAGGCAAATCTTGTTTACTCTGTAGATCGACAGCTGATAAAAGAATTCTACTATGATTTATCGGACGCTATGACCACACTAAGAGATTATGTCGAGAATTATATGCGAAGCCATGTCGCTACAAAAACTCATGAAGAGCTTCTCTCTGAGAGAGAAGAGTTCTCAACCTATCTAATTGATTCTCTTGACGATATTCTTATCAAATGGGGTATCAGAATCACAAGCTTCCAAGTAATAAACATCTCTTTCCCATCTGAAATAACTGATGCAATGAGCAAAGTTGTTGCTTCACAAAGACTTAGAGAAGCCGCTCAAAATGAGGCTGAAGCCAACAAAGTTAAAGTCGTCAAACAAGCAGAAGCAGATATGGAATCAAGAATTATGCTTGGTGAAGGTATCGCGGGTCAAAGGAAAGCAATTATAGAAGGCCTTAAGAACTCAATTAACGACCTAAAAAGCATCGAAGGACTTGATCCAAATGAAGTCATGAATCTTGTTGTGATTTCACAGTACTTCGACACAATCAAAGATGTCGGCTCTTCACAAAACACCAAGGTCATGTTTATGAATCCTGCTCCAGAAGGGGCTAGCAAACTAGTACAGGAATTAGCTAGCGCCATTGAGGCGAGCAAGAAGTAGTTTTCTAACACTACTTATTAAGAATATTATAAAAGTAGAATATGAGCACAAAACAAGCAGTGGACGCTGTGATAAGTGAGCTTGAAAAGAAGCCAGAAATAAAAATAGGAACCTTGGCATTCCTAACTCGTATTGATATTACAACAGGTCATAAACAGGTACTACTTGCACGACACAAAAAGCAACGAGTATTAAATGGAATTGGCGGAAAAGTTGGGGACAAAGAGGGCTTCGAAAATGAAACCGTCGAAGAAGGTCTAAAAAGAGAGCTAAAAGAGGAAATTGGTATAACAATAAATGATTACACCTCTCTTGGCAAAGTCAAATTTGAATTTTTTAAACCAGACGGACAAAAAAGCAAAGTAATTATCCATTTATTTGAAGTTACAAACTGGGATGGCGAAATCACGGCCAATGAAGGTGTAGAAAATCCGTTATGGTACGATATAAATAGCATCCCTTGGGATCAATTGTGGGCAACTGATCGCTTTTGGCTTGAGCCCGTTCTTGTTGAGAAAAAAGGCATCTTGGACGCTACAGTTTGCATGGATATCAACGGCAAGCTTTTAAGGGAAGACTCTGTTCTTAATTTTAGTTGAGTATGTATTGTGAAAGAAGCATTATTCGTGAAAAATCTTTTTAAGGATCTTTTTGAGTACATGCATCCATATCTATCAAATTACGAACAATTTTCCCAAAGTCTTACAAAAGAAATAAATGCAGACGATTCCTCAAATATTCATTACTCTTTTGATATTGAGCTCGACAAATTAATAAAGAAAGCATTAGAAAGAGAGCAGATGACAGGAGAGATTTTTTCTGAAGAAAGTGGCTTTTTTACCAATGGAAAGCCCAAATATCGTATTGTTTATGATCCTTTTTGCAATAGCTCACTTGCGACAATGACTTTTCATGAATCGGCGGTTGGAATTACAATATTTGATTATAATTATAGATTTATAACATCAGGGATACTTGATTATCAAACAGGAATTTGTGCTATTGTAGAAGATGGAAAAACCTCGTTTTATCAGATTCAATCTGGAAATAAATTAAATCTCTCTCCGTCAAAAAAATCAAAAATAAAGGACTCCATTACTGTAATTACTTTAGAAAACACGTTCGAAAGATCAAAGTATAAAAATGTCTTACCTATTATAGAAAATACAAAAAGATTAATAATTGGTAGTGGGCATTATTTCTGGCTTAAATTGGCGACAGGATTTATAGATGCTTATCTTGATCCGTTTGGCGGTGAACAGCTTTATGAAATGTTTGCTTGTACAGTAGCTCAATATGCAGGCTGTTTTGTTGCTGATTTAAACGGAGAAATTTTTGATGCAAGTTTATATTTAAAAAATTTCGAGAAAAATCCTAAATTTATTTACTACCCAATTTCTTCTTGTAATAAATTTCTTTTTGATAATTTAATTAAAAATATTATGAATGAATAAAAAAAACAACTGCATTTTTTGCAAAATAATTGATGGCCAGATACCGTTTCACAAAATTTACGAGGATGGTTTCACGCTTGCTTTTTTAGACATTAATCCAAAAGCTGATTTGCATACTATTGTTATTCCCAAGAAACATAGCACCAATATTTTGGATGTTTCACAAGAAGATCTTATTGCAACGATAAGTACCGTGCAAAAAATATGCAAGTATTATGCCAACAATCTCAAAATAAAAAATCTTGTTGTAAGGAGTAACGCTGGAGAAAAAGCAGGTCAATCAGTTATGCATTTGCATTTCCATATAATCCCTAAGGATTGTGATCATCCTACTAATACTTCACAAGAATTTTTAGCTAATTTGGCAAAGAAAACGGCTATAAGATGAAAAACCTACTCCTAGCAATAACAACAATCCTAACATTGTCTTTGATGGCGACACAAACATTTGCTGCAGAAAACACATCAACAATAATTCGCGCAAAAATTATTGAAATCATTGAAGAAAAGCCTATATCGCAAGAACAAATTTCCGAAACATCCCAAATAGACAATTTAAAAGAACAAAAACTACTAATAGAGCTCAAAACAGGTGAAAGAATGACTATAGAGAACAACTATTACGGACAAATCAACATAAACCAGTACAAAAAAGGTGATAGAGTTATCGTCGCACAACAGGCAAACGAAGAAGAAACAACTTACTATATTCAAGATTATGATAGAATAAATCCCATCATTTGGTTAGCAATTGCATTTACCCTAATCGCAGTAATCATCGGAGGCAAAAGCAGTATAAGATCAATTTTTTCTATGATTATTTCCTTTGCAATAATATTTCTATTAATTTTACCGCCAATATCAAAAGGTGCCAATCCAATACTTATCGTTGTAGGATACTCACTAATATTAGTACCAATAACTTTTTACACGACGCACGGCTTCAATCGCAAAACAACAGTAGCAGTAATTGGAACAACAATCTCGTTAATTGTAACAGGATTAATAGCCGCAATATTTGTTAATGCAACACATCTTACTGGATATACAGATGAAGAAGCAATGTTTTTAAACACGCTTGGCTCGACTCAATATGACCTACGCAAAATTCTACTTGCAGGAATAATAATCAGCATGCTTGGAGTTCTAGATGATGTAACAGTAGCACAAGCTGAGGTTGTACAACAGCTTAAATCAGTAAACGAAAGACTAAAGAAGAGTGAGCTTTTTTCCAAAGCAATGCATGTTGGTCGCACGCATATTGCCTCAATGATTAATACTCTTGTACTGGTTTATGCAGGAGCATCATTTACACTTTTGCTTTTATTTCTAGGGACCAATACAACCACATTTGAGGTACTAAATATGGAAATGGTTGCTACAGAAATTGTAAGGACACTTATTGGTAGTATCGGCTTAATACTTGCAGTTCCTCTAACAACACTTCTTGCTGTTTACAATAAAGATTGCAAATAGTGCTTAAAAATAGTAAAATAACCTCCAATAAGTTACATAAAAATTAAACAAATGCAACGGCAATTAACGACACAGGTAGTCGATCAAATAGAAAAAACCGTCCTAATGGCGGGATGGGTGGCTAAAATACGAGATCACGGCGGTATAATATTTATCGATCTAAGAGATAGCGAAGGAATAATACAACTAGTCGTATCCCCTGAAGATAAAGATAATTTTGAAATTGCGCAAAAGCTTGGACAAGAGTTCGTCATATCAGTAGAGGGAAAAGTTGCTAAAAGGGATACAAACCTGATAAATAAAAATATACCTACTGGCCAGATTGAGATACATGTTACAAAATTGACACTTCTGAACAAATGCAAACAAATGCCGTTTCCTGTTGATACAGATGGTAGAGAGATAGACGAGCAGGTTCGCTTAAAATATAGATTTTTAGACATTCGAAGGCCAAGAGTCGCTCATTTAATTAAAAAACGCCATGAATTAATACTTTATACCCGTAATTGGTTCTCAGAACACGGTTTTACAGAGATACAAACACCTTTACTTACAGTAGATTCGCCAGAAGGAGCAAGGAACTTTTATGTACCAAGCAGAATTTATCCGGGCAAATTTTATGTACTACCACAAGCTCCACAACAATATAAACAGCTCTTAATGGTTGGAGGAGTCAATAGATATTTCCAGATCGCACCCTGTTTTAGAGATGAAGATCCTAGAGCAGATCGTCACTCAGGAGAGTTTTATCAAATCGATGTTGAATGCTCATTTGTAGATCAAGAGCAGTTTTTATCATTAGTCGAGCCTTATTTTAAAGACTCAGCTGAGGCAATTACAAACAAAAAACTTCTTAAATTCCCACTTGATCGCATACCGTTTAAAGAGAGCATGGAAATATATGGAAGCGATAAACCAGATCTTCGCTTTGGACTTAAATTAACCGAAGTCGGCGATATATTTAAACAAACAGGACTTGGCATATTTGAGCAAATGGATACAGCAAAGGCGGTTTTAGTCAACAAGGATTTTACCCGCAAGGAAGTTGATGAACTGACCGAAAAAGCAAAACTTGAAGGAGCAAAAGGTCTTGCCTACATAAAACTTGCTGGAGACAAAATTGAAGGCGGATTAGCGAAATATTTTACACCAGAAATGGTAAATCAGCTTAAAGAGGCTTTTGTTAAAAGCGGATATACGCAGGAAGAAATCAAAGACGGTAAAACAATATTCGCCATAGCAGGCCCACGGGATAAAGGCCTAAAAACACTTAAACTTGCTGGCTGGCTTCGTTCACAGCTTGGTGATATCCTTGGATTAAAAGATCCAAATATACTTGCATATGCCTGGATTATTGATTTCCCGATGTACGAGTGGGACGACAAAGCAAATAAATGGGAATGGGGCCACAATCCTTTCTCCATGATTAAAGGTGGATTAGAAGCAATAAAAACCAAAACGCCTGACCAGATACTCACTGAACAATATGACCTTGTATGTAATGGATACGAAATAGCAAGTGGATCAATCCGCAACTATCAACCAGAGCTTTTTATTGAGGCTTTTAAAATTGTCGGATACACGGAAAAACAGGTAAGAGAGCAATTTGGACACATGCTAAGCGCATTTGAATATGGAGCACCACCACATGGTGGCTTTGCCCCGGGAATTGACCGTATCATGATGAATCTATTTGACGAAGCAAATATTAAAGAGATCTATGCATTCCCAAAGAGCAATGCTCAAGAGTTTATGACAGGATGCCCAAGAGAGGTTGATCCAAAAGATTTAGATATATTGGGAATACAGCTTAAAAAGAGTGCCAAAAAGTAAGAACAATTTTAAAATACTTCTTTTTCTTGCCAGCTCAGCTATTATTCTGTTTGTTTTATACTATTTTTATCCTAAATATCCAAAATATATCGAGGTAGGGCAGTCTGTATACTCGAAAACCAAATTAACAACGGCGTCAACGCAAATAGATCCTATAGCGCCAATTAGTGAATCTCAAATGGATAAAATCAAGAGGAACAGTACTGCAGATGCTGTTTTAGCATATAATCCTAATAGCTCTCACATACTATTTCAACAAAATGCCGATAAAAAGCTTCCAATTGCAAGTTTGACCAAGCTTATGACAGCAGTCGTTATTATCGATAGCTACAATATATCGGATATTATTACAGCACCTGAGGACATATCAGCATTTGTAAATGCAAATAATCTAAATATCAAAAAAGGCGACTCTATTTCTGTGGAAGATGGGATAAAGCTTTTGCTCATATCATCATATAACGATGTCGCTGTTCTATTTGAAAAAAGCTACAATGGTAATTTCATAGATCAGATGAACAAAACAGCACAAAAACTTGGTATGAGTAATACAAATTTTAGTACACCAAACGGTTATTATGACAGTGATAACTACTCAACTGCTAGAGATTTAAAGATCTTAACAACCTATTTTTTACAACATGATTATCTTAAAAATATCGTTAATTCAAAAAGCGCAAAAGTAAAGATAAATCGTGCGGTCGGATATAGCCAAGAGCTTACAATTACAACGACAAACAAGCTTTTAGAGCAAGATAGCAGTGTAAAAGGCATAAAGACTGGATATACTAATAAAGCTGGAGAGTGCTTTATCGGATACTATGATTTAGCAGGGCAGCAAGATGATCTTATTATTATACTTTTAAACTCGAACCACAGATTTACAGACACAAAGAATATTAACTCTTTTTTGTAAAAATATCGTTAATAGTTAAAACCAAAAAGGTATTTGCAGGAATTATTAAAAGTATTATTATTCCAGCAACAGAATTAAGAAAGGAAGGGAAAAAGCCAAGGTAATTGATTTTATATTCAAGTTTACCTATTATATTTTTTTCATCAACCAGCCATGGATCCTCGACATTATTATTGTCTCCCTTCGTTTTATATCTAACACCATCTTTTTTAACTATTCTATGTGTATAAATATCATTATCTGTTCCAGCTTTAAATGTTATGATATCAGTTAAAGAATAATTCTCTTGCTTTTTATTTATTATCAGAGTGTATTTTTTTAACTCGGGGAGCATACTTTCGGAACTTACGCCGTAAGCAGAGTATTTACCTCCTGTGAGATAATTAAGTAACAGAACTAAAGTTGATCCCACAAGTATTATACCCATAAATATAAGAAAGATTTTATAGTATATGTAATATACTTTTTTTAAAAAATCGCCAAATTTGTTCATATTATGATTATAACAAAAAAGGCACTTAGTCTCAAGTGACCAAGTGCCTTAATTTAAAGAAGTTATTAATTAAACAACTTCCTCTAATACCATTCGATAGTTTACTTCTTCTCCAGGAGTAACATTTGCACCTTCTATTGAGAAGATCATCTCAACTTCAGTAGGTGCCTCCCAAAGATAGTTTACAGGAATATAATTTGTCTCTGTAAGACCGTTAAAGCCTGCAAGAGATCCCTCATAAACTGTTCTTTTCTCCCCTTGATAAGTTACGCCGACTACAAGGTAAATATCCTCTGCTAATTCTGCATTATCAATATTTGTAGCATACATATTGTAAGAAGGGATAGCCCATCCACAATTTTCCTCGCCACAATATGGAGTAGGCATATTATTTCTGACATAAAATATCTTCTCAGAATATGGAGGATTATTGGTTATAAAAGTTGCGCCAAAATCAAATTCTTTACTCCATGATGGATGACTTATGTCTGGAACCATAGAGATTTGAACATCTCTTGGTTCAACACCACCATCAACAATACTTACAATACCGTATCCATAAGCAGAATCAATATCCATAGCTTTTGTTATACCAAATGCTACCAAACCTACTAGCGAGATCGCTAGTACTAAACTCATTAATTTCTTCATATAATTTTATATCTAATTTTAAATAAACAATATATCACATAAATTAATTAATGTGATAAGGTCTAATTAACAACTACAACTTGCTAATTAACCATCATAGTATAATTATATCACTTTTGGAAAAATAATGCAACTATTTTACATCTTATCATTCGTAATCAATTGCCGGCACAAAATACACAAAAGAGCCGACATCTCCATTATCTAAAATTGCCTCTCCCTTAACAATATAAATAGGCTGTAAATATTCAGCTTCTACATCTACATCATAATATCCTAAATCAATATCTAAAATAGTTAAATCAGTAGCGACTAAAGGAGAATAAGCAACAACATCATCACCTCCTTTGCGGTTAAAATACACTAGACTACCTTTACCTTCTGAAACCATCTGAACCGCTGTTCCTGCTGGGATAATTGGATAAGTACCACATGCTGATAATTCAACAATCCAGTTTTTGTATTCAACGCCATAAATATTGGTAGCCCCATAAGCAGATTTGCGCCTATCTGCAGGCCCAATAAGCACGGACAGGTAAGACTTGCCGTTTTGCGAATACTTTTGCTCAATATTTGCGAAGTATGTTCTGACAGTGTATTCTACGCCATCTTGCTCGACAGTATAGACATCATATTTGAAGTTCTCTAGGCTCTTCTCTACAGATTTAAGTGCAGATGAATCTTCCAGAAATGTCACTACAGCAGCCTTCCTAAAGAAATCCACCCTGATTAAATCAGCTGATGCCTTTGAAGTTGCCTCAGTAAGGGCTCCATTGCTACCTATTTTTATCATGGTAGTTTTGACTTCACCATCAGCATAATCAGTTGTAAATAACCCGGTATTCTTAAGAAAATTTGTCGCGATACTAACTGCTTCTGTGTCAGTTGGTAAACTTTCTTTATCCTTTGGCATTGCTTGCATATTACCAAATTCTGTTTTTAACTCAAAAAGCATGTTTTTGGCCTCAATTCGTAATCTCCGAGCAGTAATTAAATCATCCCAGATATAAGCAATGGTACTCTCCTTTATATATTTTTCCTTTGAAAAACCAAGCTTTTCAGCGATTATCTGCGCCTCAGATAAAAAAGTAAGCGATTCCCCAGGATTATTATACTTATAAACATTGACTATTTTGGGAAATTTATCGATTTTGCCTGTTGGAGTATCTATTTTAAATTTATCCGATGATCCTGCTCCCATTTGCAAAGAAGGAATTTCAAGCTTAGGAATCGTGGTTGGGCAGCTCATCGTAGCTTTTTCAGCAGAAGGCGTCGTTTTTTTTGTAGGTGAGTTTAGGATAAAATAAACAATGATTATAGCAAAGAGAAGAATTACAGATAAAATCACACCAAATCTTTTTGCCCAATGTCCCGCTTCTGTTAATGTCATGAGCTAATTTAACAATCCAAACTTATGTGGTATAATTATACAGTAATTTTAGATAAATTTAAATATGGATAATAAGAAAACCAGAGTAAGATCTGCACCAAGTCCAACGGGTAAATTACAAATTGGCAATCTTCGTACATTTGCTATGACTTATTTTTTTGCCAAAAGCAATAATGGCGATTTTGTTTTACGCATAGAAGACACTGATCAAAAAAGATTTGTAGAGGGAGGAACAGAATTAATAATCGAAACTCTAGCCTTGTATGGAATAATTTTCGATGAAGGTCCAACTATCGCAAGCATGGATTCAAAATATCATCTCAGAGGAGATTATGGTCCATATTTTCAGTCGCAAAGAAAAGATATTTATCAAAAATACGCACAAGAATTAGTTGAAAAAGGAAAAGCTTACTACTGTTTTTGCTCTGAGGAAAGGCTTACTCAGGTAAGAGAACAACAGCAACAAAATAAGCAAAAAACCGGGTATGATAGACTTTGTAGAAGTTTAACCTTAGAAGAGGCCAAAAAACGCATTGAAAATGGAGAAAAGCCAACAATTCGCATGAAGTTTCCTACAGAAGGCTATACTGAGTTTACCGATGAAGTTATTGGGAAAATAAGAGCAAACAACAAGGAGTTTGATGATCAAATAATACTAAAAAGTGACGGTCTTCCAACTTATCATTTTGGCGTCGTAGTAGATGATCATTTAATGAAAATAACACATGTCACAAGAGGTCGTGAGTATCTTACTCAGACACCCAAAAATGTGTTTTTATACAACGCATTTGGATGGGAACTACCTAAATGGATACATACAACCCTCATATTAAATCCAGATGGTAAAGGTAAATTAAGTAAGCGCCACGGATCAAAATCAGCTGTTTACTATCTAAGAATGGGTTATCTTTCTGACGCTGTACTTAATTATCTTATGCTCTCAGGATGGTCGCCAAGAGAGAAAGATGCTCACAAAGATGAAATCTACACACGAGATGAGCTAATCAAGCTTTTCTCGATTGATAGAGTACAAAAAACCAATGCAAGATTTGATCAAAAAAAGCTTGACTACATAAACTCAAAACACATACACAAGATGGACATTGATAACCTGGTTAATACCGTTATCAATTGGGCGCAGGATATTGTATTAGGACAGTTTATTTCAGACAAATTTATTGAGAAAGAAGCCGATGAAATAGAGCTTATCAAGCAGATTAAAAAATATCTGCCTATGTGGAAAGCGGATTTGGGATATTTCAAAAAAGCTCTCGCACTTGAGCATGAAAGGATTAACAAATTAAGCGAAATCCCTATGGCCCTTGATTTCTTTTATGATGATAACCTTAAGTGGGATAAACCAGAAAACTGGATGACAAAAAATCATACAAAAGAAGAAATAGCCAAAATTCTTCCCCGAATTATGCAGAAATTAGACGTACTTGCACAAAAAGGAGAGCTTTATGATCACGAGAAGTGGGAAAGTACAGTAAGAGGCTTTGCAGATAAAATCGGATGGAAACATGGTGATGTCTTTATGGCTCTTAGATCAGCAATAACAGGTAGGCTACAAAGTCCTCCACTTCTTGAGAGCATAGAGGTTATGGGCTGGGATAGAGCTAAAGAACTTATTACCAATTCGATTAATGTTTAATTTGTTATTTATATTTTTATGACTGTAGATGATGGAATAACTGCTGAATTAGCAGAAGATTTTGGAGATACAAATTATGATCCTACTCAAGGCGCACCAGAAACTATCCCTCCTATCACAGATATAAATGCTGAAACACCTGACTATGTTTTAGAAGCAATTAGTGCAAAATACGCCGATCTGCCAATACCTGAAGGATTTTTTGTTGTAATACCCCAGGAGCTACCAGAAGCAGTGGCAGAAAGGGCAAAATCGGTAGTTCTCGATTTATTAACAGTATATCTTCCACAATTTCAATCTGGAAATAAAGATACCGCAAAAAACCCGGAAGACAGAGCAAAGGAAATAAACAAAAAATTAAATAGTAGAGTTCTAACACTATTAGGAGTATACAAAGAGTTAGCTACTTTGGTTGGTAGTTTTGACCATATTGATCAATTATTAGCAATCCAATTAGAAACTCATGATGGCTTAACAATCGCAGAGGCATTAACTCAAACACGCGAGGCCGCTTTTGGCGTTGGGATAGACTTAGCTAATCTTAAAGGCGGCATTGGCATAAATTTGGCCAGAATAAGGCAAGCAGAGGGAAGAGAGGACATAGCCAAAGACATGTCTGAGTTTAATGGACTTTCAGATTTAGGTGCTCTCGCAAGAGAAATAAGTCCTCACTTAGTTACAGATAGAATTGCCATTATAATGCCAGAAGAGAGAGAGGTATTAGCGCTATTAAATCTTGAACATGGTCAATCACTTAAAGATTTTCTTGAAGGAATTGGCTTCCCAGAAGTAAGAACAATTCAAGAACAATTACAATTATTTAAGGTGACTTTCGATAATGATAATGATCCTCGTCTCCAAGTTCATAAATTCTCAAGACACTTCGTTATCGGCCCATTGCAAGTAAGATGCCTTGTAGAAACAGGTAAGCTTCCAAATCTACCCGTTTTAAATCCATTAAGGGGACGGGACATTAACCTTAGTCCTTATATTCAAGTAAGAGATGCTGCTAAAGCTTTTAAGGATTCTCTAAGTAGCAGTAATGCAAGAAAGCACTTTTGGTATGACCTAAGAAGACTTATCATGAGTTACCCACATTTTGCAGCAATAGCTCCAGAAGGTCACATATACATAATACGTGAAGTTGCAGAACAACTAGCCTTATCAAATAGAGTAAGAACATACAACCAATAAGTAAAATAAACACACAAATTTTACCCATATAACAAAATGATACTAACAATCACCGACCTAAATAAATCAATCCTTGATAAGCAGCTATACAGCGATTTAAACATATCGATTGAAAAGGGCGAGAAATCAGCATTAATAGGACAAAATGGCACAGGCAAAAGCACATTATTTCGGATAATAATGGGACAAGATACTGATTATACAGGAGCTATTCAGTTTCCCAACGGAATAAGAATTGTGGCAACAGAGCAAGAGCATCTTAAAAACAGCTTGATTAGCTCAAAAAGCGCAATGGAGTATATATTAGAAACTATCCCGTATTACAACAAATGGCAAGCAGTATTAAAGCAGGCAAATGATGGAAAAACATTGCCCGATAACTATATTGAGGTATTATCAGATTATACGGATGCCGGATATTTTACATTAGAGGAAGAAATAATCTCAACGCTTGAAGGATTTGGAGTTTCAATGGAAAAAAGCCTCATCCCTCTATCAAATTTATCTGGTGGCGAAAAACGGTTTGTAGAAATAACCAGAGTGATATACAGCAAAGCTGACCTCATACTAATTGATGAGCCAACAAATCATCTTGATACAGTAGGCAAGGAGACTTTTATAAATTGGCTAAGCAAAACAGACAAGACAGTTATCACAATATCACATGATCGTGATTTACTTTCTGTAGTCAATAAAATTTACGAGCTTAAAGGAGGCAAAATCACAGAATACAAAGGAAATTATCAAGATTATTTAAGGCAAAACCTGCATAGCACAATATCGGATCTAAATAAGTATCAAACAGACATTGCTAGAATTGAACAGCTTAAGAAGCAAGCCGATGATGCATACCTCAAAAAACTAACAGCCAAAAGTGATAAGGGTCGCCTTAGATCAAAAATACTAGAGGAACGGCTTAAAAGAGAGTACAAAAAAATATCACAAGAGCTTGTTAAACCGTCCTTTTGGTTAGACGAAAAAAGTAGTACAATGATTAATAAAAAAGTACAACAGTCCTATTCGAAATATAAAGATAAAACAATAAAAATCGGCTCTGTTTGCAACAATAAGAAAAAAGGATATCAAAAGCAACTTTTTCAAATAAAAGAGCTGATACTTGGCTACGACACAGATCTTTTTAACCCGATTTCTTTTGATTTCTATACTGCACAGAAAGTTCACATAACAGGAAGAAATGGCGCAGGCAAAAGTAGTTTTATAAAATACCTTATTAAAGAAATCACTAACACCTATCCAGATGAAAATAAAATGCTAATTTCCTCAACTAGTACAAAAGAAAATATGTGCCAGTTGCTTAACGGTGAGATTACAATAAAAAACGCAATAAAATTAGGAGTTTATGAGCAGGAGATAAGCAATGATTATCTTAGTCTTACTCTACCTAAAGCAATCGGCAAAGTCCTTGCAGAAAATGGACTTGATGTTAACAATACAGTAGTTTTTCAATTACGCAATCAATATCTTTTTGACTCAAGAAGCTATGACAGCTCTTTACTTTGTGAATTGTCAGGAGGTGAAAAAGCCCGCTTTCAGATGATGAAGTTGTTTATGAATAATCCTAACCTGTTAATTCTTGACGAGCCCACAAATCATCTTGATCTGCCATCTATTGAGGTTCTTGAGAAATTTCTCTCTGCTTATACAGGAGGTGTTCTTTTTGTCTCTCACGATTCGTTTTTTACTAAGTCCGTTAATCCTAATAATGTAATAATTGTAGAGAAATAATAGCATAACAGTAAAAATTTTTTTAACTTTACGGTTATTTATATTACTGGAAGAGAAAGATCATGTTCAAAGATTTCCCTGTTTATCTCTTGAACTGTTTCTTCTGCTCTTCTAGAATCAAAATAAAAACAATTCCAGCCAAGTGATCTTGCGATTTCTATATTTCGTGCTGAATCATCTACAAAAATAATTTCCTGTGGATTTCTTCCGGTTTTTAATTCTGCTCGTCTAAAAATATTTGGATCGGGTTTAACAAGCCCCTCTTCATAGGATTTTACAACTACATCATATCTGATGTTGGGAATCTTCCCACTTGAAATTGCAAATTCAAAAGTTCCTGGATATATATTTGTTAAAAGTCCGATATTTACTCCTTCAGCAGACAAAGATAATAACAAATTGTGCATTGTAGTTATTGGTTGGAAATGATCAACCCAAAATTCGACAAAATCTTCAAAAGGAGCTGTCTCGCCAGAATAAACCTCCAATATATGTAAAAATTTCTTTGGAGAAAGCTCTCCTTTACATAAAGCATCATCATAAGTATGAAAGAACCCCATAACCACATCGATCCCAAGATTTATTCTTTTTGATAATGCCTGTAAAGATGGCCTAAAATCAAATATTACCCCCCCCCACATCAAAATAGACGAAACTATAAGTCTCCATGCTTAGATTATATTGTTTAATTATAATTTTGTCAATTATTCTTATTTATTGTATAATAGCATTAATCAACCCAAAATTTAGTAGATCTAAACAAATAGAGAGGCAATCTTTGTTCTGAATATTGCTGCCGGATCGTCTAATGGTAGGACGACGGTCTCTGAAACCGTTAATCTTGGTTCGAGTCCAGGTCCGGCAAAACATCAAGAAAACCAATAATCATGTTAAAAAAGCAAAAAGAGCTTAGCCTTCTTTGGAAAAACTTAGCAGAAAACAAAAAAGTAACGAAATCCTATAAAATCCGACATGGGAAAAAAATCAATATAGGATTTATAAATCAATATTCGTTACATAATTCTATTCCTAATAAATGGTTTGATTGGTCCACGAAAGCAAATGCCAAAATAATGATAATAGGACAAGATTGGGGTCCATATTCTGTTTTGCTAAAATTTATTAATGACTATGAAAAACAAAAGCGAAATTTAACAAATTTTGATCATGATTCATACCTATTTAAGACATTCACTTCCCGCACTGAAAATTTCATAAAAAAGGCAATTGAAGAAACCTATTTAGAAAAGTTCAGAAAAGAAATAGCAAAGACAGATTGGAATAACTTTTTCTTCACCGTTGCAATTATGTTTACACGACAAGGCTCTCATTTTCGGGGAAACGAATATTTCGATGAAAAGCTTGGTATTAAAGAATCATTGCCTTACATAGAGAACCAAATAAACATTATAAAACCCAAGGTTATTATGCCACTTGGCGGTATAGCCTGGAGAATGGTTGATACAATTTTTAAACTGAACACTAAGCTAACAATCTCCCAAATCATTAAAAAGCAAAAAGGGGAGCCAATTATTTCTCAAAAGATGAAAATTATACCCAACTTTCATCCAGCATCACATACAGATCCTAAAATACAAATGCAAATTTGGAAAACTATTTGGGAAAACTTATAAATAATTTTTAAGCCCGAAAAAATGAAACCTTTCTCCAAAAATTTAACCGCACTTTATCTTTTCATAATTTAATAGTAAAATATAGGGCATAAAATTAGAAAAACATATGAAAAAAACGTTGGCACTATTTGAGGGAGATAAACTTATCCCTGCATCAGAAATCTACATTGTATACAATAACAAAGAAGTGCTAATGTTTAAAAGAGCAAAAAACAGCAAAAACTTTCCCGAATACCTAATAGGACCTGGCGGACATATTGACGAAAATGAGGACCCCTTAACAGCATCAATCAGAGAAGCAAAAGAAGAAACAGGATTTATCTTACAACCAAACCAAGTAAAATTAAAAGTGCTAGGCTTCCACCACCATATTGATCGCAAAGAGGTCTGGTGTGAATACCTTTTCAGAGCAGATGTAGACCAGAAGCAGGAGATTAAGCAAAATACAGAGGGATCTGCTTTTTGGATGAACATCGAAGAGTTACTTGCAAACGAAAAAGTTTTTCCGCCCTCAAAGCATTATCTTAGTCACATTTTATCACAAGATTCAGGAATTAAATTCTGTTCAAGTATTTGGCAAAATCTGAATTTAGTTAAAGAGACAACCGCAATTTATCAAAACTAAATTTAAAATAAGCAACCAAACCAATGACCATAAAACAAATAATAGAAAAACATCAAAAAATATTAGTAACATCACATCTTGGACCTGATTGTGATGCAATAGCATCATCACTATTTGTCTACAACACAATCAAAGAAAATTATCCAAAAAAAGAAATAAACATATCAATCAACACAGAAGGCTTTCCCCAAAGGTACTCTATATTTAAAAACATTGATAAAATACAGCTAAAGCCTTTATTGGATATGATAAAAAAGCATCAGCCTACATTAATAATTCTTACTGACGGCGGAATGCTACAAATGTTTGTTAAGCCAGAAGAAGTTGAAAAATACAATACTTTACTTCTAAATAATAAGATTGAAACAGTATCAATTGATCATCACGACTCACACGATTTTGACTCGTTCATGTTTAACTTTAGAGAAAAACGCCCAAGCGCAGTAGAAGTAGCCTACAAAATGATGCATAAAGATGACAGTATGGTAATGTTTGATGGCTGGGAACAAATCGTGCTATTTGGAATGATTGCAGACTCTGACAGATTTTACTTTGAGAGTGACTTTCTACAAGACAGCTTAAAACTGGCATCAGAGATTACCAAAAAGGGCTTTTCTATAAGAAAAATAGACGATTTAATAAACTGCTATGAGCCTGTGGAATTAGAATACATGGCAGAGCTTTTCTCGAATATAAAGTTTGATAAAGATTATTTATATAGCTTTATTTCTGAAAATCGTGTAAAAATTTTTAAACGAAAAGGCTTATCAAGTTTTGCCAGGAAGATTGCTACAAGAAAAGTAATTGATAGTTTTATGAATCACACTTCGTCTTATGATTTTTGTTTTGTAATAACACCCCCATCAGAAGAACTATCCAATTATAACATAAGCGTCAGAAGCAAAGAAAATACAATTGACTGCACACAACTACTTAAAAAGTTCAATGGAGGAGGGTACGTTACGGGAGGAGGGGGAAAAATCGATGCTAATTCGCTCAAAAAAGCCATAGCGATAACAAAAGAACGAATAGCAGAATTTCTTGTAGAGCAAAAAAAATCATAAATTCCATTTCATAAGCTTATCAAGCAAATCTTTTAAGTCATTTTCCGATGTGCATTTCATTAAATGAAAGAAAACAAATTTTGTGCTTAAATTTTGCATTTTTATCTGATATATCGCCATATATCCACTCATATTACAAGGGCCATTACTCGCTTTATATGAAATTTCATAATTTTCAAGCTCTTCTTCATTAAAAATAATATTAGAACAATAATTCCCAAGCCCATCTTCATTAATTTTATGCTTACCATATAAGTTTTTATATACAGCTTCAAGTCTATTAACTTTTGCGTTTTTCTTATTATCTGCAATTCCTACAACTAGTTCATAATTACGAATTTTTTCAAGAAACTTTTTATCAGGCAATCTGCTGTTAATGAAATATTTGTCGGCATAATCTAATTGAGCATCAAACAATAACTTCGACATCTTTTTTGTGTAAGAAAAGAAAGTGTATACAAGCACTTTGTTTTGTCTAGACGGCTTCTCTTGCATCATTATAATTTTATATAACCTTCTGCATATTCATCACCCTTACTCTTTATAATAAAGACCTCTTTTTTATACTTATAAATTAGGGTCTTGTGAAGATTAGAGAGGATTTTCCCTCAACTCCTTCATCAACATTAGG
>CAZRRH010000009.1:0-25204 GCA_964602665.1 uncultured Candidatus Saccharibacteria bacterium
CCATTATACCAAAATTAGTTGACCATTTTAATTCAGTTAACTGGGCAAGGCCCTTTATTATATAATTATATATGACAGATAGTGGCCCAACTACAGATGAGACTTTAGAGCAAACCTTAAAAAGGCAGCAAAGTGAAAAAGAAATCTTCGGTACTGAAGATGCTAAAGCCTTAATAACTTCCGAAGCTCCTTTGGGAGAATTATCACCTGAGCAAGCACTGCAAATTTATCGATATGCAGCTAGTAAAGTAACTCCAGAAATCTGTTTAAACTGGTTTGCAAGGTATGCATTAGAAACCGAAGAAACATTCACTCTTGCCCAGGCTGTTGACTTTGTCACCAGTGCAGTACATACAAGAAGAAGGCATGAGAAATCGCAAAAGAAAGCGCAAGGAGAAATAAAGATGCAAGCCGAGCTAGCTCCTTACGATTTAATACCGACTGTTAATGCTTGCATTGCAAAACTTGGTAATCCTTTGGAAGAAACTACAGGGGATGATATTCTTGTTGCAATTGGTGGCTTAAATGATGGAGTTGAGGTTTTTGGTACTTTTTTAGAACAGCTTGAAGCGACACAGGCGCCCGAAAAGGTTGAGGCGTTTCTTGATAAAATATTTGAAACAGTAAACAGGTTGTTTAACGATATAAACGATATAACAGATAGCTTTTTAGTTAAAAAAAGATTTGAAAATAAGGGTTTTTACCAACCTTCCAATTTAACAAAAAGACTTGCTCAAGTAGCTACTCTTGCAGAAGGTGTGATGATGTCAAATAGGCCAGAAAGAAGGGAGCAAATGGCTAAAATTATAGCAAAAAATTATTTAAGATTAATAGATCCTAATATCCCACGAGAATATTTTAGGTCTAGTGGCTGTTTATATCCAGAAATTGATATTGATCGATTCTGGGGTTATAGTATCTTTTCTTCAGAAAGACTTCTTCCTGCTTTATTTGGCCCGATAAATGAAGTAATATCAGAATACGACATTTTATCTTTAAGAGAAGACTCAAAAGTAAAGCCCGAAGAAGCATTTCGTACTGTCCTTGCCGCTTTGCGTATGTTTGGCATTGCTGCCAGTTCTGTAAAATCTGAGCCAGAGAAGCATAAATATTTTTCAGCTTGGGCTAAATCTTATGAGGCTAGAGTATTAGAACAGGTTCCTATTGCTTATCAGGAAGTACTAAGATCAAGATTTACACTAAACGGAAACTTTGATGCAGATCCTCTGGGAGTGATTAAAGAAATCGGAGAGCGTCTTCCTGATTTGAAAAGAGGGTTATTAGAAGTTTATGTGGGAGCCATTTTCGATTCAGAAACGATAAATGAAGTCTTGAGAAACGGTTCGCTTTCGGCTTATGTTGCAGCTTTAGTAGAAAAGCGAAATTTCTCAGGTGAAGCTTTTAGAAGATTAAAAGCAATGCCAGCAAAAATAACAGTTTCGGAAACAGGACTTTTTAGACAAGGAGTTGAGGATTTTGATCTTTCTTGGACTAGCTATGCATTAAATGCATTAGAATACCTGCAAGCCATATTTGCTATATCTAGAGCAATTGATGTCCCAATAAATCCGCTAATAAGAAAAAAATATGAAGAATGTTTACGAGATAGGCTTCTTAAGGGAAGATGTGTCGATGTTGAAGCTTCAGACCCAACTTATCTTAGAGAGGTTATTGGAGATCCTATCGAGCGTCTAGCAAAGGTCACTGTCGCGATAGTTTTTGACCATTTTGATGATGTTGCTTTGGTTAGTACTGTTGAATTTGTTCTAAAAGAAATTTTTGAAGAAAAACCGGCTTTGAAGACTGCTTTTCTTGCGGTTACTAAAGAATCATCAGAGATTATAAAAGGACTTGTCAAAGCAAGAAAAGAGGTAAACAGATATGCAGACAAAAATGAATTAACAAGTCATGCTTATATATTAGTGAACCTTGGATTATTAAAACCAGAAGACATGGTAGATTTGATGAGATAGTGTAATCTCAAATAAGTTAGATTTGTAATTTCGCCTGGTAAATGCTATATTATCACTTATGCAAGAGAGTAAATTTGTACTGTCGGCCAAGTTTTCTCCATCTGATGATCAGGAGAGAGCGATAAACCAGCTAGTCGACAAAATCAAGAAAACAAAATCTAAACAGGTGTTGCTCGGCGTCACAGGATCAGGCAAAACATTTGTTATGGCAAATCTCGTGGCAAGATTAAATCGCCCTACCCTAGTTCTGTCTCACAACAAAACTTTAGCTGCACAATTATTTGAGGAATTTCAATCTTTTTTCCCACAAAATAGTGTCAAATATTTCGTTTCTTACTACGATTATTACCAGCCTGAGGCGTATATTCCTGGCAAAGATTTATATATCGAAAAGGAATCTGAGATAAACAAGCAAATTGAAAGATACAGGATGTCTGCGATGAATTCTGCTATATCCAGAAGAGATTCTCTTGTTGTAGCATCTGTTTCATGTATTTACAATATCGGCGACCCTCGCAATTATGAGAACAAAACTGCTACTTTATCAGTTGGGGATAAAATTGATATTGCGACTTTAGCAAGAGAACTTACTTATATGAGATATGAGCGCTATGGAGATGATTTTGAAGCAGGTTTTTTAAGAATTAAAGGAGATGTTTTTGATGTTTGGCCACCTTATTTAGATAATCCAGTGAGAATACAGTTTTTTGGCAATGATGTTGAAAGCATGAATTATTTTGATCCTATAACGGGATATAATCTTGGAAATATAGATAAAATTGAGTTTTATCCTGCGAAATCTTTTGTGTTTGATAATGATGTCATAAAAGAAGCAACAGCGATGATAAAAGCCGAGCTTGAGCAGAGGGTAAAATTCTTGAACAATATTGGCAAAAACTTAGAAGCACAGCGTCTTGAACAACGAACCAAATACGATATTGAGATGCTTGAACAGGTTGGATACTGCAAAAGCATGGAGAATTACTCTCGCTTCTTTGAAGGAAGAAATGAAGGTGATCCACCCTACACTCTTTTGGATTACTTCCCAGATGATTATTTATTGATAATTGATGAATCACATATTACAGTGCCACAAGTTAGAGGAATGTTTAATGGCGATAGGGCAAGAAAACAGGTGTTGATTGATTATGGCTTTAGATTACCATCTGCACTAGATAATAGGCCTCTAAATTTTGAAGAGTTTAAAAAGAAGATTGGAAGCACAATTTATTGTTCTGCGACTCCTGATGACTGGGAGATACAAGATTCAAATGAGCAGGTCGTACAGCTTCTTACAAGACCTACTGGATTACTTGATCCAGTGGTAGTTATAAGGCCAAGCGTAGGTCAGATAGATGATGTCATAAAAGAGGTTGAACAAAATGTTAAACGAGGAGAAAGAGTTATTATAACAACTCTCACGAAGAGGATGAGCGAAGATTTAGCAGGTTTTTTGACTGATAAAGGAATTAAGGCTTGTTATTTGCATTCAGAGATTGATACAGTTGAGAGAGTTAATATACTAAGAGATCTAAGATTGGGTAAATATGATGTTTTGGTCGGAATAAACCTACTTAGAGAGGGTATTGATTTGCCAGAGGTTTCTTTGATGCTTATATTAGATGCTGATAGAGAGGGCTTTTTGCGCTCAAAGACAAGTCTGATACAGATAATGGGAAGAGCTGCAAGGCATCTTAATGGCCGAGTCATCTTTTATGCTGATAAAATAACACAGAGCATGCAGTATGCAATCGATGAGACTAATAGGAGGCGTAAATATCAGCAGGAGTATAATCAGAAACACGGAATTACTCCTAGTAGTATAATTAAAGAAATTGGGATGGGCCTTGGGGACAGCTCTGATGCTATGGCAGATAGCGATAAAAAACACGAAGAAGTTGATTATGAGAAATGGATAAAAGAAGCTAAACCACCAAAAGAGGATATTCAAAAATTAATCAAAAAGCTTGAAGAAAAAATGTCTTTTCATGCACAAAACCTAGATTTTGAGAAAGCAATTGATGCAAGAGACAAAATCACACGAATAAAAGAGCTTATCTGATTAACGCTTGATACTCTTTAAATACTCCAAAACAGTCAAAAGTAGTGCAACAACTATTGGGCCATAGAAAATCCCCATAAATCCCCACAGGGCAAGTCCACCAAGAAAAGACACTAGAATTATCGTCTCTGAGATATGAGCGTCTTTTGGCACTAGCTTAGGTCTAAGCACTGTATCAATATTGCCTGCTATAATAATCTGATAGAGAACAAGAATTACTCCTTTTACATAATGCCCTGTTGATAAGAAATATAGTGCGATAGGTAATGTTATTATGCCTCCTCCCATCGGTAGGATTGTTAAAACCATAATTAAGAAGCCCCAGAATATGCTGTATTTAACGCCAAGAAGAGCCAGAACAATCGCTCCCATTATTCCTACAATTAAAGCTATAAGAAAAACACCCTTAATCATGGCTTTTGCAATCACAAAGAACTTATAAACGAGCTGTTTATCTAGCTTATCATCCAGTGGACTTGCTTGTAGTATATATTTAATCACATTGTCAAAGTTAGGAATCAATGCTGATAGCGTAACAAAGTAAATAATTAAGTTAATAATAAAAGTAGCTGGCAGACTGCTAATATTTGGAAGTATTGATACAACAAATGAGAAAAGTGAGGAAAGAATTTGTTTAAGATTGTTTAAAATCTCTTGCTCATCAATGCTAATCTTTACAAGTGGAATCGAGTCTAAAAAGGCTTGTACTGCTGAAACATCAAAATCGCTAATTATTTTATTTATATCAAAGCCTTTAATATCTGTAGCAAATAAACTAATTTGAGAGAAAAGTAAATTAGAAACGCCAAAAGCAATTAGCAAAACGCCAAGAACTAGAATTATAATTGTTAATATTGATGATAACTTTTGTTTCTTTAGCTTTTTATAGATCTTGTTATATAAAGGCAAGGATAAATACGCTGTTATTAAAGCAAGGAAAATTGCATGAAAAAACGGTCTAATAATGAAATATGCAAGAACCAATAAGAATACAGTCAAAATAGCTAGTGGTAATTTACTACCTTTGTTTTGATTTGTCATGGCAATTTAAAGTAATTTATATTTTAAAAAATGGGTGTTACAAGATTCGAACTTGTGACCTTCTCTGTGTAAAAGAGATGCTCTAACCAGCTGAGCTAAACACCCAATTAGAATATCTAATCAGAAACTCAATTATATGCCGAGGACAGGACTTGAACCTGCACACCTGTTTAAGGGCACAGCGACCTCAACGCTGCGTGTCTGCCAATTCCACCACCTCGGCTTATTACTGATTTACTATATTTTACACTTTTTTTATGATTTAGTCAAAATTATCAAGACCTATTTAGCGAGTTATATGATTTGCAAAGAAGGATTGCGGTCAAGATTATCCAAATTTTTAATGGTGGGAGAATCTTTTAAAAATGCTATTCCACCTATCATAGCGGCATTATCACCTCGATACCTCTTTTGTGGATACAAAAACTTAACATTAAAATCCTTTGCTAGTTTTGATAATGACATCATAATTACTTGATTGTTAATTACTCCACCACCAACGAGAATGCTTTTAATTTCCGGATTATTCTTTAGCGCTCTTTTGGCTTTTATTATGACCGATTTAGAGACAACTGTTAAAAATTGATCGCAAAAATATCCACTCCATACAGACTCTTTTACATCAGGAAATTTGCTTCTTATCTCATTGATTTTATATAGGCATGAAGTTTTAAGCCCAGAATAGCTGAAATTACAATCCCCGGAGTGCTCCATAGGAATTGGAAGCTTAATTATTTCGTTAATTTGAACTGGTACATTGGTCTTATTTTTACGGTACTTTTGTGCAAGACTTGTTATGATTTCACCGCCGGGATAACCAAGGTTTAACATCCGAGCAACTTTATCAAAAGATTCACCAACTGCATCATCTAGAGTCTCACCTAATATTTTATATTTACCGATGCCTTTAACTAGGATTAAATCTGTATGGCTTCCTGATAAAACGATTCCAAGCGCAGGGAAAAGATTCTCCAAATTATATTTAACGACGCTATTTCCATTTTTATTTTTCAAAAGGGATGAAAAGAGATGTGCTTCAATATGGTTTTGCGCTGTAAGCGGAATATTATACTCTTTTGACAGCTTTTTAGCATATTGAATCCCTATTTCAAGTGCAATAGCAAGACCTGGCCCTTGGGTCACAGCAATTCTTTTTATTTCTGAGAATGATAACTTCGCTCTCTTTAATGCCTCATTTGTGCATTTATCAATGTTCTCTGAGTGGGCACGGCGAGCGATACTTGGTACTACTCCACCCCATTTCTTGTGAAGTTGTACCTGTGAGCTTATTACAGAGCTTAAAACAGTAAGATCATCAAGTATTGCTACAGAAGTCTCGTCACAGCTTGTGTCTATTGCAAGTATTTTCATTTGAGATTATCTCTTAACCAATTTTTAATATCATCATCGATTGTTTTAACAAGCGGGCCTTCTTTATCTTCAACATAAAAGCCTTTACTGTCAACTATCTGCGCTCCTGCTTTTTTGCATGTTTTCTCTATCTTATCAGTAGCATAACCAAAAAATTTGACAAGTAAAGTAAGGAGTTTGGAGTTTAATTTTGTTATATCAACTCGTGTATCAAAAGCAAGCACTTTTTTGCCTTTTAAATTTAGTTGCTTACATTTAGTTAGTAGCTCTGGTGTAGCATTAAACCCTCTAGTCGGAGAACCAATTATTAACATATCGTACGACAAGATTTCTTGTGGATCTATTTCTTTTATGTTTTTTGCTGTGCAATTTAGTTGCTGTGCTATTTTTTGAGCAACATTTTTTGTGTTGCCAAAGACTGAATCATATAAAACAATTATTTTCATGTTTTACCTAAGATAAAATTATTTCTACGCACTATTATACCACAATTTGACTATTGCTTTTTTATTTAGAATATGGTATAATACAAATGTATACTTGTGTGGAGTAATCGGCGAGTAATTTTGTCTGACTTTTCCCAAAGTTACGGTTTAAATTTTTATTTTTATTTGGATGGCAACAAAATTATTTGTTGGTAATCTCCCATTCTCTTTGTCAGAGGATGCCTTAAAGGAGCTTTTTGCCCCATATAACCCTACAAGCGTAGTGATTATTATGGATAAGTTCTCTGGAAGACCAAAGGGATTCGGTTTCGTTGAAATCGATGACGATGCAGTCGCACAGAAAGCAATCGAAGAGCTCAATGGTAAGGAAGTCGATGGCAGAGCAATTGTTGTTAACGTTGCAAGACCTCGCGAAGAGAGACCAAGACGAGACTTTGACAGAAGCAGAAGATATTAATCTTTTGTTAATTGTTAATTACTCCCCTCACAATTTTGTGGGGGGATTTTGTTATTATAACGCCGAATTTTTTATTCTTGACAAGTTATTGAAGTTGTGATAAAATGATTTTAATTATGTTTTTAGCTTATATATAAATTTTTAGTTTTATTATTATGACTTTTGATCCGAATTTCGCAACCCCCGTAGTTCGACAACAATCTGCTCAAGATAGCTTTTCTGCCGAAGATGGCTTTGGTGGAAATGAGCAAGGCAGGTAGCTGGTGGACCATTATCTCCTGATTATTCTCAACCGATAGAGGAACTAAAACAACCTACTGCTGCTGAAGAGGTTGGAGCATTAAAATATCCAGATCCTACATTATTTACAGCTTTAAAACGAGAAAGTGAAGCCGCAGCAAGTAGAGGATTACATCTTGTCGATAAATATATTCCACTGTATAATGGTGTTGAACAGCCTGTACGAATGGATCAATGGAAAAGCATACTTGGGAATTTAGAGAGGAAATTCCGAGAGGGAATAATTAGCGCAACTGATTTGGCAGATGCGGCATCAGCAGTTGAAGATCGGATGGAAAGAAATTTTAATGAAATTCTTTATCCCCCTGAGAAGCAAGCTTTAAGAGGAAAAGCTTATAAAAACTTTCTTTATCAATATGAGCAACATTTTGTTATTCAAGAATGGGTACATGATCTAAGGTTTCGAGTTATGGCTAGAAGTGGGATCTCAGGAAGTCGTCTGACTCCTACAGAATTGTCTCCTGTCTCAAGTACAACTGTAGAAGTATCTAAAGGTCAAGCCTTTTTTGAAAATATTCCATGGATCAAAGAAAGCAGATTGAAAGCATTTGAAGTTGATCCCACTAGCTTAACACAACCTTTCGAGACCATGATAGAGTTATATGGCTATGGAATTGTTACAGCCAGAGACTTATACGAAGTTGCAAGATATCTTTCTTCTCCGGATTTTTTTGGCGATTCTTTTAGGCATATCTCTAGTCTTAGAAAACGGGGATCACAAGTAAAAGAGGACTTGCAAAATATGAGTGCTTTAACGCGTAGAGCAGGTAAAATCGCTTTTGAATTAATGATGCAAAGTCGTACAGAGCAACTTTGATCAAAAAGCTGTCGTTCACTTGACACCTCCTGCAGTAATTGCAGGAGGTGTTTTTTATTTTACAAATGAAATTGCATCTTAATAGCTATAAAAAGCTTTTTAAAAGCAAGGCACTACTGTTAAAATAGCAAGAAAGGGTTTACTACTAATTGAATTCTATTGTAAAATATGGTATAATTAAGATCATAATATTTATTTTTTGTTTTAAATTTTGATCATAAATTTAAAATGGCTTTAACAGCATCAACAGTGGGTTCTGAAAAAGTTCAGGTAGGAAACACTAGCATTGAAAAAGTAGACCTTGAAAAACGACCACCTCGTATAGTTTTTACTGTCAAAACTCCAAATACAGAGCCTGGTATGCCAGGATATGTAGAGCATAAAGTATCTGCATCTCTTTTTCCAGATCCTCTTCTTGTTGCCAGAAGAGATGGTAAAATCCTTGTTGCCCAAGAAGATACTGAACATTCAGGACCCTTTTATTTTTTAACTGTCGAATCAGAACATGATTTACCAGGTCCGTTTTCTCTTGTTGATAATACCAGAGCTTTATTGTACAAAATCACGGAAGCAAATGCTGGAGAAGGTTTATTTGTTCAACCGCTTCTATATACAAAAGCTCTACATGACGGTTTAAAACTACTTACTCCAGGTGCAGGATTTAGAGACACGAATCCTTTAATTGAGAGAGCTAGAAACGCTGAGCAAAGACTAAGAGATATTTCATTAGGGGAAATTCACTATGACGGAGACAATTTTTCCTTAGGAATTATAACAAGCATTGAGATTGGAGAAGATCCACAGCTTTAAGTATAACAACTCTCATTATCTAAGCTAACCGCAACTGAATATCTCGTACATTTTCTTTTAGCTGGTTAAATTGCACTATAAGCAGCTTGCATTTGCTCTTATTTGCAAATTCAATAATTGCCTTGCCAAATTTATCGGCCCATTCTATAACCAAAATATTTCCAAGCTTCATATAAGATTCTAGGCCAAGTTGTAACAAAGCATCTTCTGATTCTACACGCCAAAGATCCGCATGAATTAATTTCCCAGAAGCAAAATCTCCTCGCTTGTAATCGTATTCGTTAATTAAATTATAGGATGGCGATTTTATTGTCTGTTTTATTCCAAGCTGTTTTGCAATTCCCTTTGTAAATTGCGTCTTCCCTACTCCCAATTCGCCGTTAAGCATAAAAACAAGTGGTTGTTTAAGGGGGATATCTATAAATTTTAGCATACATAAAGCACCAAAATCGATAGTGTCATTTGTTAAGGCTGTTTTTGCGTTCAAAATGGCGTTTTTCTCGCTATTAATTTGATCTATTAGGAGCTTGCCTTCTCTCATGATGTTTAAATTGTTAAGCGTCGTATCAACTACGGTGGAAGGCTTTTTAGTTGGTAACGTTCCTGCGTCAATTATTAAATCTATCAAAGATTTTTGTTTTTGTGGAAGATCCAATATAAGCTGTTTTATGCTATAAGGTCTTGCACCATAAGACATATTGGCAGATGTCGAAGTTATTGGTTTGCCAAAAACTTTTATAATATCTAAGATGAGTTGATAATCTGGAATTCTTATCCCGATTGTATTTGATTCGGAAGCTATGCCTTTTGCAACACTGTTTTTAGATTTAGAGACAACAGTGATAGGTCCAGGAAGGTAGTTTTTGTATAAATTATGTGCTATTTCATTAATTTCGACATATTTTGAAGCCATTTGCTCATCTGTGACAGCGATGGACAATGGTTTGCCTTCTCTTCTCTCTTTATATGTAAGTAATTTATCGACAGCCTTTTGATTTGTGGCATCTACGCCTATTCCATAGCATGTTTCAGTTGGGTAGATGACAATCCCTCCCGCCATTAGGGCATTGGCGGTATTTGCGATTATTTCTTCTTTTGAGACTTCATTAAGTTTTAATATTTTCATTATTTTAGCAAGGGGTCAATTATTAAATTTCCAGGCACATAAACTTCTGCTGTCGTTGTAACAGGAATTATTATACCATAAGCTTCTAATTCTGCCATTTGCATGCAAAATCTTTGCATTGGGTTTAATTGGTCGGATAGCGTTGTCGGGAAACTTGCTGTGTTAGGTTGCCAATCAAATGTATCATAAAATCCAACAGTAGGATTTATATATAACATCGTTGATCCTACTTCTTGTTTCTCCTCGCAACAACAATCATCACAGTTCCCTATTCTAACACCATGGGCTCCCCAAGCTAGTTTTGCTGCAAATCCAAGAGGTCTGGGAAGCGAAGGGTAACCGTATAATACTCCATGGCTTCCAAATATTTTCGTTGGGTCATGCTTTGCTACTGCTTCTAAATATTTCTTAGTTATATTATCTAGTTCGTGTACTATTCCCAGAGTTCTCGAGGCAACTATTTGTCCTCTTATGTGTGCTGACAATCCAGTGCCAATATCGCGAAGAAATAAAGCTTCATTGTCTCTTATTAAATCTGCCATTTCAGCAGATAAATCAATCCGAGAACCTGGTTCTTCTGCTATTAGATTTGCTGTTAGTGCTTTTGCAGGCATTTTTAAAAAGTTAATACTATTCAATGCAGAGAGGATATAAATTGCGTTGTCTATATAGTGTTTTAATCGTTGAACTTTTTCGGGAGGCAAATCGGATATTTGATTGATTCTATAATACTTTAATGCTTTTATTTCTCTAAACGGTGCAGTGGCTATCTCACTTGCGATCGGAAATACTCCTCCTGCAAGAAATAGAAGCGAAAGATATTTCAAAAAAGTTCTTCTTGTTATCGGTTTTTGTAGGTTGAGCAACTCGCTTGACATCCCATAATTATATCTTATAGCGTGTAATTTGACAAATTTCTAAATAAAATTTATAATGTTTTCAATAAATTTAGCAAAAAACATTATGGCACATTTAGTATTAAATCAAGATAATTTTAAGGCTGAGGTGTTGGATTATAAGGGAGTTGTATTAGTTGATTTTTGGGCAGCTTGGTGTGGCCCTTGTCAGATGCTTGGACCAGTCATAGAGGAACTTGGCGATCATTTTGAGGGCAAAGCAAAGGTCGGTAAGGTCAATGTCGATGAGAACTCCGAGCTTTCGGGTCAATATGGTATTATGAGCATCCCTAATGTGATAATTTTTAAAGATGGTAAGGTAGTGGAGAATCTTGTTGGCTTACAGGACAAGCAATCTTATATTGACTTGGTGCAAAAGTATCTGGTATAATAATAGCAGTTGCAAATTTTAAAGGTTGAATTCTAAATTTAAAATTTAGAATTAATAATTTAAAATTGTTTATGGGGTGGTAGCTTAATTGGTTAGAGCTCCGCACTGTCACTGCGGAGGTTGCGGGTTCGAGTCCCGTCCATCCCGCCAGTTATCGCTTAATCGAACCTCACGAATCCTTGTCAATTGGGCAATTACAGGATTGTACTTAACCTGTACAATCTTTTTGTTGTCTACATAAATGCCCTCAAAAAACATTCTTAGATACTTTTGTTTTAGCGTATCATCGGCTTTTAAGTAAGAATCATAAATATTTTCAGACAATGTCAAAATCTCATTAAGGATTTTTATTTTATCGGTGTGATCTGATTGGATTTTTGATAAATCCTCAATTGCAACTGATAATTCCTCTTTCATACGGTTGTAGATATCTGTAAAATCATCACTTGTAATAACTCTGTCCATTCTGTCATCTTCTGCGTTTTTCATGCGTGTTTTGATTTTGGCTACTCTATTTTTAACAATCTTTTCTTGATTGGATTCAGTTTCTCGTACTTCTGAAAGTACAGATTTTGCTGTTTTAATTACATCTTTCTTAAAATCCTCTGTAAACTCAATATTTTTGAATTCTTCTGCAACCATCGTTTCTAATGTTTCCATGCGGATATACACTCTTGAGCATTTCTTAAGTTTTCTTCTGCTTTTACACCCAAAGTAAAAGAATAATTGATTCTTTCCATTTTTGTATCGCCTTGTAATAACTTCGCCAACAAGCCTCGAGCCACAAGTACAAAATACATGACCCCTGAGCATGAAATTGTGAGTCCTATCACGAGTGCCTTTGACTTTGCGTAAATTAAGTAACTGTTGAACAGTATCAAATAGTTGCCTTGAAATAATTGGTTCGTGTTCGCCATGATAGAGCTGACCATTCCATTTAAAATCACCGTAATAAATCGTATTTCTAAGCATACGAGATACTGCACTTCTTGAAATAAGCTTTCCCTCTAAAGATAACATGCCTTTTTTCTGTAATTCTTCTGTGAGTGAGGTTATGGAATAACTCCCACTTGCAAAGAGCTGGAAGGCATGTACAACGAGTTTTGCACTCTCAGGTTGAGGTCTAATATATCTATGAATTTTATCTCCATAGTTTTCATATCCAATTGGTGCAAATGTTGGCCACCAACCAGTAGCTACTTTTTGAGCGTGTCCCTTTTTAACATTCTCAGATAAATATTCTGAATAGAATGTTGAATAAGTTGAGGACATACCCAAAGCCATAATTTTTTGTGAGCCCTCGAAAAATCTTTCTGTTACTGATAGAAACTGAATACTGTTATCTTTGAGGATTTCGTACATAGTCCAAAAGTCCTTCATATTCCTTGATAATCGATCTTGTTTGTAAACAACTAAAGCGTTTACTTTCTTTTCAATCATAAAGGTAAACATTTTCTGTAAATCGGGTCTGTTGGTGTTTGTTCCACTTTTTCCAGGGTCGCTAAACTCTCCAACAACCACGCAATCATTTTCTTTGGCCATTTCTTTACACCTATCAAGCTGATATGGAATTGATAAATCCTTTTTTGCTTGGTCTTCTGTTGATACTCTAGTATATATTACTGCTGTTTTCATGAGCTTTGCTCCTTTACTTTTTAAAAGATTAGATAAACAAAAAGGGCTACTCGTTGGACACAACTCCACAGAAGTGAAATTGTACGAATAGCCCTTATTGCTATCAAAAATCCCTTTAATAGCTCTGGGTTCACTTCTGAAATTAAGTTGTGTCCATCTATATATTATCATTCTTTTTTCGCTCTGTTAAATTTTTTATTCCGTTGTTTATCAACTCAATTAAATTTTGTGATTTCCCATTTTGATCAAGCAAAGTAGAATTTAAGCCTTGCTTCTGAAATGAGGAATAATCAGTAAATAAAAATGTATGTTCATTTAAGAACTCCTCAACAACGAAAGTCGGCATTGAGTGAATATCATCAGCCATTGTTATACCTTTAAACACAACATTTGAATACTTTTTATTAGCCAAGATCCAACTCCATGCACCTTTGTATTCAGTAACAGGTTGTATAAGGTTTTTGATTCTCTCCGAGGTGCTTTCTGTAATGAAAATTATTGTAGGTAGATCAATATCTTCGTTATCTCGAATGGTATTGTAGTATTCGAGATATTTCATGTACTTTACAGCAACATCTTTTGAATATTCAGTCCCTCTGTCATACTCAATCCAAAATCTTGCAACAAAATTATCAATCTGGATTTCCATTTCAGCATCGGGCATAACATACCGTCTTATTGTCTTTCCTGAATGATTGGAACGGAATTCATATTCGTACCTCGTGAAATGGTCACCAGTAAAGCTTTTAAGGATAATATCCCGTTTTTGACACTCGCGAAGCAGTAATAAATACAAATTGGCAACTTTTACTGTATGTTCTAATGCAAAGAAATTCACACCAGTTAGCCTTTCAGGGCAATTGATACTATCCTCACTCACACCTGTACCAGTTGCGAGTTGCTTTGCCCCAAGGCGTGATAGAAATATGATTTTGGCATTGTTGGTATAGTAAGTCGTTCTAATTAGTCCATGTTCCTTCAATCTGTTTACCGTCCTACTAACTGCTTGATAACTTCCGTATAATTTCTTCTCCAACAAAATCTTAGTCAAAACTTGAAGCGGTAAAAATCTAAAACTATTAACTATTCCTAATATCTGAATATCATTGTACTTTGCTATATAACTATCTTTCATAATAAATAACTACTAAATAATTAAATAAAGTAAGGTCTGTCGATCACACACTTTTCACAGAACTTAATGTGTAATACACACACATTAATCGTTGTCGAGGGAGTGATTGGGTGGAAGGCATTAGGAAACGCAGTTTCGCCTTCCACCCAATCACTCACGAGGTTCTGTAAAAGTGCGACAGACCGTAACTTTCGTATTTGACAACATGGTGAGAAACTGGATTCATAGAAAAGCCCTTTTCGGTGGGGTACATTCAACATTAAATCAATCATGGTTTTTCATAATTAAAATTTAGATTTTTCTAAGAATTTAGCTCTCGTTGTTTCAAGTTTTGATAACTGCTCTTTTCGTTTTCGCTTCTCCTGTAAATCTTTGAGAGTTTTAACAAATAGCCCTGCTGGGTTTGAAAGTGGTTTTGTTCCATCAATTTGCGCTGTACGAACTTGAGTTCTAGTAAAGATTAAGGAATCAGCAATATCTTCTGAATCTACAATTCCCTTGCTCTTTTGGCTGATTAGCTTTTGATAATACTTGATGCTTTTGAGGTCGTTTAGCTCTTTTGCTATTTCTACAGCTTCCTCTGAAAAAGATTTAAAATCATCGTTTAACGTTAACTTATTATTTTTAATCTTTTCTTCTTCTACTTTATATTCTTTGTAGGTCAAATTTGACTCACCTTGATGTGTCAATTCTGAAACATCTGGTTGTTGCAAATCTGACACATCCGCAATATGACTGAGTTTTTCAGTATATATTTCTGTTATTGGCTCAAGAATGTACATATTCGTTTTATTAAGTCCTCTTGTTTTCCAAGACACAAGTCCACGATTTCTAAGTTCATTTAACCCTCTAAATATCGAACTTCTACTTTTACCGATTGTTTCAGCTAGTTTATCTTGTCCTGGAAAACAATAATTTTTATTCATCGCATATTTAAGAAGTGCTAAATATACTCTAACTGCAAGATCTGAAAGCAAGCTATCTTCCGTTATTAAATGGCTAATCTGAGCAAAGCCGTATTGCTTTTCTAAATCTCTGAATATTACTTTGTCTTGATTATTGCTTTTGCTCATTTACTTTCTTTTTAGCAATTAAAGTATTGGTGTTTATTAGCTCAAGGGCTGAATTAGCTTTTTCATTCTTTTTTATAATTGAGCTATATCCAAGCTGTTCAAGGCACAAAAGAATCCACTCACGAATGAAGATTTCCTGTTTCGTTTTCAATTGTAGTTTAGTTTTCTTCTTTGCCATGTTTTTAAAAACAAAAAAGAGGTCTAAATCAAAAAGGCTGTAAGCATAATGCTTAACAAATGACCTTTAAGACTTAGACCTCTCTACAACTCAACTAAGGGTAGCTGAGGACTAATATCTGCTGTAATTACAGATGTCTTTTATTTAGTTTTTCTCGGATACGATTTCCAATGTCCGTTTATTTTAGTTAACTTGTAATTTTGTATTTTCAATTCTAGTGTTCCGTCTTTTAGTTTGGCTATTTCTTCAAGTATGGTAAGCACATCATCAAAGCTGATTTCCGTAATATCTATGTTGCTAAAAAGCCTGACCATTTGCTTTTGAGCAAGTTCAAGATCTTCATCTGAACGCCACACATGGTTTTTAGTTAGTAATGTTTTTGCTAAATCTTTTTCAGATTGATTCATAGGTAATTGTTTTATCTAATAAATCTAAATAATTAACATTATCGCTTTCGGATTTCAAAGCGTATTTTTTGTAAATCATTAATCGCTCTAAATACTCAACGCTTGAAATACCGTCAACGACTGATACAAGCTTAAAGCCTTCTTCTTTGATGTATTGCTTATCATCTCTCAAAACTGAAAGAATATGAGCTTCTTGTGTTGTTATATTTCTTCTTGGGATTAGAACAACATAGAATGGCTCGTTTTTATCTTTGTAGTAGTTAAATACAGTTATTTTCCAACAAGGGATTGATAGTTTTTTTGTATAGACAGTAAATTCTTCAATAACAGGGAGGGCGATAAATAACTTCTTATTAAGGCGTAAGTTGTAAAGAATTCGTTCTTCCATTGGTGTATTCTCAACTGGCTTTGGTGGGAGTTTATTTGAAAAGTAGTTATATACATGAATTCTGATTTCTTCGTGCTTAAATCCTCGTTTGTATAGTTGGTGAATGTACCAGATCATTAACGGTACTTTAATTTTATGGTGTCCTACAGTACCCCCAAGAGCTGAGGTAATGCCGAACTTCTTAGGTGCAGGAATGAAATTGTGTCTTGTGTAGTAAATGAGTTTCTTTTTATCAATTTCAATATTCCATGAGCTTTTATTTACAAAATCGATAACAGCATCTGAGGGTAAATCATATCTATTTGTTGTGTCTGTAACTAAACCCCATTCATACAATTGGTTTGATAGGGCATTTATTGTTTGTTGGACTTTATCCATATGTTAGTATTCAAAGACATTAATGTTTAGCATAATACCAATATATACTTTTCAAAATAGTTTGTCAACATACAGAGTGTGTTTTGTCAACAATCCTCATGTGCGTACCCCATAGTGACAAATTCGTATTACTTTGATATAATTATGCAATATTAAGTTATTAATATGCGCTTATGAGTCCCGAGATAAAACAAGAAACATTAACATTAACTCCACAAGATGTGTCGACTGTTGCTAATAGACTAGCCACCGATACATTAGCCTATTATTCCCAAAACGATGAGTTTTTAGTTGAACAATCTGAGGATGGACAGGTCAGAACAGTTACCATTAAAAGAGATATGGGCCACGAGAGAGATCTGAGACATTTTGTGGTTGCTCAAACAATGACCTTCAATGGTGACACCTTAACGAGCGTACATTCTGAATGGGGAGGAAATTGGTATAATTACAGTCAAGAGGAAAACAGTATACATTTTGGTACTGATTATACTGGAAACGGAAATGCTCAATGGCACATGGTGAGAGGTGTTGTTTCAAAAGACGAACAGTCACTCGAAGAAGTAACTCGGGTGCAAGTACATACTGATCTTCAAGCACGTTATGTTGCTACACAACTGGATGGAACAAATGGTTTTTCTCTTGATCAAGTTCTATTACATCAATATTTACCTTTAAGTGAAGAGGATGTTAAGAAATTTCTACCTAATGGTAGATTTATCACATTGGAAGATGTAATGGCATCAGTAGTAGATCCATACAGATCGAACAATCGCTATTACAATGAGAGAGTTCCTGAGTTATGTAATATTGAGGGGTTTCCTAAATTTGATTACTGGCATACTGGACCACATTCTACAACATTTGTAAGCACCTTAGATCATAATACTGACAAAGTACATGGCTTTGCTCACCCTTATGAAGATAGCCCAGATGATTGGCTTGTATTTGTAAGATTTTCAAGAGGTGAAGAGGCCATCGGTAGAGCTTTAAGAGTCTCTATTGATAGGGATAGTGTGGGAGTAATTGATGTTGAAGGAGTTCCGACAATCACTTGCAATGTTGCGGTAGATGGTGAAAATTTCAACCTCACATTACCTGAAGGTAGAGTCAAATGGGTAGAAGCTTCTGAAGAATCCAAAGGAAAGGCGATTAGAACTCATAAGCATGACGAAACCTCTCCTGAGATGCACTCGATTCCAATCACAGCGGATGAATTGAGGGAAAGTATCAAAGATGGATATTATTATACTGACATGCTTGACGGAGCAATTGAGTCGTTTTATAACAAATATTACTCAGGAACAGAAGTAGTTAATCAATAATCTAACATATTAGGTTTACAAAAGGAGTAATTCTGCCATGTTAGGATACAATTGATATTTTCAAGCAAGGTTTGAATAAGTGACCTCGCTTCCCGTTTAACGAACATGCCCCTGTTTTTGACCATCATATCGAATGGCTCAAGCCAGTCCCAATGGACGTTTTCGCCCTCTAAAGAAAAGTTCGAGCCAACTGTATGCAGTATTAACTTCTTGTCATAGTTGGTTCCTTTCTCGAATACTAAAAACGCCATGTGACAAGCAATTGCGAGATCCTTCTGCTGTTCGATCCACGAATTTCCAGCCTTTTTCAATTCTTCCATATTCTCCTCTATCTCAGTTTGCCTGAAAACAAGCTCATTTTTCTTCTCTTCATACTCTTCTTCTGATATTTTTCCATCTGTAACTAGATCAAGAAGTCGTCTTTTTTTCTCTTCAACTTTTTTATCTTCGTTTTGCCAAAAATCTAAATTCTCAATATAGTTATCATGTTCCTCTTTGTGACCTAATTTTTGTGCCTGTAACATTAAAGAAAAAGTTTCTTTATCAATAGATATCTGCTTGAGAATCTTATCAAGTTTTTTTTGCAATACTTCTTCTCGAATATATTTTTGAGAACATTTTCCTTTTTTCTTCGTACATCTGTAATATTTATGACCTTTGTGAGTTTCTGCTGTTATAGAACATCCACACTCAGCACATGTTAAAAGCCCTGTAAAAGGGAAGAAGTCAGCCTCTTTCTTCTCACCTGCTGGTTTACTTCTACCCTTAATAACTTTAGCAACTTGTAAATACGTACCTGTATTAATTGCTTTCATATGACTCCCCTTGTATTTCTTACCATTGAAAACCATAACACCAATATAAAAGGGATTTGTTAATATTCTGTGAATTGCACTTGGGACAAGAGGCTTTCCACTTTTACTCTTCATACCCCAAGAGTATGTGATGTTTGACATTTCTTTAGGGTCTTGTAAAGAATAGCACATTGTAAATGTGGTAAAACACCTTACAAGACTGTGAAAAACAAATATATAAATCGTTCAAAAATTTCAGAAGCTAAATTTAGACAAATTCTCAGGTATTTTACAGAGGATTTTGATTCAACTCAGACTAGTAAATTAACTGGAATTTCAAGAGTTACAATTTCAAATATATATCAAAAACTTCGTCTAAGAATTATGCAACTAACTGAGAATGAGGAGAAATTATCAGGTGAGATTGAAGCAGATGAATCATATTTTGGAGCTAAAAGGATCAGAGGTAAACGAGGTCGTGGAGCAAGGGGAAAGGTACCTGTTTTTGGATTGTTAAAACGTAATGGAAAGGTATATACAGTGATCGTTAAGAATTGTGAAAGGAGGCAACTAATGCCGATAATTAAAGGTAAAATACTTGAAGATAGTACAATATATACAGATGGCTGGACGAGTTATGATAGTTTGGTTTTGAATGGATATAAACATTACAGAATATATCACTCAAAGGATGAATTTGCTCGTGGGAAGAATCATGTAAATGGAATAGAAAGCTTTTGGAGTTATGCTAAAAGGAGAATATCACAATTCAATGGAGTACCTAAAAATAAGTTCATTTTACATTTGAAAGAAAGCGAGTGGCGTTTTAATCACAGAAGTGATAATATATACAAAGTGTTGATGAGAGAGTTGAGTCAAAATCCTCTCTAATCTTTACAAGACCCTTATTATTTTTATTACAAAAATTCTGAATGATTTGTACTAAAGTGAATAATAGTAACTGCAATGGTAATAGAAACAACCCCATCAAACAACCATAATTCCTAAACCCTGAACTACGATAAACACTTGCCCCTTTTCCTCTCTTATACATATTCATAACTAAATTATACCCTAACAAATTAAATAGCTAAATTTGGAATAACAACTTTGAAAGAAAGTTCTGGTAAATGGATCTTTAGAAGAGGTCTTTGCATGAAAAAAGTTCGAGCCATATTCCGTCCACCCCGTATTTTAAGATTTTTCAAGTCTCTTCGATATTTTTCAAAATAAGGGTAAACGATACTGTAAATTGTGAAATGTTCATAAATGCAAGTACTACTATATTAAAGGTTTGGTTCGAACAACGACTAAAAAAACGCAAAATTTGACTTTAAATATGCCATATAGTATAATACAGCCATGGTATTAAAAAACAGCAGAAACAATTTTGAGCCTTGTTGTACTAACACATTTTAGTGTTGGTTTTTTGTTGCTGTTTTCCTACTTTTTTCTTTTTTCCATAACTAAAACATCAAATTAAAGCCAACAGGATTATATTATCTTGATCTTTCGCATTATATTAAAATAGTGTATAATATAAAACTAATAACATATTTAAGGATTAATATATGACAAGAGAAAAAATCGAACAACTTATTAATCTGAATCCTATTCGAAGAGGTGGGTTTTTAAGTACTACAGTAAAAGATTTCGCCTCAAAATATCTTGATGGATATTCCATTTGTGATTATTGCAATGGTAATTTAGAGGAAATTAGAAAACCCGAGATTTATAGAATTAATGAAATTTTACAAGATGTCTATGAAATGAATAAATCCACAATAACAATTGGAGCAAGGGAAGCAATGGCGGTGGTTGCCCAAAGAGTCTTACAACCTGGAGATATTGTGATTGTAGATGAAAATAAACATTATAGTTCAGTTATTTCAATGGAGTTGGCAGGAGCAACAATAGTTGAAGCAAAATCTTCTGGTTATCCGGAATACATTATAAATCCAAAATCTTATGAGGTGGTAATTAAAAGTGCTCCAAAGAAACCTGCTCTACTATTATTGACGCATATTGATGGACGTTGGGGTAATTTAACTGATGTTAAAGGAATAGCAAAAGTTGCTAAAACACATAACATCCCCATTTTACTTAATGCTGCATATTCGGCTGGTCGTTTTAAATTTTCTGGAAAAGATATCGATGTTGACTTTATTTCTATCTCAGGACATAAGAGTTTTGGTTCACCTGGTCCTGTAGGAGCTTTACTTTATAACGACAAATGGGCTGGAATAATCGAACAGAAATCTAAATATTACTCTGAGAAGAAACTTTGCACACTTGGTTGCTCAGCAAGAGGAGTAGCTATTGCTGGATTCCTCCAAGCTTTAAAGGAAATCGAACCAAGACTTTCGAATTGGGATCAAGAGATTAAACAAACTCAGTACTTTATCAATGAGATGGAAAGGCTCGGTAACGGTGGAATAAAGCAACTTGGCCAAAAACCAAAACAGCACGATCTTGTATATTTTGAAACGCCTATCTTTGACGAAATGAGCAAAACAAATCGAAAGCATGGGTATTTTCTTTCAGAAGCTTTAAAGAAAAAAAGGATTATAGGTATAAAACAAGGTAAAACAAAAGGTTTTAAGGTCTCGGTATATGGATTAAAAGTCGAGGAAATTGAATATGTATTAAATTCATTTAAGGAGGTAATTGATGGTAGGTAATTTTCATGCAAAAACAATAAAAGATCAAGCAGAAAAAGACTATGAAAAAACATGGTTAGAGACTTCGAAGCTAATAGATAAATCGGGAATAAATATTAATTGGGTGAAAGGTCAGGGAAAGGCACATCCTCTACAAGAGTTTAACCTTAAATTTAGATGTATATTTTTGGAACTTGGATTCGATGAGATGATTAATCCGTCAATAATTGAAGATAAGGAGGTCTTTCGGCAATATGGACCAGAAGCACCTCTTATTCTTGATCGAATGTTTTATCTTGCTGGATTACCAAGACAAGATATTGGAATAAGTGAGGAGAAATTGGATTTAATTAAGAAGATTATTCCAAATTTTTCAAAAACTGAAGAGTTAAAATCAATTTTAAGAGCTTTTAAGAGGGGTGAAATAGAGGGTGACGATTTTATAGAGGTGTTATCGTCTAAGCTATTAATTACAGAATCTCAAGCTTCAAGATTAATAAAAGAGGTGTTTATGGAATTTTCAAAATTATTACCAGAGCCATCTCATCTTACACTTAGATCGCATATGACAGCTAATTGGTTTGAAGTTCTATCAAAAAAACAAACTGCAAAAATGCCAGTAAAATTATTTTCTATTGGTTCTCGATTCAGAAAAGAGCAACGTCAGGACGAAGGACATTTATATGAAAGCACTTCTGCATCAATTGTTGTAATGAACCAAAAATTAAGTATGGAAGATGGAATAGCTCTTACAGAAATAATCACAAAAGAAATCGGATTGACCGGCTTACGAACTGTACAAAAAAAGACTACAAGTAAATATTATGCACCTGGTTACGATTGGGAAATTTATGCTAAGTTTGGGGAAAAGGAATTTGAGATAGCAAATCTTGGTATGTACTCTCCTGTATCACTTTCAAAGTATAGAATTATGTATCCTGTTCTGAATCTCGGGTTTGGAGTTGAGCGAGTCGCAATGATACTAAATAATGCCAAAGATATTCGAAACTTTGTTTTTCCACAATATTATGGCGAGGTGGCCTAGCTGGTTGGGCACCGGTTTGCAAAACCGTTCACATGGGTTCAACTCCCATCCTCGCCTCTTTTAGTTATCACAAACAATTTATAATAATGCAAAAAATATACCTTGATAATGCTGCCACAACAAAACTTGACGAAGAAATTTTTGAAAGAATGAAGCCGTACTTTCTCGAAAAGTAGGGGAATTCTCATTCTCTTCATTCATTCAGAAGAGACGCCGAAGAGGTTATTGAAAACGCTAGAGATGAGATTGCTAATATTCTAAAAGTTAGTAGAAATGAAGTAATTTTCAGCACCGGGGGAATACATTCTACTGAATACGCCATTGAACTCTTACTCAGAAACAATTCTCAAAAACACATTATTACCTCAAGAATAGAACATCGAGGGGTTCTCAAAAAAATGAAAAAGCTAGAAGACAAAGGCTACCTTGTAGAGTATATTGATGTTGACGACAAGGGTATTGTTGATTTAGATGACTTGAAAAGAAAAGTCAATCAGGATACAGCACTAATATCTATTATGCATGTAAATAACGATATTGGAACGATACAACCGATAGAAAAGATTGTGACCATTACAAGGGTTTTCAAAAATATTAAATTGCATTCTGATGGAGTACAAGCCGAAGCCTCACTTTTTCCTGACTTGAAGAATCTCGGAGTAGATTCCTACAATTTCTCAGCTCATAAGTTTCACGGATCAAAAGGTGTATCAGTTATTTTTCTCAAAGATAATAAGGATGAAATTGGTGAATTAGAAAAAGGAACGGCAAATACTCCATTGATCGTAGGAATGGCGGAAGCACTTAAGAATGCATATCGTCGTTTTAAGGATGATCATTCTAAATTAGTAAAACTTAGTTCTATACTTATCAAAAGGATTTTAAATGAAATTGAAGATGTTATCCTTATAGGAGATGTAAAACAAAAAGTTCCTAATATCACTTCTTTCGCATTTAAAGGAATCCACCGTGATATGTTGGTACACAGTTTGGATGAAAAGGGTTTTGCCGTATCAGTCGGTGCTGCCTATGCATCAAAAGACGTCGAGTCTTCTCATGTTCTAAGAGCTATAGGCGTTAACAAAGAATATATAAATGGAAGTCTGAGAATAAGCTTAAGCAAATATAACTCAGAAAATGAAATATCATTGCTAATTGAAGCATTGAAGGCTCTTCTAATGAAAAGAAGAGGATATTAAGGCTTCATAATCAAATGAAAGTTTTGGTACCCGTATCTTTGTAAACGGATGACATACTAAAAAGGTTCGAACCTTGTCCCACGCACCCCGTTTAACGAACATACCTCTGTTTTTGACCATCATGTCGAATGGCTCAAGCCAGTCCCAATGGACATTTTCGCCCTCTAAAGAAAAGTTCGAGCCGACTGTATGCAGTATTAATTTCTTGTCGTAGTTGTTTCCTTTCTCGAATACTAAAAACGCCATGTGACAAGCAATTGCGAGATCCTTCTGCTGTTCGATCCACGAATTTCCAGCCTTTTTCAATTCTTCCATATTCTCCTCTATCTCAGTTTGCCTGAAAACAAGCTCATTTTTCTTCTCTTCATACTCTTCTTCTGATATTTTTCCATCTGTAACTAGATCAAGAAGTCGTCTTTTTTTCTCTTCAACTTTTTTATCTTCGTTTTGCCAAAAATCTAAATTCTCAATATAGTTATCATGTTCCTCTTTGTGACCTAACTTTTGTGCCTGTAGCATTAATGAAAAGGTTTCCTTATCAATAGATATTTGTTTGAGAATTTTATCAAGTTTTTTTTGCAATACTTCTTCTCGCACATATTTTTGTGAACATTTTCCTTTTTTCTTAGTACATCTGTAGTATTTATGACCTTTTTGCATTTCAGCTGTTATCGAGCATCCACACTCAGAACATGTTAAAAGTCCAGTAAACGGAAAAAAGTCAGCATCTTTTTTCTCACCTGCTGGTTTACTTCTACCTTTAATAACTTTTGCAACCTGTAGATATGTACCCGTATTAATTGCTTTCATATGGTTTCCCTTATACTTCTTGTCATTAAAAACCATAACACCAATATAAAAAGGATTTGTTAATATTCTGTGAATAGCACTTGGAACAAGGGGCTTACCACTTTTGCTTTTCATTCCCCAAGAATATGTGATATTAGACATTTCTTTTATCGAATATCTTCCTTGAGCAAATTCGGTATACATCCGTTGAATCAATGGAAATATTTTAGGGTCTGGAATTATTGTATGTTTTGCTAAATCATTTTTATATCCAATAGGAGCAGGTAAAGGCCATTCACCACGCCTGAGTTTTTCTCTATGACCACGTTTAACATTTTGACTTAGATTATCAATATAATATTTTGATTGTCCGAAAGCTAAACTCAATGTGAACTTACCCTGAGGAGTTGTATCAACCCAATAGGTAGGAAATTTCAAAGATTGAATAATTCCTAAGGGTCTTGTGAAGATTAGCGCATCAAGATGTGGTAAAATATCTTTACATGAC
>CAZRRH010000010.1:0-12007 GCA_964602665.1 uncultured Candidatus Saccharibacteria bacterium
ACCGGAAGATTAGGCTCCGCCACTCTTGTAGACACGACTTTTGATATCAGCGATGCAGGTTGTGGATATACTGGATGTGGCAAGGGAGGAACTCTTAACGAGCTTTTTAATTATGTATTTGGCGAAGCAATAACATTTGCTGATCATAATTTGCCAATTGATACCTCATTATTCCAGGAGGGGATTTATACATTTAACTACTATGTAACGGACATGGCAGGTAATAGATCCGATTGTGATGCTGAATTAGAAGGTGATCAAAACTGTCAATTCTCCATAACAATAACAAACGTTGCACCTATTGTTACACTTGATGCATCCCAGACAATAAACGAAGGAGAGAGTGCTAAATTTACAGGATCATTTACGGACCCAAGCAGTGTTAGCTTGATCCAGTACCTTAAAGATCTTGGCTACTTTGATAAGGAAGAAACTCTCCCTGAAGCAAATATGACAGTTATGGGAACAGCAATCGACTCGGATAGTTCAAATCCTTTTGGTCTCTCAGACGAGCAAATGAATCAGCTTTTCTACTCACTTGAATTTGGCGATGACTCACCATGGTCAAGCTGGATTGATTACGGAGCAGGTGATGGAGAGCAATTTCTCGGATACTTCCAGACGCCAGGCAGTATAACAATACCTGACAAGTTATATACAACATCTGGCGATTACACAGCTACATTAAGAGTATGTGAAGCAAGAAACTTATCGGAGAATATACCACTCATTAAAGTTATCGAAGAGCCAAGTGAAGAGGATGAATTAGTAACGACAAATTTCTTCTCAGAAAATGAGTGCTCAAGCGCATCCGTATTAATAACTGTAAAAAATTTAGCACCAACAGTACTGATAACAGCCTCTCCAAGTACAAGCACAACATTGCCTACAACAATAACATTGACTGCTAATGCAACAGGAGGAAATGCTCCTTATGCATCAGCTCAATGGAGCGGAGCTTGTAGTGGAACAGGTAATACATACACTCTTACATCAGCAGGAACATACACTTGTACATACACAGTAGTTGATGCAGATGGCGACAGTGCGTCAAATAGCATCACAGTACAAATTTCTAGCGCCCCAGCAGCTACAGGAGGTACAGGAACAGTACTAGGGACTAGAACAATCGCAACAGGCACAGCTGAGGAAGAGACAGAGGAAGAAGAGCTATTACTCACAGAAGAAGAGGAGACAGGAGAAGTACTTGGCGCAACAACTTGTGACGAGAAAACGAAGACCTCTGGCTTTGTTTTTACAGATAAAAACTCAGATGGCAAAAAAGACGAATCTGAAAAAGGTGTTGCAAATATTAAGCTTATCATTTACTACACTAACGAAGATGGTGACAAAATTGAAGTTGCTTCTGTCACAACAGATAAAGACGGTAAATGGAGCGCAGAAGTATGCCCAGGAAATTACAAGATAGAACTTCTTGAGGAGAGCTTGCCAAAGAATTATAAAGTTGCACAGCAAAATACCCAAGAATTTAATGCTCAAGCAGATTCTGAGCAAATAATTGATTTCGCACTTAACAGCAGTAGCTCACTATTAGCAAGATATTGGTGGTTACTTCTTCTAGCATTATTACTAATTGGAGGTGGAGCATTTGTAATAAAGCGAAGAGAGTAAATTTAATATACGATATAGCAATAAAGACCTCCTATAATTAAAGTAGGAGGTCTTTTGTTTTTACTAATAATATGATAAAATCTAGATATTAGTATGACAATTAATTTTTAATATAAAAAACGATGGCCGATGTTGCTCGCTCCCCAAAGGTTAATTTTATAAATTTCCCTGATTTAATTAAGGAGACGATTGAGTTTATAAAAAAGCACAAAAGAACTGTATTAATCTTAGCCTTAATAATTTCTTTAACAGGTACTTATATTAATGCATCAAGCGGCAGTGGTGGTGGAACAAACTTCTCTGGTAATTCATCATCTTCATATAACAACAACTCTTCTTCTAGCAATGGCACATATTTTGACAAGCAATTTGAGAAAACAGGCTTAGATATAGATAGTCAATTTAATACAACCGCAAACGAGATCGGTAACTTTGTTGGTTCAATAACTGGATTAATTACAGTTATATCAGTATGTGGTTTTATTTTATTACTCGTAATTGTTTTTACATACTTTAACTATGTATCAAATATCGCTCTTATTAGATTTGTACATTTTGCTGACAAAGGAGATGTCAAAGATATAAAAACATTGTGGACAGAAAGTAAAAAGCAGTTTTGGAATTTATTTGTTCTTATGATAATTTTCTTCTTTATCTCGTTAGGGATGGTTGTAGTCTCAATATTCCTGCTATGTTTTATTTGTATAGGATGGATATTGTTGATAATGCTTGGATATGCAATGCGATTTGTTTCTATGATGGCTACAAGATATGTGATACTTGAAAACATGCAAGCGACTGAGGCTATAAAGAAGGCCTTCCAAGAGCTAAAAAACGAGTATACGACCGTATTATACTTTTCTCTCTACACTTTCTTAATAAATCTTGTTTATGGAATAGTTATACTTATTCCAATACTGATCATAGGCTTTTTAACAGGGGTGATTTCTATAGCAATGCAATCTTGGATTATTGCCATACCAGGAATAATATTACTAGTAATTGTTGCTTATATTTCATCGATAGCGTACACGGCATTTTGGTCGGTTTTTGACACAAAAGTATATAATAAATTTAACTATTAAAAAATATGGAAATAACAGATTTATTTAGCTCGACACAATTATCAAATTTCTTGCTCCTTTTAATAACCATTTGCGTTGTGATTGTATCCGCTAAATTAATCCAGTATCTTAACCACCTTATTTCTAAAGCCTCTCTCGAGAAAAATGCGGCTCTAAGAAAAAACCTGGCAAATGTTGCCAAGGATCTTATTGTAACTGCTGAAAAAAGGTTTGTAGAAGACCCCGAGAAGAGAGAAGGGTGGGTAATAGATATGCTCAAATTCCATTTTGCTGATGAGATAAAAGATAAAAGTGATCTTAACGATGATGAATTGCTCGCATTAGTGCAGAAAAACTATGAAGAAGTAAAAAGCAAAATCCCCGAAACTCGTTGGAAGAAGATTGATAAAAGCAAATCACTTTAGGTTCTAAAAAGCATCAAACGCTTATTTAAACATCTCTTGTTCTTGCTTTACCACAACATCCTTAGATTGATTAAGGAGTGTGTAATCAACTGCAACAGCATAAAAGCCCTTCTTAACACATATAGACGCAATATCGTAATATTTATTTAAATTTGCAATTAAATATTTCTTACGAGCACATTCACTTGTTGTAATACTGTTAATTATCCTATCAACAATATCATAACTTATTTTGTCTTCCAAATTGTCTTTCCCTATTAGTTCTTTTGATAGTTTGACGAAATCTATCACGAATCCATCAACATTTACATCACAAATATCTTCAATAAACAAAATTTGTCCAACTTTATCTATATTAACATAAACTCTCATATTTCTTGACCGACCAAGCCCTAATGCTGATAAATTTTTCTTGAAATCGGTAACAGAAGCACTGTTTATAAGCCCAGAAACCATTATCGACAAGTTTCTACACTGAAATTTATTTCTTGCTCTTCTGACGGTTTTAAGTAGTTTTTTAATCTCATCATCCGTAAGGCCATTATCAACCATTAGAATTATCTCATTTGAGCTGCTAACACTACATAAATGATCAATTCTTCTTGCAAAGCGGTCAAAATCTTCCGATGTTACAGTATTTATCTGCAAAAGCTCTGACAATATAGCCGCTAGATCGACATAACAAATACCATCACCAACTCGGAGTGCAGATTCATAATGCTCGTTATTTGGCATAATATTGTCGTTATTAACAAGTACTTTTGTTGCAGTTACAATCTTTTTCTTCTCGTCATAAACAATATTAGCTAATTCTTCTTCTTTTGCGATTTGTGCAAACTCTTTATCAAGCTTTTTTTCGTATTTCTGTTCGATTTCTTTTTTAATTCCCATAAGTCGATCTAAGTCGGAGTATGGTTTTTCAATGTCAAAAACAGGAATATCTATTTTTTCTTTCTTTGGAGGAAGCTTACCTTCAAACTGAGCAAGATCACTCTCCATACCTTCAAATTGCTGCATAAATTGATCTTTAAGATCTTCATCACTAGAAGGAGATTGCGGTTTTAAGCCTTTATCGTTTTTATCAGAAGCAATCTTTTCCTCCTTTCTCATGATTTCTCCAGTCATACCATCTATTTTTACGGTCAAATTTTCACCAAGTCTACTGCTTGCATCGTCGACATCAAGGACTGCAGGAATGCCGTTTTCTCTACATAATATTGCCAATGCGCTTGATAAGCCACCTTCCTCAGTAATCACGCCTCCGGATTGCAAAACAATGTGTTCGATATTTTTTATATTATCCTCTTGATAATCTTTTACTAATAAGACGTCATCTTTTGTTACTGAAATGTTTTTTATACTGTTTTTATCTAAGATTTTTAATCTTCCTGATATTTCACCAAAACTTGCTCCAACACCTCGTAATACAGATTTAAACTCTGATATCTCCGTTTTATTTAAAGAAGGTCTCTTTATGTTTACCTTACCTGTTTCAACTATGCCAGCGACATCTTTGCCTATAACATCAAATATCTCAGGTTCTTTTGCTTCTTTTCTTTTCTCAACAAGGTCAACAGCCTCCAAGACAGCACTATGCTCTAGTTTACTCTCACTAACCATGTCTATAGCAGACTCTAGAAAACTATTTTTGTCATAATCACCAATATCGATAGGGTCTTTTTGAATCTTTTTTGTGGACTCTTTAATTTCTTTATTTTGCAATACCCATACACTTCCACTTTCCCATACCCACTCGATGTTTTGAGCAACTAAAGATTTGTCCTCAACAATCAAGGATAGTTTTGCAACATCTTTTATAAAACGATCGTCAAGTTTTTGCTGATGACTCCAAGATTTTGTTATATTAACCTTCTCCGTATTGTCTTTGCTTCTACCATCTACAGGGATAGGCTTTCTTACAAGCATCCATTCCTGAGGAGAAACTCTTTTCTCCAAAAAGCTAAGATCGTCTTTTTTAAGCACATATAAATCAGGAGTCATCTCATTGTTGCTTAACACGTCACCCAAGCCAAATACAGCTTCAATACTTAACTTGCTGTTATCCATTGTAACTGGATCAACTGTAAAAGTTATACCTGATACTTGTGCTTGCACCATTTTTTGTACGACTACTGCCATTTTAACATCAGACATTTTTACACCATGCATCTTGTAATAACTAAGCGCCTTCTCAGTAAATGCAGAAGAGTATATGCCCTTAATCGCTTCGAGCAAATCTGCGGTTCCTTTAACATTAAGCTGAGTCGCAAATATTCCAGAGAAAGAAATTGAAGGATCTTTAGTATAAACAACAGACGATCTTACAGAGACCCAGACATCAGCAAATCCAGAGAGTCGATTATAGTTTTTACGAATATTTTCTTGATAATCTTTGCTAAACTGGACTGATTTTACTATTTCTATTAGTTGATCAGAGCTGGGTGGAGTATCCGAAGAGACCCAATCCATAACTTTATTCTTAAATCCTTCATATATGCTGCTTTTGTACAAACCTGCTGAGATTACAAAAAAAGGAGGAACAGGAACATCGTAATCTTTTAATAAAAACAGACTTAAGCCTTTTCTACCGACTAAAGATTCTTCTACATCTGTTGAATTTATGTCTTCGTAAAAGTATACAGGATTTTTTAACATATAATAAATATACCTTTTTTATTTGTAGTTGACAAGTGTTATAGTAAAAATTATCACATATCTAATTCTACTTACGCAAATCCCTAAATTCAGACCAGAATTCCCAAGCGATTTTTGCTAAAACAAGTAATGGAACAGTTAAAAGCGCGCCAAGAATTCCTCCAAAACTAAAACCGAAAAGCATTCCTACAAGTATTACCAGAGGATGAATTCCGGTAGCATTACCCATTATCTTAGGAACTATAAGGTTGTTTTCTAACTGCTGAATAACAATATAACCTACTGCAACGCCAATAGCCAATGTAGGTCCTCCTTCAAAAAGAGCAATCAGAATAGCAGGAATACTTGATATTATTGGCCCAAGATTGGGTATTATCTCCAAAAAGCCCGCTAATACAGCAAGTGGAAGAGCGAATGGTATTCCAAGAATTGTAAGAAAAATCCATGTCATAAATCCAATCACAAGCATAAGGAAAACCTCTCCTACGATCCACCTGTTTAGCCTTTTTTCAAGCTTAGATAAGCCCTTTCGTATCATTTTCTGCTTTTTTGCGTCAAACAATGAAATTAATTTTTCAACAAACAAGTCGTGATCAACAACAAAATATGTTGAGATAGCGTAAATAGTAACAAGAGTAAGAAGCACGCCACCAACATCTGCAATTGCCGTGAAAGTAGCTTTTGCCCCTTCAAACCCTTTAAGCACATTGGGAATAATATCGCTTGATACGCTATTTACATACTCGTTTATCGACTGCTTAACAGCCTCTTCATCTAATTTAACAAATGGGATTTCAATATTTGTTGCCATCTGAGCTATCTTCTCCACGATATCTGGAGTTTCTTTAATCAGTTTTTCAAGTTGCAATAGAAATGGCAGAAAGATAGAGCTAAATATTACAACAATTAACACAACAAAACCTATTGTTAGTCCACCTAATACAATTTCTTTTCTTACTTTTTTACTAATAAGCCAGCGATAGACGGGCAAAATAAGTGAAGAGAGGATAAAAGCAAGAAATAGTATTACTCCTACAGAAATTATCTTATCACCAGCTAAAAGCAAAAATATTACAACCGCAGTTATAATAATGCTCCTTTTTGATGGCTCAATCTTTAATATATTACTCTCCATAAGCTGACTCCTCTAAAATTAAGCTTCTCACAATATACACAGCAAATCCAGCTCCAAAAAGCACTCCGGTTATAACCCTTTTCTCTATACTATCAATATACTGATATGGCACGAAAGAAAACTTGGCTATTTCTGCAATTGTCTGAAAAATGCCATCAATAACCATTGGAAGCATCAGCAAGGCGTATACAATCCAATGTAGCTTTTTGCTTAACTTCTTTTTTAAAACTTTAACATAAAAAATAATCGCCCAGCCCATAACAACAAGTCCCGTATAAAGGGCTGTATCTCTAATACAATAGGCAACTTTGTATCCAACTTGCTCATTGCCCCAAAAAGGATAACCGTATTCATCATCTCTATATCCAAACTTGATTATTGGCTCATTTGGAATTACGCCTAACTCTTTTAGCTCATCAACCGTATAAAAAGCTACTATTTTATCCTCTGCAAAAAGAAAAACCGATCTGTCAACCCTCTGATGGCATAAATATCTATAAACTTTTTGTATGGCAATAGCAGGTTTTGGCGCATCCAGTTTAAATAAGATAGGGGAGAATACAGGCAGAAAGGAGTATAGTGTCAAAAACGCCATTATTAGTACGATCATATTTTTTTCCATCCAATTTGCTAGATTTTTACTCATAAGAGTTATTTTATCAAAAAAAACGCCCCTTTACCATAGTAAAAGAGCGTTTAATTTATAAAGTCTATTTCTTACTCTCTGCGAATTGACTTAATAGCAAAAAACCCTGTGCTAAACAAAAAGACAGAAAATCCCATTAACAAAATTATTGCTATAAATCCTTTCATTGCAAATAAATCTGTTAGGAAAGACAGTTCTCCGGCGCTCTTTGGAAGTGTACTACCGCTCGCTGTACTCGTCCCATCAGCTTTAGTTGATTGACCATCACCGTTTAGATCTCCTAATGTGTAATTTACGACGATACTTTTGGAAGCAGTACTTTGGTTGCCCGCCTTATCCTCGATTTGCAAAGTAAATTTGTTCTCACCTTCAGAAAGTTCGACACCAGATATTTTAAAATTGCCGTTCTCATCACTTGTTGTTTCATAATTCTTTGCGCCATCAGAAACCACTACTTTTGAACCTGCTTCTGCTACACCTTCCAGATCGATAATTTTACTATCAGTACTCTTATCATATTTCAAAACGACATCTGACGAAGGAGCTGTTGTATCGTAATAAACAGTCAGTGACTCAGATTCGCTACTAGTTTTCCAGATTAATCCTTTTTTAAGAGTTTTTGCGACAATTTTATATTCACCTTCTTTTAAAAATTCTTTCTCATATGTGTAATCGCCACTTTCTTCTTTTTCAAGATATTTACCATCTCTTTTACCATTTGCCATAACCATAATTGAGGCATTGTCTTCGTCAGTTGTCATTTTTATTTTGATGTTTTTATCACCAGTGTAAACAACTCTCTCTTTATTATCAGGCTCGATAACAGGGATAGCGATATCATCACTTTTACCTGGAAAAAGTCTGTTTATTCCAAAAGCTAATACTATAATAAATCCAAGAAGCAATAAAAAGAGAAAAAGCAGTTTTATTATTCCTTTAATTATTGACCTACCACTATCATATTCCTGAGAACTAACTTCAACTACAGGCTCTGTTTTATCCTGCATAGTCAAAGAAACTTTTTCTTCTTTTCTCATACCCTCAACCTTTGGGGCACTGTTTTTCTTGTTCTTTTTCTGTGCCATAAATTAGTCTTATAAAAATTTATATATTACTCAATAATAGTGTACACTATTTCAAACAATATTGCAAGCAATTATCAAAAACTGTATAATTGATTGATGATAAAGAAAATTATAATGTCTATACTGCTCCTATCATTAATAATCGTAGGGGGATATTTTACATATAAATTCTACAAAGATGACATTGTTCTTGCATATAATCAGCATAGGATAGACACTATAACGCGCAATATAACTCTCCATTTATATACAACCCTTAGCACTAATACAGAAGATACTCTTGTTTACGACATCAACGAAGGCTCACTCGAAAATATCACAGAAGAAGATCTTGCACTCTTTTACAATGAAGGTGAAACTCGCTACAGCATGGAGAAATATAATTCAACTCTTATTATAAAATCCGCACTTATTGAGGGGAGAGTATATGACGGCACAGACGCACACACTATGAATAAAGGGTTTTGGCACTTTCCTTTATCAAAAGCACCCGGCATGCTAGGCAACACTATTATCATAGGACATCGATACGATAAAATGCCACCGGCAAAAGATACTTTTTTTAATTTAGACAAAGTTAATCTTGGAGATAAGATAATAGTAAAACAAGATGATCAAGAGTGGACATATACAGTCCTGGAGAGTAAAGTCGTTTCTCCTGACGACAGAACCGTCCTTGCACAAACAAATGATTATCGTATAACATTGATCACTTGCCATCCTCTCTGGAGCTCAAAGCAAAGGTTAGTTGTTGTTGCAAAGTTAGATAGAGTGGGAGTAATATAGTTTAATAATTAAAAACTTATGTTTGAAGTTGCGATTAAAAAAGAACCTGCACCCCAAGAACAGCTTGCACTTTTTGAAGCTCAAAAAGAATCCGCAACAAAAATTGGAAGAGCAATTCATCAAAATTTACTTGTTTTAGATCCTGACTATGCCCAGAAAGAGTTAATATGGGCAAATTATGATTTAGCAATGACACAGGGGACTTTGCAAAGGAAATTTAGATTATCATTAAAAAGATGGAAAATAGAACAAGAGACTAATCATTTTGAGCAAAAACAGCAACAAACATTTGTACATGGACAACTAAAACTTATTCTAATCAGCACAGAAGAATTCGGACAACTCTCATTTGAAGGTTGCGGTTTTACCAGAGCCTCAAAAGCGACTTTAACACCTCACATTTTAGGTCCTACATGGACACAGCAACTATGTTCAGGAGAATGGAACGAACCTCCTTCAGATATTTGGATTCAACAAGAATACAATCCGGCTATAACGCCATCATTTACCGGAATAACAATTACAGATGAACAGTATAGTGGCAATTTACCAATAATTCCCAATCTTACATATTCAGGACCTAATTTAACATGTAATCAGGATCCTTATGCTCAAATGGCACAGATAATTGCTGACCCTACTGCCACATGGACTTTTATAAAAGTTCCTTATCAGTGGAGCTGGAAATAATAACCTCAAATATGATATAATATATCAATTAAAATTAAGATTACATAAGAATGGATAAAAATTACACAATAAAAGATGAAGGAAAAGGCAAATTCTCACTTGAGATAACAATCCCAGCAGATATTTTTGCAAAATCTTACGATGAATTATTAAAGACAGAGAGTAAACAACTTGACATAAAAGGCTTTCGTAAAGGTCAGGTCCCACCGAGCGCAGTAGAGCCAGCATTAAAAGGTTCTTTGGTAGAAGAAACGGCAGCAAAAATAGTTCCTGTATATTTATTGCAGGCATTGATTGCAGAAAAAATAAATATTGCAATACCACCCATTTACAAAGATGTTCCAGCGGCTATTTTAGGAGCTGATTATAAGTTTACAGTAGAAGTTTACTCAATACCAGATTTTAAAATTGCAGATATAAGCAAAATCAAGGTAAAAAAAGAAAGCAAAGAGGCAACCGAAGAGGAACAAAAAATTGGGCTAAAAGGTATAAAAGATGTAATCAAAGAGAATAAAGTTGATATAAAATCTAAACCAGATACAGATGAGTGGGCAGCGGAAGTGGCCAAATTTTACAAAGTAAACTCAATAAAAACGATGGCTGATATACGCAAATTCGTCAAAGAAGAGATAGAGAAAAAGAAATCACAAATAGTTGAGCAGAAATTTAATTCAGATTTGCTTACAGAAGCAGTGAAACAGAGCAAAATAGTTGTACATCCTGAAATTATCTCTTTTGAGATAAGCAACAGAGAGCAATCATTGATAGAAAGGCTTAAGAAAATAAACAAAACGCTTGCAGATTGGCTTGCAGAAAACAAAATGACCCACGAAGAGCTTCATAAAGCCCTTGAAGAAGATTCTAAACAAGCGATAGAACAAGAGGTTTTACTATCTAAATACGCAAACGAGAAAAAAATAGAAATAAACGAAAAAGAGTTTGAATCTTTTAAACAAATTATAAAGCAGGGTCAGCAAATAAACGAAACAGAAGAATGGATTAATAATGTCAAAAATGTCTATATCAAGCAAAAAGCTTTTGAGATGATGATTAAGGAAGCAGGTTCTGATTTGTAATTTTAAATTTTGAATTTATTTTTATCATGCTAATACCAACAGTAATAGAAAAATCAAGAGATGGCGAGAGAGCTTACGACATATACTCTAGGCTCTTAAAAGACAGAATACTCTTTGTCGGTGGCACAATAAATAGCGTACTTGCAAATACAGTAGTCGCACAGCTTTTATTTTTAGAAAAAGAGAATGCTAGCGAACCAATTCAGATGTTTATAAACTCATATGGGGGAGAAGTAAACGCAGGACTAGCTATAATTGACACAATGAGCTACATTAAGCCTGAAGTATCAACAATCTGTGTCGGCACAGCAGCGTCAATGGGCGCAGTTTTGCTCGCAGGTGGAGCCAAGGGTAAAAGATTTGCCCTTCCTAATAGCACAATATTGATACATCAGCCAGCTGGCGGAGTACAAGGGCAAGCAAGCGATATGGAGATCGAGGCCAAACAAATAATCAAAACAAGAGAAAAGCTTTATAAAATGCTCTCACAATGGACAGGTCAAAAAGAAGAAACAATCAAAAACGATGCTGATAGAGATAAATATTTCACCGCAAACGAGGCAAAGGAGTACGGCATAATTGACAAGGTTATTAGTAAGAGGATATAATTAGAAAATTCTAAATTCTAAATTTTGAATTTTAAATTAGAGAGGGTTTTTGCGCTTAATTCGTAAATTACCTTATTTAATTCTAAATTCTAAATTTTGAATTTTAAATTAGAGAGGGTTTTTGCGCTTAATTCGTAAATTACCTTATTTAATTCTAAATTCTAAATTTTGAATTTTAAATTAGAGAGGGTTTTTGCGCTTAATT